>JBBRUX010000019.1:0-69151 GCA_038247415.1 Chitinivibrionales bacterium | reverse complement strand
TACAGCTCGCACAGATTCGCACTGATATGATCGAAATTGTCAAAGGAATTCAGGAGATTGCCACTGGCGCGGTGCAATCGAACACTGCTGCAGCCCAAGCACTTAAAGGTGCACAGGACATTGCTGCTGCCGCAGCAGAACAGTCTGCCGCAGCGGAGGAATCTGCAAAAACAGTTACCGAGCAGAATGTCGCGCTCACTCAGAGCGAGCAGGCAGCACAGGCTCTTTCGGAACTTTCCGAAGACCTGAAGAACTCTACCGATGTGGCTAAAAGCTCCGAAGAAGTTGCTTCAACTGCCGAAGAGCTCTCGTCTGCAGTGCAGGAGATTAGCCGCTCTGCGGCGCAGATCATGACCGCAATTGATCAGATTCGTAAAGGTGCAGAAGTACAGTCCGCAGGTTGCGAAGAGTCATCGGCTGCAATCACCCAGATTGAAAAGGGCGTTGAACTTGCGCAGAAGCTGGCCACCGGCAGTGGAGAAAAATTGGCTGCCATACGAACAATTCTGGCAAAAAATAAAACAGGTGTCGATTCCCTTATCACCGGAATCACCTCAGCAACAGAGGCTACCCGCGTCAGCACCAGACAGGTAAAGGACCTTGAGCTTGTCTCGCGCCGCATTGACAAAATTGTCGATGCTATTACGACTGTTTCGATTCAGACTAACATGCTTGCGGTGAACGGGGCCGTTGAAGCTGCACGCGCCGGCGAGTTCGGCAAAGGATTTGTGGTGGTGTCGACCGACATTCGCAACCTCGCCCATGATTCCTCGGAGAATGCCGAGCAGATAAAAGACCTGGTAAAAGCAGTGCAGGATCAAATTGAAATTGTTGGGCGTGATCTTATCGAAATCGCAGCAGTTAGTGCTGCAGAAATTGAGAAGGCAAAAGCATCAACTACCAATCTCATAGCTATCGAGGAAGACATCAATATTATCGAAATGGGGTCTCAGGAGATACTTGCAGCCTCAATGGAAATCGTGACTGCAATAGGTCAGGTTAAAAAAGGAGTCGAACAAATTTCGGCAGCAGCACAGGAAGCCGACAAAGCCGCGACCGAATCTGCAACTGCTGCAAAACAGCAGACTAAGGGTGTCGAAGAACTCGCCAAAGCAATTGAGGAAATTGCTTCGCTTGCAGACGAACTCCAGAGTGCGGTATAAGGAGACTGTATGAAAAAAAATTGTGAAGAAAAAATTCTTGAAGAGAAGATCGATAAATCCGGGATGCAGGATTCGGAAGGCTCTGAAAAAGTCTCTGATACTCGGCAGTTTGTAATTTTTCTCGTTGCCGAGGAGGTGTTTGCGGTTGACCTTGCGCCGGTGCAGGAGATCATTCGGCTTCCCGAAGTAGTGCGAGTTCCGCTTGCACCGCCAGCGCTCAACGGGCTTGCAAATTTGCGCGGCAAAGTGCTCCCCATCATTTCGTTGCGTCGCATGTTCGGCTTCGAAGAGATTGAGCATAACGAGGCAACGCGTGCGGTTGTTATTGACGTCGGACAGCCGCTTGGCTTTGTCGTCGACCGGGTAGCGAGCGTGATGAGTGTTGAAAACAGCAGCATCGAAGGGGTCGACTCGATCAGCAGTACGGTTGACACTGAACTCCTGTCGGGTCTGGTTAAAAACATGGGTGACCACCCAATGGTGATGATTCTGGATTTTGCAAAGCTCATTGAACGCGAGTTTTCGCATATCGCCCAATCGGTAAAAACCTCGGCTGTTGGTGATAATAATGGTGGTGTGAGTCTCGATGAAGCAATGAACGATGAACGTCAACTTGTGAGTTTCGTGGTCAGCGAACAGGAGTACGCTATTGCGATAAGCGATGTGCAGGAAATCGTTCATATTCCAGAAGCTATTGTACATGTGCCTCACGCTCAGGAGCATGTACTGGGAATTATGACTCTGCGCAACCGCTTGCTTCCACTTGTGAACCTGCGCAGGATGTTCGCTCTGCCAGAACAGGCTGCAGACGAGAAGAGCCGGATAGTGGTGCTGTCCCTAGGTGCGGCATCGGTAGGCGTAGTTGTTGACGGAGTGCGAGAAGTACTTCGTGTCGCTGAAGCCGACATCGGAGCGCTACCCGCTCTTTTAGCTCGCACAGGTGAACTTGATGATATCTGCGGAATTTGTCGCCTCGATGGAGGCAAGCGGCTTGTTTCGATTATCGCGGTGGAAAAACTTTTCGATCATTCTTCGGTAAAGGAGGCGCTCACGACCGTGAACAGCATGAACAGTGAAAATAACCTGGATGATGTTCAAGAGGAATCTGGTCTTGACGATGTTGAGCAGGTGGTGGTATTCCGGCTCGACAAAGAGGAGTTCGGTGTGCCGATTGAAGCTGTGCAGGAGATTGTGCGTATTCCCGAGGAACTCACGCGTGTACCGCATGCCCAGTTGTACGTCGAGGGAGTAATAAATTTGCGTGGCATGGTGCTTCCTGTGGTTGACCTTCGCACACGACTTGGCTTGGAGCGCGCTCCCAGGTCGGACCGTCAGCGCATAATGGTGTTCTTGTTTGCTGGAATGCGTACCGGTTTTATTGTCGATCAGGTTTCGGAGGTTTTGCGGATTCCCAAAAATGTAATTGAGGCGGCACCAAAACTTTCTGGTGAACAGGGCACTCTCTTGTCACGCATGGCCAACCTTGAAAAACTCAAGCGGATGATTCAGCTTATTGATCCGGAACACCTGCTCGACAGCGACACCGCAGCAGAGCTTCACTCTGCAGCAAAGGCGGCGTAAAAAAATGATTCGTATTTTAGTGGTTGATGACTCAGCGCTCATGCGACGGCAACTCTCTCAGATCTTTACCGATGCGGGCAACTTTGAGATCGCCCTCGCACGCAATGGGTCTGATGCCATTGAAATGAACAACACGTTCAAACCAGATGTTATAACACTTGACATCAATATGCCCGAGATGGATGGAATAACGGCGCTCTCGCTTATAATGGCAGAGCGCCCGGTTCCAGTCGTAATGGTTTCATCACTCACCGAAAAAGGGGCATTAGCCACCTTTGAAGCGCTCAACCTCGGTGCGGTGGATTACATCGCCAAACCGGGGGGAACCATTTCACTGCGAATTGATGATATCAGCGTAGAGCTGGTCGCAAAGGTTCGTGCTGCGGTTAAGGCGCGACTTAAAGTGCGTCGTCCAGCTCCTGGTCCGAGTGTGACAATTGAGAAACCGCGGGTATCAGCCCCGGCTCCCATACGGCGCGGCGTTGTCCGCGATGGTATTATCATAATTGGCGTGTCAACCGGTGGGCCGCGAACACTCGAAGATATTCTACCGCATCTACCGGAGAATCTTCCATGGCCGGTAATAGTGGCACAGCACATGCCCTCTGCGTTTACTCTCTCATTCGCGCAACGCCTCGACTTGCAGTGCCCGCTCAAGGTGGTGGAAAACAGCAATCCCATGGCTATTGAGGCTGGGACGATTTATATCGCCAAAGGTGGTGCCGATGTTTTGGTTACTTCACGCAGCGGAACACTTACAGTACTCCCCAAGCCTGAAGACAACAAATTATTATGGCACCCCTCGGTGGAACTTCTGGGGCGGTCGGTTCTTGAGCATTACGACCCCAAACGGATCATCGCTGTTATGCTCACCGGTATGGGGTTTGATGGTTCAGAAGCTTTCGCTGAGATTAAAAAACAGGGAGGTCGAACAATTGCCGAATCGCAAGAGTCATCAGTGGTGTTTGGCATGCCCGCCGAGCTTATCAATCTGGGCGGCGCCTCTCTAATTCTTCCAGCCGATAAAGTTGCCGCTCAAATTACCCAATGGGTGGGATAGGACTAAAAATGTATGCCTTTTGTTAATCATAGTGATAGTGCCGCTGCGAGTGGTGAAGAACGAAAACGAACGCGCGATTATGCGAGTCTGGTCGATCAATTGTCCGACCCCAACCCAACATCCCGTCGCTGGGCTGCCCGCGATCTGGCACAGTGTCCCGAAGGAGCGCTTGAACTTGTTGCCCGACTTAAAAACGAGACTGATCTTTCGGTGAGGGAAGTGATATTTTCGACTCTGACCACATTGAAAAACAGGGAGGCGATCGAGGGACTGATCGACTGCCTTCGCAGCGAAGATGCCGCCTTGCGCAACGAAACAATCGAAGCAATGCAGCAGTGCCCCGAAGAAGTCGGGCAGTTCATTCAGTTGCTTTTTACCGATGCTGATCCCGATGTGCGGATCTTTGCTGTCAACATCCTCGAATCACTTTGCCACGGGGAGGTTGAATCGTGGCTTATCGGGGTCATTTCCACTGACCAGAATCTGAACGTGTGTGCAACTGCGGTTGGTGTCCTTACAGAAATTGGAACAGCGGCTTCATGTGAGCCGCTAATGGCTGTTTCACGTCGATTTGCAAATGAGCCGTTTCTTACCTTTGCGGTAGAGCTTGCGCTCAAGCGGATCTGCGAACAAAAAAGTAATGAATGAACAAACAATTTCATCTGAAGACTACGCGATTTTCAGCGAATTTTTCTATCGCAAAACCGGCATCAGCTTCGAGACTACTAAACGTTATTTCGTTGACAAAAGACTACTCGAGCGAATGAATGCTACAGAGCATAAAACATTCCGCAGCTATTTCACCATGATGCGGTTTGAAGTGTCGGGCGAGGAACTTCAACACCTCACAAACATAATGACAGTCAATGAAACCTATTTCATTCGGGAAGAGTACCAGTTCGAATGTCTCGTAAGTTCCATTCTTCCAGAGATCACTGAAAAAAAGAAAGATCACAAGCCGGTTCGCATCTGGGTGATGCCCTCCTCGTCGGGCGAAGAACCTTATTCTATCGCCATGTACCTGATCGAAAAATGGACTGGCATTAGCAAGTGGGACGTTGAAATTATTGCATCAGACATCGACACATCGGTGCTCAGAAAAGCCCGGGCCGGACTGTATGGTGCCAGGACATTACAGTATGTTCCTGCTGCCTGGCTCAAAAAATATTTCTGTAAGGTCGGTGAAGATTTCCAGATTTCTGACGACTTGCGCAGCGCTGTTGAATACACACGGGTCAACCTGGCAGAACCAGCGGATACGCGAAGCTACCGCAATTTCGATGTCATTTTCTGCCGCAATCTGCTCATTTATTTCGATGATATGTCGCGCAAAAGAGCAGGAGAGACCTTTTACGATGCTCTCGTACCTGGCGGGTTTATCTGCCTTGGCCATTCGGAGTCAATGAGCCGTGTTTCGTCACTCTACACCGCACGGCGATTCCCCGAAGCAATAGTATATCAAAGAGCTCTGGAGACACAATGATAAAAATTCTATTAATTGACGATGCGGCTACCGTCCGCATGTATCATCGCTCAATTCTTGAAGCGGCAGGCTTTGTTATTGACGAAGCGGCAAACGGTGTTGAAGCTATGGAGAAAGCATTGGTTAATGCTTATGACCTTTTCATTGTCGACATTAATATGCCGAAACTCGACGGTTATGGATTTTTGCGTCAGTTGCGTACCGAAGATATTGCGCAGCCGCCAGCAATTATGATCTCCACCGAAACGGAGGCCACCGACCAGTCAAAGGCGTTAGTGGCTGGTGCCAACGATTACCTGATCAAACCAGCCCGACCCGAGGAATTACTTGCACATGTTATGCTGCTTATCGGGGGGGTTGCAACGTGAACGCACTTCTTACTCAATTTGTTGCTGAATCCCGGGAAGCGCTTGAGAGCATTGCAGGGAAACTGATGCAGCTCGAGAAGTCGCCCACTGACTCTGAGTGCATCAATGAACTCTTCCGACTTGTCCACACACTCAAAGGGAGCAGCGGACTTTTCTCGTTTCCCGAAATGACCCGTGTGCTTCATGCCGGTGAAGACCTCATGGATGTGATGCGACAAGGCAAAATTTCGTATACACAAAAAATGGCTGATGAACTGCTGGATACGATGGATTTCATTGCTGTTCTCTGCGACGAAATCGAGACCACCGAGGCGATCGATACTCGTCATGCAGGCGATTCTGTGAAAATCGCGGAACGACTTCGTGCACTCATTGACATAAACAATAAACCTGATGCAGTAATGAATAATGCGCAGACGTCAATAGATAAAAATGGTTCATCGAATTCGACGCCGAAATCAGCGACCAGAGCCTGGTTCAAAACGTTGCCAGACGAGGTGAAAATCGAAGCTCTGCTGCGTATTGGAGAAGGTGACTCACTTTTTTTGGTGGTCTACGCGCCTTCGGCTGAGTGCTTCTTTCAGGGCGATGATCCGCTTTTCAGTGTGCGTCAAACCCCGGAATTGCTCCATGGGAGTATCTCACCAAAAGAGCCATGGGCTTCGTTAACTACTCTTGATGCGTACCGTTGTAATCTTGTATTCACGATGCTTGTTGCCGCAACAGAAGCGGAGATTGCCGAACACTTCAGGTACGTTGCAGATCAGATTGCTGTGACACTTGTCGATCCATCTGAGCTTGATACTTCCGAAGATGGACCGAAAAAACCGGCATCTCAAACGATAAGTGATGAGTCGTTAAAAGGGATGCTGGGGCTTGAAAACACAAAATTACTTGCTTCCATCATCGCAACACAGCGGCAGATATTTGCCCTTACTGATACACCATCATGGCTCGCTGGCCGTTTACGAGCTGGAGCGGCAACAATTGTCAATTGCCACCATTCAAGTGGAATGCCACCTCCACAACAGGAGATCGGCGTGGCTCTCACCGAGGCACTTGCACATAAATCCGGGAAGCCGCTTATCACATGGATAGATGCAGAGTTTGGTGTTGAATTTGGAAAAATCCCGGCTTCGGTAATCATGGATACACCCAATACTTCCACTGCATCGCTCGCCGAGGATGGTCCAAAGTTCGGTCGCCGTGCTGAGGACCGCCTTTCATCTCATGTACTCAAGGTCGATCAGGCAAAGATTGACACACTCATGAATCTCATCGGTGAAATGGTGGTATCAAAGAACTCGCTGCCATACCTTGCGCAGCGAGCCGAAAATCAGTTTGGCTGCCGCGAGCTTTCGCGGGAGATCAAGACACAGTATGCGGTTATCAACCGCATTGTTCAGGAGATGCAGGATGCTATCATGCAGGTGCGAATGATGCCGGTCTCAACTGTTTTCCAACGCTTCCCGCGCCTGGTGCGCGATACCTCGCGTAAACTTGGCAAAGAGATCGAACTGGTACTTGAAGGCGAGGAGACTGAGGCTGACAAAAACATCATCGAGTCACTTGCCGATCCTCTCATACATATTGTGCGAAACAGCCTTGATCACGGGATTGAACTTCCCGCCGTTCGAACCGCAGCAGGAAAACCAACCAACGGAACGCTTACGATCCGCGCATCGCAGGAGGGTGATCGCGTGCTCATTGAGATTATTGACGATGGAAAGGGGATCAGCCCTTCAATCGTAAAAATGAAGGCCTTCGAAAAGGGGCTTATCGATAAGGCGACACTCGAAAAAATCAGCGACAGGGAAGCTATAACCCTGGTCTTCGCTGCTGGCTTTTCGACTGTGGAAACGGTTTCCGATCTTTCGGGACGAGGAGTCGGTATGGATGTCGTGCGAACCGCTGTAGGAAAGGTCAATGGGACACTTGATCTTCAAAGCACCGAGGGGAAGGGTACCACGATCCGAATTTCGCTGCCGCTTTCGATGGCGGTCACGAAGATGATGATTATCGAATCTGATGGGCAGATTTTTGGAGTACCGATGGAGACCGTGGTCGAAACAATGCGCATTCCGCGCGTGAAGATCACAGCCATTAAGCATAGCCTCACAACTGTTCTGCGTGGGCGGATGTTACCGCTTAAGCCACTGAATGCGCTTCTCAAACTTCCGGCAGAGCCGAAACCTAACGCCGCCGACGAGTTTGCGGTCCTTGTCGTTCGCATTGGTAGCGAATCGGTCGGCCTTATCGTTGACAGTTTTCGTGAGTCACTTGACATTATTCAGAAACCGTTTGGCAGCGTACTCGCCAAACTCAATGTTTATTCGGGTTCTGCACTCATGGGCGACGGCACGGTGCTTATGGTACTCAACATGAAGGAAATCGTATAATGCCGATTGAATACAAAAAAAACCAGGCAGTTTTTTCTGGCATGGTGACCGTCGATGACGCAGAAGCTCTGCTTGAATGGCTCCAGACAAAATCGTCAGTGAAGGTAAATCTGTCTGCCTGCACGCACCTGCATGCGGCAAATGTACAGGTGCTCATGGCTGCAAAAACGCCGGTCGCCGAATGGCCCGTAGACACATTGCTTCGAGCCTTGCTCGAAACCGCATTAACATCCGTAAAAGGAAAACTGAATGGCTAAAACCATCATGATCGTCGACGACTCTGCCACTATGCGGATGAGTATCTCCACTACGCTTGAAATGAACGGCTTTGCGGTGATTGCAGCCGAGGATGGCATCGTAGCGCTTACTAAACTTAAGGCGGGGCTCAAACCCGACCTCATAATTACAGATGTAAACATGCCGAATATGGGTGGGCTCGACCTGATAAAAAATGTACGGAGTCTACCCGGATTCAGATTCACTCCGATTCTCACGCTCACCACTGAAAGTCAGTCAGAAAAGCGCGATGAGGGTAAGAAGCTCGGGGCTACAGGATGGATGGTAAAGCCTGTGGCGGGAGCCGATTTGATAAGGGTTATCAAGCAGGTTTTGCCTGGGGCTTAAGATCTGAAATTAACGGCCAATAAATTGGGGTCAAGTAAATTAGTTTTTGTTCGGAATATAAATTGGAGAAAGATCCGTCATTCCTGCGAAAGCAGGAAATGGCAGAAAACTATAACTAAGTGTGCGATAGCACTAATTCCTTACCATTCTGAACGGCAGTGAAAAACCATTTTGTTTTTTAATGGCTTAGGATGGATACCCGATAAAACAACTCTGGTATGTCGAAAATCGTGTTACTCTGAACAGAAACTAAATAAAAAGCTCGCAGAATCGAGGTTCCCTTGTGAGATATAGAAAACACCAAATTCCATCCAAAGGTGGAATTTGGTTATCGGCGTTTCTCTTTGCCGTTGCTGCTGTTATTATGCACCGTGGAGCTGATGCAGCAACGGGGTATTTATATCAGCACGGGACGACCGAGCACACACTCATCGCCACTTTGTTCACAATTGTTGGGATACTATCGATCAGTGCAGTCTACCGATTAGCAATGCGGAAACGAATGGTCATACTTGCGGAACACCTCGAAAACGAGAAAATGAAACTTTCTAAGGCGTGCCCCGGATTTAGAAGTGAAACCTGCACTGGAAGAAAAGTTATCGAGCACACTGAAGCCGTTCTCCAATCGGTACCCAGGCTTACAGAGCTCCTCAAAGCTCATTTGAACGAAGTGACGAGCCTCACCGAAGACTCCGCGCTCTCGATTATTGCACGACTTACCGATGTCCTGAAAGCATCGAGCGGATTTAACTCGTCTCTTGGCGAAAGCAAACAACGCGCGGATAATGTCCACATGAACGCCACACAACAGATTGCGACGAGTAGAAATATGGCGACCGAAATGAATTCCTATAAATTACGTCGCGAGGTTCAGATGCAGGGCGATACTGCGGCGATTCATGAAGTCCTTACCCTCATCCGCGAACTCAAACCGCTCACCGACCTCATTCGGGGAATCGCTTCCAAAACAAAGATACTCTCACTTAACGCTCTAATCGAAGCGGCAGGGGCTGGCGCGACAGGTCGCAGTTTCGCCGTCGTTGCTGCGGAAATGAAAGGCCTTTCCTGTCAATGTGAAACTGCATCTGCACGCGTTGATGAAGGCATCAGGCAGGTTGCAGAAAGGGTTACCTCAAACCTTGCTGGCCTCACCGATGCCGTTCGCATTGCAACTGAGATGAATTGGCTAAGCACACTCTCCGCAGGCACAGGAAAAATCACATTGGAATTCGAGATTGCCTTGACCGAGCTCAATAAACTTTCAAGCGATTCTCTAAGTGCTGTCCGGTCGATCTCACACTCAATTACCGACGTGCTTGAACAAGCCCAATTTCAGGACATTTCTCGTCAACAGATCGAACAGGTACAGGAAGGTCTCACGATGTATGCCGAACGAATGGTCAGCATTTCGACTCTGCTCACAGGAGCAGAGACAATTGATACAGCCTTGCCTCCCCTCGACGATACATTCAGGATTATTAAATCGAACTACACCATGAACTCACAGCGAGCCGTGCACGAGTCGGTGCTCTCTACGAATCCCGTTGAGAAAGCCGATAATCGGCCGTCAATCGAGCTCTTTTAGGAATAGAATATGAATCAGATCAACACGGATAATTTGTCGGAAGATAATAATGAAGTCGATGCAAACACTGCTACCGATAACGATACCGGTCAAATCCAGTTGTTCCTCGGATCGGTACAGTCACTTCTGGGGCTTCTGAACGCGCACCTTGCCCAGACAAACGCCACCGCTGAAGCATCCACTATTTCCATAATGCAGGAGCTTATCGAGGTGAAAGGGCATGTTGAGGCGCAGTCCACCCGTCTTATCGAGACAATGGGGGGGGTCACCGAGCGGGCGCAAACGGTTGCGGGTACTGCGCGTACGCTCATTGATGCGAATCGAAAACAGTTACGCGAGATCGGCAATTTTCAACAAGCCCGCGCGGAGAAAATGGATGCTCAAAAAACTTCAATAGAACAGGTAATCACCAAAGCAGCAGAACTCAAACCACTCGCGGGTGTTCTGCGAAATGTCACTTTCCAAACGAAAGTTCTCTCACTCAATGCATCACTCGAAGCTGCGCGTGCAGGAGATGCGGGGAACGGCTTCGCGGTCGTCGCAACCGAAGTCCGTCGTCTCTCAAACGAGGTCGAGGAGATTTCGAATATGATCCAGGATAAAATCGAGCAGGTTTTAAAATCCATCCGAGAACAGCTTGAAGCGATGCTCCTGTATAACAACCAAGCCAACAATACCGAATGGATCACCCGCATGGCGGATTCGATGGTTGCACTTTCCGACAATTTCCAGACAACCATAACCGATCTCGAAAAACTGTCGAAATTTACCAGAGGCACAATTGACGCAATTCGGGGCGATGTTCTCAACGTGCTTGAAAGTGCCCAATCACAGGATATCACTCGCCAACAGATCGAGCAGGTGCAGCGAGGACTTACCGACTGCAGTGACCGGATAGCATCCACAATTGAAACACTCGGAGACCACATCGATTCACAGCCCCTCGAACTTGTTCCCCTTGATGATATCACCGAATCACTCAGCGGCGGCTACACAATGGATATTCAGCGCGAAACGCATTACACTGAGCTGAACGGTGAAGATGCTGGCGATAAGATAGGTGAAAATGACCGGCCGGCAATCGAACTGTTCTGAGCGGATCAGAAATTCGAGTTAACAAAACCAAAAATCGTGGGTAAGTTCCGGTAGTCTCAGGAAAGAGACTGCCTTTGAGATTGTTTGCTGCCTACGGCCAGCTCTCTCCCTTTGGTCGGGTGAGCTGTATGACGGGAAATTGTCACGTAGAAAACAAAGAATCTGCTTCTGAAAACCCAGAAAAATGGGGGGATTGCAGTGTCTGTGCTCTCAAATGTTCCGTGCCTTGCTCACTGGTCCATCGTCCATCGGTGCAGCCATTTAATTAGCATCGCCTCGATGGTGCTCATCGGGGCTCTATTAGTAGACGCCGCTTCCCCCAACGTTCGTCTCATCGAGCCTGCCCAGTTCTCTATGCTCCGCAGCGACGCAATCAGGATTCGGGCAGAAGCAACGGGCGGCGAAGCCGGGGTCAGGACCGTCGGTTTCTTTGTGAACTACCAGGGGCCGCAGCGGCTGCGCGAGGGTACCACCGATACCATCGGATGGGATTCCACCCCGCCTTATGAGGTCATTTGGGATTGCTCGCGAATCTTGGATCAGCCGATGCGCCGACTTGGGTTCTGGTGCGTCGCGGAGGATAGTGCCGGGAAACATGGCAGTTCGCAGTGGGTCCGGGCTGCCCTCGACCGTCATATCGAGTACTCCACGCTTACAGCGAGCGCAGATCGAGTGCGCCGCGACCCTGTAATCGACGGTAAGTTCGGGGAGACTGAATGGCCCGGTGACCCCACTATCGTCTATGTGAACGGAGACAACCGGTACGCTGTGCATGTATGCTGGACCGCAACCGGACTCTTCATCGCCCTGCGATCGCGCGACGACCGCCTCTTTTCTCGCTTCACGTCTGAAGGCCAACCGAGTTGGGACACGACCACGGATTACGAAGCGATGCAGAGACTCTATCTGGACGACGGGTTCATCGTGTTCCTCGACCCCGCCCGAGACCGGGGTGAAGCGATCGTTTTGGACGACATCATCGTCAGTGTGTCGTGTTGGGGGTCGGTCAATGCGTATCGACTGAATGCACGCGATGCCAAACACTACAATATCCTAGACAGTATCAACGTGGCGACAACCTTCGACACATCAGCCGACTCCGGTGTTTCGGTCACAAAAATTCACCTTCCATGGTCGGTTCTCAAACCAGACGTGGCTGCGGGAGACACATTAGGGTTTGACCTTTACATGGTCGATCGGGAGAGTGTCGATGGAGCACGCACACTCGCCCGATGGGCCGGGCAGCCCCACAATCACGAGAACCCGAGCGAGTGGGGATCGCTTGTCCTCGACGACGAGCGTGTCCAAGGGTCTACCCTCGGTTTGATTGCTGCCCTGGTAGGAGTATGTGTGGTGGTCGCCGCCTTTCTGGTCGCGCCAAGGCGCCGACGATCCCCCAAGGATGCTCCCGATCTTGCGCCGGTGATCTCGACGGATCCGATGGTTGCGGCCGCCATCAAGTTCATTGACGATAACCTCGACAACGAGGAGTTGTGCATCGAGATGGTTGCTCGGCGTGTTGGGCTCAACAAAGACTACTTCGGGCGCAAGTTCGGTGAGTTGGTCGGGCAAACGTTTGTTCAGCTCTTGAACGAACGGCGGATGGCGCGAGCAAAAGAGCTGTTGGGCAATCCTGACATCAACATCAGTCAGGCCGCCCTGCAGTGCGGCTATGGCACGCCCGATCACTTTACGCGCGTGTTCCGCAACCACTATGGCATGACCCCGCGAAAGTACCGCAACAACCGATAATCGCCAGAAATGTCGACAAATCTCGGAAATTGTCGGATTTTTCCCCCTAAACCGTCGTGAAAATGTGCCGCAGGCAGCGTATGTTAGGTAGGTAGCCTGACAACGCGGGGGGAAATTAGTGTGGAATTAATTAAGTCCTGATCCTTATTTAAACAGAAGGTGGGTTCCTATGAAGGGAATAACAGCAATGAAAGTTGTTTTACTGGCTTTTTTACTATCGAGATCGGCTATGTCGCAGACCGAACGCACGTGGTGGGTATACATGACACCCCAGGAAGGTATCGAGCTTTATAATTCCCCCCATTTTAAAGACATTCGGGCTGTAGCGGATCAATTCCTAAGCGGATATAATCCTGCCATCAATAAAATTAGCCATACCGAAAGCTGGATTAGTGAATTGGATCAAGGGTTGGAACATACCGCTGCGGTCTATTTTGCATTGAAGCATGGAAAATACAACGGTAGTACCAACCCAGAAATGCAACCTTACATCGACTTTTCTGCAAAATGGTGGCTCTTTTTGACCCAAAAAGGGAAACTAAGTACTTGGGTGAAAAACCAACAGTATTCCTCTCCCGATTGGTACGAAGGCGACATTACACTTCGCTATTGGATACTTGGCGCATTCCCCTCGTATGATGCTATTCGTTACGATTTACCTACGAGTACCCGCACTCAAGTTGACACGTGGCTTAGTGGATTTGCCTCGGTTCTGTGGGATGACGAAGAGCAATTATACGAAAACAGATATGCTAACCGGGGAACCGCCTCATTTGGCCAGGCTTTGCTCATACGTTTGATACTTCAAGACAAAGCAGGAGTTGATGCCTATTGGGACGTTATGGCTTATGGAGGTGGCAAAAAAAACAGAGGCTACAAAAACATTGTCGATATTTTTGGCTATCCCCGCAATTCCAAATGCACCTCGGTTCCTGATGCTTTTGGCTACTCCGACGAATTAAGACGTCGTGACGGAGTGCATGGAATAATAGTTATGGCACATGCCTTTAATACGATGTTTAACTTCACCCATGCTGCCCGTAATGGCGGCAGTTCCAATTGGGATATCTTGAGTCCAACCAATCAAAACCAGGCAAAATTAAGGGAATTATTGGATTTGTGGTACCGCTTCGCTTTTGGAGACCTCTATGATGCTTTCAACACATATGCCAGATGCGTTGAATCAGATAACGGATTAACACCATTCTGGGATCCATTAAAATATGGGCTCAAACAAAAAGCGGGTTATTCCCTTGCTTTTATCGATGAACGGTTTGAAACTGCCGATTGGGCAAAGGGCGATCCAGCCACCAACAATCTTTGGAAACTTCGTTCCAGAATGTTGAGAAATACAGAAGGAGGGGGTTTGCCTACAAATACAAGATATTCACCAGCCTTTTTTGCACAAAACATCCGAACATATGAACAAAACGCCCAGTACTTCTCCATTTCAGGAAAACGTATCAATACAAATAGCGTTAGTCAAGTGGGTGTTTACCTCATTTCAGATAAAAATACCGGGACGGTTGTTAAACGATCTATTGTCAACGTAAAGCAGTAGTGCCCTGGTTTTGAAACAGATTGACAAAAAGAATTTTGCTCCTCCTTCCATTTCAACGGGAACCAGAAAAAGGGAGTTATTATGAGTGCGCCAAGACGATTGATTTTGCGAAGAGCGTTGTTCATCGGTTTTTCGGTAGCAAGTGTTTGTCTGTTTTCAGATGCGTTTGCCGTGTTAAAATTTGGTACTGATTTCGAATCGATTCCACTCGGAACTACTGATATAACCCCCCCGTTTGACTTGCAACAATATTGTGCAGGATCAAACGGCTGTTCCTGTGATAACGCTTCAACTGAAAAACGACAAGAAGTGGTTGGGAACAAAGCTCGCACTGGAAATCAATCATTAAAACTTGTTAAATATGAAAATGATACGTGGGACTATGGTGGCGGAAACTGCACCGCCCGTCGAAATGAAGTGATGAAAAAGCATGCATTCAATTACGGCGACGATTTCTGGGTGGGGTATAGTTTCTATCCAAGCACTGAACGGGGCGGTACCTGGGCTACCACATGGAATTGGACGGCAACGGATTGCGAACACATCAATCAGATTTTTAGCCATAGTGCCACAAGCGACCCTCTCTGGTTTATCAATATTCAAAAAGAAGGGAGCTCCTATTCGCTTGCCGTTAAAGGTAGTAGCACATACATAATTGGCCCGATGGTATGGGATACATGGCATGACATTGTCATTCACCTCAAATGGCTCTCTACAGGGGGCAAAGTTGAAGTTTGGCTCAACGGCGTGAAAAAAGTTGAACAGGCAACCGGATACAATGGAGTAACTTCGGGTGACTTTCTCTGGAAGTTTGGGCCCTATGCAAAGAAACCTTCTCCCGGACGTCCATTCCTTTGTTATTTTGATAATGTGCGTGGTGCTGTGGGGGCGAATGAATTCCAGACGGTTAATCCAACTGATGCGGCAGGAACAACCGGCACCATATTAAAATCAGAAAATCAGACTCCAAACCTTCTTGGTGTACATCAGAATCCAAATAGTCGATCCGGGCAGTTAACCATAGATTTTAACCGGCAGACTACGCATGCTGTTATCGAAATCCGGGATATGCGTGGACGGCTTTGCCATCGGCAGACTGCAGTGGGTTCATCGTATGCACAGGTGAATTCTAATCTGTCGAGTGGCATGTACTTATTGAATGTGAGTGAGAGGAATGAGACGCATAGCCAGAAGTTTCTCATAAAATAGGGTCGTCCGGGCTTATTTATATTGCCCCAGGCTGAGATTGTTTTTGAATGGCGGCAATCATTCTTGACGATTGTGAACGAGATTTGGCGAGAACTCGAAAGCCGCAACATCCGCACTCCATTCCAACAGGGATTCATTCAGCGAGAAGTGTTTGCTTTTGATGAACGCTCCATCCGGGAAGCGGTTTTAAATGCTGTTACCCACCGTGATTATTCAATTTCCGGACAGGTAATATTTATTACTGCCTCACCAGATGGATTTCTGATAGAGAGTCCCGGCGGTTTTCTGCCCGGCATTACCCCGAAAAACGTTATATTCAGCCGTGCGTGGAGAAATCAACGGCTTGCAGAAGTTTTCGAGAAAGCTGGATTGGTTGAACGATCCGGCCAAGGCTTGGATCTTATATTCGAGCAAGTTTTTTGGGGACGTTTTTGGGGACGGACTATTTTATTTGGTTGTTTACGGCATTGGATAGGGACGATTTCCCCTTCCGCGCCAGCAGAAGGACCGGTGACATCGTGATGCCCATGAAGTCGGCAATGGCGGATAACGGCAGCAGTTCTTCGAAGTGTGCGCGGTAGCAGAATGCGGATCGAGCTGTCGCTCTGGCGTTGTTCCATCCACGCCGAAGAAGGTCATCCTCGGAGACCGAAAACTCCGCGCAAATCTGCCGGGCGATCTTTGTCAGCGTCCCGCGGTAATCTGTTTGGCGATGCTTCCGCCAAGTCGAAGTTCGGTGGCTCGCCATTGCCTCCCGGGCAAACTCGGGGTCACCCACGACGGCTGGCCACCCCTTGTGCGATCCGGCAATCTCGGTTTCTCCCTCCGACGGAAGATCACCGGACTTCTCAATATGCTGCGCGTCAACTCCATCAGCGAAGTACGATAGGTAGGCGGACACGGCATTCCTGGGTGTCTGCCCGAATCGACGGAGCGCTTCCCAACGGTCCTGGAATCCCTTTCCAAGAGAATCGGGATTCCCGAGAAGATACCCGTGTCCGCACCACTGCCACGAACCCAGTTGCGCGACCGACCGCACCATCCCGTCACGCAACGGATTGAGGTGGATGTATCGGATAAGTTGTTTGGCGTATTCCTGATCTTGACACAAGACAGACTTGAAGCGGTCCTGAAATAGATAGCCTCTACGGCTGTTCTTGTGATTGAACCACCGGGCATAGCCACCGTTGAGCCGACGCATGAGGGCGCTGAGAGGCTTCTCGTTTGTTCGCAGCATGAAGTGATAGTGGTTGTCCATGAGGCACCACGCCAGGCATTTGAATCCACATATGGACAGGCTCGCGCTCAAGCGGCGGATGAACTCCTGTCGGTCGTCGTCATCACTGAAGATGACTCGGCCGTCGATACCTCGAGCCATGACGTGGGTGAGAGACCCTGGGGCATCCAGGCGAGCCATTCGTGGCATGTGCGTGCTCCTGTCTTTGGGTGTGGCGGAGAATGAATAACCAAATATAATAGTCCGTCCCCCAATTCGCCCCCCAATTTTATTAGGGGTGCTTTTCTACGGGAGGAAAGCACCCGAGAATGACGGCAGGATTAAAAGCACACTCATCTGTCAACACAGGGAATTTTCTCGTTTTATTTGAAATTCTTTTTAGCGATCCTTGATCGATTCAAGTTCTTTGTGAGACAACAATTGAATATGCTACCCAAATAATAGTATTTTTTAAAAATCGCCTTCATCCAAATTATTATTTACAATATAACAGGCCTCTACTAAATAATTCTATGAAACATTTGACAGCATGTTCTCTCATTATCACAACCTATAATTGGCCGCACGCTCTGGAATGTTGTCTATCTTCGATTTTGCGACAAACTCAATTACCTCAAGAAGTTATCATTGCAGATGATGGATCTGAGCCTGAAACTAAAAATGTAGTTGATGCATTTGCCAAGAAAGCGAGCACCTCTTTTCCTTGTTTACACGTTTGGCATGCAGATCAGGGATTCAGAAAAACAATAATTCTCAATAAAGCTATTGCAGTTGCAGCAAAACCTTATATTATCCAAGTTGATGGTGATACAATTCTGCATGAAAATTTTATTTCGGATCATTTACATTTTGCAAAGGTAAATTTCTTCAGTGCCGGGAGGCGCGCATATTTTACTAAAAAAGCAACTGAATATCTGCTTAATAATCCTACCAAAATTCCGTCCATGAGAGACTTACAGGAAAGGAAAAAAGGAAATGCTCTTCGACTACCTTGGATTTCAACACTCCCTTTGTTTCGTGCGTATGCAACCAATAGTTCTCTCAAGGGCGTTTTGGGATCGACTCTGGCCTATTGGAGAGCCGATTCGATTTTGATCAATGGCTATAATGAAGAAATGAGTGGTTGGGGGTGTGAGGATAATGAATTTGTAGTCCGGCTGCTGAACGCGGGAATCAGGCGGCAGAATCTTTTCTTCAGTGGAATACAGTATCATCTTGAACATCCAATTAATTCACGTACAGATGCAACTTTTAATAATTCAATTTACCGGGAATCTCTTCTTAAGAAAATCGTTGCATGTGCAAAAGGGGTGGATCAGTATTTGAGTATATCTTGCCCAAGTTAAACCTGATATTTTAGCCCTTTTATTAAGCCGCGGGCTACAAAAATATCTTCTAATATATAAAAAAATGGTGGCAAAGAGTAATTTCTCTCCACCACCACAAAGCAATTTTGTGAGGGGTTGAGGGGGACGGACTATCCTTTTATCCTTATTGATCTTTAAGAATCCACATTTTTTTTGCCTCGTCTAACCAGACGAGCGACCGGTGAGATACTGATTTTCAAATAATCAGCGATAACTCCCATAGGCAACAGTGCCTTATAAAGACGGGGTTCACCGGATGCTTACTTATCGTCAACCGCTATGTTCCCGCAATTGGCTTCCATATTGTTAAATAACATATTATAGATAAACATATCAACTCTCCTTCAAAGCCTATTTTGTCTTTTGACCGCCAAACAAAGCAAACATACCATATTTATAAAACACAGCAACGTCACGGAAACCAATGTTTTTAAGCATTTTTAGTTGTGTATCGAGCAAACTCGGGACGTTATCTTTATGGTTTTTATATTGTGCCGGGATATAATCGAGCGATTTTTTTGACACCCGGTTTAATGCAGCCTCGGATTGAGCAATCCATTCTTTCCATAGCTGCAGTTCAAATTTCTCCATGGTTCTGGATGTGGAGAGCACAGGATCAAAATTGAGGAAAATCCCATTATTTTTAATGAGCCGTCTACCAAAGTAATCTGAATATCAGGATCAACTCTTAGCAATATCTGCGATATGATTCCGCTGCCACATCCAAAATCGACGATATGATGATTTTTATTAGTTTTCTTCAAAAGATTCTGATAAATGAATTGGATCATGGATAGAACCGTTTTGCGTTGGGGAAAATAAGTGTCGCTGTCATTAAGATACTTCTGAACAAAAGTCACATCATTCCAAAAAGATTGATGAAAGTTCTGTGAATTGCTCATAATTGTTCCTGATGTTTACAGGTAAAGGGTAATAGGCTCATTGGAATGTTCAATATGCATTCCAAGCGATTCTCAATGGAAGAGAATTTGTGAAGTGCATCCATGAACGCCTTTTTTAGTTAGATTGTCGTTTTATCAAACAGTGGGATAGTTTTGTCTTGACGTTACAAAAAATTGAGTTGAATTCGACTTTTGAATCATACTATCAGAAAAGCGGAAACAGCTTCAAGAAAGAATTCAATCCAGGTATTCCAGTCTTTTTCTTGGGTAATAATGCGTAACGCATTATAATAATCTTCGCGATGTTCCTCGAGATATTCGCTCTGCGGCGACTAAATTTTCATAGACCTATCTTCTTAAACCTCTAGTACTTTTGCGCCCTCTGCAACCGAAGCACAATGAACCACGACATCCTGACCGGTTGCCGTATGATAATACAATTTAATAGCCTCTGTAAATGCCTCGACAGCATGTGATTCAACAAGAGAAATGGTTGCCCCACCAAACCCTCCTCCACACAAACGAGAACCTAATACCCCCGGAATTGTTTTGGCTCCTTCAACCAGGATATCAAGTTCGTCACACGAATTTTCAAAACAGCTACGAGAGCTTTCATGAGAGTCGAAAAAAAGCTTTCCAAATCCGACATAATCCTGTAGTTCAAGCATTGACTGAGCAGAAATAACCCGATCGTCTTCGCTCACAATGTGCATCGCACGTTTAAATTCAACTGCATCGAGGTGCTCTCTTTCGGCAAGCAGTTCCGCACTGGATATATCACGAAGGGTTTTTCTTTGGGAATATTTACGCGTAAAATATTCAGCTACTGCAAAGCATTCTCTTCGTCGATCGTTATATGCAGATGTTGCAAGCGAATGGCTAACTCCCGACGGGGTAATGCAAAGCGTAAGATCTGACGTGCCAAGTGGAACCGTAAAATGGGTAAGGCCCCGGTATTCGGTACACAGCAACTGATCCTGTTTGCCAAACAAAACACTGTACTGATCCAGCAATCCACATTTCGTCCCACACCACGTGTGTTCAGCTTGCTGGCAGATCTTTGCCATCAATTCTGCAGCAATATCGAGATTGTAAATCTTTTGCAATGCCAAACCCATGGCAACTTCAAACGACGCCGAGGAACTTAATCCTGCCCCTAAAGGGATATTCCCAGCTACAAAAAGAGAAAAAGGCCGCAGCACCGGAAACGTTTGTTGCATGATCGCATAAACGCCCAAAGGATAATTGACCCAAGCATGATCTGGTTGCACCGTTAATTCGTGTACTACCGACACCTCTGATCCCTCTGTGCACAGGCGAAACAAGCCATCGGGGCTATCCCCAAGGGCAACCACAGTATATCGATTAATGGCAGCCGAGAGCGTATAGCCTTCATTGTAATCGGTATGATTGCCCAAAATTTCTACACGGGCAGGTGCCATAGCACATGCCTGTGGGGCACTACCATACAGTGCAGCAAAAGATTCTACAGCCTTTTTGATGAGTGCATCATTGTTAATTGACAATTTTGAATTCCTTGAAAGAGGCACGAGAGATTTAGAAAATAAGACCAGGTACGTCTCGGAAAAGAATCTCTTAAGGATTCCACTCCTGAGAAGACGTTAGGATAAGCGCAATAAAGGCCATCATTCCAGCAGCAGCATACACCTGCATAAAATAGCTGTGAGGGCGCTTGACCACCGTAAGTTTTTTGTCTTTGAGTGGGGCTGCGTTTACAGGTGCAATTGACCGACTCGTATCAGATTTGACAACAAGGCTATCGGCAATGGCAAGCGCACTACAGGGCGCAGAAAAAAGTATTCCCAGCAAACTACCCATAACAAGAAGATGCCACGCACTCTTTTTCATGCAAGTAACCTCGCAAGAATTGCTGATATTTCTTTGGGGTTGCCTTTACCCTTCATGACCTTCATGGTTTGCCCCATAAAAAAAGACATGAGTTTAGAATCACCACCCTTAAAGCGAGTCACCTCGGCTGGGTTTGCATCTATAACCTGACGAACGGCAGTTTCTAATGCAATGGTATCGGAAATTTGACCAAGACCTTGTTCTGCTACAATATCGTTAGGTTCTTTGCCCGTTGATTCAACTGTTTCGGCTACTATTTTTGCAGCAGATGCAGAAATGGTATTTGCGACCATGAGTGACACTATTTGAGCAAGGCGCAGAGGAGTAAGCGTAAGGTCTGATACCAGGCATTTTTTATCCTTGGCACATTTTAGCACTGTGACAAGTACCCAAGTTGCAGCAGTGCGAGGATCAGCCCCCTCTTTGATAACCGATTCATAGTAATCTGCAACATCTCGCGAATCGGTAAGAACCGCAGCGTGTTCTAAGGTAAGCCCATACGCTGTTACAAAACGAGAACACCGCGTTTGGGGCAATTCTGGCATTTTATTTTTGATCACCTCAACTTCATGCTCATGTATTAACAGCGGCACAAGATCGGGATCGGGAAAATAGCGATAATCATCGGCATTTTCTTTCGAACGCATTGCGATAGTGCACGATTTATCTGCATCCCATAAAAATGTTTGCTGAACAACAGCTCCCCCATTTTCGAGAATATCGGTTTGTCGTGCAACCTCGTAGGCTATTGCTTTCTCGACATTGCGAAACGAATTCATATTCTTAAGCTCGGTTCTGGTGCCAAGCTTTGTTGTGCCCAGAGGCCGAATAGAAACATTGGCATCGCACCGCAAACTGCCTTCTTCCATATTGCAATCGCATATACCCAAATATTCTAAAATTCTTTTAATTGACGAGAGATAAGCGTATGCTTCTGCGGGTGAACGCATATCGGGTTCACTCACAATTTCAATAAGGGGCGTTCCACAACGGTTGACATCAAAAAGAGACGCCGTGTCGAGATCGTGCACTAATTTGCCAGCATCTTCTTCGAGATGGATACGGGTAATCCCTATTTTTTTAGCAACACCCTCAACCTCTATGTCAAGATGACCATTGCTACATAACGGCAGATCAAACTGTGAAATCTGATATCCTTTAGGAAGATCGGGGTATACATAGTTTTTACGCGCAAAGACCGATTTAGGTGCAACCTGTGCCCCCACAGCACACGCCATAAGAATTGCCATTTCAACGACACTCCTATTGAGCACCGGCAACGAACCAGGCATGCCAAGACAGACAGGACATCCATTGGTATTTGGCTTGGACCCGAAGACCGCTTGACAAGAACAAAAAATCTTGGATCGGGTCAGCAATTGTGCATGAATTTCTAGGCCAATAACGGTTTCGTACTGCACATATCCTCCAGAAATGCGATTATTCTCGAACCACAGTAAAAGTTATTTTGTGACTTTTTAAATATTTTTCACCAAACACCAATGCTTCTGCAGGCGATGGAAATGTCCCAACTCTCACCCGAAAAAACACCTTATCTGCAACCGTCGATTTACTTACTTCAACATTCTGACTAACATCAACAAACATGCGCTCAAGCTGTTTTGCACGAGCATTCGCGTTTTCGATAACCGAAAACGATCCGATCTGTAATGTATACGACGACAGATTGTCAGCCACCGCATCGGCAGAATTCTTGACTTTCTGCCCTTGTAAATAGGCGTCACAGGTTCGCACTATCTGAGAACACTCGGCAGTAGGTGCAAACCTGCATGCCTCCGAAAACTGATCCCGGGCAGTCGCAAATTCTTCTTTAAGTAAATAATAATAACCTATTCGCATAAAAGCAATCGAACGAATTGAATCGGATACCGAATCGGTAGCCGTAATCTGTTTATACATCTCAAGCGCAGCACCGCTTTTGGAAGTACACGCAGCAATCATGAGCAGTGCCTTGTAATTGCTTGAATCGGCTTTATACACAGCAGCACATTTTTGACATGAGCTATCGATACGCGAAATCGGGTTCGCTTCTGAACCTGCAGCGTACGTTATTGTAGAAACAAAAAAAATACAGGCTATGCTCCACTGTGTTTGCAAGTGAACATGGCTCAAAAAATAGTTCCATTTTGTCATCCACGAACCTCACTGGGGGGTGTGGGAACAACAAAGGATGGCGCATGCGATTGAGCGATGGTAAGATCTGATAGTGTTTGTTCTAGAGAAGCAATGTTTTTATCTGCTTTAGAAAGCATTAATCCGTACCGGACACGATAGTAGAGTGCCAAAAAGCATCCTATCGCTCCACCAAGCGCAAGCGCGCCCAAAATGAAATAATACACCGGATATTCTTTAGTATGATACGAAAAAATAATTATCCCGGCAGGGGCATGAAATGCCGGCTGTAAAAAGGTAAGGATTCCGATACACGCCGCACAAAAGGCAAGTATAAATACAAGCAATAAAGAAAAACCGCGCATTATGAAATCCTTTCACACATGAGGGTCATACCAGTAGATCGAACGACCTTTACATCAAGTAAATCACCGGGAGCAATATTCTCGCCGCTGCATAAAGTCTTTTTAGAGCCGCTATTCTGCCCCATCCAGAGCCTATCACGCCCATCTTGCTGGCAGGTGATCAAAACGCGGGTATTCTGCCCAACCATCTCCTGATATTTACGCTTAGTGATAGCCGTTTGTATATCAATAAGCTCTGCTAAACGAGTTTTTTTCTCTTCTTCGGATATAGATTCTTTGTGCTGTGCTGCAACGGTGCCTTCTCGGGGAGAATATGCAAACATGAATGCCTGAGTATATTGAACCTGCGTAAAAAGATCGAGTGTCTCTTTGAATTCCGATTCTGTCTCGGATGGAAAGCCTACCATAACATCGGTAGTAATATCGGCATGAGGCATGCGTGTTTTTATTGCGTCAATCAGTTTCAAATATGTTGTTTTTGTATAACCTCTATTCATGGCATCAAGGACACGATCGGAACCAGCTTGTACCGGCACATGCATATGGTGAACAATTCGGTTCGAAGCAGCCATAGTATCAAGCAGTTCAAGACTGCAATCCTTAGGATGCGATGTTGTAAACCTAATTCGGAGGAGCCCGTCTATTTTTTCCAGCCGTCGTAAAAGTGCAGGTAAACCCAAATCATTTTCGCGATACGAATTTACATTCTGACCTAAAAGCGTAATTTCCCTCGCCCCAAGTTCAACACGCTGCCGTACCTGAGTTTCGATATCGGCTGCCGGAATGGAATGTTCGCGTCCTCGGACATAGGGGACAATGCAATAGGTACAAAAGTTATCGCATCCCCGCGTAATAGGAACAAAAATAGATGGCCCCGATTGCGCCAGGGCAGCCGGTACTTTTTCACCCCCAGAAATGGGGAGCAAGCCATCTATAAACTGATCGATAAATTCGAGGCGGGTAGCACCAATAACTGCATCAATTCCACGAATTTCTTTGCGAAGGCTATCGCCTGCACGCTCCGCCATACATCCAATCACCCAAAGTTTCTTGGGAGATTGCGATGACCGCTTAAGGGCAGCAAACTGCGAAAGTCGCATTTTAGCGCGCACCTCCGCGTGCTCTCGCACACTGCACGTATTCACTATCAATAAATCAGCTTCCTGTGCTGTCTCGCAACGCGTATAACCACGATGCATCAAGGCCAATGATACGCTATCAGAATCTGCAACATTCATCTGACATCCAAAGGTTTCGAAATAAAATGAGCCCATGAAAACCTAATCTACCTTTCCGCTACCAACCATTCCCAGAGCAAAATTAAAAAATACATCGAGCACACCCCATTACTCTTCCTATACCTTGTTTTTTTGCACAACATTGTTCTATAATGTAGGTATGCTTGAAAAACTGTTTTTATAACCGTTCCTAAGGAACCATCAGCACTAAGGACTTTAGCGTATGAGTTTTTTAAATCGGCTTTTAAGGGGACTTCTCATTGGTGGAATTGCGGGAATAATCATTGCCCTCTTTACTAATTTTTTCTTTTCGAGAGTAATCGATCGCCTCGAAAATCAGACCTACGATATGCGCTATATCTGGGAACTTGATCCTACCTTTAACCCCTCTCAGAAAAAAGTAGATGATGGAGATGATAACGGGATACACATTGTCAACATCGATGGACGTAGCCTGCAAAAGCTTGGTGTGTATTGGAATTGGGATCGATCGTTTCATGCACAACTCATTGAATCTCTCGCAAGCCATTTTCCGGCATCTATTGTATTTGATATCCTCTTTTTTGATCCAGAAGATAAAAACCATGCCACGCGTCTTGACAAATTGCTTAAACGAAGTATCGAGATAGACCCAAGTATTCCCCTCTCCGATCCCGTGAGAAAAGCGATCATTTCTACGATCAACTACGACAAACAGCTCGAAGCTGCTGCCATCAAAGCCGGCAATGTCACCTTTGGCGTTCGAATGTCCAACAAAAGCGATTACCCCAGTTTCGCTCTTTCGCAAGTAGCAGAACGAATGACCATAGATTGGCATAACAATCTGCATCCAAGTTCCACATTCTCTCTGGATCCTGCTCAAAAAAATCAGGTACTCAACCCATCCAATAAAAAGCCTATTATCGATGGTATTTTCCCCGAAATTGCCCACGCAGCCAAAGATATAGCCTATGTCAACATTGTTCCCGACGAAGATGGTTCGGTGAGGCATATCCCGGTGTTTTTCGCCTTTGGTGATTTTAATTCGATGTATCTCCCCTTGAGTATTCGTACGGTTGCAAGCCTCTTTGCTACTCCAACAGAGGAGATTCGACTCGTTCCTAAACAGTACCTTGACATTGGAAGACCATTCAAAATTTTTAAAGACAAACAGAACAGTTTAAGCTTCTCATATCCCAATGTTACCGCCCCGCAAGTTAAAGCAATTATTGATGCTCATGCCGACATAGCAGCTCTTAAGCCAGGCCAATCGCTTGCCATAACAACATTTTGCAAAGCAGGTCGCGATGAATCTAATGTAAGCTTTCTCGAACTGCATTGCGGCCGGTTTCCGGATCCTTTGGTTAAGCTCCTTCTTGCTGGCATGCTTCAAAAAGCTCCAACGTGTAAAGCAGGTGATTCACTTGTGCTTGCACCCGATGTTATACTAGCACACCCTTCCGATGCAGAATGGATTTTGCGAGCGCCCTATGGAGATCAGGAATATTATCTCAACACTCTTGACATTAAAACGCTCTCGCGCCTCACGTATCAAGAAGCCCAAAATTATGCTATCGGCCCAGAAAAACTCATTTTTCATAGCTTTACAGTAAGTAACAAAAACAACAAGCTCATTTCGTCTATTCCCGTATTGCGCGAAGCAACACTCAAACAACTTGCCAGCACCTCATGGGACATTATTGCGGAGATTCCACAAGGATCACGGATGGACTTTGGCAACCCCGTGCGCATTCCGCTCGACGAAAACAATCAGAACATCATCACCTATTTTGGTCCTAAAGGAAAGCCTTTTCCGTATTATAGTTACTACGATATCATGCTTGATCGTGCACAAGGAGATCTGGAAGGAAAGATTTACATAGTTGGATCTACAGAACCCGACCTCTTTGATATCAAGCCTGTTCCTCACGAAAAAATTTACCCTGCCGTGGAAATCCATGCATCACTCATAAATTCATTTATCACTAATACTTTTATCACACGCTTGCCCGACTGGCAAAATTTTGCGGTACTGCTTATCATAAGCTCTCTCATTGGCTTTATTGGTTTTATGGTCAAGCCTTTGTACGGGGCAATTCTTACGGTTGTTGCCATTGTCGCTTATTTTCTTATAGCAATGAGTGTATTTGGTACAAACCATCTCTGGATCGAAATTGCACGACCTGTTCTATCTATCATACTTGCCTTTACTGCAATCATGGCGTACCGGTATGTTACCGAAGAAAAAGACAGAAAGTTCCTTCAGTCAACGTTCAAACGATACCTCTCTCCCGAACTTATCGATATGATGTATAAGAACAAACAGGTACCTGCTTTGGGAGGTGACGAAGGTATTCGCACAGCGTATTTTACCGACATTCAGGGATTTTCTACATTTTCGGAAAAGCTTGGTTCTCCTACCCGTCTTGTTGAGCTTTTAAACGAATACCTTAGTGCCATGACCGACATTCTCTTAAGCCACTACGGAACTCTTGACAAATACGAGGGCGACGCAATTATAGCAATCTTTGGAGCCCCGGTGGAATTACCCGATCATGCCAAGCGTGCATGCCAAACTGCCCTCGATATGCAAAGCAAATTGGGCGACCTGCGCAAGAAATGGATCTCCGAAGGAGACAAATGGCCGCAAATCGTGCATGACATGCGTATGCGTATTGGCGTCAACACTGGCCCCATTGTCACAGGCAACATGGGTTCTGCAGTGCGCATGAACTATACCATGATGGGAGATGCAGTTAACCTGGCGGCACGACTCGAAAGCGCTGCCAAGCAATACGGAGTTTTTACCATGATCTCGAATATGACTTACGATCTTGTAAACGATGAATACGCAACCCGGCAGCTCGATAAAATCACCGTTGTTGGAAAAAGCGAGCCTGTCACGATCTATGAATTGGTTGCGCCAAAAAAAGAAATTACCGAAGAACAGCAAAAATTGCTCTCCCGCTATAATGATGGAGTTGCCTTATACTACGCACAAAAATGGGATGAAGCAATACTCGTTCTTTCCGAATGCGAAGAAATGGAACCTAACAGAAGCTTCACCGCGCATCATATTTCCCCGAGCCGAATTCTTATTGACCGATGCAACGAATACAAGCTTGCAGGCCCGGGGGAAAATTGGGACGGGGTATTTAAGTTGACATCGAAATAAGACTTCATCCGTAGCAAGGTCGGGACAATTCATGAATCACCTATCTCTTAACACATCAGAACTATACCGCCAAGCACGAACCGTCTTCCTATATGCCTTGGCCTGTTTGGCCTTTCCCAGGCCGAAAACTCGACCTTTGGGGAACAAATGGCGAAAAATGGAGCCCTACAAGCAGATTACCCGACGTAAGCTATGCCGGATATGCTAGCGGAGAAAAAGCAATACCCAAGCTTGCCACAAAAACTAATGTGCGGGATTTTGGAGCAAAGGGCGATAGCCTCACCGATGATACTAAAGCATTCAACGATGCCATAGCAGCAACCTAAAAGATGACTCAGCTAAATCGCTGGCAACTTGGCTTTACAATAACACTCCTGGTTCTATGACTTCGCTTGGTCTTCAAAGTACCCGCATGGTATCGCCCATTGTGCAAATAGATACAACGCAGAAGGCGGACTTTTTTGTAGTGGTATCTTTTGCACCATTAAAAGAGTAGTTTTAACCTCTACGAAAGCTGCATATACTGCTAACAAATATCAAACAACTTCAGGATGCAATGGACATCATGGCATTTCAATTGTCGGAAGCGACAATCTGGTTACTGGTTTTGATTTTCGCATGAGCTATGTGCATGACATTTCGGTAGAAGGAGCTAATTCTGCTGGAAATGTTTTTCTAACGGGAAAGGGAAGGACATCTGTTTTGACCACCACAAAAAAGCACCGTATGGGAATGTTTTTACCAATATTGACTGTGGAGAAGGTAACCGGTTGTGGCGCTGTGTGGGTGGATCGGACCTTGGGCTTAATAGCGGGGCCTGGTCGACCTTCTGGAACCTCAAATCTCTTAAAAACATCTCGTACCTGCCTGCATCATGTGCGCCCTTAACCATCAATATCGTGGGTTTACCCACCGCAGAATTGCCTACAAAGAATTCTTTGGGAAAATGGTTTGAAACTATGAAACCATCTACTCTCGTACCACAAAATATTCATGAAGCGCAGCTAGCAAAGAGGCTTGGTGGATCTTCAATTATTATTCATCCAAGGGCAACAACCCTAAAAAATCTATCGGCAATTTCTTCAAATACCATAAAAATTGAAGTCTTTTCATGCACAGGAAAACGCTCCGTCACTTTTAAATCAGATATCAGCACAGCATCTGCGCACATCTATTCCCATCCCGAATTTTTAGGCATTGCCCCCGGAATGTACCTCTATACGATTTCAAATAAAAAAGGTATTATTGCTTCTGGGAAACTTAACAAACAGTATTGATAAAGATATCAAGTGCTGTCTAGAATGCCCTCAATGCCATATTGTATGTTTAATAAGGGAAGATTTTTTAACAAAAAATGACATTTTCAACCCCTTTAGTGTTTGGATTTCACAATGCCAAAAATTTCTAGACCCTGCCTCTGCGCTTCAAGTCTTTATTCGGGAGATTCGGAACCTATTTACACCGCAAATAGCCATTGCATAGCATGTCAAAAAACCTACTAGATCGGCTTTTTATCTATGAAGATTCAAACAAAAGATTTTCGCGTCAAAGAATCCGATACAGTAAACCTTAAAAAATGGGACACTCTGGTTTCCCCTCTCTATACATCCAAAGAAGAGTACCTGATCCTCCTGGATACCAGAAAAAAAGAACTGGCCGCTTTGCAAAGCCTTTTGTATGCGAGTGGCAACCATGCAATGCTTCTCATTTTTCAGGGCATGGATGCATCAGGTAAGGATGGTGCCATCAAACATGTTATGTCGGGAATCAATCCTCAAGGAGTAGAAGTTGTAAGCTTCAAACAGCCAAGCGCCGAAGAGCTCGCTCACGATTTTCTCTGGCGCGAAACCTGCAAACTCCCTATGCGTGGTCGCATTGGAATTTTCAACAGATCCTACTACGAAGAAGTTCTCATTATACGTGTTCATCCGGAATTTCTTCACAATCAAGGAATATTTATCGATACCAAAAAGACTGATAAACTTTGGAATGACCGTTATACCTCCATTACCAATTTTGAGGATCATTTGTCAAAAAATGGCACGCATGTTCTAAAATTCTTTCTTCATATTTCCAAAGATGAGCAAAAAAAGCGCTTTATCGAAAGAATTGATAATAAAAACAAGAGCTGGAAATTTGTTCAATCGGACTTTGAAGAACGAAAATACTGGCAGCAGTATCAGCACGCCTATCAGGAATGCTTTTCGCATACAAGCTCTAAAACATCTCCTTGGTATATTGTACCCGCCGACGACAAACTCAACGCACGGCTCATAGTTTCTCAGGTTGTTGTGGACACACTAAAAAAACTTGACATGAAGTACCCAGAAGTTACAGCTGAGCACCATAAAGAACTCCTTGAGCTGCGCGAGCAATTGCAAACACTTTAGTAAACGAGCTTATGCTGCATGTAAAATGGCTTTGAAAGATACGGAATACATGAAAAAAGAGATTCTCTATTTTTTGCTCCTGTTGTTGGTTCTGCTACTCAGCTTATGGGAATTGTAACGCTTAAGAACCACTTTTCTAACAAGGTTGAACTGCAAACTAATCATCAGTTGATTCAAAGTGGGATTTACACAATAATTAGACATCCTATTTACTGTGGAATTATTCTCCAGGCAATTTCAACCATACTGCTTCTCAATGTAAGATTTGCCATTATATTTGTTGTGTGGGCGATTATCGGGGTACTCGTGCGGATAAAAAACGAAGAACGCTCTTTATCTACAAATCTTACTGGGTATGTAGAATATCGCAAAAAATCAAGTGCTCTCTTTCTGGGGATTTATTAAGAAAAAAGATGCATTAAGCGGAACATTCTCCAACAATCACTCATCTGAAATTCTCCCTATAGCACATCCGTTTCTCCCACGCTATATTCCGATCTGCTATTAATTCTATCACCACCCCATTCCGGGGGTTGTTTTGTATATATTGACATATGCGCAATAACTCACGACGAATTACAAAATATTTATCCCATTCATTTTGTACAATCTTTCCAATATTATTCAATTGCATTTCATTGTGATCGATTTGACCAAACAAACAGACGCGATCATGGGTGCATACTGTAATGAAATAATAACCCGGTGATGAATAATCCCACCCGGTAAGTCTAGCAGATTCGATACGGGATGCTATTTTGTGGTTGGCCAGGCACTTGTTAAGAGGCGCTATTTTTAGATTAATACGCCTGATCGCGCTCGAGCAATACAACAACGGTTTTAAAAACAATCTTGATATCTATCCAGACGCTCCACGAGTCGATATATTTGAGATCGAGGCGGACAATTTCGTCAAAGTCGGTGATTCGGTTACGTCCGCTCACTTGCCACATACCCGTGATTCCAGGCTTAACACTAATGCGACGATGATGCCACTTTTCGTACTTTGCCACTTCGTCGGGAGTTGGTGGACGTGTGCCAACCATCGACATTTCGCCTTTAAGAACGTTAATAAATTGCGGTAATTCATCGAGGCTCAATTTACGCATGAGCTTACCAATTGACGTAACGCGAGGATCATTTTTCATTTTAAATACAGCACCGGATAGCTCGTTTTGAGACATGAGCTCTTTTTTACGCACTTCGGCATCTATGCCCATAGAACGAAACTTATAGATTTGGAAGCGTTTTCCGTTTTTGCCAACACGCACCTGCTTAAAGAAAATGGGACCCGGAGAAGTTGTTTTAATGGCAAATGCCAACACCGGAAAAACCGCAACAAGAACACCCATGCCAACAAGCGAAAGGGCGATATCAAACATGCGCTTGAAAATAAGTTGATCGGGATCAAGTTCTACAGTATGGGAGAGCAGTGTTGGGGAATCGAGAAACGAAGAATATTGCCATCGGGCAAACGATGTTGACCCAAGAATATTAAGAAAAACGCGCGCCGATCGCCCCATCTCTTCACAAATTTGAAGATATTGATCGATTTTAAAACCTGTTTTGGTGAGGCTGCGCGGGATACAGAAAAAGATCTCCTCAACATGGATAGACCTCAGTATTTCTTCAAATTCCCGCACCGAAACAGCAATATCTACAATGCGAACAATGCGAATACCCCATTCCGGATGCGCTTCGAGCTTTTTAATAATAGATGATGCGGAACGTCCACGACCAAAAAGAATGATCGGTGTAGTATTACGGTTATGGCGACGTATTTGCACAATCACAGCGCGCAGCAAAATCTTTTCAACCAGAATGAGAATGCCCGAAAACAGGAAAAAATAGAGGTAGAGCGTGCGGCTATGAAATTTATCGGGGACCATAAAAAGGATCGCTGCACCTAAAGCTCCAGCCGATACAAAAATCATGATAACACGACTGACAAGGTGCCGAATCCAGGTAAATTGCAAAAGCGAAAAGAGGGAGCGAGACCAGGCAAAATACAGATAAAACCCAAGAAATCCAATAAACATCATCCAATAATTAAGGAATGGCTCTAAAGGTTTTAAAAGAGCAGCACAATAATATGCTAACAAAAAGGCGATCGCTAGCAAAAAACAATCGATAAGCGCAACAGCTTGTTTTATAAAGGAAGAATGTTCTTTAAGCATAGGTTTATTCGGGTGCAAATTCAAACGGAAAATCAAAATGCATTACGCCGGCACTAGCTTCCACAGGGAGAAATTTAATAGTTTGCAAATAGTTAAGCAACTCTTTTAAAAACTTCTCATCTGCGATAGACGTTTTTTTAACAGAAACCGATTCGACAACCCCATCTTCCACGACCGCAAAATTAACCCAAACGACACCCACGAGATTCTCAGAGCGTTTAAGCTCCTTTTTGTATACGGCTTTAATGTTTGTTATGTGTCGATTGATAGTATCGGTAATAGATTGCAAAGGTCTTAATTTGAGCACGTCTGTGGAAGTTGTTTGAGCAACCGAAACCGTTGAAGACGACGCTCTTGCCTTTGATGTTGACAAAGACGGATTCTGCGCCGAATACATGAGCCCTTTAACCAGCGCCTTAGAATCGAACGCTTTTGCAGAAGGATACAACACTGCACACACAAACTCATACACCACACCGGCACGTGAGGAGGAGAGGGAGAAAAGTTTGCAATACACTAATTCTATGGCTTCGCGACGAAGCTTTTTTTGGCCATCTAAGAGCACCATACTATCGGTTGACAGTGTCGCTACTCCCAATCGAGCGCATGAAACACCTCTTCGAACCACCGAATCTGCACCTTGACACACACTAAAAATGCTTGTGCCCACTCTCGGGAGCATCGAAACATACAAAGCTGCACGCAATAAAAGAGTTGCCCCTGCCTGCGAATACCCTACCCCACCTCGTAACGACAATTGCTCTGCGAGTGCTCGCGGTTCCACATTTCCAAGAGTACCTTGGTAGGCGTCGGATAGTACTACAAGCCGCGCAAGTACTGCGAGGGCATTTGAATCGGCAAGTGCCGAATCGCCACACAGGGTTCGCGATCTCTCTGCAGTCAAGGTATCGGTTTTAAAGATACAGGCTGGCCCATGGGGCTTTTTTGCACCATTTGAGCCACACCCAACAATGAACACGAGGGCAAGCATACATACCATACAGGCTAATTTACTAACGCACAAAAACATCAAAACTCCTTTGTGAGCGACAGTACGCAACGCACCAACTCATAGAATGTATCTGGGGTCGATTGATTTTCTAGTACAATCCAACGATTACCCTCTGGTTCCATAATTATTTCTTCCTGCATTTTCATACGTACCTGTATAACATCGCGACTCAGGTTATTACGCATCTGGATACGATCCAATCGATCCTTGACAGGAGCACTCACCCAGAGGCAACAATCAAAGAGTTCTTCGATCTCCCACAAAGGCAAGAGAGCAGCATCCAGAACCCACGGGCCTTTCTGCTGCGGAAGAAATTCCAACAGATACTGCTTAAGGGCTGGATGTACGATGCTGTTAAGCTTCTCAAGTGATGCGCGAGTTTTAAATGCTCTATCGCCAAGACCCCCAAAATCAACTAGTTGATTATTTACAACAGAAGATCCAAACGATTCTATGAGGCCCTCTTGCAGAGCTTGAGAGGAATTCATGATTTTTTTTGCAATAGCGTCACCATCAAAAACAGCAAACCCGCGGCTCATGAGATATGTTGCCGCCAAACTTTTTCCACTGCCCATAAAGCCAGCTATACCAATACGGGAAATAGTCATGAGCAGTTATCCATGAATATGTTTTTTCACGATAGTCACGCGATTACCACAATCGTTATATATGAGGCTATCTACGTAATTGCGAACAATAAAAATTCCTCTGCCACAATCCTTTTCGAGATTTTCGGGAAGGGTTGGATCGGGAACATTGTCGACAGAGAATCCATCTCCTTCGTCCATAATAGACACGATCACCTCATGCTTGTTGATACGATGACCCACCGTTACCTTTTTCGAATGATCCTTATTGTTACCATGAAAAATCGCATTGGCAAGCAGCTCAGTTAAGGCAATCTTCATTTTGCGGATTGAATCATCGGGGTAGCCGAATTCATCCATGTCTCGCAAAATGGCTGCCGCTGCACAATCCATATCTTCGAAATAATGGATCACCTGCAGATACACAGGCTCGATCCCCTCAAAACCCAGTTTTTCCCGAATAAGACTCATGCGAGATTGCGTTTGTAAATGCACCGCAATAAGCGCGATATCATCATCGAGAGAACTTACTGGTGCATTGTCAATGCGCGCCTTAATATCAGCCATAAAATCTGAAAGTGTACCCAGAGGCGCAGCTTTAAGCACCAGTCCCTCGAATACTCTTCTGCCAACAAGATCGTGGTCGGTATCAAACAATCGGTATAAACCATTGGAAAACATCACAAGCCAGTCACCCGGATTTAAAAAGATGCTTTTTTCTTCGTACTGACTATCACTAAAAAGCCCTACAAAAAGCCCCGATGATTTCAGCGCTGAAAGGGCGTTTGATTCACGGGCATACACCAGCGGCCAGGCATGCGCTCCATTACAATACGTCAATTTATTATTATGTAAATCGAGAACAGCAACAAAAGCAGTTAGGAAATAATCACTTGTTATCTGCTCGTGCAGGTCGGCATTAACGCGGGTAAGCACAATACGGGGCGATTGTACATCGCTACAGTGATGAATAAACGAGGCCTTTGCAAGAGACGACAAAAGCGCAGAAGCTACCCCGGTACCCGAAACATCAAACATGATAAACGCAACCAGATCATCACTGAGCCTGATCACATCAAACAGGTCGCCACCCAACGTGGAACCTGCCACAAAGAGGGAAGCCATGTCAAGCCCAGCTACTTCGGGCAATGTTCGAGGAATAAGCGCCTGAATCACATTGCGGGCCAAAGCAAGATCGCTACCTTGGTCGAGGCCAATGGGCTGCGGGAGCAATGGTTTTTGAGAGTTTTGAATCATATCCACAAAATTTTCATTGTAGATCGCGTGGTGCAAAAGTAGTTTTGTAGTAGAAACAACAAAAACCATGAATAATATGCACATATAAGCGCATATATAAAAAATGTATATATAGTATTATAGTTTTTCGTTAAAATAAAGTCTATCAAATTAGCCTATTGACTTCATATTTCCCTTAAAAGGAATGCGCTCGTTTCTCATAACAAGCACTTTGTATCGTTACTAAACCTGATATTAACAGAAAGCCCCCTATGCTCGCAAAACTTAGATCGATGGCTCTTTTCGGAATTGATGCCTTTGAAGTAGGAATCGAAGCAGACATAACAGAGATGCTTCCCAGTTTTACGATCGTAGGATTACCCGACGGTGCAATCCGTGAGAGCAAGGAACGAGTGCTTTCGGCGATAAAAAATTGTGGCTGGGAATATCCTTCACGCAAAATCACTATTAATTTGACCCCTGCTGATATTAAAAAAGAAGGCTCTGCCTACGATCTTCCCATTGCAATTGGGCTTCTTATTGCCTCAAATCAAATTACCACTCAAGGGCAAGAAAAATACCTGCTCGTAGGGGAACTTTCACTCGACGGTTCGGTACGTCCTGTGCGAGGGATGCTTTCCATGGCAATTGGCGCGCGTGATATTGGCGAAGTTGCAGGAATTATTGCACCGCGCGAATGCGCCCTAGAGGCTGCTGTAGCTGCTCCATGCCCCGTATATCCTGTTGATACACTCTCCGATGCTGTCGCCTTTCTTGACGGATCAAAATCTATAGAGCCTATCATCACCGATATCGCCTCGATTTTTTCACGCGCCCGGGAATACGGGATGGATTTTCGTGATGTAAAAGGCCAAGACCATATCAAGCGTGCCCTGATTGTTGCAGCAGCAGGAGGACACAACATCCTCATGATCGGGCCTCCCGGATCGGGAAAAACAATGCTCGCACGGAGGCTGCCGACAATCCTCCCCGATTTATCCCTCGAAGAGGCTCTTGACACAACAAAAATACACTCGGTTGCAGGCCTTCTTGACAAAAACACCCCGCTGCTTGCGACCCGGCCGTTCCGATCTCCCCATCATACTATTTCCGATGCTGGGCTTATTGGTGGCGGTTCTTACCCACGCCCCGGAGAAGTAAGTCTTGCTCACCACGGCGTACTCTTCCTTGACGAATTACCAGAATTCAATAAGAATGTATTAGAGAACCTACGCCAACCACTCGAAGATGGGAAAGTAACCATTAGTCGAGCGGCTATTTCTCTTTCGTATCCAGCTCGATTCATGCTGGCCGCAGCGCTTAATCCTTGCCCGTGCGGTTATTTCTCCGATCCACGGCACGAATGCACCTGTTCCCCTCAGCTCATCCAAAAATACATGTCTAAGATCTCCGGCCCGCTTATGGACCGGATAGACATTCACATAGAAGTTCCCTCTTTATCATACGAAGAATTGGCTCAAAAATCCCCCGGCGAAGATTCCGCATCAATGCGCCAGCGCGTTGTAGCTGCCCGAGAACTTCAAACCGTAAGGTTTACTAAAGAGAAAAGGATATTCTGTAATGCTCACATGGAATCTCGCCATATTCGAAAACATTGCGACCTTAAACCCGATGCTCAAAATCTGCTTAAGGCAGCAATCGAAAAACTGGGCCTTTCGGCACGAGGCTACGATAGAATTTTAAAAGTTTCGCGTACCATCGCCGATCTTGACGGAAAAGAAAATATCGAAATGCACCACATGGCAGAGGCAGTGCAGTACAGAAGCCTTGACAGGAAATTGTGGATTGGGGGGTAAGAGGCCATCACCAAAATTTTTCATGGGCAGTAGGGTGGTTGTGCTCGTATTCGAAGTGATACCTGCAAACTGCACTTACCCAAATTCCGTGGCCTGATGAAGGCAGCATCACGCTGCACATTTGGCGATACGACCCAAAATTACTGACAAACGGGATAGACTTCGACAGGATTTCTTTGTATCTATGATTGCTGCAGGAGAAAGATGAACGCGTCGAAGTATCTCTCCAACAATTAACAAAGGAGATACCGTGGTAAGAGGGCTAGAAAAGTTTCGAGAGTTCTTCGCCGACTATCAGGATTCCTATCTTCTTATTGGCGGAGCGGCCTGCGAACTTTGGCTAGAGCATGCTGAGCTTGCGTTCAGAGCGACCAAAGACTTAGATATCGTACTATTGCTCGCACCTTTAAATCGAAAGTTTGTTGTGCGTTTCAATGACTTCGTGAAACAAGGAAAATACGAAAACCGCCAAGCAAGCACGGGCAAGCGCCAGTATTTTCGGTTTTTTGACCCGCAGGAAGATACATTTCCCCCATAAACTCGAACTCTTCTCGCGAACCGATACCATCGACATGCTACCCGAGCAGGAAATATTTTCGATCCCCGTTGACAATGATTTGTCAAGTCTTTCCGCACTCCTGATAGACGAAAGCTACTTCCACTGCTTATCGGTCTGCGCAGGATCGTTGAGAAACTTGCCCTACTTTCGGTTCCCGGGCTTATTTGTCTGAAGATGCACGCATGGCTAGACCTAAGAGAACAGGAACGACTCGGTAAGAAAATTGGCTTTGAAACTACCACCTCTGCGGAGAGCATTATTCGAAACCTTGCAAACTACTTTGGCGTGCTAAGCACTTGACAATGCATTTTTTGATACCTACCGGGTATACAAATGTCCAATCAACTCCATTGGTAATCGCAAGATAGTTCCCCATTTTTTTGGCGAGGGCGTGCATAATTGCCTAGTATCATACCTCAACAAAATAAGGACTAGAAGGTGCTGCTTGTATCGGGTTATAGAACCAGAAAGAGCAACGTTGGAAATAGGAAGAGAGAATGCTATCCTTTTTTGCGCGTCAGCTCAAAACTACCTGCAATGGCTATCCTTCTCTCGGCACAATTGATTGTGTTGACACAAGGCTTGCAAGCGAATAAACTCCTATAAAAAGTATCTTTTCGTCTGTGCAACACTTCCCCGCCGGCACCAAGTATATTCGATTCTATAATTGGTGTTATATCTTTTGCACCTATTAATCCTTCTCCTTCATTGCAGGCCACCACTATTGCTTCCTTTTAATGCCCGCATTTCATTCTTTGTGAGTTGGATCAATTTAAAACGATGATCTCCGTGGCGAGCATGAGTCTCTCATAAATTGCCAGGGTAGGTATCATTATCGATGGGATAAAAGATCGTTTTTCTGTGCGGTTATTTAAGCGCCTTTTCATTCCACCCTTAGGAGGTTTACAACCTCCTAACCGTGTTAATTTACAAGACGCTCCGCTTACGTAAAGCTAATTTTTTGAAAGGCTCATATACATGCGTTTGTATCTTATCAATCCGTGTAATCCTCTTGTTAGTATGGTAAAAGCTCGCGAAAGCTATTGGAACAAATACACCATTTGGAAACCTCTTGGACTTTTGGCTCTTGCAGGCCTTACCCCCTCCGATTGGGATATCCAGATTTTTGATGAAAACAAAGAAACGATAGACTTTGCAAGCCTACCAAAACCAGACCTCGTAGGAATTACAGCCTTTACATCGCAAGCAAATAGAGCCTATGAAATTGCCCAAGACTTTCGTGCGCGACATATTCCCGTTATCATGGGAGGAATTCATGCGACCATGTGTGCAGATGAAGCAGCATCGCGTGTGGATGCAGTGGTGCTTGGTGAGGCCGAAAGCATATGGAGCACCGTTTTAAAAGACTTTCAAAACGGAACACTGCAAAAACAATACAAAGGCGAGCGCATCGATCTTGATAATGTGCCATCTGCTCGACACGATTTACTTTCCGAAGGTTATAGCATCGGATCTATCCAGACATCGCGAGGATGTCCACTTGCATGCAGTTTTTGCAGCGTGACAACCTTTAATGGCGGACGATTTAGACGACGTCCTATCGATAAAATTATTGAAGAATTTAAAACGATCAAAGAAAAATATGTTCTTATTGTAGATGATAACCTGATAGGCACGCGCTCCGAACATATCTCCGATACAAAAAGCCTCCTTCGGGAAATGATCAAAGCAAAGCTTCGTAAGCAATGGATCGCACAAGTTACCATAAATATGGCCGACGACGAAGAACTTCTTTCTCTTGCTCAAAAAGCGGGATGTATTGGAGTATTCATTGGATTTGAGTCTACGTCGGCAGAAGGACTTGCAGAAGTAAGCAAGAAATTTGCTATGAAAAGCGATCGCAATTTCAGAGCATCGGTGAGCCGCATTCAACACCATGGTATGACGGTGCTGGGGTCGTTTATTTTAGGTCTGGATGTTGACAAAGAAGGTATCGGAGCACTCGTGGCAACAAGTGCAAAAAAATATGGCGTCGATGTCCTCAATGTTATGGTACTTACGCCACTTCCAGGCACTAAACTTTGGGAGAGCATGCACAGCGAAGGAAGAATACTTTCCAACAACTTTCCAGACGACTGGAAATACTTTACGCTTACTTTTCCTGTGGCACGGTATAAAAACTTATCATGGGCTCAAATCAAAGACGAACGACATCGTTGTTATGCTGCATTTTATTCGTATCCACGCATCATCCTTCGCCTTATAAGAGGGATTTTGCAAGGCCGCAATCCGTTTAGCATTTTGGTAAGTAACCTCGTATTCCGAGCAAATACCTTAGAGGTTGACAAACAAGCCTATGCTGAATTTGATGTCATGCGTGATCAGGTAAAGCATAAGCTCATTGCGCCAAAAATTGCACATATTGACATAAGAACCCTCGAAGACGTGATTTTGGCTTCGTAAGCGTTTAAACTGCAAGATCAAGCAATTCAAGCAACTCTTCTCGTGTAAACGACTTGGTTACGATTGCATCATCCTGATTGAGCACTGCTTCTGCAAGATCCTTTTTTCGCTGGATTATCTGGTCGATCTTTTCTTCCAATGTTCCCCTAGAAATAAGCTTAAATACCGACACTCCTCTTCCTTGACTAATGCGATACACTCGGTCGGTTGCCTGATTTTCTCGCGCAGCATTCCACCAGCGATCGTAATGAATAACTACAGATGCTGCAGTCAGATCTATTCCCACGCCACCTGCTTTTAGGCTCCCTATAAACACCCTGCACTGGGGATCGGTATTGAAATTTTTAACTATCGCACCACGATTGGTTGAAGATCCTGTGAGGCAGACATGACCAATCTGCTGCGAAGTCAGATACAAACGTATGATTTCGACCATGCCTAAAAATTGTGCAAAAATAACAATTTTGCGCTGTGCGCCAAGGGCTTCTGCGACTAATTCACAAAAGAGATCCGATTTACCGCTTGCGAAATCGGGGTAATCGATAAGTCTGTCTAAATACAACGCGGGGTGATTACCCACCTGCTTTAATGTGGTAAGCACCGCAAAAACATGTAAAAACGGAATAGCAACGGTTGTGTTGAGTAGATCGGTTTTAAGTTCTCCGGCTTGGGTTTCAAGAATTTCTGTGCCAAGATAGCCAATAACGGCAAGATCCATACGGGATTTAAGGTCGACCACACTATTTTCAACGGGCGTTCCCGTAAGGCAATATTTCATGCGAGCTCGCAGTTTCATTGCAGCCTTGCTCATTTCGGCACCAGGATTTTTAAATTCTGCGCTTCATCAAAGAACGCGCAATCAAATTCTATACTCGAAAAAATGTCAATGTCATTACGCACAATACCATAGGAGGTTAGGACCAAAGACCGTTTTTTCTCAAAGATCTTTACATTACGGTCCTGGCCATAAAAAATATGCACGTCAAGCGCTGCACCAAACTGTGACAATACTTTTTCCCCATGGCTAACCACGGTTGCAGGGCACACCACAATCATACGGCCACTTTTTGTTCTCTGTTCGCGTATTGCCGCAATAAGCGCAATAATCTGATGCGTTTTACCAAGGCCCATATCATCGCACAGTAAACCGCCAAATCCGTTGTCGTATAAAAACATAAGCCAATCAAGACCAGTCTTCTGATAATGCCGTAAAGTACCCGCATACGTTTTTAACGGGCCAACGGGTTGCAGTGGCTGCAAGGTGAGGAGCTTTTTCATCTCCTCATCATGCACATTAATTTCTTTCACAACAAGCAACCCCTAAAAAAAGAAAGTGCCGACCTATTTACATAAAGATACTCAGCCAGTGCTTCAGGAGAAAACTCTTTAAAGACGCCAAAACCCAAAGCACATAACTTTACACTCGCCGCATCAAGATTGACAATACGCTTTTTTTCGGCACGATAGACGTAAGTACCATACATTACTCTGCAAGCAGTCGCATAAGCAAAGCCCCATGATCGCATGATGCGTGCCGCCCCTTTTTGCAGTCACAAAAGATGCGCGGCTTAGTGTCCTTTGGACCAGGTTCAATAAGTACGGCGCGAAATGGTGCCCCCGATGCATTTGGGATCAGCACAAGCGCATTGCGATGAAGCTCAACATCATGAAGTGTCTATATGTCAGATATAGGAGTAGATTTAAAAATGATGCGTTAGCCTTGTAAAAAATATGATGATCTTGTAATGAACGGATTTGAAAATACACTCAGATGCACGGTGCTTCAATGTTTGCTTTGTACATCCACTAAACCTTCGGATTTCCAGCATGTATTTTTTGCATGCTGTGAATTATGAGGCATCAATACTATTACTGAGGACTCTGTGTGGAACCGACTACCGAATCGCTCCTAAAATTCCCCGTTGCTTTTCCCCTTAAGGTAATGGGGCGCAATGTCCCAGAATTTTTGCCAGCAGTTTCTGGTATTATTGCACAGCATCTTCGCACCGAGGAGCCAATCGAATACACTTCCCGCGAAAGTGCTAATGGCAAATATCTCTCGATAACGGCAACATTTATGGCTCAAAGCAAAGAACAGCTCGATGCAATATACTCGCAACTAAAAGCCTGTAACCTTGTACTAATGAGCTTATAAGAATTTATTCCCAATTTTTGAAAAATTCGTTAAAAGCCTTTATTACTGAGCATTTCGGAATACACTGCTGTACCACCCCGTACGCTTATTTAATTCTTTTCACAAAACAGGCCAAGAATACCGTTTTTTTGAATTGGCACGCTCTTCGCGTTACCATGCATCACGTTTCGACAATCACTCATCACTCAATAAAGGGGGCTCTTATGTTTCTTTCACACACAAAAAAAGTTGTGTTTCTTGGTGTTTCTGCTCTGAGCATGGCAGCATTTTTACCTGGCTGCTTTTTTAATCCTACCACACGTGATAATAACCTTGCAACCGCACAATTCACTTCAGATGAGTCATCGAATATGAGTGCCGATGTAGGAACAATCATGGCACCAGCATCACTTTCAAAAACCGATGCATCGCTTGATACAACGTATATCAACTGGAAGCTTCATCCCTATGCCTACGATGCAGCCAGCATGAGCTGGATTCGGAATGCAATGTTTACTATATCAAGCGGATACTCTCGCACTCGTATTGATACCGTAACTTTTTACGATGCTTCCAATCAGAAAATTGCAGCTCCAACACTTGCAACGGTAGACCATATTTCCCATATACGACATGTTACCCAAACTCGTGGTGGCGACGAAGCGAATGTTGTATTTACTATGAATAGCGTACTAACCAAAACCGCAAGCGATACTACCCTTGTTAAAAATGGAAACGCTATCGGTACCTACGATACCGAAACATTTGCAACAGGAACCATCACCAATGTCACACGTCATTTAGTCAATCATTTATGGCAGTTCCCAGAAAGTGGAACCGTTTCAGCAACGTTCCCAAATAAAACGTTTACCGTAGAATACCTTGGAGCTGGTACAGCTCAGGCAACGCTCACCAACCTCAAAACCGACAAAGTAACGGTTGTGAATATAGCGGTTGATCAGAGATAACTCCGTAAACATTAAAAGCACTTAATCTCGACAAGGCACTGAACTCAATAGGTTCAGTGCTTTATTTTTTTATTAATACTTCAAAAATTATCCAAATCAACCAATTGCCTCAACTGTTCCTCTGTTTTCCCCTATTTTATACTGTATCAGATTAAGCGCACCTGCTCGCGACCGCGCCTTAATTGATAATAAGCAAGTATCGCTCTTTTCTTGAGCACAGAGCACATTCACTCTCTCAATGCAGAGTATTTCAAAGGATATATCAGCATGAAATCATCGCAATTTCAGAAATTTCTTCTGCTTGTTGGTTGTATAAGCTCAACTCTTTTTTCCACTACCCAGCAAGATATTTTAACCCTAACAGGGAATATACCTGCAAAAGCTGTGTGGGTAAGAGCAGCTCAGTCCGCATCAGATTTTACTTCTTCTCCATCATGTCTCTATAATGCAGGCGTAGCAACGACTCTCGTTTGTTTCGGAACAAGTGAAACTGCAATCCGAACCCTCGATGCCACAGTAGCCCAGCATGTTTCACCAATTATTACCCGATCTGGTGACTATGTGATTTGGAGCGATGTTAAAAATACAAAATCAATTATTATCAAGTGGGATGGTTCTGGAAAAAAAGATCTGATCTCAACAGGAAACTACTTTGTTCTTTCTTGTCAATGGGATGATGTTGCAAAGAAAGAATACCTCTACACAACCGATGCGGCTGGGACTCCCGCAACAAAAATAGAAGAACCTTTCTACAAAGTTATTTACAAAATTGAATTTCTCAACGGAAGTGTTGTTGGCAGCGGAACGAAAGTTTTTGATCAATCGGGGTCCACCGATCCATTCCGCGCGCCCATGCTCGTCTCGGGAGATGGAAAACTGGGCGGCATGAATAATTGGCCGTATATGTTTGTTTATAATTTTTCTTCTAAGGCAGGCACAAGCATGTCGGGTGTTACAGGAGACAATCTTTCGTGCTGGCCTAACATGGCACCAGATACCAGTTACCGCTTTTTTCATTTTAATGAGGCGCATAATAGTCTCCATATGTTCGATCGATACGATGTTTTAGCCAGTAACAGCGCAAAAGTTCGTCTGATAAGTATTGCAAGCAAACTGCCAGGAAATACGTATAAAGATGCCAATGGCCCTCGTTTCTCAAACAGCTCAAAATTTATTTCGATTTCTTACCCTTTACAAGGGGACGGCACCTATAAAGCAGGTGAATTTTGCATAGGGAAATTTAACGATTCATTTACCGATGCAACATTTGTTCGCGTGTCAGATAATACCGATGCATTTCGTGATAGGATCGGTGATATGTGGATCGCCAATGGAGAAGGCCCCAATAAGTCGACTGCTCTTGCTGCCCAGGCCAAGCCCATTTCTTCGCAGCCTATCATCTCAATCCATAAAAGATCAGGTTATTATTCAATTTCTCTTTCTGGCGAATTGTTTATTTCTGCGATGGTAACCGATTTAGCAGGACATACTTTGACTACTACGGGCGCTAAGAACCAATGGAACATCCCCATGAACAAACTGCATACCGGAGCGTATATTTTCAAAGCGCGCAGTGGTAATAGACAAGTGTGTACATCTCTACTTATCTGTAAATAAGGTGATACCTTTTTTAGCATCAACACGGTTAAGCCCTTTAGGCCCTACTCGGGCCTTGAAAGAGGCATCTCAAGAATTTCTTTTAAATTTCTATCCTTCCCTGATTTAATTTTCTTTCATGAAACATTTTATTAATGCAGTACTTGGCGCGCTTGGAATAGCAGTTCTTTTTTCTACGCATACGTTTGCAGAAAGAGTATCCACCGACCCCGATGTCTACCTCTCTGCACAGCTCAGTTTTTCCGATGCTCGTAGTGCAGCAATGGCGGGTGCCGGATGCGCGCTTTTGGGGCCAATGTCAGCAGCAACACTTAACCCTGCTCTGCCCAATGCGTTTCTTGTCAACAATCAGATAACACGCGGAGTTATATCGCTTGGCTATGCGCGCGACTCACTCTTTGGCGAACATGTTGTTCCCGAGGGGATTTGCTATAATTTAGGGAGTGCCGGCACTATTGGCATAAGCTACCGATATCTTCGGCAATCGGCAACACATTATCAGCACGAAGGCACGCTGAATCTTTCGGGGCGACTCTTTGAAAAAAGTCTCTCCCAGGGAGCGGTTGACTATGGGATAAGCATTCGCTACGAACGAACCCGCTGGATAAGAACCGATCTGGATTCGGCATTCTCTTTACGCACCGATACAACTGCACCCATAGCCCGCATCTTTTCAGGCCTACCCGCCGAAGGCACGGTGTTTGATCAACGATTCATTGTCGATCTTGGATTTTTTCAAAAAAATGTTGCGGATCGTCTCGATTTTGGGCTGAGTGTTCATAACCTTCTGGCATATGCATGGAAAGAACATTCTCCCACGCTACTTACCCAGCACATACCTCTTTCATATGCCATCAACGATACAACCCATCGAGTCGATTCGTCGCAGGTAACTTCGTATCTGGATTCAAACTACTATTCCTGGCAATCCGAAAAAACGCAAGGATGGCTCCCTGCTTCGTATCGGCGAATAACCGTTGGTATTGCCTATACAACACCAATTCTCGAAGATAAAGTGACTCTTATTATTCCTGCAGACCTTGCTTTTATTGGACTTTTTGATAGAGGCACCCCAACGCGCATGACTCTGCGGGCTGGAGTTGAAGCTCGTTTTCTTGGGTATTATGCTTTACGTTTTGGGTATGCTTCTGCGCCCATGGTAGTATCCCTTGGGGAGCTTATTTCCAAAGGATCTAAAATCAACGAAAATCTTATTATTGGTGGCGGTGGCTTTTCGGTGAGCCCCTTTGCAGCCGATCTTTACATAAGCAAAAACAACTGGGGACTTACGCTCACATTCATGCTTTAGGTTACACGTGGCGTTTGGGAGTGAGTATAACCGGATGCCGCGATTGAAGCTCGTACAAATTTCCCAAAAGCCACACCCCTACCCTCCGGTTTCTGGCGCGCCCACTATGCAGTTGATCATTCCACCTTTTGCACCACGAATTTCAAGTTCCCAGGGTCCAGATTCAACTTCTGGCAAGGCAATACTGATACGATGAAAAGAATCGAACGAATAAGGTGTATAGCGACCCGATTTTGAGGGTTTAAAAGTAGGCCCATTATAATAGCAATACCGTGAGCCCGGCACACGTGTTCTAATGTCAAGCTTTCCCCTTCCTTTTAGCACAAACGTCACTTTTTTTGATACCCCGATAGACGCTATGCGCGCTTGTACAACGCATCCATTATTTTTGACCATGCCCTTGACAGTAAAGAGCTTTTGATCATCGGTCGATTCGCAGGTAACAAATGCACAACACGTCTGCCACCCACTTCCGCTTATGGAAGCCTGTGTAGAACCCTTTGAATCGGTATTCCCGGGTGTTGCTAAATCGGATAATGGAGGCCCACTTTTTTTACTATCGCGATAGCCCCCTCGTGCAAACGTCGCCATAACCGGCAAATGATCGGAATAACCCTCTCCCACATGGGTTTTCCCTGCTTTAGAGTAGGTAACCTGCCAGCGAAACGGAACATCATCCCGCAATAAACGCCCCCCAGCTTTAAAAGCCAAAAATGAGCCTGATACAAACGATATTCCACTGGAATCAAAGAGCGTTCTGGAAAGCAACATATGATCGAGCGTCTCATGTCTTCCTTGGTAGATATAACTAAACCGTTGAGAAAGCGGAAGCGTTATCCATAAATCAACCAACCCGTTTTCTTTACTGTTAATAATAGTTTGTGTCGTAAATAATTCCCGTGGGCCAAAAGACGAACCCGAAGTAGTTTTTAAAACATCATTAAGTGCAGTTTGCCCAGCACAATCGTTATTCTTATTAAATTCTATCGCTTGCCAGGCATCGTAGCCTTCATTAAAATCTCCGGCAACAAGATATTCGGAGCCTAGGGGTAACTGTTCGATTTTTTGCCGAACAATTTTGGCCGCTGCAATTCGATAGGACTCTGGATGAAGCTGTGAGGGAAAATGTACACCAAAAATAGTAAGCGTTGTTCCGCCGCATGCAACCTTCGCCTCAAGAATCGGCCGTGTAAGAGTTCTCCCCGGTAAATCAACCTCGATTTCAGAAACTTTAATAAGCTTACATCGAGAAAGAATACCTAACGTTGTAGCCCCTCCACCATTTTTTGCCGCTGCATACGAATAGGGATAGCGCATTCCATCTTCCCGTAGTATCTTTACTAAATCAGATAACGCCTTTTTGTTTTCGATTTCAGAAATAATAACCACAGAAGGTTTTGCCTCGGCAATCACCGAAGCGATATTATCGATTTTTATCCGCCATGTTTTTACATTCCAGTTAGCATTACCAGGGACATATTCAGGGTATTCTGTTCCATCCTTCACCAGATCAAATATTCCCTCGACATTATACGACATAACCGAAAAGGTATCGCAGACGATTAGAGACTCTGGTGCCTTAGCAGATTCGTGTTGTTTGCATTCCGATAACGCAAGTATGCTGCAAGCTATAAAAATTGAGGCTATCTGTTTACCATAGCGCATGTAAGTAAGGCCATTTCTTTAAAGATCAGGAATACCTAACAACGCTTTAAAAATACGTTCAGACCAAACGAATCAATACTGCGATCGAGAGGGGAGAGATATCCCAGTGGCCGGTATAAAGCATCTTTTTTACATTTAAATCACACCTTTTCTAACCTCGCAGTATTTTATACCATTCAACTACCAATGCACAACCAATCGATAGCACAACCCTATGATTACCCTCAGTTCGATACATAAGCAATTCGGGCCAAAAGTCCTCTTCAATAATCTCACTCAAGCCATCAACCCAGACATTCGCACCGGACTCATTGGCCCTAATGGCGCAGGGAAAACGGTGCTTTTGCGCGTTATGGCGGGCGAGGAGCAACTCGACAAAGGGGAAATTCTCATTCCGGGGAATATTTCTATTGGTTATTTACCTCAGGAATCTTTTTTCGATCTTACGATAACGCCGCTCGATCTTGTTTTAAAGCCTTTTGCCCATCTGCTCGATGCATCGCACGCCTACGATCAGGTAGCAAATGCCGATGCAGCATCCTTGGCAAAAGCAACGCAATCACTTTCTAAAATGACCGACGAAATGCACGCGGTAGATGCGTATTCATTGCCCGCGCGAGCAGAAGAACTTCTAGCAGGACTTGCCGTCCCACAGCCGTTTTGGGGCAAACCCATGTCTGCGCTTTCGGGCGGGTTCCGCATGCGCGTTCTTTTGGCGCAATTGCTTTTGCGGGCACCCGATTTTTTACTTTTAGATGAACCTACAAACCACTTGGACATGGATTCGCTTATCTGGCTAGAACGAATGCTCATCCGCTTTAAAGGCGGAATGCTGATTGTAAGCCACGATCGTGATTTTTTATCCCGTGTGACAACAAATACCGCAGAGCTTTCTGCGGGTTCCCTTTTGCAATATACAGGGAGTATCGATGCTTTTTTTGCCTGGAAGACAGAACAAAGTGAGCTCATTGAACGACGCCGCAAAACGCTGCTCGATCACATCGAAAAAACTGAGCTGTTCATAAATACCTTTAAATCTAAGGCAACCAAGGCAGCGGCAGCGCAGTCTAAAATGAAGCAACTCGAAAAGCTCAAGGCCGAATTACCCCCAGCCATTGCATCAACAAAAACAGTCCGATTTAGCTTCCCCGATGCTCCTGTGTGCGGCGTTGTTCCCATTTTGTGTAGCTCTATTACAGTTGGCTATGGCGTAACGCCTGTCTTTGAAAATTTATCACTTTCTGTAAAGCGTGGCGACCGTATTGCGCTCATAGGCCCCAATGGTGCAGGTAAATCAACGCTGCTTAAAGCGTGTGCTGGTATTATTTCTTCACAAAGTGGAACCATCGCACTTGGACATAATGTAACCCTTCGGTATTTCAGCCAGCATCGCCTCGATCAGCTCGATGCCGACATGACCCTTTTCGATACGATTGGTGCAGTAGCCCATTCGAGCAATAAAACACATATTCAGTCGATTCTTGGGGCATTTCTTTTTTCGGGGGATGAAGCTCTTAAAAAAGTTGGCGTCTTGTCGGGGGGAGAAAAATCGCGCGTGTCATTGGCCACCATTTTAGCAGATCCTGGGAATGTGCTCTTGCTCGACGAACCGACGAACCATCTTGACATAGAAACAATAGACCTTCTGGGCGAAGCATTATGTGCTTTTAATGGCACCATGATTGTTGTATCTCATGATGAGCGCTTTATCTCACGCATTGCCACCCGGATTATCGAAATGCGTCCTCAAGCATTCCGCGATTTTCCAGGGTCATTTTCAGATTACCGGTATTACATTGAAAATGGACATTTCCCGTCTCTTGCCGAAAAACAAACCACTTCCGAAACGCCCTCGCCCGAAACCAGCTCAAAGTCCCAACGAATGCAACTGCGCGAAGAACGCAAAAAGAAAGAACGTGCACTCGAAAAGATCGAAAAACAGATTGAAGCTGCCGAATTGGAATCCGAATCCCTTTCGGTAATTCTCGCAGATCCTTCTATTGCTGCCGATTTTGAACGCCTTTCGCAAGAGCATGCCAAATTTGACCTGGTTCAAGAAACCCTTAGTAACCTCATGCACGAGTGGGAAAGCCTATCAGTTGACCTCGCCAAGCTAGCCGAATCACCGCTCGATTGATACGTTACTTTATCATGATTGTTGTGATACGCCATTGCCACGGGGTATTTTTAAACAACTACTTTATAGCCTACAAAAAAGATCATTCTATTGATTCTAACCATAAGGAAATTTCATGGAAACCATATTTCTCGATAATAATGCCACTACCTGCGTTGCGCCCGAAGTGCTCGAAGCAATGCTCCCCTTTCTCACAACCAGGTACGGAAACCCATCCTCCATCCATCGATTTGGCGGAACCGTCAAAAAGCATATCGACACCGCACGAGAGCAGGTTGCAGCACTTATACATGCCCATCCCGAAGAAATTTGCTTTACAAGCTGCGGTTCGGAAGCCGACAATATGGCCCTGTGGGGATTTAAGCGTCTTCGTAAAAACACTACGCGCATCATCACCTCGGTTGTAGAACATCCTGCAGTACGCAACTCCGTACGTCAAATGAGCGAAGATGGCATTGACACAGTAGAAATTGGCGTAAATGGAGAGGGCATGATCGATCTGGATCGCCTTAAGCGTATGCCAATCGATGCCGACACGCTTGTTTCGCTTATGTGGGCTAACAACGAAACAGGCGTTCTATTCCCCATTCACGAAATAGCATCCATGATAAAATCTAAAGGCGGGTTCTTTCATACCGATGCGGTGCAAGCCGTTGGAAAAATCGCTATTAATGTTTCTACTACTCCCGTTGACTACCTGGCATTATCAGGACATAAGCTTCATGCGCCCAAAGGCGTAGGGGCACTTTATATTCGTAAAGGGGCTGCCCTTCCACCCTTGCTTTTTGGAGGCCATCAGGAAAATGGTTTACGAGCCGGAACAGAGAATGTCGCATCGATTGTAGGGCTTGGGGTAGCATGCGACCTTGCCAAAAAGCATAGTGCCTACGAAAATACGCAGGTTCGTGCGCTACGCGACAAGCTCGAAAACACGCTTCTTGCAACGTGCACCGCATCACGTCTCAATGGCCATAAAACCGAAAGACTTCCTAATACCACCAACATAAGTTTCGAAAACATCGAAGGGGAAGCAATTCTTTTAATGCTTGACGAAAAAGGTATAGCTGCCTCAAGTGGTTCAGCATGCACCACAGGCTCTCTTGAGCCATCGCACGTTATGCGCGCAATGGGTATTCCATACACGTGCGCCCACAGCTCAACACGATTCTCACTCTCTCGCTATACGACCAATGCAGAGATCGAAGCTGTTTTGCAAGCAATGCCAGCGATCATCGATCGTTTGCGCTCCTTTTCTCCCTTTGTTAAATAACCGGTAAAGGATATACCATGAACCCCCATGCAGATCTTATAGAAAAAATCAAGACGCTTACAAAAGAACGCAATGCATGCATTCTTGCTCATACCTATCAGTCTCCTGAAATTCAGGATGTAGCCGATTTTGTGGGTGATTCTTATGGATTGTCGGTAGAAGCTTCGGCCACGCAAGCAGAAACTATTATATTTTGCGGTGTCCTTTTTATGGCCGAAACGGCGGCTATCCTTAACCCTACGCGCACGGTTATTCTTCCCCATCCCGAGGCGGGTTGCCCAATGGCAGATATGATTACGGCCACAGAGCTTGCTGCGCTTAAAAAAGAATATCCTGTGGCCTCAGTCGTCTGTTATGTCAACTCTCCCGCCGAAGTTAAGGCTCTCTCTGATGTGTGCGTTACATCATCAAATGCCGTAACTATTGTAAACAAATTACCGCGCGACAAACCAATAATTTTTGTTCCAGATAAGCACCTCGGATCCTATGTAACAGAACAAACCGGCAGAGAAATGATACTCTGGGATGGATTTTGCCCAACCCATCTTCGCATCACAGAAACCATGATCAAGGCAGCGCGTAGTGCACATCCCTTCGCCGAGCTTCTCATGCACCCAGAAGCACCCCATGCAATGCGACAACACGCAGATGCCATATTGTCAACAGGGCAAATGTGCAGTCATGTAAAAAAAACGGAAGCTACTGAGTTTATTATTGCAACAGAAATAGGACTTTTGCATACGCTACGAACCCAAACGCCACACAAGAGCTATTATCCGCTCTCCGAAGCTATATCGTGCCCTAACATGAAAAAAACAACATTGCCTATGGTGTATGATTCACTTGCTCATGGTATGGGGAGAGTTGTAACGGTACCAAGCGATTGTGCAGAAAAAGCAGAAAAGTCGTTGCGGGCTATGCTTGCCATGAATGGATGAAAAAAATTAGTGTCGCATCCAGTCGTAGGTGAGTACAAACGAATGTGAGCGAAAAAGCTCGCTATACGGCACGCCATCTGTCAACAAACCATCTTTATAGGCATACTTCACCGGATTCCATCGCGAATAAATATACCGAAGGGTCAGAGCTGCTTGGCGCGGCAATGCGAACGAAACACCTGCGCCAAAACCAAGCGCTCCTACAATTTGGGAACTTTGCGCTCCATCAGATAATTCAACGCTATACCGAGTTCCAGCATCAATGGTGGTACCACGGCTTTTAAGGGAAGCAAACGAAACATCTGCTCGAGCTGCTAAAAAGGGGGTAACACCGAGGGTTCCAGGAGCCAGACAATACCCCTCCAGAGCCAATGATGCCACGATTAAATCCTGACCAATCTCCGAATTTCGATCGGATGGTGTCCCCCCACCTAACGAAAGGGTAACCATCTGAGTATCAACCGGCACATACCCATACCCAAGATTACCCAGAAGTGATGTTCTAAACCAAGGAGCAACTTCAATCTGCCTGCCAATAACAATCCCCATAAGGTTTATAGGCAGAGCAGCCGAATCTTGGCGCAGACCCGCTATTTCAAACGAACCAAGACGCATATTGTACATATCGAGCAGGCCAGCCCGAAACCAGTTTGCTTTACTAACGCTACTGCCTTCAAAGGGAATGCTTGTTGTATCTGCTGTGCACACCACAACAATTATGCCAATGCTCGCCACAAGTGCTTTGAGGAGCACATTCATGGCGCTGTAATTATTTCTAAAAGAGATTTGAGCTGGCTAATCGTCTCTTGCCTCATCGCATCCGAAGGCACGACAGGAGCTTGAGCATTCTGTTCAGGAAGAGCTGGAGAAGATTGCTGCAGAAGCGCAGGAGCCTCATCGGCCCGAATGTCTGCAATCTTTTTTTTTGCCCCTGGAATTGTGAATTGATCTTCGTATAGTAACTTTTTAATATAAAGAATAAGATCGATATCTTTATCGCGGTACGCCCTATTTCCTGCTCTATTTTTTTTAGGACGCAGCGACGGAAACTCACTCTCCCAATACCGCAGCACATGCGGTTCAAGGCTTGTTTTCGTGCATACTTCCGAAATAGAATAATAGGTCTTTTTAATCTCTTCCATATTAGTCTAAAATAATTCGGGGAAAGCAAGCAGCTTCTAAAAAAATTGCGGAAAAACCTCTCAAACAAACCCATGCCCACATGCATTCACCCTACAGCAAAAAGAGGCGACGTACCAAGAAAACAGGGAGTCCAGATTATTCTAAGGGCAACTCTTGGCTGCCTTCTTTTTCTGTCAATTTTCGTACGCGAGATTTTTTCACCTCTTTTTTGCCGTCATCATTTTCATCTCCATCGGCCATAACAGATCTGGTTTTCTCACCTTTTTTTTGAATTCTAACAGATTTTCCCAAACTGATTGCTGCAAGTTTTTCACTCATAGCATCATCGTGTTCTGCAAAAATTTTAGCATACGCAAGAGCCCGCGTAGAGCGCAGCAACAATTCATTCTGACTTGCATCTAAAACAACGCGCGCCTCCTCGGCAATAGCTAATGCATCTGCCAATTCTTGGGCCTTTGTGGTAACGTCGGCTGCAAGAGATTTAAGAATATCGCTACTCACATCGGGAAACGAAACCGTTGGCAAACTTTCGTCATACACAGAAAGAAGCTCAAGAATCGGTTGGGCGACAGGATTTTCGATAATTTCTGGTTGCATAGAGGGCTCCTTCAACGAATTTATGAGGGGATGGGGCACAAAAAAGGAGCGTTCAATATAGATCGGTTTGAAATTAAAAGCAATTCGCCTTGTTCGAAAATTGCCAGCACATGAGACCTTAAGATAAGCATAAAGCAAGAATCTGGGCGTTCCAGCTTCGCTGTCGGGCGTCACTCCGTCGGGCACCCAAAGGAAGTACCCTTGGGGTATGTTCCGATGCGGCTTCTCCTTCGCTCTTGCTTCCCAAGCCGGTACAAAAATCCTTGCAGCGCAAAGCGCCTGAGTCTTGTTGCACTGCAGGTGTCATTTCGTTTACACCAGCACATTCCGTCGGCCCTCGTGCAAAAGAGAAATACAATGGGAAAATAAAAGCTTAATGAATCATTACACCTCGTTGTAAGCTCCTGTTCTTTATAGCTCGATTCAAGGCAGTTAGAAAAATATGCGGGCTCGAGCTCCTTCTAACTGGATGCCAATCTGGCAGAACAAATACAAAGCGTGCATTGAAGTGTAACTTCGATGCACGCTGCAAAAAAAAATCCGTTAGACTTATAGAATAGTAAATGTCTTTTTTATTGAGATTTCACGGTTTGACACTGTGCAAAAATACATTCCTGCTGCCGCAGCATGCAACGCAATAGTAAATGCTCTCCCGCCTGTGTTCAACACCTTTACGCCAAGAGTGCTACGGTAAATAACCTGCCCTCGAGCATTGACGATGTTGATAGAAAGATCGGATCGCACAGGAAGTCCGCTTAGTGAACATTCAATAAATCCATTTTTAAAAGAAATATGGATTTCAGATTTTCCAAACAATTTTTGCGGTTTTGAAGCCATGATTTCCTGATTTGCAAAATAGGATGTTCTCGACGTTACAGCATTGGAAGAGTTTATTGATATCGTATCCCCAAATCGGGTATTCATATATGAATATTGATCAACGAAGCCATATATACCACTCAGGCCATCTAAGGTTTGCGTTTCGGAAATAGGTTCAACCGATCCTGCCCACATTTTTGCCAGCGCGCTATCATTTGTCGTAACGGGTAACGTGAGTGTATCTAAGTAACTGCCCATAAGTTGACCGTTTTTCTGATATAAATCCCACCGAACTTTTGGGAGCCATGCACCCTGCGATTGCCCTGCAAAAAAACATGCAGGAATAGTTCCTTGCGAATTAGGGCAAAGGTAATTGTTGACCTGATTAAAAGGAATTATTTCAGTTTTCTTCTGCATTGTGCTCGATTCAAAAGTCAAAACATAATTACATGCTTTTATGTCGGGAACTGAATATCCTTGGCAATAGCCGTTCCCCAATCCAAATTGATTTTCTACAGACATTACAGGCACTCCATTCCAAGAACCGTTGATATCAACGGTTACACCGGAAAAGCCAGGGTTCCTGTAAAAATTCATATTCTGCTCACCCAAATCGTAAGATGCCCCTGCAGTTACCACGACAATGTGACGTACAACATTTTCCGAGGGGGAAAACATGGAAAATGCCTTTTGCATACACACCGTAAATTCTTCTGTCCCTTTTTTAGCAGTGGCATTTTTTTGCTCTTCGGTTACTTCCTCATACCCTCCTTGGACGCTTCCCTGAATCGTTGATATAATATAAGATTTATTGGTATTTTTTTGGAGATAGCGAACCATATTTTCGAATTCAGGCGTTCCCCTATACGACAAAGGGAATTGCTTGTCATTTTGCGTGCTTTCTCTATCGTGAATTAAACCAACTTTTGCGCCACTATAAGCAACACCAACAAGCGCACTTTTCAGCGAAAAAGCCTGTGAACTAATTTCACTTCCCCAAGTCCCGCCATTTACGTATTTTTGGCCATCGGATTCACGCGTTACAAAGCCTGATTCGCCAAACCACTTCCAAACAAACAAGACCTCCACTCGTGGAGTTGCCATCGTACTGAGCTGTTCTGGCACAGAACCCCAATACAAAAAGTAATTACCTTTATAGGGCGAAGATGCAGGAAATTGCGTTGCTACGGCTTTTTTTCGATATTTAGCAGGAATTGAAACAGTGTATGGAAATCTTGAACCATATTCATTATACAACGGCGACAATGAAATCTGCCTTAGAGCTGGCAATTTACAATAGTCATCAATCCCCTCAAACTGTAAAGAAGCACTATCCATTTGCCCGTTACTCTGGATACTAATGTTCATTGTGGAAGGGATTTTTGTAAAATGCATATCAAGAATCGGAGCAAATGGCATAGTTACCGAACCATCAATCTCCCGTTGTGGAATAAGATAGCGAATACTGAATTGTCTATTCCAGCCTGTTTTTATAGGAAAAAGCTTGACTTGATATTCATCACCCAAAGAAAAACTTCTTAATTTTGTAATACTCATTGAAGCTTGTCCCATACGCCCTAGCGTATCCGCACCGGTTCCAGAAGAATTACTTGCAACTTTAGCAGCAAATAATTGTGAACGAATGATAACATTCCCATCCCAAAGCTGCCCACCAACAATAACAGCACCTGTTGGCAAATTAATATCTCCAGTCATACACAGTGAATCTTTAAAATTTACAGGCACTTGATTTTCAGTAATGGCCGATATTTCGAAAGTATGCTCGCAATCAAGATACCATGGATTGACACTTATCGTTAAATCTACATGTACCAATTCCGCCCCTCCAAAAAAGGTTGACAGGTCTTTAGAAAATGTAGTCCACGAATTATTCTGGGCACATATCTGCCCACTTCCAGCCCATAATAATCCAACTACTACTATTACAGATAATTTGCGCATATGCCGCTCCCTTAAAGTTTGTTTATCTACCATGTGCAATCAGGCGGTTTTAGTGTTGCATCCCGGGATTTTTGCAACGCTCTTGCCTTCTTTTTGCCACTCTATCGTATTCTTACGCAGTCAACACCATTAATACTGCAGTGATCATAATCGGCAAACGAAGGCGTAAATACAACTGGCCCCGATGCTGCTCTTTGCAGGTAAACTTTTTCCCCATGTCGTTCCCAACCTAATAGCCACGAAATTCCTCTATCCGACTCGATACTGCCATCTGCGTAATAGCATTCATGGATAAGACTATCTTTTACCGAAACCCAACAACCAATTAGCGGATCTATATTTCTTACAAGTACCAGGGTGCTATCGAGAGGTTTTCCATCTCCCAAAATAATCACATTGACTTTTTGCTCAGGAAAAATTATTCTTGTGTCTAGGGTGCACGAAGCGTTACTATTTAAAATAAATATAGTATCTATGACTATTGTTCCCATACTAACACGCACACTTTTCACCGATTCATGAACACGGATGGAAATCGGGTAAACCCCTGCAATAGCGTCATCATCGTATATATTTTCTGCATAAGCTGATCGAGCAGAAACATACACCGAATCGGTACAGATAGAACCACCGCCATCCATTACCTTCGTAGAAATAATCTTATCCCCATTCACAAAAGGAGTATATCGAAGGGTATCAGAAACGCTCAATGAGTTTCCAGCTAGTATTTTTTCCTTTAAGATTTTTTGGGTTGATTCTTCTGTCCAGGTAATTTTGCGTAAAGTTCTTGTGGGATTTCGCGCACTTACAACCAATGCAATTTCTTGCCCTACAAGTATTTTTGCCTTGCCCCTCACGTTATAGGTCATTGCTGTGTAAACCGATTCGGGCGGACATGTTTGTATTTCGATATATCCATAGGCTCTTCCCTGATTTTCGAATTTATCTCGAATAAAAACTTTATATTGATATTTGCCTGTGGTTTGCAGCATTTCACTATTGTCAACAGCTTCATTGAACACGGTATCCTGTGTTACAAAATGCAGACTAAATGGGTAGAAGCTTTCTAAATCACTCCGCCGATAGATAACATATTCCTGAAAATTTGGATAGTGACTTGCATTCCATCGCAAACGAATAACCCCATTGAGTGTATCGTACTGGCCTTGAAGGCCAGCCACATAAGGAATGCCATTGTAAAGCATTTTGATGGGGGCAGGAACTTCCATCTGTGTTCCCCTTGTAACATGTATAGGCTGCGAATAGGTTGTCGTATATCCTGGCAAAAAACACGACAACTGGAGAACATACGTTCCCTCGCCAAGACCAGATAGTTCAAAGCGTCCGCTATCATTTACATTCGCAAATATATTGGTACCCAAAGCATGCACAACAACAGCAGTTTGAGGATCCCCTTCTAAAAGCGTTACTCGTGCTGCAATAGATCCTGGCTTTTTAAGCGTATCTTGCGCGATATTTCTATTGCTTTTTGCGATATGAACAGAATCTTGATAGGCAACAAAAGAATCCTTTTCTGCCCAAATCGAGTAGGTTCCAGAGAGAGAAGCAAGTGTATATTTTCCACTATCATCGGTAGAAGTTTGATATGCTAGCGTTGTATCCCGATAATCAAACACCTTGATTATTGCATGCTTAGCAGGGTTACCTTCTTGATCATACAAGGCAATTCCGGTATCAACTTCGGTTACAGTACCTGCCACTTGTGACGAGCACCCAAAGAGCGTCAAGACCAATGCACAAAGAGCAAGCGCTCCACAAACAAAATGTATACCCTAAAATCGTGACAAACTCATTTCTGACCCCTTTGCGAGTGAGGAAAAAACACCATGTTTAATTGATAGATTCTATCAGCTGGCTTCTCATCTTTATGGACTATCGCATTAATCTCAGCGCTCACGTCTTCAATCTTTTTAAGGACTCGCGCATATCCTTCTTCCGAAAAACTCATCATTTTGGTAATCACTCTTTGAGGTTGTTTCTGATTTTTTAAAATTGCCTCACAAGCAATCTCAAGCGATTTATACTGATGCATCTTGAATACTTCATCTTTGGCATAGGCGCCTGTAGTAATTACTTTCGATGTAGGTTTTAGAAAGCCTTTTTCATTCTCTTTAATCAAATCCAAACTCAAAAGTAAATTAACCGATTGCTTTGCTTGCGATTCGGTAAGTGGGGGGAATATTTTCTTTGCCAGTTTGGTATAACTCCCATTTTTTTCAAAGTCAACAATGTTCAGGATCGCCCGCACCACGCAATGATGCCATTCTTTATAATAGGCATAGCTCGCAGACGCAATAACCGTTTTGGGGGTTCGATTTAGCGAAATAAGTTGTTCAAACAGCAATTCTCGTTCTTCGGGATCATCAACAGACTGATTGTAATTGATCAGAGCTCTTATGAATTGAGCTTCTTCTTTATCTAAGTCAAAAATCTTGATAAGAAGTGGCACCTTCAATGGAGAAACGAACTTTCCATTGAGAACGTCCTGGAAATAACTTCGGCTATTCGGCAGACCCATGGCTTTGCAGATATAAGCCTTTGAGAACATTTTATTGATGCTATGCCTATACGCATATGCATCAAGCAAAAATATTCTGAAGTTATTATAACTAAAAATGTTTGGTTTTGTTTTCATATGTTCAATAATATACCTTCATTTCCAAACAATTCAATATTTAATTGTGCATTTGTATGAGAACAATTTTTGCAGCGCATACCCCCCTTGCGAAAATTCACATAAAGGTGCGCGGGTGGATTGACAAACCAATTATATTAGAAACCTGGAGAGCGGAAAGCTTATAGTAGCCAAAAAGAGCATGACTAACCTGCTATCATTCAGAAAAACCATTCCAGCATGTTCTCGCAGAAAGCTCTTAAATAGACTCTAGCGCCTCAAGCTTAGCAGCTTGCTTTATTTCTTCAAGGCGTTTTTGTGCGATGGTTACGCCGGCAACGATAAACGCAGTTAGATACCAAAAATGGGCATAATACAACACCGAAATGAATGTTCCGGCAGCGCAAAAGCCAGCAATTGATGCCATAAAGGCAATCGATTGATAATAGATAAACCGGTCATCGGGTTCTTTGCTTTTACGGAATTTGATATGCATCCAGATAAAATCTTTATAATTGATACCAAGCAGAAGCAAAAACACCAGCACACCTTGAACGCCCGTCTCAGGCAGTAGAGTAAACCAGATAGAATGTGCAGGCCGTCCCCAGTTATTGCGTCCATTCCATTCTTCGGGCTGGTAGCGATCGTGGAGAACGGGGAAATTACCTCCACCTACACCAAAGGGGTGTGCCTGCCACATACGGATGCCAGCTTGCCAAAACCAGAGTCTCTGTTGAGCTGTATTTTCTGTGGGATCGCTAATAGTATCCATCTCTTTCCAATATCCCGGATCGCTAAAGAGGTACATTCCACCAGCCAGCATGGCTAATATTGCAAGGGTAAGTATTTTTTTCGGGCTAAAAAGCCAGATAATGACAAATACAACAACAAGCCCAATAAAACCACCACGAGAAAAAGAGATGACCACCGAAAGGACCCCAAGTAACAATCCCCCAATCAAGACAACCTTCTTCCACATCTTCTTCTCGTCAAGAAATAAAAAATATCCAAATGGCAACATGGCATCAATAAAAAGCGAAACGTCATTCTCGTCCATGAAATAATTGCCCGGGCCCATACCAGCATGAGTAAGCATATATATAGACATATAGGTCATAACCCAGAACAAAAACCATAAAAAATGCCGCCAGCGCTCTACGCAATGTATGCAGGCAATAAGCGCAACCATGAAGGGGATATACAACATCAGAGAAAACATTGTTTTAAAAGCAAGATCATTTCTAAAACAAAAGGGAATAAGGAGTCCAAGTACGGCAATAAATGCCCACACTAGTTTCATTTGTATCGATTGAAAAAGGTAGCGACGACCGCGATGAAGAAGAAATCCAATGAGCAATACATTGGTAATAAGGGAAGGTCTAAGGTAACCTAATACAGGTACAAATGCCTGCGGCCTGACATAATCAAAAAAGAGATACACCAGTGCTATCGCATACCAGGTATGCGTTTTTTTCATAAGCCTGGGTACCAGGGATTCTTGCTGGGACAGTTCTGTCTGAATTTTTGTTTTTTTTCGCGTAACCAAGCCCATTCGACCGATCCTTAGTTTTTAAGATTTCGTGCCAAAAATCTGTGAAAGCGATCCAAAAAATTGCTAAAGTTCGCTGATTCATATAAGACAAATGCTATTTTACCTGATGATCCAATACTATCGCCTCGTGGCTATTCGTATTACTTTTTTAAGAATTACTTAATATACTACCATTCATGACACCAAAGGAAACAACTATGATTTTTATTCTGATTCTTTCAATTCTAGGTATTCTCTACGCATATTTCGGCTATCCCCTCTCAATGATTTTCTTAAGTCTCTTTATAAAGAAAAAAATCAAAAAAGATACTTTTACACCACCTCTCACGCTTATTATTACTGCTCATAATGAAGGGAAACGAATCCGTGAAAAACTCGAGAATACGCTTAAGATTGAATATCCAAAAGAACGTTTGCAGGTAATTATTGCCTCCGATGGATCTACCGATGATACCAATCAGATTGTTGCCGAATATGCCAACAAAGGGATTGTACTACTTGACGTAAAAGATAGAGGTGGAAAAGAAAATGCACAAAAGGAAGCGGTTGCATATGCAACAGGAGATATCCTTATTTTTTCTGATGCCGCGACCCTTCTTGATCCTCAAGGTATTCTTGCTATGACCTCAAATTTTGCCGATCCAAGCGTAGGCTGCGTTAGCAGCGAAGATAAAATGATTACTACTAAAGGAAACAGCAGCGGCGAAGGATTTTATGTACGCTATGAAATGTGGATGAGATCGATAGAAACACAGGTAAACACACTCGTTCAATTGAGTGGCTCATTCTTTGGTGCTCGTAAAGAAGTGTGTCAGGATTTTTCTACAAAAATGACGAGCGACTTTCGCACATTGCTTAACAGTATGCGCCTTGGCATGCGCGGGGTTATTGAGCCTGGGGCAGTGGGTTACTATAAAGATATTCAAGATGCATCTCGCGAATTTACTCGAAAATCCCGAACTATTATTCGGGGTCTTACCGTCTTCTTCAACAATCTTGAATTTCTCAACATATTTAAATATGGCCTTTTTACCTACCAATATATTAGCCACAAATTATGTAGATGGCTTGTGCCTTTTTTTCTTATTGGTGCCTTTGTTTCAAATGTAGCACTTTTTTCTACCCATATGATATGTACCGTTTTGTGCATTGGGCAGATTCTTTTTTATTGCGCAGCCCTGATTGGCCTGATTTTCCCAAAGAGCGGAAAATGGATTTTTATAAAAATCCCCCGATTCTTTACAATAGCTAATGCATCCATTCTTGTAGCCTGGACACGGTTTCTTCGCGGGGAACGTTTAACAATGTGGAATCCATCTGTTCGATAAGGCCAAAGTTTTTAGCAAAGGCAAGCAGCCAAAAAGACCCTGCTATGCAAGATTATTGAGGATACATTTCATTATAGCGTTACAATCCTGCATTCGCACCAAGCAATGATTAGGAAGAGTAATAAGCCCCAAAGCTAACCGATGAGCGCCCTTGTAACTCTGTTCTGTATCTGAAGTGGCACCGGCTATCTCTGGAATTGAATCAATCGATAAAGGGTACATGCGTACAATGCCAAGCCCCAAAGATTTGGACAAGGTAAGAATTCTGTCTCTGGCAGCTAGATTTTCTATAATGAGCGGAAAACGGATTGTCCCTTGAAAATCATCTCCTCTTAAGCTTGGCATGTGCAATCCTTGTATGCCCACAAATGCTTTACGATACACATCGTTTTTGCTACTTCTTGATTGGGCAAAGTGGGAAATATTTTTTTCCCAGCGCACTGTAAGCCCTTTCGCAAAAGGCGATAAACGCGCTACAGGGAAGTGCGTATCAAATTTATTTTCTCCCATCCCACCCAGAGGAAGACTTTGGGGAATCCAGAAAAATGAAGGTCGAATAAAAACGCTTAAAGCACATGCGACAAGTACCTCTCGGATGTGCGCAACCATGGATACTTGGGGAAGATCTTTTACACAATGTGCAATATTATCTGCTATGGTCTTATTCCGCGTTAATATAATCCCACCTGCTACAGCAGAAACCGATTTTCCCCGTCCTAAACTAAAAATGGCCGCATCTCCCGCCGTGCCAACTTTTGCGCCATTGCATTGCATTCCCATTGCCTGAGCAGCATCTTCGACAATCATAATCGCAGGATCGGCAAGGTGTTGTTTGAGAGCTGCACTCACTGCAACAGAGCCAAACAAATGAGTAGGGACTATACAAAGAAGACTTTTTGTGTCTGTCAATTGGTTGCGAAGAGCGATCGTATCAAAATCGAGCGTTTGGGAATCTACATCACATATTCTAACCGTTAATCCAGCGGCCACAATTGCAGACGGAACCGAAAAGCAGGTATATGCAGGAATGAGCACTTCATGCCGATCTGGGTGTATTTCCTTGAGTGCTTTAAGCACCAGATACAAAGCCGCGGTTCCCGATGAAACAAAGAAAACATACGGGACATCGAAAGCATGCTGGATAGACGCTGTTAAAGCTGCATAGGTACGCTGTGGCATTGCTAAGCCCGCAAGGCCTCGCATAATATCACTAATAGTAAAGGGAGCAGCTGCAGGGGGAATAGAGCGTGCAAAAAGTCGTTTCATGAAGTTTCCGAACTACCAACAAACAAGAGCTCTCCATTACAATTATAGTGATACATGTCTGCGCAATCGAGATCCAAAAAATGTCGCCAAAGGTACTGGCAATTTTCTCCACACTGCAATAAAAAATTCTTTTTTGCGTGAAACAGATTCGCCCTGGCCAGTCACAGCCTCTTGACCAAAGAGATACCACACGAGTGATTGCGGCAAGGCGCCCCACTGAGCCTTAAATTTATGAGTTGTTTCACCAATGGTAGAACGGCCAAAATCAAACGTTGTATACCTTTGTTCAATTGCATATTCGAGCATCCGCCAATAGAGCATCATGTTAGGCGCCATCTGTTTGTAATCCCTATTTGATGAAGCCCACCTATTAACAACTCTGTCCTTAAAACCAAACAGCAAAGAGCAGGCAATAGGAGTTTCCTTATAATAAACGATAAATATTCGTACTAAACCTGGATACCTATCAAAAACATGTTTAAAAGTGATTGCGGGTTCAACAGGCGATCCTAAATCGCGCATATTGCGACACAGCACCGTGTAAAAATCAGCAATGAGCTCATGCCCCCCTTCACGCACGGTACAGTCTTCTTTTTGAGCACGCCGAATCTGGCTGCGCAGTTTTCCTGGGTACGAATCAAAGAGCGTTTTTGCACTTGGTGGGAGAGATAGGAGCATTCTGACTTTCGTCTGTAACTGCGCAAAGGGCTGTGTAAAAGTAGTGTGCCCGCCTTCGCATATATCAAGTAAGCCTTCCTGGTGCACTTCTATAACTTTTGCACCAAGTTTTTCTCCCAAAGCAAGAGCCTCGTTAACAAGTGCAGCTGAAGCTTCTGGGTTCTGTGCGCACACTCCCCCACCATCAAAAAAAGGTAATGATACAAGTGTATTGCCAGAAAGCATACCAGTGAAATGAATGAGGGGCAAAATCCCAATAATGCTTTTTGTTACGGTATCAAGCGCCATGAGATATTTGGGTGATCTCTTAAATGATGCTTCTATAATCGATTTAAATGCGAAGTGATGATAGAGTGTTGCGTTAGCATGTGCATCAACAAAATCATTCCACTTCTTTTCATCTGAGTTTTGTGCAATAACAACGGTAACCATTATATTCTTCTTTACATTTAAGTTGTTCTTGCGGTTTGATAATAAGAATATCGTGCCTTAGCAAGCTTCGAGTTAACAGTAACCCCATTGAGCACAAGGCCTAGAAGTTTAGATCGAAGCAAGGGAAACTCGTCGATTTTTTTATCAAGCTCAACAAGATCGGTTTTTGCCGTGCGCACAACAACAACATAGTGGTTAAAACTTTCTGGCAATATGGTTGCGTCGACAGCAGCAGAAAGCGGGGGTGTATCCAGGATAATTACATCATAACATTGAACCAGGTAATCGCATAAATTTCTGAATCTATCCGAATTCATAAGCTCGGAGGGATTTGGAATGAGCATTCCGGAGGTAATAACGGACAAATACTGAAGATGTGTCTTCTTAACAAAAGGCACTAAAGTCTTTTCGTTTATTTCAACGGCAGAAGATAAAATATCCGCTAAACCACTCGCTCGATCCAAAACAAAAGAATTGTGTATAACACCCCTGCGTAAATCACCATCAATCAAAATAGTACGAAGCTTTTGCTGCGCCATAGTAATTGCAAGGTTTGATGCCGTAAGCGATTTCCCGTCTCCCATAGATAGACTTGTTACCACGATATGCTTGACTTTCTCTTCTCCAAGATGCAGAAGAATCTTGGTACGTAAAGAACGATACATTTCGTCGAAATACCGTGTCGAAAAACCTGCGACCACAAGTTTAGGGTCTAACTTTTCTTTATCGATCGTGCGTGGAACCTTCTCGTCAAACAGTGGGATTGCTTCAAGATAAGGAATCATCGAAAACCTACGGCAATCTTCTTCATTCCGAGGCTTTTTATCCAGATAATCAACAACAACAGGCGGAGCAAGCCCCACAACAAGCGACACTGCAAGCACTATTAAAATCAGCTGCATCATGGTATTAAGTCTGCCTGGCATGAGCGGGACAACGGCATGATCCAGAACAAAAACATCTCCCATATCCTTTGCTTCGGCATCTTTTATCTGATTGTAAGCAGATAAGGCACTTGTGTAGGCATCTGAAGAAGAAAGACGTTTTCTTTCCAAGTCTGCATACGCCATTTCTTTTGCCGGCAGCTTCTGATACAGTTCGACAATAGACTTTTTTCGTGCTTCCGATGTACTGGCTCCACTTTGCAAACGAGAAATCGTTTCATCAAGCGTCTTTATTGCCATTGAGGCAAATTTTCCAATTTTTGCAGTGTTTTCAATAACCAAGGGATGCTCTGGGGAGTATCCAGCTTCAAGACGATTTTTTTCGTTCAATAATTCGGATTGGGTGGTTGAAAGAGAAGCTGCCATTATAGATTGATGTGTAGACAAGAATGAAACAATTCCCGATGTAGCACTCAGGATATCACTTGGGTTTCCGCTCGCATTTACACACCTCGATCTCAAAAAGTCGGCATCAGCCAGAGCATTTTTAATAGTCACCGATGATGTTTCAAGTGCAGAAACCTCTCCTAAAGATGCCGGCAAGGAGGCGCGCATTTCAACGGCTGGATTAGCTCCTCTGAAGGTGCGAACAGATGCCTCGGCAGCTGCATAAACACTTTTTGCATCTTGAAGTTTTTTTTCGAGTCCCGAGATTTCTCCTATTTGTCGCACCTGCCGAGATTGGGTATTTTGAAAGGCAAAGTCATCGGCAAGGGTATTTACAACCTGGGTAATTAAAGGATAATCACGCCCCTTAAGGGTAACCGACATGATAGGCCCTTGCTCCCCAAAAAATCGAGTGGATAGCCTATTTTGGATATCATCGATCGCCTCCCGTTGACTGGCCACATAAAAGCTAAATGGAAAGGGATCGGAAAGATACTCGTGCCCGAATTTTAAAAACAATTCTGGGGAAGAAAAGTTATCCAAATCGGCTATTCTTCCTGCTAAAATACTCTGACGCACAATACCCTGACGCTTGCCACTAGTATATAACAAGGAGAAATTTCCCACTTTGTCTATTACTAATTCGTAGCGTCCGCTCGGACATTTCTTATCAACAACAATGCTATCAAATATTTCGGATCTGAAACGCTTTTGCACACTCAATTGCAGCGATAATTTTTCTACTATCCCAGCAAGAAAAGATCGGCTCCGTATATGAGCATCACGACTTTCTTTCACCATGTCAACAGGCTGAATTCCGTGCCCCCCACCTTCATCAAACTGCAATTTGGCACTGGATTCGAGTACAGGGCGAGCAACGCCTCGCAGTACAACAACTCCCATAATCCCCACAAATAACAGCGGACTGACAATTCCTATATACCATTTCCAACGCCATAAGAGCCGCGCATAATGCCGAATATAGAAATCAATTCCTGGCTCTTCGTCTTCCTGTAAATCTTTCTGAGACGCTGAATTCATAGCCATTCCTCAATTAAAAAACGTGATTATGTCAACTAAAACAGATTATCCCAATGCATATTTTAAACAGAACGAGAATATCGTTCCCGCGCTTGAGCAGAATACAAATTCATAGACCGCAGTTTAAGCATGAAACCAATATATCCTACCTTGCATTTCCCATAAGCATCGCTTTTAAGAGTCGCAAGCATTTGATGAGTACTGAGGGACGGATGGGCCCCAACAATTTTTTCTATTTTTTGTTCGAGGGTATACGGCGTAGCCCATACAACTTTAATATCAAGCGACTGATTATTTTCAAGGATGCTTGCATTAGGAATTGACATAGACGCATTGCATAACGCACGAGCATCTTCAACCGATGGTGCCATAGCAAAAAGAGTATCAACATGCATCATTTTCATGGTGTCGCAAACATCAGGTGCTACATCACACGCATATATGGTGCCACTTCGCCTCCGATACCGTGGAATTTCTGATGAAAGCGCACCCCACGCCAAAGGACCAAAAGCCCGCAGTTCTTTCATGGTGCAAATAAGAGAAGAAGCCTTCAAGAGCGCCACAGCATCAAGAAATGATGCAAATTCGGCAACATCTTCACCTGTCAATGAACCGGTCAAAGAAATCACACAGAATAAGCCAGCATCGTCAAGCGATACTACACATGCTCCAAAGGCGCCCGTTTTGATTGCAGGAAATGGCCACCCCGCCTTGGCAAGGGTCTTCCCGTTTGCGGTTGTTTCGGTACGAGATAAAGCAGGCACAATAATACTCCTAGTAAGAGGTACAGCGCGGCCCTATCGAGGGGTACGCAAAACCTTATACGATTCATAGGTAAGATACAATGTTGCGGTTGTGGAAACTGCCGATAAAGCAAAACTCAATACGGGAATCAGATTGTTCCGTACTTTTTCCCACGACGTCTCGATCGGGCGTTGAATAACACAAATCTGATCTCCAGATCTATAGCCAAGCTCAACCACGCTTTGTCCGGATTGGAAATCAGCAACAAGGTTCGATTTAATAACTTTTCTGTCGCGTTCAAGTCGCATTTGTAAAACACCATCTTCGCGCTGCGTGCCACCAGCAGCCACCATCGATTGAAACAGCGTACTTGTTGGCGCTACGTAATACAGCCCAGGTTTATAAAAGCCCCCCACAAAAGCCAATCGCATAAGCGGACTAACTTGCACATTAGGATACCGCAAATACGTTATATATGCTTCCTTAAGCATGGAAACGAGTGAATCTGGAGCTTTGTTTATTACCCGCACTTTCCCAATAATAGGAAAATCAACATCACCATTTCCATCTATGGGATATATTCCATTGACAAAAGAGTTCGTGTCGGGGAACACTCGAACTCGCAGCGCATCGCCACTTTCAAAGCTTCGTCCTGGTTCACTCATGCGCTTTGAATCTGCGTTCTGCACTTGAATTGAAGCGGGTGGTTCGGTTTGTGCAAAACCCACACTACCCAAAAGGCTTACTATCCCCACACAGCATAGTGCACTTCTCATACTCTTTGTTATTTCTGCATTCTCAGCTTTTTTTATCATATTCCGTTCCTTTTCTTTGAATCAAACTCCCGCATACCTCAGTAAATATCATTACGCAAAAGAGGACATCAAGATTGATCCCTTCCTTACTATTCACTATTATTCATTCGTTGCAGGTACATTCTCTCCAATCAATTAATATACTCCTTATAGGATGTTAAAACAAGGTGAAATTGAGAAGGTTAAGCTTTAGCCCAAAATATAATATAAAATAAAAAGGTTAAGATTCTGGGCACGCCGGCGCCAAGAGCGCCGTCGGGCCTCCTTTCAGGCTCTCACTTCGTGAGCCGGTCTGTCAAACCTTGCGGCACTGCGTGCCTGGGTCTCTCCAGACTGATAGCCGCACTCCGTGTGGCCATCACCTTTCAGTCCTCCCTCGTGCAAAAGAGAAATCTAAATCCCGCTTCGCGAGACTTAGGGGTG
>JBBRUX010000018.1:0-72632 GCA_038247415.1 Chitinivibrionales bacterium | reverse complement strand
GAGCAACTTTGTGCCTAAATGCCCCACACCATATTCAAGGGACCCAAGCTCAGTAATATCGCCGATCCTACTGAGCGTGGGTCCCTTGAATATGGTGTGGGGCATTTAGGCACAAAGTTGCTCGTTGTTTTGGGGCATACAAAATGTGGTGCGGTAACTGCCGCGTGTACCGATGCAAAAGTAGGTGGGAATATTCCGAGCATCATCGATAACATAATTCCTGCTGTCAAGAAAACGCGTGCTGCTTATAAAGGTACTAATCTCGATGAATTTGTAAATAAAACTATTAAGGCAAATGTGTGGCAAACAGTTGAGGATATTTTTAAACGAAGCGAAGAGCTCAGAACTATGGTTTCTGAGGGCAAACTAAAAATTATTGGGGCGCTGTATGATCTGGAGACCGGCGAGGTAACAAATATTGGCATCCATACCATGCAGGAAGAATTACTCCACCCCGAATCTAAATAAGTATCCCCATAAAAAAACACCATCCGTTCAAGATTATTTGAGGGATGGTGTTTTTTAGCTGTTAGTATACGCTGCGATGACGCTTACCTAAGGTTTATTAAAAGACCCGACCTCTTGGTTGACAATGTATTCGATTGCTTTATAAGAACCCCTGAAATATGCGAGCTTTTGGGCATTGATACTGCCCTTCCTCTAATGTCAAATGCTTGAGGCAGTATACCTTGGTTAATCATACGAGCTTGATTATAGTGCGATAGAGAGCGCACTCCGTTCGAAAGATTTGTAGCAGCCAAAAAATAGCTTATTTCTACGGTTGATCCAGCAGAAACAACAATGCCGGCAGCGTTGGGTACAAAAGAAGATGGTATGGCTGTTTCGCCCAGCACAACATTATTGACTAGGAATTGGTACCTGTCACCAATTTTATTGACAATGAGAGTGTCGTAGAACGTTCCCCCATGAATTGGCTGCGGGATTATACTCGATGTTGATAGAGTAAACGATGTTGCATCGGGGATTATAATTCCGTATTGAGAGAGCGAATTAATAACAAATGAGAGTGTTTTATATTGATATCCCATTGAAGGTGTTTGGTTAATTACAAGAAGAGATATGCCGTATTCTGCGGATGCATTCGACCCACCGGATCTTTTAACAATTGCCTTGTAGGAAGCATTTTTAAAATTACCGTTTGCATAGGTGTATTCGCTCGTGGGAGAAACTCCGCTTGCAGGTTCTAGGTTGGTTGTTGTAAGCTTTCCGGGGGTATACACATTACGTGAGGGTGTTATGTGTGTGTACCAGTTTGAAAGTGTGGGCCCTGTAAAGGTTTGAAGTACGGTAGTGTCTGCAGGTGTTGCATCAAAGGTGTTGGTAACAGAGATGTCGTCGATTGATGCTTTTGCAGAGTCGGAAATTATAAGGGCAATATCTGCCGGAATGTATGCGGAATCGGTTACTGAAGCAACAAATTTGCTGTTGCAATATGCATTAATGAGCTTTCCACGTTTGCAAATTGTAAGCGTATTTACGGCCGTGGTAAGGCCTGAATTGGGTAGGAAAGCAAGCGCCTTGTAGCCTACATGCGCATTTTGAAATCGGGACAAAGTAGCTGTCTGCGAAGCATCAATATAAAAGTAGTATCCACCGAGATCTTCGCCTACATTAAATCCTAGGCCAACAAAGGGGCGCGATTTTGTGCTGGCAAAGGATTTGATGGTAATGGAATAGGAGAATGTATCAGGGAAAATATTTGCGGGCATTCCTTGTGTTTTTAAGCGGAAAACGCCTAAAGATGTTCCTTTGCTGGTAAGATTAAAGGATTGGCCTGTTGTACTCGTATCCACCACAGTTCCTGATGTGCTAAACATTGGCCAATGTGCCCCTCCAGCAGAAAAAGTTTCGGAAAAAACTACCGTTGAGCTTGCAATCGATAAACATCCCGATGCTAAGACGGTGAGCAGAATGGTTTTGACGTTAAATTGCATAGATCCTCCTAGTAAGGAAATTGGGTTTTCAGGTGAAATGCGAATCTTGTTTACAGATTCAATATAATCAAATAATATCTGCTTTGCCGCTAGTATTCAGCACTTAATGAAATCTGATGTATTCTTATGGTTACACCATTGAATTTTAAGCATTAATTGAATGCAATCGGGTGTAATAGCGCAATTGTGCTAAATTAATGTGACCACTCTCATAATAAAGAGAATTGTATCGTTTTTTGTGCGCAAGAGGGTATAGTTTGTTGTAGGGCGCTGGTGGCAAAAAAAAGATTTGCATCGCCCAGAATAAACAAGCTATTTTGGGTTGGCCAAAGCACGTGCTTTGGAGATTTTAATGCTTTATGTCCTATGTGTCTTTCGCACCCTGGCACAAGGGGCATGCGTTACACTTTGCAAACCAAGGCGGTGAACCATGCTGAAAACCTACTCACTCTCCGAGAATCGCATTGTCGAAACTCCTGAGCAATCATCATCTATTTTTGTTTTTATTTCCCCTGATGCCAATGAAATGAAAAAAATGGATGCCGAGTTTAATATCGACTCGCATAACATCGATTCGGCACTCGACCCTGATGAGCTTGGCCGCGTTGAGCTTGAGCCTGACCATGTTGCCATAATTGTTAAACGACCAAAAAATTACTCTTCTGAAGATAATTTTCTCTTTAAAGTGACATCCCTTGGCTTTTTTCTTTTTAAAGAAAAATTAATTATCGTTAAATCCGATGAGGCACCACTTTTTGAGGGCAAGGTGTTTGCTGGTGTTTCGTCGCTTGCCGATGTGCTTTTGCGCATCAATTATGCTATCGTGACGCATTTTTTATCGCATTTAAAAGTTATCAATATGATATCTGAATCGCTCGAACAGAAAATTAATCAGGCCATGGAAAACAAGTACCTTCTGAACATGTTTACGCTCGAAAAAAGCCTTGTTTATTATCTCAATGCTACTAATTCAAATTCTATGGTAATCGAAAAACTCAAAATAAATGCCAATAAACTAGGATTCTCATTAGAAAATGTTGAGTTTATAGACGACCTCACCATCGAAAGTAATCAGTGTGTTAAGCAGGCCGAAATTTATTCGAACGTTCTAGCTGGTTTAATGGATGCGCGGGCATCAATCATTAGCAATAATTTAAACGTTATGATGAAAAATCTTAATGCTATTGTTATTGCAGTGGCGGTCCCAAGCTTTTTTGCAGGATTAGGTGGTATGTCGGAATTTTCTGCTATTGTTGGCGGAAAGCATCTTCTTATTGCATACCCACTTTTTGTGGCGGCAATGATTTGCATTGGTCTTATCACATTTTTGATTATTAAAAAAGGCGAGAAAATGTGGATGGATTCTTAAAGTAGGCCCACGTTTTGATCAGACTTCATTCGCTTGCGTGTTTTCGGGCAGCTACCACAAGCGATACATCGGAATCTGATAATAATCCCTGCGCGCTTAATTCCCCCAAGGTACGTGGAGACACCCCATTCTCGATACGAAATGCGACTCGTGCGATCGCTACTTTTTGCTCAGCATCATTAAAAATTGCAGCGTGTGTTAATGCAAAATTGGCAGCTTCTTGTTTTTTTAGTACAAACCCTGGTAGTATTACCATTCCGATAATTAAAAATAGCGCAATAATAAGGGCTGTAGAAAGGGATGATACGGTAGTTGCCCATGCAAGTGCATTTTCTGCGGTTTCGGCAGCATCGGGTTCCGATGAACTTCCTTGATCGTCTTGGTCGGCCGAAATAACCTCACCAGACTGAATAAGAACAAAAAGTGCTTCGTAAATCCGATACTGAGAAACAAAGGAAGTTGCAATAAGCTCCTTAATGGTTTTTCTTCCGTCAAGAAGAGAGATCACATATTTTCGCGTGTCGGAAACAAAAAGCGATGATGGTGCGGTTGCAAGAAGTACTCTACTCGATGGGTCGGCAGGAACAACAATTTCATTTTCGTCGATGTATTCGTGCATCCGTTTGATTTCATCGATACGACGCATGGCTTCCATGGTTATTTCATCGGTTGAGAATGATACCGTATCGATGCGGTGATCGTGGATATCTTCGGAAGGATTGAATTTGTATGTCCCTGTTTTCCACGAGAAGAGACTGCACGCAAGATCCTGCACTGCCATGCTTGCGATAGCATATAATTCTTCGGTAGAAAGGTACTGGATCTTGAGCGTTACATCCGCAAAGGCACTAATCGATCCTTTACAGAAGTCTAGGAACTCATTAATTTTAGATTCGGGATATTTATGAACATAAATAAGGTAGTGCACAAGCATTGATAATGGAGAATTGTTGTTTACATCTGCAGCTACAATCGATCCTTTGTAAAAGACCACTGAGCTTGTTTTGGTTTTATCGGTTAATGTTAAAATACCCGTTTTTCTTTGCTGGCCAATCAGCTGAAAAATATCGGGCAATTCGAATTCTTTAAGATTTCCGCTGAGCGCCATTGCCAAAAATCCTTGTAAGAAGGGTGCCGAATTTAACCAATGTCCCCAGAGCACAAACCATAAAATAAAAGCCTATGCAGAGAGAGAGTGGCGTTGTGATGCACGACAGTACCCATTGTGGGTAACTACTATGGGCATTAACAGTAATCCAGAGAGACGCATACAATGCAATGCCAAAAAGTACTTGAAGAGTAGGAATAAACAAAAACTTAACATTTTTAAGCAGGACCCCACTCCCTGGTAGGGCGAGGTTAAAAGCACACTGAATAGAAGCGTCGATAAGTTTTGTGCGTCGCGAAATACGTCCTCCCATTTGCTGCGCTAGCGTTTCATTAGTGATATCACCAACGAGTGCGTAGCACGAACTACAATAGATACTTCGTTTGCAAGATTGACAAATAGGTATATCACATTGTTTACAGAAAAATTTCCGGGAAGATCCCGAAGAAATTCCCCAGAGCAAAAGAATGATAAAAAAGATGCCCGACATAATAAGGTAGCCTATGGGCGAAATTCCAAAAAAGAGGGTTCCAAAAAGAATGGGGGCAGTTTGAGATGCTTTTTTATAGTCGACAAGAATGTTCTTTGCAAAATAGACATTTTCGTAATCCGGTTGGATATATTGTCGTAACATCGGCCAGGTGCTTCCAAAATAATCGTCATTAGTTTTAATGTAATCGCTAATGCGCTCTGAATTGAGTTTGGTAGCATTTTCGATAAGGCTTATGCCTTCGGTAATGCGCATGGTGCTAAAATAATAGGTGCAAGGGTTAAAAAACGATGTTTCCATTTCTGGAAAAAGCTTAAGGCACCGAGAAAAATATTCGTTTGCTTTGTTAAAATCCTGCGCGAAAAAAGAGGTGTTCCCTGCGCACAGAAGAACTACAGGGTCCTCTGGTTTAATTTTTTCTGCTCGTGAAATGGCACTTTGCGCGAGCGCGATGTTGTTATTTTTAAGTGCACAATTAGCTAATGCAACAAGGGCAATATAGTTCTTAGGAGTTTGAGCATCGGCGCGAAGTGTTTGTTCTAAATCGGTAGAATATCCTTCGCCGAGGGAGCGTTGATATAACGCGAGTGGGTTCTTGGGAAGTGTGGGTTGCATGAGAATATCTGAAATAAAAATGTAGCACGGCGTTAATGCGAGCAAAACTAAAGCAATTCCTGCTGTAATTTTTCTTGAAGTAGGTAATTGACGCCATAAAACAAATGCAAGAAACCACAAAAAGGGAATTATCCCAAAAAAGAGCACCGAGAGAACAATGATGATGGCAAATACCTGCCGTAATAGAGGGGGAACAATTTTTGGAAATCGGTGCGAAATTTTATGTGTTGCACCAGGCAGATGTCGGGCTGCCAAGAGGGCCATAAGCGCGCATATGCATATAAGAATAAAGATGCCAAGCCAATCCCACGCAATTGCAGCAAGACCCAGGGAGAATGACCAGGTAGCAGTATGCAACGAGAATTCATTAACTATGAGTGAGAGTGATTCGATGGGATTTGTGAGAAACGAATAATACGCTTTCCAGAATTGCGCCCAAATGAGCCGGTTGTCGAATTTGTTGGCCCAGGCAAGGTAGAAGTCTCGATGTCCGTTTTTTAATGAGGCAGGGTCTTTGAGACCATAAAAAAGGAGCTGCTGAACAATTGCTGGCGCTCTTTGGGTTCCGGTTGTGAGCATGATTTTATAGAGTTGCTGAATGCTCTTTTCTTGCCATGTTAAGACATTGAGTTTTTTGAATGCACAAAAAAGGAGCCAGGTAGTACCGGGGTCCACGGCAGCAGTCTGTAAGGCACCATTAAAATAGGCATCTGCAGTTTCTTTAGTTGATTCCGATGGAGAATCAGAATAAAGAAGTAACGCGCCAGAGAAAAAGTTATACCACGCATGCTCTTTATTGGGGCTATTGATAATCTTATCTGCGAGTGTTGCACTTATGGAGTTTGAGGTAAGACCAAAGAGCGAATCTTGTCCGGATATGCCACAGCTGGCAAAGAAATTATCGCGCACGGTAAGTGCTGAATCTATTTCCTTGTCCCAAAAAAATGCTGCTGGTGAAGCATGCGTGCTAAAAGCACTACATACGATCGAAAAATATGTCAGAAGTAAAGAAAGTGGTCTCAGAATCATAAACTTAGTATACACTATGCACCACCGATATTCTACTCTTGATTGAGGGTAACCTGATTATGCGGCATCAGATTACCCTCTTTTATCAGAGGTCGATTTCGTGGCGGACGAGATCCTCGTAGGTTTCGCGTTTTCTAATACAGGTATGAGAGTTCCCATCTACAAGAACTTCTGCTGCCCTGGGCCGGGAGTTGTAATTGGATGCCATCGAAAAACCATAGGCCCCTGCGCTTAAAATCGCAAGAGTATCGTTGTTTTTGAGGAGCGGAAGCATTCGGGCTTTGGCAAAATAATCGGATGATTCGCAAATCGGCCCAACAACATCCACGGGTATCGTTTCCTCGTTGGGCACTGTGGTCAGCGGTTCTATGCGATGGTATGAATCGTAGAATGCAGGTCGAATAAGGTCGTTCATTCCCGCATCGCATAAGTAAAATGTTTTTTCTGCAGTGGTTTTAACATAGGTAACATTAGTGAGAAGCGCCCCGCTATTACCCACCACATAACGGCCTGGCTCAACAATCAGATTGCACTCAAGTTTTTCGAGCACGGGCGAAACAAGATTTCCAAATTGCAGCGGAGTAAAAGGAGTTTCGTTATTGTAAACAATTGCAAGCCCACCGCCAATATCGAGAGTGCGAATAGGAACATTTTCGGCTCGAAGCATGAGGATAAGTTCAGAAAGCAGCGCGAGAGCTTTTTCGTAGGGAGCAAGCGTTGGTATGGGCGACCCCAGGTGCACATCGATGGCACTAGGATTAAGCGAATCTGAAGCTGCAGCCGCTTTGTAAATACGCACCGCTTCGGTAAAGGGTATTCCAAATTTATTCTCTTTTTTACCCGTTGTTGTATGGTGATGGGTTTGTGCGTCGATATCGGGGTTTACTCGTAGTGCAATGGGAGCGATACACTGCATCTGCGAAGCAATACGTTCAATTGCATTGAGTTCTGGTTCGGATTCTACATTAAAAAGAGAAATATGACTCGAAAGTGCAAAGCGAATTTCATCTTCGGTTTTCCCAACGCCCGAATACACAATTTTGCTTGCAGGAATTCCCGCTTTGAGTGCTCTAAAGAGTTCTCCGCCCGAAACAATATCTGCACCACAGCCATTATCGGCAATAATTTTGAGCAATGAAAGATTCGAGTTTGATTTTACAGAATAACAAACGGTAACCGGAGTTTGATGAAAACAACCTTTGAGGATATCAAGCTTGTTTTGGATGGATGCCGTGCTATACACATAGGTGGGAGTTCCATAGCATGAGGCTATGGATTCAAGCGGTACATTCTCGCAATAGAGGTTGTTTTCAATTCTATGAAAATGTTCCATACAGTATACTCCTTATGAATGACTTTTCGGGAATGGCACCTATAAAAACAAGCGTTATTGTGAACGAAAAAGAACAGATGTAGTAAGCGGAGAGAATGTGCGATATACACAAAACGGAGATGCCGAAAATCCGGCACCGGCCGGATCCCCGGTACAGTACTAACTTATGCTAGCGATTTGACTTTTTTAGCGAGCTGAGACTTTTTATTTGCTGCATTATTCTTATGAATAAGGCCAACCTTGGAGCTTTTGTCAAGAATTGAAACTGCTTTGCGCAATGCTGTTTCGGCTTGGGTTTTATCGGTAGTTGTAAGAACAGATTTTACCGCTGTACGCATTGCTGAACGAGCGCTTTTATTTTTGAGGGCAGCTTTTTCGCTTTGTCTAATGTTTTTCTCAACCGACTTATGATAGGGCATCCTAGAGACTCCTTACAGTAAAAGTGTACCATTTTCGTGAAACAAGCTAATTAAAATATGTTTCTGGAGATATATTGTCAAAATTTTTAGCCTAGCACCAAGAATTTAAGAAATTCCCTTTATGCTTTCACTCACTCAGCCTGTCAGAAAAAATTCTGGTTAACCCACCTTTTTGCACAAAATACCGCAGCTTGAGCAGGATCTTTCTAAAAAAGATTATTTTGATTCGAAAATTTGCTGGCTTCCATCCGAAAAAACGATCCGTTTGGGCCAGTATTCCGAAATGATATTAATATTTTCCAGATTAAGAAATCCTGCATAATTGCCCAATGCTGGCACAGCGTCCAATTGTCCAAGCCAGCTCGATTCTTTGCCATTGGGTATCACCTGTTCGAGCGGTAATTCAAATGAGATAAGCTCTTTTTTGGTGAGGTCGAAGAAATGCATAACTCCCGTGAATGAAACAATATCTTTGCCGCTTGAATTCTTGAACAACAGCATAAGGCTGATCTGTTTTGTTGTTGATGCCGAGGGTTCGGTTTGTTCGAGCGATTTTTTGATAAGCACTACAGAAATAGGAGAAGGTGTTGGGGCAGGCCCGATTTGTGTTTGAGGCTGCACTGCAGATGGTTTTGTTTCACCTTTGTTTTCGAGTTTATCGAGCCGTGTCTGGATCGCTTCTAGTTTAAATTCGAGCGTGGTTATGCGTGCTTTTAAATCATCGGTCGCCGACGCGGCGGCATAGAGGGTGGGCACGCAACTGATAAGGGCAAGAAGAGAGATGGATCGAAAGCTCTTTAAGATGGGATTCATCGAAAAATCTCCTTTAAGAAGTAATGCTTGTGTGAAAAACTTGGCGTTTTTTTAATATACGTTGAGTACAACGACTTAGGTCTGTTTGCTTTTATCTTTTCGCTCCAAAATCACCGCGATAATTTCCCGTTCATTTGCATCCTTGACAGTAAGGCTAAATGTTCCAATTTCAACGGTTGTTCCATTAAGGGGAATCGATCCAATGCGGTGTGCCATAAAACCCCCAATGGTATTGAAATGTTCTCCAGAAAGCGTGAGGCCTGTTAATTTTTCAAGTTTTCGTACTTTAGCTCTCCCGTCAAGTAAGAGGGGGCCAGTCCAATCGGAAACTGGTTTTTCTTTGCCACTCTTTTTATCATGGGGATCGCCAAATATTTCAGCGAGGATATCGGCAAGGGTTACCACCCCAACAACAGAACCGTATTCGTCAATCACAATGAAAATGGTGGTTTTTTTCTTTTGAAATTCTGGCAAAATGTCGGCTATATCTTTTGATTGTGGAATAAACCACGCTTTTCGGGCAATTTCTTTTGCAGAGCGCACCTTTTTAGCCGATCGAATAGTCTTAAGTGCGTCATCGTCGTGTAAAATACCAACAATATGTTCTTTTGAGTCTAGATACACCGGAAATTTAGAGAACGGGCTTTTTATGATGTGGTCAATAACCGATTCGAGGCTGTCTTGCCCATTTACAAAAGAAATGTCGCGTTTGGGTGTCATGATTCGTGATACTTTGCGATCATCAAATTCTAAAAGCCTACTCATCATATGGGCCATATCTTGTGTGAGAACGCCATCTTCGGTTCCAAGAAGTATAGTTGTTTTTAGTTCTGCGTGCGTAAGGATACCTTCGTTTCCTCCTTTAAACAGCAGTGCTGCCACATGAGCAATCGATTCAAAAAACTTGATAAAAGGAAATAAAAGGGTGCACAGCCACGAAAGGGGAAGAGCAATAAAAAGAGAAATGGCTTCGGCATGACGGGCGGCAAGACTTTTAGGGATGATTTCTCCAAAAATAAGGATCATGAATGTCATAACCCCTGTTGCAATGCCAATGCCATTAGATCCAAACAAGTGTGTAAATACAATTGTTGCTATGGCAGCACTTGCAATATTGACAGAATTATTGCCGATGAGCACTGCAATAAGCACCGTGCGTTGTCGGTGTTTGAGGTTTAAGAGAATACGTGAGCCTTTTCGCTTTTCTTCAAAAAGCGTACGGGCTTTAATGATTGATATCGACATAAATGCGGTTTCTGCTGCCGAGAAAAAAGCAGAAAGCGCCAGAAGTCCTATAAGCCCGACAATTTCAATCATCATGGGCGTTTGAAAGTCCTTCACGAGATGCAAAAAAACCATGCTCTTTTTCGAGCCCGTCAAAAGCACCCTTGCTTCCCAATATAACTATGGCATTTTCTTTGGTACCCAAGATTTGTGTGGCGATGAGCCCGATATCGGAAGCAGTGGCATCAAGCACGGCATCGCGGATTTTTTGACGAAAGGAAACCGTTCGCCCCGCAAGGAGTGCAAGTGTTTCCGACAACCCTTGACCATGCGGTGTTTGTGGCGCATCAAATTTTCCAATTGTTCCGATAATAGATTGCTCAAGCGTTTCTTCGGTAAGGTCGGTAAGGATGCTTTTTAATGCTTTAGTAAAGTGACCGAGGGTACTTGTAATATTGGGGTCTCGATAGGACGAACACGAGAAAATTGGTTCCTGCAAAGAAAAAGATGCACGCCCGCCATATGCGCCACCCTCTACCCGAACCTTGTCCCACAGATATCCGGCCGACAAATTCCTGCATAACAGAAAAAGCCCTGCTGCTTGCTGAGCAGATACATGAGAAATTTTAAATACCTGAGCAACAAAATTGACAGACGAGTTTATCTCGATACCAGCAGGATGGGCGAGCGCTAGGGTCTCGTAGGGTTTATCGTGCTTAAAACGATTACTTTCTGGGAGTGAGTGAGCAAGTTTTTTAAGTGCATCCAGATGGGCCGACGGTGTTTGCGCAGTTATAGAAATTACTGCTGCTTCTTTTTGAATAAGCCACGCATGAAGGAGCGCAAGATTTTCAGCAACTAGATCCATGCTGTCGGATTCAAGGAGATTCGAGAGAAATCTGAGATGGCTAATACCTTCGAGCTGCTCATTTATAGTTGAAAGAGCCGATAACGAAGCCGAAGCTCGTAGTGTGGCAAAGGAATGGCCATTGTAAAGAATTGACGCATTGAGATCATTGCGGAGTTCAAAAACCAATTCCTTGATTTGTCGCGTATCGCCTAAGTCTGGTTTGACAATAATATCTGAAAGTATAGTTGCGAGATCATCTGTTTTTGAGTCGAGTGCTTTGCCATGAATAAAAAGGCGCAACAGCGTTTCTTCGGGGGCGTGAATGTTGGTGTCGCAGACAAACGAACAAGAGATTCCGCCGGTTGAAAGCGAAATGCGTCGGGCCATTTCTGCACTCGTTGAGGTGTTTGCACCGCATCGGGTAAGAAGTTCCGAGAAAAGCGGTAAATAGGGAATTAGAGACGGATCTATTCCGTTAAAATCGAAGCCGATATCTACATAGGTTATCCCTGATGTAAATATGGGATGGGAATATACCGGCACTGTTTCAAGAGTATCATGCGATACAGGAATAATCCTGTTTTTAAGCGGGAGATCGGCCCGGCTTAATGTGGGAAGTGTCGCAAGCAGCGCAGGGTCATTTAATTTTTTTTGTTCTGTAAGGAGCGTGTTGGTAACTTTGTGCGCGTTTTGTTTGTCGGCAGATGTAAACGATGCGGTAAGTTTTTCTGCTTGCAGCCGCGTTTGAGGTTCCAACGCTTCACCAAGCTCTTTTGAGGCACGAATGGTTGCAAGAAGTCGGTGAGTATTGTCAAGAAAAAATTCTTTGATTGCATTTTTAAAAAAACATTCGGGATCTGAAGCTGCAATAAAAGACATTGGTTTATCGAAGGCGAGGTGGTTAAGTGGGTGTCCATCGTAAAGCCACGATCGAAAGCAGCGTTCTGCCAGGCCGAGATTATAAGGGAAATGGCCAGAGGTGATCTCGCGGAGGCGAAATTCTGTTCGCTTGATGGCCCCAAGCAAAAGGGGAAGGTCGAAACCTTTTTCGACCTGGTCTTTGAGCGTGTCAAGAATAATGGAACGAATAGTTTCTGCATGTTCGGGCTTGGTTTTTCTTAGGCCTGCACAAAAAGTGGTTTGTATGAGCTCTGCATCAAATCCACAACTAGCATCGAGGTCTTCGCCAAGCCCTGAATCTATGAGTGCTCGCTTGAGTGGTGCATGTTCGCTTCCTAATAAATAGCGCGAAAGAATAGAGCCCGTTAGAACGTTGATAGGATCGGTAGTGTTACCACAAATAAAATTAAGCGTCACAGTTGCAGTGCCGTCATCTTCGGGGCTACTGGGGGCAGTTACATCCAGCCGCGTTTCCTGTTTAAAGAGCGGTTGCTTTTTAATCTCGGAATCTATGGGGCGGGCAGAAAATCGGCTCAGATATTCTTTGTCAAGGCGTTCGAAAGTTTTTTCTGAGGGCACATTTCCATACAAGAAAATAAAGGAATTGGTGGGATGATAATAACGAGCATGAAAATCTTTAAATGCCTCGTAGGTTAAATCGGTAATATGCTCAGGTTCGCCACCGCTCTCATGAAAGTATGTCGTATCGGGAAAGAGCGCCTGCATGGTATTGCGGCTTGCATGGCTCTGAAAATCCGAAAAAACGCCTTTCATTTCATTGTATACAATCCCCTTGATTCCAATTTCCCCATTGGCATCAGGCGCATCAAAATGCCATCCTTCTTGCAAAAACGTGTTTCTCGTAAGCAGCGGGAAAAAGACTGCATCACAATAAATGCTCATTAAATTATTAAAATCTTTTTCAACTTGTGATGAAACTGGATACACTGTTTTGTCGGGGTAGGTGAGTGCATTTAAAAATGTTTGCAGCGACCCCTTGAGCAGTTCCTGAAAGGGATCCTTAATCGGGTAGCGTTCCGATCCACATAAAACCGAATGCTCCAATATGTGTGGCACCCCCGTAGAATCCGATACGGGAGTTCTGAAACCTATCGTAAAAAGATTATTAGGGTCTTCATTATATAGATGTACCATGCGCGCGCCGGTCTTGATATGGCTTGCAATGATGGCGATGCTGCGCAATTCGGGAATGGGTGTAACTTCAGTAATTTTAAATCCCGAAAGGATTTGGTCTTTGGTGAGTGAGCAGGCGATCATGGTTCTTAGATTTTCTATGAAAGTTTGAATGCTTTGTAGGTCTTCCTCTATAAAATAATACGATTCGTGAGCATCTTGTGGCGAAATGAAGGCGTCTGCTGTATTGCATGTTCAAAAAATCTCTACTTTCTGCTCTAAAACAAATAAGTCATAGCCCAAGCAATCCCCTGCAAGGGCTATGACTTTTTAATATTGGATTAACCAGAGGCGGGATCCGTCAATGCGGTACAGATCCACGTCGAAATTATTCAAGCAGAGCAGTTGACGTTCCCGGCTAGAATCCTTGGGCACATACGCAAACCCTAAGCCGGAAAATACCGAACTCCCGCACCTGAGCCGTGCCGAACGACCAACCCGTCTTTGACCAGAGAAGAAAGCATGCGGGACAGGCTCCTTCGTGTCATCCCGGGGGTATGCAGGAGTGCTCCGGGTCTGATCTCCCCCTCAGCGCAGATAATTTTAATAATTTGCTTCCGATCAATCGGCGCGTCCGCGGTATTCTTTCGAAAGCGGAAGGTTACCTTGACGAAGTCGCCATCTTCGGAGAACATGGGTGCGGACAAGCCGGCCTTTAAGCAAGAGTCAATCATGATGTGTATCCCAATCCCCAGCTTTTCCATCAGTTTCATCTTCCGCGCGATGCGCGCCACCACGGTGTTGCGCAGGAATGTCGTGCCGTCGCCCACGTTGGCCAGAGAGATTATCCCAGGGAATGCGCCGGGACTGAAAATCTCCAGATGGTCGTCGAACCGGGCGATTTTGACAGATCCCGCTATGGAGTACTTCCGATGAACGAGAGCGTTGACGATTGCTTCACGTATCGCTTCAGCGGGCACCAAATATTTTCCGCTGAGACGGGCCCCGCTCAGGACATAGTCTCTTTCTATCATGGAGAGTGTGAAGTCTAGCGCCAGATCGACAAGCTGTGGAACTGGGCCAGACAATTCGGTAGTTTCTATGATATTCCTACCATCCACGCCGGCAAAACGGGTGCATACAACAATGGCTTCGGGAATATAGTCCTGAGGTTTCTCGCAGAACATGAGAATGCCGCCATTAGAGACAGTTAACCGGTCCCCGGAAGCAACTAGGATATGATCGGCCATGAGTCGGCGCTCGGAAGTCGTCCGTCCATAGAAATGATGCAAAAGTTCCGACGAAAGCACCGCTCGATCATGTTCGCTTGACTCTTCGTCAAATACGACACGACGCTGTTCCCGTATGAGTTCCTCGACGACTTCGGACGAGGCTCGACGCGTTGACGAACCAACACGAACCCAGATGCCTTGGGGAGTCCCTGCTGATTTAAGAAAGTAGGGTTTCTTGGTACCCGGGTAGATCTTGATGACTAGAACTTCCACACCCCCGATATTGCGCTCCATGATTTGCGGCGTCAACGCGGGACTGACTGAATCGTAGACGCTGTTTGGGAAATCGTCATATATACGATCGCGCGATGTATCGTCGATTCCCAGAACGATGCGGGTGCTGTCCTCTACCCCGAGAATGATCTCACCGCCCGCGCAATTGGCGAACGCAACACAGGTTTTGAGAAGTGCCCCGAAGTCCGGAATCTTCTCCTTGAGCTCAACGCATTTTCCCTCACGTTCGGGATAGATGATGGGTTCCGAGAGCGTCATTGACATCCTCCTCTGCAAAAAACATGTGCGGTACAGGCTATTGAGCCATAAATAAAATAATTGAGCCAATTGCGCCACAAGCTAGATAATTGAGCCAATTGCGCCATACATGAAAATAATTACGCCACCACAACTCCAGCAAGTCTGCCGATGGGATTGCTCGGATGGCGTCCTTGGATTTTTTGTTAGATCCGCCGCACCGATCCCCGGTCCACGAGTTCGCACACGCCGGGCACATGCCCCTGTCTATCGGTCTTCACAGGAATATCGCCGATCAGGATATGCGCGGCCAGATAGCCTAGCCTGGGGAAACCGAAGTCGATTGTCGTAATCGGAAAAGTGACGGATTCAAGAGTGTTGTCAAAGGAGATCATGGATAGCTGCTTGGGAATGGTGATGTTCATCAGTAGGCACCAGTAGTAGTATTTTCGGGCCATGTCGTTGTTGAGCGCGATAACGGCAGTTAGTCCCGGGTGATCCACAAGCGATTGCATCGATGGGGTCAGTTCCATGAGCGCCTTACGCAGCTTGACGGGAAGAGGGCTCCCAGGAATCCATGCGCTTTCTGCGGGCGAGAGTCCTATTGAGGCAACGAATTCGGGGATAGACGAAACACTGCCGAATTTCCACCAGGGCTCGAGCTGTTCGGTTTCAACTATTCGAATGTCTGGAAAGCATCCCAATGCACATGCTCGTATCGTCTCCATGCGCCGGCGGGCCCCCTCGTGCCCCGTCGCAGTGTACACAGGCACGCCAATAATCGTGTGGCCGAATGCGGAAAGTCGTTCGAGCGCCAACTTGACTGCTGCTTCCTCATCCAGATAAACCCCGGTGAAGGCTCCTTTTTTAAGCGACAGCGACTTAGCAGAGATGCTAGTTCGCTCGTTAGTCATGTTATAGCTGATCACCGGTCTGCAGAACCGGGCGAGTAACTTTACCCATTGCGAAAGCAGGTCGTGAGGAAAGAAGGTAACAATTGTTCCCTGATACCGGTTCCCGAGCCTGCGGATTAATGGCAGTATCTGTTCCTCGGCCGCCGGCAGCGCGCTCAGTTCGTTCTTCTGTTTCTGGATGGCCGCCACGGTGAGCCCGATCCGGTGCTTTAATAGTTCGCTTGCGAGGGCCGAAACGAAAGGCGAGGTGAAAGGTTGCCTGAACATTATTGACCAGTACGAATCATTAAGGACAAGAAAGATAACCACGGGTCCTTCCTCGCCCGACTGCGAAACTGGCACCATCGCTTTTCCCGCAACCCATTGCTTGCCTTGCTTGTGCACGATTCCTTCCAGAGCAAGCTCGCTAAAAGACTTGACAACAGTCGTTGCCGAATGTTTCCCCCCGATGGTGAAGTACCGGACCTTCGGCAAGAACTCGCCGGTATGATAGGTGCCGTCGGTGATGAGGGAACGAAGCTCATCGGTAAAGGGCATCGCCGGACATGGGACGTTATGACTGGCGCGGTATGTGCCGGGTCGAAAGATCCCAGCACCCTTATGGGACTCAATGATCCCCTTGCCGGCAAGGATACGAACCGCCTTCCACATTGTGGGGTATGAGACATTCCACCGAGTAGCCAGCATCCTCATCAAGCGGTCGGCAAGAACGGTCGTTAAAGGAGGCTCGGTGTTTCGCACGCGGGTTCTCCGGGGAAGGTTTTACCTTATACAAATGATAATATGATAACCAAAGTATACGTTATCACTCGTTGGCTAGAGTAAATTTAGATAAAAAGGCCTGGGTAAATTGGTTGTTCAAGCAGCACTTACTATGCCCTGCTGAGAGCACATGAGCGTTCATTAGATGCTGATAATCCGACAGACCTGGCCCAGATTCTGCAATGAGGCTTAATTCTAGTAGCAGAAGCGCGCTATAATTATGACATGCACATGTGTAACTTTCCCAAAGGAGCTGGTATGAAATATCTTTGCTTTCTGACTTTGATAGTTGCCGCATTGGTGCAGTACGTGCCGGCGGATACGAAATCTGATGTTCTTGCTCTCACGGGTAATGCCCAAACGAAGCTAGTTTGGATACGCTATCCATGGTGCGACAGCGCGTACAATCCAATCAAACCCTACCGGACTTCTGACGGTGAGAATAAAAATGCCTTTACGCAACTGGTAGTATTTAGCACCGACGAGGGCGTCGAGAGGTATCTGGAAAAAGACATAGGCTATCATTTCAGCCCGCGCATCACCCGCAAAAGCGGAAAATGTGTGATCTGGTCAGATAAAGCCAACACCTGCGCATGGATAAAGGACTACGCGGGTATCTCTGATAAGCGCAAACTTCTTGACGGTGGCGATTACATAGTAGTTCACTGCCGCTACGATTCCTCAACCGATAAGTAATATGTCTATACTCTCTCTGCAGACGGTAAGCGACTCTCTGTTATTCCCCTTAAAGCTGATTACTCCGCAGACATCTCGGCAAGAACCACGGCCTACACTGCAAGCGATGTAATGAAGTTTCCTCTGGGCGTCTCCGCCGACGGGCGCTATCTTGGGACCGAGATACCCTGGCCCAATACCAAGATCGTCGACATGGTGAGCGGAACAAAATATGACAGGCATGTAGCTGATCCTTTCGGGTGTCAGCCGAATATGGCGCCCGACAACAGTTATCGCTTCTTCTATCTGCGCAGCGACCATGATGTTATCCGGATGTGGGCCCCGGCTCTTGGCACGGACAACTGGGATGTGCGGATCGACAAGATGCCCGGGAACATCGATTTCAACAGCGCGGGGTACGACCATGACTGTGTTCTGCCCCGATGGACCAATCAACCGCTGTTTTTCACCAATAGCTACCCATTGGTTATCTGGAACTATTCGGATGGACGGATCTTCGACTCCAGTCCAGCCGCGCTGAAGGGAGACCAACAGAAGGATTCATGCGGAACGGGTGTTTTCTGCCTGGGTAAGTTTACCGCCGATTACAGAGCTGTCGAGAAGTACGTGCGCGTCACCACCTGCGATGTTCGAAAACGGGATGTTGTCGGCGATGGTTGGATCTCAGGAACTCCAGTCAGTATTGAGCCCTCGTTGGGTCAGAATGTTCCGGCCGGTAAGTCAATAATGCAATTGACAGCAATCGGTAGCCTGATCCTCATCAATACTCAGTCTGACGTGCAAGCGGTTGTGCGGCTGACCGATGCGAGCGGAAGGCTTGTGCGTCAATGGGCAGGAGCGAACACACTTACCATCGACACCCGGACTCTGAGTGCGGGCGTATACAGACTTTCGGTGGCTTCGGGACGAAACCACCTCACGCGATCCATCACGATTATGCAGTAGTGGGTGTCATCGAACCACAACGATCTGCAGTCAATGACCCTGCTCAGGAATGTAGTTTTTTTTGACTAAAAAGGAATGTCGAATGATTCGCGGCCGCGTTTGCTCCACTGATTCCCGTTTTTTTACATCTGCTGTTGCGCTGCCAAACGCAGTCTGACTGCATGCGCTTGATCTTTCTTTGGTTAGCCAAGGATGGTGGAGCGCGCATGCTCGAAGGTCATGCGCTGGAAGTCCGCTTTCTCTCAAGGGCACCAGCTATCCATGTGGTGTCGGCACGCATGTCGTCAGCGAGATGCTCATTGACCTCCACGGCACCGCGCATCGTTGGTGGAAGCCGTAACCGGGATTTTCTCTACCGCATTCCAGCAACCGCCCGGGCTAAGCCTCGATCCCGATTTAGGGATTATCTACGGAGTCATGAAGCAGTCGAAGACCTTTCGGGTGATGACACGAGTCGAGAATCGCTCTGGCTATGCATAACGTCAATATTGACGACGGATGGCAGGGGAGGCGCGACAGCAGCGGTATCCTTCAGCCAAACGAGAATTTTCGGGATATGAAGCGGCTCGTCGACTACGTCCACAGCCGTGGCCTTAAAGTGGGCATCTACCTATCACTAGGCCCGCACGCCTGCGCAGGTTTGCTGGGCAGTAACAGACATGAGACCGACGATGCAGTAACCTGGGCATCGTGGGATGTGGGGCTTTTCAACCGCAACTGGGAGCGGGCTGCCGTGAACATGATATTGCGTCTTTGATCAGGGCGGACACCGCTTGCCGATGTAGCGCACCGATCCCCGGTCCACGAGCTTTCAGGGCTTGGCACATTGTCATCACCATACTTGTCAACAAAACACTAATTCTTCCAACATATATATTTTTATTGTTTAAGTAAGTCGATCAGCATACGTACGTGTGCTGTTTTTATCTCGAGGCGGGGATATATCTGAAGTACGGTAAATTCTTTTTCTTTTTTTAGATCCCAATTTTATTTATGGCACCTGCAAAAACAACTCTTGCTAAAAAATCTGTCTCCTCTAAAAAATCCTCGCATAAACATAGTGCAGCATATCCACAGTTATTGGTCGCAACAAAATCAGGTGATATATTCGAAATTCCCGAACTTGCTGCCGCAGGGATGGCAGGGGATAGACTTTTTCCTCTCGATTCTCAATTATTACTAGAGCTTCCGTGTGGAAGCGATCTTTTTATTCTTCCCGATCGTAAACCAATTGGGTACGATCCTGTTCAACAAAAATGTATTCCCGTAGATACCTATCAGGGCGAAGAGGTGTTTGCCGTTGGAGCGTTTATGGCTCCGGCATATGTGCAATTGGCAACAGCAGCGTATGAAGAATCGGCGAATTCGAATGTGTTGCCTCTTTTTGCATATACGGCCGCGGCTTTTACAAAAAAAGGATTTGTTGTTGCTGGAATGCGTATCGACAAGGATTCTCGGCAAGATCTTGATGGGGTAGATTTAGATAAGGTGGCGCGAAAAGCGCATGCAGTGCGCAAAAAATATTCAGGGAACCGGCTTGTGGAACATCTTGTTGACGATTGCGTCTTTCGGTATGGATGCCCCGCCGCGCGCAATCTTGTGCTTGGCAGATACGAGTGTCCTGTGCCCATAAGTACTTCATGCAATGCTGCATGTCTAGGATGTATTTCGGAACAACCCTGTGGCTCGGGCATTAAAGCTGCTCACGATCGCATGACCTTTGTTCCAACGGTTAAAGAAATCGTGGAGTTCACGGTGCATCACTTGGAAACTGCCGATAGGCCCGTGATAAGTTTTGGCCAAGGGTGCGAGGGCGAGCCGCTCCTGTTTGCAGATTTGATCGAAGAATCTATCATCGAAATCAGGAAGCAAACGAAATGTGGGGTCATTAATCTCAACACGAATGGAAGCCTCCCTCACAAAGTAGAACGGTTGTGTGCGGTTGGCCTCGATAGTATTCGGGTAAGTTTGAGCAGCGCACGAAAAGCGTGTTATACGAGTTATTATAGGCCCAAAGGGTATGATTTTGATGATGTTATGCAAACGCTTTGTGTTGCGCACGATAGAGGGCTCTTTAGTTCGATTAATTATTTTATGCTCCCCGGATTTACCGATCTGCCTTCTGAATTGGCTGCACTGGAAATTTTATATGCGAAAAGCCATTTTTCAATGATTCAAACACGCAATTTGAATATCGATCCGCTCTGGTATGGAAAAGAGATGGGAGAAATTCCTGCACAAGAGAGCCCCCTCGGTATGGCTGTATGGGTTGCGTATATGCGAAAAAACTATTCCCAGGTAAAATTGGGGTATTTTAATCCACCACGATCAGAAATGATGCCTTGATTTTTTTTAACAAAAGGGAGTTTTATGAAGCAGTATGACGTGACATTTGTAGGACACATGTGTTACGACGAGATTGTTGAGTACAAAGGCGAAACACGTATTGCCCCGGGAAGTGCCGTTTTATGTGGTGCCATGGCTGCGGTTCGCGCAGGTAAAAAAGTTGCATGCGTAACTCGCATGGCAAAAGCCGACGAACACATTCTTAAGCCCATGCAAGACGCCGGGATCGATTGTTTTCTTATCGAAACCCCCGAAACAACATACATGAATGTCATCCACCCAACGGCAGATGTCGACGTTAGGCAAATGTTCCAGCGCAAGAGTTCTGGTTTTTTCACTATCGCAGATATGCCTGCTCTAGAGACCAGCGCTTTGCATTTGGCAGGTATCACCGATCAGGAGTTTTCTTTGCCTTTTATGCATGATCTTAAAAAAGCTGGGTATCATGTGTCAACAGATATGCAGAGCTTTGTTCGCCAGGTCGATCTAAACAGCCGCGAAATCTCCTTTGCCGACGTTGCTGCAAAGAAAGAAATTGCAGGGCTCATGGAAAAGCTTAAGCTCGATATTGTAGAAGCAAAACTTCTTACGGGTACCGATGATTTAGAGAAAGCAGCCCTTATTGTTGAGAGCTGGGGCTGTCCAGAAATCATGATCACTAAATCTGAGGGTGTTTTGGCTCGCGTGAACGGAAAAACGTACTACGAGAAATTCTCAAATAGCAACGTTACCGGACGTACTGGCAGAGGCGATACAACCTTTGCAGCATATCTTTGTTCACGTTTTGATAATGATGTAGCGTATTCACTTAAGTTTGCTGCAGCACTTGTATCAATCAAGATGGAAAAACCAGGACCCTTTAGTGGTACCTTGCAGGATGTTCTTACTCGTATGAAAGAAAAGCACGGAGCTTAAGACGTAACGTTTATGAACAGGGGCACCGTGGGTGCCTCTGTTCAATTTTAAACGTGTTAATAGACGGTAGGCGAAACAACTTCAATTGATCGAATCATCGATTCGTAAATTGGTATAAATTGAGTGAATGTTTCGTTTGAAGCCCAAAATGCAATGCGGATATTATACGTTTCGATCTGCATAAAAAATTCCACAAAATGAAACCCTCCTGTCCAGTATTCCCAACGCACCATAGGTAACAAAGCGCCAGTAAACTCGGTTATGCCAGAATCGGCTGAAACTTCTGAGGTGTTTGCAGCTCTAATTTTTTCGGCATAGGTAAGGGCTGGCAGATTAAGATGAGCGGCTATTGCTCTTGTTCCCTGAGTTCCTTCGGTTGTTGATCCCATAAAAAGAAGTTCTGCGCCTAGTTTTGAAAGATCAAGCGAAAGCTTTTTACCAACAGGTGTAAAAGATTTTTGTTCGGTCATGATATTCCATGAGCCTTGGAACAAGAGGGAGAATCCAATTGCCTTATTGGTATATATTCGATCGTTTTTAAGGTAGCTGCCAGGAAAAAAAGAAGCGCGGGGACTACAGCTAACAATACAACATGCAAGAATTACACTCACAGAAATAATGAGATAGGTGAGAGTGTTTTTAAAATTTTTGACAATACGCATAAGAATAATGAGAAATCGGCACGTGGGGTTGTGGCAACCGTGTAGCGTGCCTTATAATGCCTTTTTATCGAATAGGTTTAATAGAATCTTTGTGAGTACTCCACCAGGACTTCCACGCATCATAATCAACGCCTAATTTTTGTTCCGTTAAGAGCCACAACGTGTTTGCTGCACGTTGTCGGATTGATTCATCTGGGTGTTGCAGTGCTTCAATAAGCGATTCAGCATTATCATTATACTTCCTAAATTCGATTTTAAGCAAGCGTTTTAAGGATGTTTTAATTGTTTGACGCACTATATCGCTTTCATCATTTTGCGCAGCAATGAGAGCTTCCATAACGCGAGTGTCTTCGATATTGCCCAGTGCTTCTGCACATTGTCGGCGCACAAACGAAATGTTGTCAGATAAGAGTTTTATAAGTTCAGGTATAGCCTCGCTAGCCTTTAGATCTCCTAAGGCTATGGCGCATTTTTCTCGAACATACGAATCTTTATCCGATAAGGCTTTTATGAGAGCGCTTATGGTGGCTTCGCCGTTCAGTTGACCAAGAATATCTGCACTGGCTTTACGAATATCACTATCCTTATCCTTGAGGGCGGCAATAAGAGATGGTGCATCGTTTATGGATATAAGCGCCTTGGTGGATTGATCGGAAATGGTTATGCTGGAATCCCCGAGAAAAATAATAAGAGATTTCGCAGTTTCAGGGTTTTGAAGATCCCCAAGTGTTGCAATTGCATTACTACGAACAAACTCTCTTTTGTCTTTTAGAGATTCCAAAAGCGGTTTGATAGAAGCCTTACCGATCTTGACAAGTGTAGATTGCGCCTGTTTTGCTAGGGGGATGGTTGAAAGAATGCTGTTAAGAATAGGATCATTTGCGCTTTGAATACTGGGAATGAAAACGGCGGTATCCCCAAGGAGTTTACATACAGGTTCCGCCGCGGTAGCTGCATTTGATCCTGCTTCGCCGATAACGACAAGTGCGCTTAATCGAATGGCTGGCGACGAAGATTTTAATTCGTTCGTTTTTTTCGTAAGTTCCGATGAGGAAAGTGTTCTTTGCACAGGTGCTTGTACTATAGGTTTTGGCTGAATCGGCGCAGGCGGTACAGTGGTTTCGGTGGCTTGTGGCGAAACAGGATTTGCAACCGCTGGTTTAGGCGCAAGGGTACTTGATTGAATGGGTGCCTTTGACCCAGTAGGAATAGGAGACGTACCTTGGGTTGGCTGCAATGATTTTGTAGTCGCTATTGTTTTTTTTGCAGGTGCTGGTTCATCTGAGAGCTCTTCTACTTCTAAATCTTCTTCTACAAAATCGTCGACTTTTATTGTTGCTGGGGCTACGGTTTTTAGCGCTGTGGGTTTTACCTGAGCAGGTGCAGGTGCCCCAAAAGGCACTCCATTGACAGTCGCGATAAGGTGTTTGTAAATTTTGATTGAGGATCCCTCAATGTCAAGAATGAAGATGTTGTCGGTTGCCAAAACAAGCGTGCCTTGGTATACCGTACCATTTGATAATTTTACGGTAAGCATTTCTCCTGTGTGAAATGATTTTCCTGTTTGTGGACTTGTTATCTGACCAGTTGGTTGAGGTTGCAAGGTAGCAGTTGTTGATTGTTTTGTTGGTTGAGACCCAGATGCGGGTGCGGTATTATCGAAAGGGACATTATTTATAGATGCGATCATTGTTTTTGAAATATTGATACGCGAGCCTTCGGAGAGTAGCACCATGAAATTGGTGTTTTCTGAGACAAGCTCCCCAGAAAATGTAGCTCCGGTTGAGAGCTTAATGTTTATCGACCACACAGGAAAAAGCATTCCTGTGATTACTAAAATGGCCAAAAATAGTTGCGATGAATGTTTTTTAACGAGCATAATGTGCCTGAGTCTAGAAAATTGTAAAAAATGTAAAAGAAGGGCTTCCAAACCGAAATTATGAACTCTTGATAAAAGATAAATTGAGCGAAGATCCTTGTGGGAAAAAAATTCTTTTTTTTACCACTTTTAAGAAGGAATTGTTTAGTATGGTTTGATAGAAAACCCTTTTTCCTAAATAGATGCAGCAATCCCTTTTTGGCTTCAGCTTAAAAAAGCGGTACGCATATGTATGGGTGCCTCTATTGCTTGTAAATAAAACCATAGAGGTGGTTGTAGAAATAGGTAAGAAATGCTTGATTATTGAGGGATAATAACCCGCGTAGAAAAAGAACGGGTAGTATCCGAAGATTTGATGTGTATGAAGTATGCACCAGGAACAAGGTTTTTAAAATATACGCCCTTAGTTTGATAGTCGTTATTAGATTGACCTGATGCTAAAAGCATACCAGTTGTTGAAAATAATTGAATTCTTTGAGCAGAATAGCCACTCAGTGTGAGAGTATGTGGTGAGCAGTGAATGTGTGCATTTGGCCTTTGGGGCGTGTTCGGATTAAATGCGGTCGCAATCGCCGATCCTTTTGGCCATGTTGGATTGGCGAGCCGGCCACGTGTCGGAATGGAAACGGTAGCTTGCGCAGAAGCGGTTGAAATTGGTGTGGCAAGTACCGTTATAGTGCTTGAGTCTGATTTTTAAAGTATCGGAAGTATGAAAGAACCAATACACGGTAGAAGGCGCTTTGTTGATAATTTCATCCTGAATGAGCAATTGAGATTTGTTGTTGATAAGCGCAATGCCCCTTTTAACAGACTTGGATGAAATCGCGTAGGCAGAAGTCAGGTCGGCTATCATTCCGCTTGCATTGTTTGACGAAACAAAAGGAGTAATGAATGTAGATGCAGTAATGCTTTGCCCCCCTGATGTGTCGGGATTGATAACAAGCGTATTATGAACTTCAGCACGAAGCCGGTAGTATGTCCACCGAAGGTTCGAAAAGTATGAGGGAAGGTTATAGTCATCGCCCGCCAAATCCGTTGCCCAACGTTCTCCATTGGCGTCAAATACAAAACTTCCCAGATCAAGGTGCCCATGGTTTAACCCATCCTGCCCAGATTTCATTGCAACAAAAAGTGCGTTTTTATCAAGCCATTTGCTGCGCAGCGATGCCACTTCAACTTTTTTAAAATGCCGATCTACAGGCAAGGTTGCGGGCAGGGATGTTCCGCTTCCTGGAGTATTTTGGAAATCAAAGGAATTCTAATAAGTAATCGATTTGTAAATTTCACTCCTTGCTTTATTAGACACCACTACAATAAAAACTTTTGATCCCCATCGATTGTTGGCATGTATGGCTAACCGTTTCTCTGTATCCCCTGCGCTTACTGGGCAGCTCTTGATGAGGCGGCCTTGCATATCGATAACCGAAATGTTCGTACGAGTTTGTGAAGGTGAAAGCAGCAAGGATAATCCCTCTTTAGTAATCTGTATCGAGTGTATCAGACGGGAAGATGTAACAAGACGTAGGGGGGTCCTTAAAGGTGTTGTTCCTATCGAATCGTTGATGAGGATTTTGCCTTGGTACGCTTGCAGGGAAATGCTTCCCGTAATATTCTGATTTCCCACCACATCACTCCATTTGGGCAGGCCAAGCGGAAAAGTCTTTGAGGACGATGTGGTATTGATAAAAAGTTTTGATTTTAATGCCGTGTTTATTTGACTACTATTTATTTCGTAAAGCGATACATTATCCATCCACATCAGCGTGTCTGTTTTGGTAGGGTAGAAATCGACCCTGCTATTTGCGTTTGTTAAGGTAGCTTCAAAAAAGAGTTCGTAGTCTTTCCAGATTGTGTCAAGTGTAATAGTCCTAGTAAGACCCGATCCAGTATAGGGTGCCCCCGACATGCGCGCAAAACAATTCATACTTCCCGCGTGATTTGCCTTTGCAGAAAATCGCAGCCGGTAAATATGTCCAGAATCCAGAGGATAGGTTGTATTGGTAAAGAAGATAGGCGCACCATTGGCAGGATTTCCAAAATAGTGTACTATGAGGCATGCCTTGTCGGGAGATGCCAATGAGTCTTTTGAGAGTGCAAAGTATTGGGATGGCCAACAGCCCCATGCAAGAGTAGCCTGATCAAATTCGCCAGAAGAAATTTTATTAGTTCCAATGGTTGCAAAGGTATCATTTACAAATGTTTTTTTCCAAACTGGTATCCCATCTTTTAGACAAAGTGCAGAAAAAGGGTTTTCAACAACCGTGTAATTGCGCGCCAGAGAAACCATATTTGAATCCTGTTGAGCAGACCGAGCCTGCGTTATCGTGCCTTGAGATTCGCTTGTCGAATAGAATATGTTATCGTAAACCTGATTCCCATACACTTGCTGACTCACTATTGCATCGCGGCTGATTTGAATCTGATGACCTGTGTTGCCGTAGCAGATATTTCCTGTTACGGTATGGTATCTGTTATTATGAAGAAAAATACCCAAATAATTATTGAATACAGTATTGCTGTCTATGCGTACATGATGTGTTCTGTCGTCCATGTAAATACCTTGACAGGAGTTGTTGCTTGTGCTACCGGTTCCCTGTGGGGCGCCAACTGCATTGCCTACAATATTTTTGCGAATAATTGTTCCAGCCGATCCGGTGCTATCAAAATTGGGGCTCCAAGTGTAAATCGCTGCACCATCATCGGTAGTCATGCAAATATGTTGGACAAGATTTTTTTCAATAAGATTATTGGGGCCACCAAAGCCGATACCTACATATCCAATGGAATCGATGTTGTTTTCGCTGATAATATTGTCACTACCCCCAAAATCGAGTGCCCGACCTGTGCAGCAATCCCCTCCAAGACCAAACCTATTAAGCCGGTCCATCATGCCTATGTTTGTAATGGTTGAATGGGCAATACGATTGGCGTTTCCGTAGAGTTTTAAACCTCCTTCATTGGCATATGCTATTACGCAACCGTCAATAGTCGAAGAATTGGCAGAGAGCAAGATCCCAAAACCATCCGAATAGCGAGCGTAACAATTAGAAATCGTGATACTCGATCCTCCGTCTATTCTGATATTTGCCTGAGTCTGTCCAAAAAATGCGAGGTTATCTATGGTTACGAATGATTGCCCCGAACTTAGGAGGCCATAAGGGATTGTAGATCCAAAGAGCTTTTGTGGGATTTGGGCTGCCGTTAGATAGACCTTCTTATTGAGAGAATCGTAGTACCATTCTTCTGTGTCAATGGCTGCTAAAACGCCGTTTATAAAGAGACCTTCGCTTTTATTTATATCATAATTGGCTGCTTTGTCCAGAGTAATGTGTCCGGAAGTTTTGTTAAAATCAATTATTTTTCGAGCGTCAAGAGACCATCGTTCGCTCCTGATATGAACGTATGCTCCAGTCCAATCGGTAGAGCCTGCAAGAGCAGAACACGTTAGTTCTGTTCGGCTTATTGCGGTATCTATAGGAATGTATCCGGTATTAGGAAATCGTGCTATATGAAGAGGTGCAGTGCCTGCAAAAAGTTGCTCAACGGGTATTGTGGCATCGCCATTATAAGTCGCAACGTATTTACCCGATACCAATTGCCAACCAGTAATAAGTGGTGCGCCTGAGATTACCGGACGATTGCCAGTCCCATAGGCTCCATAAGTAATGAGGGAGCCAGTAGTTCCTGAGTTAAACACCAAAATGCTTCCAAAAAAGGTGTCCCCTCGTTTGAAAAAGACTTTGTCGCCCGGTACTAATGTTTTTGAGTTTGCTTTTGCAATAGTTTTCCAAGGCGAGCTTTGGGTTCCAACGCTATCGTCGTTTCCCACAGAGCTCACATAATACTCTGATGCAAAAAGAGTTCCGACAAAAAATGCTGCGCAAAAAAGCGCATGTGAGAATTTTTTTGCCGCCATAGGGCCCTCCGATTGATTTTGAATTCAGCAGGAGCACTCTTATCAAAGATTATAGTAATATAATCTGAGCTACCGAGCGTAGTGCGGTGGGTTAGTCTTGCGCGGTTGCGAAGAATATCCACGAGGTCTGGAACTCGGGGTTACAAACGGCGGTGATTGTTTTACTTTTGGGAGGTTGTTAAACCCAGGATATTTTTCGAGTGCAGGTTTGCTCGTGGTGATTTTGGCAATTTTATTAAGATATTTTTCTTCTTCTTGCGAAACAAACGTAAGCGCTTTCCCTTTTTCTTCGGCCCGGCCAGTGCGTCCAATACGGTGCACATAGTCTTCGGGGAATGCTGGCGTGTCATAATTTACAACATGGGATACCTTGTGAATGTCAATGCCCCGTGCTGCAATATCAGTTGCAACCAGAACCCTAAATTCACGTGCCTTGAAACCATCTAGAGCGCGTTGTCGTTGTGGTTGAGATCGGTTTGAATGAATAGTAGCGCTGGAGATTCCTCTGCGCTCAAGTGTTTTGGCGATCCGGTCGGCACCGTGCTTTGTTCTAGAAAAAACAAGCATCGTTTCGATGGGTTCTTTTTGGAGAATGTGCGTAAGTAAATCGAGTTTGCTATCTTTTTCTACCGAAAAGAAAATTTGTTCTACTGTTTCTGTTGGGGTAGTGGGTATTCCAATGTCAACAAGCTCAGGGTTGTGCTGGATGCTTGCAACAAGGGCCCGAATTTCTTTAGACATGGTTGCCGAAAAGAGCATGGTTTGTCGTTTTGCAGGTACTTGGCTAATAATTCTGCGCACATCATGAATAAAACCCATATCGTACATACGATCAGCTTCATCAAGAACGAGAACTTCGACACACGAGAGGTTAATGCTGCGTCGTTCCAAATGATCCAAGAGCCGGCCAGGGGTTGCAATAATTATATCGGGGCGGTTTTTAAGTGCCTTAAGCTGATTGACCATCGAGACTCCGCCATAAATAGATAACGGCGTAAGGGATGTATACATGCCATATTTATTGATTGAATCTTCAATCTGCTGGGCAAGCTCACGGGTTGGGGTAAGGATGAGCGCGCGAGGGTGCGGATTGCGGTGCGTTGCAATCGTAGAACGAACGAGCCTATCGAGAATCGGCAACACAAATGCTGCTGTTTTTCCCGTGCCGGTTGGGGCGCACCCCAAGATATCGCGTCCTACAAGCGCTGCAGGAATTGCTTTCGCTTGAATGGCTGTGGGGGTAGCATACCCAGATGCATACACTCCTTGAATAACCGATTCAACAAGATTGATTTTTGAGAAACCCATAGCAGGTCTTCCTCCATCGAAAGATTAAAAAAATGGTGACACGCTGCGGAGATGGAAGAAGAGCAGAAGATCAAGAGGGAAAAAACGAGTCCCTTTGGAAACCTGTGCTGAGCTCGATCGGAGAGCGAGTCGTGGGTGGGTACATTGAAAAAAATACACTTCACCCAAGTAATTAAAACGTAACTAATATACTTTATGGAATAATATGAATAGGCAAAATTTGTGTATCCCCAAAAACTTCGCAAACGAATATCCGCTTCTCCTCCATAGGTACCACTCGATGGATAATTAAGATACCCATTAGGATCGTCGCTCCATACGAGCGGATCTGATATTTGATTGGCAAAAAGATTGCCCGCAAGTGACATGAATCTGGTTATTTGCCAGCCACATTCAATTTCATAGTTCATAACTTTTTCGGGAGCAAGGGGAATATATTTTGGGTTGCAGAATCGAATGGTTCCCAAGAATAGTTTGAAATAGAGGGGATTCTGAATGATTTTGCAATAAGAAGATACCCACACAGAGGGCTGAATTCCCTGGTAAGAGCGATACGAGGAACTATTTCTCCTAAAGAATCCTGGATTTGTGGGCCAGAACGCATCTCATAGCGAGCGCCAGCAGTAATGTTGACAATGGGGTTGTTAAAATTCGCTTCCGCAAAGAGGGATCCGTCCCTATAGAGTACATCTCTGGATTTTCCTGAAGTATTTATAAATTGTGGCGTGGCAGTGTTGCCTTTTGGCCATAAAAAACGGGAGTAATAAAGAAAAACTCCATGCCACCAGATAACGTTAACTGTTCAAAAGGATGATATTTCAAAATCAAGCTAAACGTATTACGGTGATTAGAGGTGTTGTTTTCGCCCACATGTGCACTGTCGGCTTGCCCATCAGCACGCCAGAAATTCCAAGTTTGTAAACGATTTGCCCCCAGCAAAGCTGCCTTCTATTCGTGCCAGTGCATCTGAAAAGAACGAGTTCAATGAAGCCCTCTACTATGTAAAGTGTCAAGCATGCCGCTTGAATGCACTTTTTTTACGTTTGCATAACCTTATGAATCAATGATTTAAGTATACTCTAAGGTTGCAAGCATATCCAATCTTCAAAGATAACTTTCTTGATGTAATCATGAAATTTATTGCAATAGTGGTGTTTTGGAAACCCCAGTTGGTCGGCGTTATTGTGTGAGGTTGAGTTCTTTATGAATCCTGAATTCCCGTGGGCTCATTTTAAGCTCCGCTTTAAAAATCGAATAAAAGTGGCTTATGCACGAAAATCCGCAGTCGTAGGCGATGCTGGAAATGGCACGATCGGTTTTGGTGAGAAATTGTGCGGCTGCAGAAATTCTTAATTTGTTAAGATACTGCATCAGCGTAAGCCCCGTGGATTTTTTGAAAATTGCATGGAAATGGCTACGGCTGAGGCACGCCATTTTTGCAATTTCTTCGACAGTGAGAGGCTCAGAGAAATGATGACTGAGAAAATGGAGGACGTCTTTGAGTCGTTCTTCCATTTCTTCGGATGGCTTGCATACATGGGGCGTTCCTGCTCCATAAAAAAACAAGTCGCCACATTTCATGTCGTAGGTTTGAATGTCCGAAAGCTGCTTGCCGGTGCCCTGCAAACAAAAGAAAAATTCGTGATTTTCGTGAGCGTGGAGAAAGTATCCATGCGGACTCATTTTAACCGACAAACAGTTAAAAAAGCCAAATTGTTTATCATGAATGCCAGGTAATCCAACATCAATCATGATTGCTTCTTTTTGGAAATAGGGGATCAAATCTGCTCTAGTATTAAAATAATACCGGTATTGAGGCAAATGCAGGAATGAACAAAACCTTATTGAATCTTAATTCAATAAAGCTTTGCTCATAGATTACTAAAGAGGCTTTGTTTTAGGGGATCGTAACAGTGAGACTATTTCGATTGTGAGTACTATTCTTGGTCTGATGTACCATAATACTTGCGTTGCATAAAGCCTTTTCTTGTGAGATGGAACGCCCGTCAATACTAAAATTTTGTACTGCCCCCAAGGCCATCGCCGAGAAAGAAATCTTCTGACTCTTGATGATCGATGTTGATACAATAGAGAATGTGCCCGAGTACGCCATGTATCCGAGTGTACGGTTATAATCAAAGATTCTCAGCGAATACGTGTTTTTGGGTGCAAGATCAGCAGGGATTTGCCAATCGTATCTCATTATCCCTTTACCGACAGGTGTATTGGTGATTTCTATCCAGTTTTTTCCCCCATCCGGAGAATAATCGAGTTTCAAGGGGTCTGGTACAGGATAAATTTCCCACGTAATGGTATAGGTTGTGCCATTCTGAAGAACTGCGCCGGTATCGGGTGTTAAAATCCGTAAGGGAGTATTTTTTACTACTGTTATAATAATGGTATCTTTACCCGTAAGATTTCCATCGCTTACTTCAAACAGAAATACATAAACTCCCGTAGTAGAAAAAGTTACCCGTGTGGTGCGTGAATCAGGTGCAGCTATGGCAGATCCTGGAGTGGGCCCACTTGTTTGTGTCCATTTGTAAATTAGGCTGTAAATATCAAGCGAATCATCGGTAGCTGTTCCCCGTAAATTATTGTAATCTGCACCTAAAATGAGGGCCGTATCATTTCCTGCATGCGCAACCGGGGGTTGATTAACCGCACTTGCATACGCAACGAATAAGAACAACAGAGCGCACAGTGGTGCACATCCCAAATTCATTTTTAAGAAATGTTTTTTAACACAATAACTTATCATAAATGTCTCCTGATTAAGAATCGTAAAGTAGTTATTATTGTGACACAAGTACCTTCTGCATGCCACGTGTATTGTGCTGTTTCATAATGCGTATACTCATTGCTCCGGATGCGTTTTGTTTGCTTATATCGTGTGGTGCAAGTCTTCTTCCATTGAGTGAATAGATTGGGTTATCCGAATTGAACTGACTCTTTTCAAATGCAACACCTAGTGCAGGCTGTGAAACAACGCTTGTTCCGGTATAGAACATCAGGTCGGAGTGTTCTACCTTGGTACAACCCATGTCGTCTACTATGCTTATAAATTTGCCAGTTTTTACATTGTAAATCCAAGGATTCGCTTTTGTCCAATAAGAACCAAAAGATATTACATCAAGCTTATTACTCCAACGAAAGTTGATGAATTCTTCATAGGTGCCGTTGCAATTGTTTGCTCCATTGTGTGCCTTTGCATAATCCATAACAGCCTTATTGACATCATATTTTACTTTGATGTTTCCAGCTCCGTCAACAACACGGATATCCTTATTACCAATGCCTGCAGTGTAAGAGTTGTCGGGGAGCATCGAAATTCCGCAGCCTATCCAGAGTGGTGTCATACTGACTTGTCCGTCGGGAACAACACCAATACCGCTACCATAGCTCATTCCGCTCGCATCATTTCTCCCTCTGTCCCACATAGCGCATAAACGAGTACCATCTTGCGAAAGACCTAAACCATCACCGTGACTTGGGCTGGGGTTTCCGGTTTTATTCCAGAGTGAAACACAGACTTTTGGATCGCTCAGCTTAAACCGTCGGATTGTCCCACAGTCTCCACCACCGGCGATAATCCAATCTACACCACTGGCATCAACCCAATATTCCAAAGTAAGTTCGTCGGTAGGTATGTCTACCGCTAATTTAGTTAAGCCTGTACCATCAAAGTTTACAACATACGCAGAGTAAGATTTTAAATCAGCAAACACTATCTTGGATCCATCGGCAGTTACGTTTGGCCAATCAACATCAACACTCATAGTTGTGGGAAGAATCCTTCTTACAACGCCTTCGTCACCATCTACTGCGTATAATGTTCTATCTGCCAATGTATCGGGAAGTGTTCCGCCCTGAGCCCAAGCCATACGAGCTTTGAGGCCCGATGCAGGCATAATGGTTGCAAAGGCAGCCTTAAGCTCTGCTGCTGTTTTTGCTTCAGCGCTTTGGATGCCTAAGCACGCAATACCTAAGAGGGCAAGTTTTGAGAGTTTCATAGGGGGCTGCTCCTTGTTTTGGTAAATATGTATGAATGAATGTAGTATACTTGTTAATACCTCAACTGTAATCTAGTTGTAATTTGAGCCTGTTTTTCGTGTTTTGTATGAAAAAAATCTGGGATTGTCTGAATATTGCTGAGGAAATCACTCTAAGGATACAATCATTACTATTAAGAAAAATGATTATACCTTGTTCTGACTAAGATTTGGGATTGCAAAAAAGGTTAGCAGGTAAGTAGAGTGGGATTTTTGGGGGCTCATAACGCTATGCCCCCATATGTGTACGGTATATTATTGAGACATTTTGTTATGCAGCATTCCAAGTATCGTTTTAAGGAGTTCAGGAACTTTGGCTGCATCGGATGCAGAGCTAATTGCATCAATGCCCGCAGGAAATGATTTTGATCCGCACCCGTTTGGATCTCCTGCGGTGGTGTAAACAACAAATCCTTTATAATTCTTGTTCTTGCGAACAAAATCAAGAACCTTATTCTCTTCTGCCCAAGCTATGCACACATCGATAAGAAAAATCGCCTGATAGTTTTGCACAAGTGTTTTTTTAAGATCCTTAAGAGGAATCACCGAAATGTAGATAGAATCTGCTTTGAGGCTATCGAGTATGCGGCTGACAAATGCTTCTTTGTAGTCGCTTTTTGTACCACTTATAAGAATATGGTGCACAGCAGAAGATTTTCCATATGTTGCATGAGCAAAGTCTTTGCGGGGAAAGAGGTTAGACATGAAATGTGCTTGGGCTGTTGTCAAGAAACCTGCGAGCAGAATAGTTAGAGCAACTGATCGATTCATATTTTTTCCTTAGCTTAAGAGGGTTGCAAACTTTTAGTGAAAATAACTTACGCAATTATTATGCCGCTGAATTATGAGTGTAAATGCGAGGGTTTTGCGATAGGACGGGAATTATCCAGAATGAAAATATCACAATGATATATAAAATGGGGCTACTCCTACAAAGAACCGGTAGATTAACGAAAAATTTTAATAATCGACTCGTTCATGAATATTACATAAAATCTTCCCAATACATTATTGTGTAAGTTACACGGAACAAGACTATTTTTCTGAAACGAATAAGGTTATTATGCTTTATTTGTGTTTAGGTTTGCTAAGTCGGTTTGAAATCGAAAAGAACCTGTTTTTTTACAAAAGGAGTATCAATGAACATCCGTAACTTTCTCTCTGCCCCAAAAACAAAAACAACACATAAGCCAGGTGGGCTTGGAGAAATGCGCTATAGCCGGGTCTGGCAAGGAACCGATTTTGCTACGCCGTGGAGTTTTGTTGACCATGTAGTTTTGCCTCCCAACGCAAGCATCGGGTTACATACTCATGGCGATAATGAAGAGATGTACATCGTTTTATCGGGATGCGGAACAATGACAGTTGATGGGGAAGTATCAAAAGTTCAAAAAGGGGATATGATTCTTAATAAAATTAGCGGATATCACGGTTTAGTAAATGATGGGGCGAGCGACCTCGAATTTTTAGTCGTGGAAGTAGCACTTGGAACATGAGTTCACTAGAGAGCTTATTACAAAACGCTCCGTTCGCTTCGACTTCGCTCAGCAATCAGCCTCAAAATCGCACCCTGAGCGGAGTCGAAGGGTGACAGTGAGGATTTTTGTAATTACCTCTATTGCACAAGAATGTAAATCCTACGATAGTTAAGCTTACGCCAACGATCGTAGGATATGTGTGCATTTCTTAGGCAAGTATCACAATAATCTCATTGACCAGTTGATTACAGAGTGCAATGAAATCATTTTTGTCAACGAGAAGCATGTTTTTTGCAGATCCTTCTTTACGTAACAAATCTGTGCCATTGCAAGTTGCGCTGCAGATCTCGTACTTGTCCCATTCAAGTTTTTTCTTGTTCACATAGGTGAGGGCGACAGTTTTGTCGTGAAAATTAAAGGTCGTTGAAGCGATCCCATCTTTAGAAAATTGTTCCTTTTTAAGCTTGGGGTTAATGCACAGATTACCAGCGTTGCCCCTAACGCCAAAAACAAGGCTTGTCATAGCAAGAACTAGCCACGTAGGAGAACCGGTAAGATAATTGCTCATGCCTTTGCCATTGAGCTGAAAGCACGAAGGAATGTTGGGAAAAACACGGTTTTGTTCCGATTTTATTGACAAAATAATGAGATCTTTAAGAACGCTATACCCCTCCTCAACGCAGTTGCGTGAGTAAAGCGCATACAGGTACATTACATTCATCTGGCTCCAGATTGAACCATGTTCACGCCAGCCAAAGGCAAAACCTGTAACCCGACCAAAATTGAGCTTTACTTCACCAAAATCCGAGCAGAGGCTGAGGCCACCAGTTTTTTTGTTTTTAAGGTACTTGTTGATTGAACGGAATGTTTCCACTACCTGATCTTGATTGGCGGTGCCACACATAGTGGCAAGCACTTGGGATGTTAGGTCGATGCGCACACCGTTTTTATGGTCACCATGCACTCGCACAGAGTCGTTGTCGTAATGTCCGTTAAAGAAGCTAAACCCTTCTGCTGTGGTGACATACTCTTTGCTGCGGATATGCTCGAAAATGTGGTCTGCTTTGCGACGAAGATCTTTAGCAAGTTCTTTGGTGGGTATAGCAGCCTTAATACCACTTACCGAAGATGCTAGTGTATCGAAATAAGTGTTAAGGAGCGCGTGCTTAGCAGAAACCGATTCGTAATTGATTTTGGTTTGACCAGGGAGCGAATCGAGCAAAATTTTAATTTCTTCGAGTAAAGAAATGCTCGGATGACCGTTATTTGCAAGATGGTCGAGAACCTGTGCAATACAATGCAAGTTCATGCCAAACCAGTTGTAGAAACAGACTGATTCTCCTTTGTCTCGAGCCATATCATACGTGTCATTCCAGTCTCCGCCGCCTAAGAGCAAATTGTTATGAATGCCCACATTAAAAAACGAGGAAAGCTGTTGAATAAGGATATGCTCAAGAATTGTTCCTTTGTAAACTTCGGAATGAGTATCTTTCTGAAAATTTCCCATTGACGTAGTGTATGCTTCATCAATTTTCTTGCTTCGATGTGAGAATTTGTCCTTGAAGTAGGTTATTTCCTTGAATAGAAGGTCGTAGTCGCCGGTCTGGTTAAGGTAGAAATCAACCACAAAATAAGGCCACGTGCCATGATCACACCATGTACGCACAACATTGTTGCGATCCGCAACAAAATCCCCTGGTTTCGATCCAATTATCGTTGCATTGGTTCCATCGATGCGGATTCCGTGAAGGTTATTGATAATATCGGAGCGTGTAGAAGATGGGTCGACTAAAAAGAGTGCAAGAAGGTCCGACCAGAGGTCTCGCCACCCGCGGCCGCCACGGCCATAGTCATGATCGGGCAGATACGAATTTCCATATATTTTGCGGCAGAAGGGTTGAAATACAACCCAGCGCATCCAATTGTCAAAGTCGGAGTTCCCAGTGGTATAGCTTATGCGCCCGATAAGATCGTTCCAATAAGCGCTTGTTTCTTCCAGGTATTCATCAAAAGCGCTCTTTGATCCGTATTTTTTTATCATAGTGTCAAAATAGTCGCGATCATCGCTGATACTTCGGATGATGATATATGATTTTGAGGCACCGGGGACAAGAGTAGCTTTTGCAAATCGCAAACCCGCAATGGTTTCAACCCCATCTTTTAGGAATGTACCTATCTTTGGAGCCTTGAGATTGCGCGCAACTGATTCTGGATTGTCAAGTGACCCGCCTTCGCCAATAAATTCCTTCTGGTTCGACCAAATTTCTTTGGGCTGCTCACCCTTTTCTGAGCAAGCAAAGGTTGCGTACTGGGTTGTATTGGGTCGATGTCCGTGTTCATCATGCAGGATGCGAGCTTTTGTTATAACCCCAAAAGGCGCGATTTCGATTTCGTTAAACATGGAGGTTACTTGACGATGGTCGCGAATGTTGTCTGCAGAACGCCCAAAAATAGGGGATGCAGACGTTGGGACAAAGGTGACTGGCTTTTTGCCGGTATTGGTGATGGTCACCTGCATAACTTCTACCATGTCATTATTTGATGGAACAAAAACTGTGGCTTCGGCACATAACCCCATTTTACGATTTGTCCTGATGGTAGAAAACCATCCGATTCCAGCATGAACGGTTGCGTCTTCGGGTGAACTATCCCACATAGAAGATGTCTTTAATGCACTCACCCCTGTTGTTGACCAAGCAGGAAGACCTTCCATATATACCCAAAAATTACGACTAGCTTTACTTAAATGAAAATCTTCGGTAACTGATGGTATTGAGAGAAAGTTGGTGAAAGAACGGCATGTATCCCCTTTAAATTCGGGTGTAATGCTACATTTCATACCAGCTTCATTAAAGAGCGGGAAGTACAATGCAGAAATATAATCGGCATTGGGCACAATAAAAGAACCATCTTGTGCATCGGTAAATTTCCAAAGAGGGCCAGTTCCATTGCGAGCCGCAAGTCCGCCAAAAGGAGCATTTTTTGAGGCGGTTGGAGATTGTGCGGCCGGCTTAGATGCTTTTTTTAGTGGCTGGGCAGCTTTTTTGGATACTGTTTTTTTCGTGATGGCAGCTTTAGGCATAAATCCCTCCAAATAGAGTTGGTTAAATTTATTTCTTGCTCAGATTAAAATAGATTTTAATATACTTTAAAAAAAATTAAAGTACCCACATTTAAGTGCCGATACAATTTAATGAAACCAGCCTGAAACTCTAAGGCACCTCCCGAATGTGCGTTTGTTTACTCATAACTTCCCCAAAGAAATGAGTAGAGCAAAAGAGTATAAAGGCCCTGAATATTCAGGATGAGCGGGTGCATGCTAAAAGTCTGCATCCGCTTTTTTTATGGGCGATACTTATCAGATGCAATGTGGTCTTACCGTATGTGAATGGTGAATCTTTTAGAATACAAAAAATCTTCCTCCCTCAAATAAATTACCCCATTGCTTGAATTAGATGTGCATTTATACCATTTTCTTGTCATGAAGAAAATAGCTATGCACTCGTTAATGCGCCGTTGTTTACCGCAGAATATCCACATGTTTCACACATTTGTGCGCCGTTGTCTGGTAGCAATTATTCTTGGAATAACTGTTTTAGCCATACCCGGCTGTTTTTTCTCGGCCCATTCGTATAATAATGGAAAATTGCTCAATCCTGGTGAGAATGAAGTAACAATTGGGGTGGGGGCAAGAAAATTCACGGATTATGTAATTCTTCCAGTATATGTCGGAGCGGCTCGGCAGACGTTCGGTCTAGGTAGCTATAGGGCAGTATGGAAGCCGTCATATTGTCTGGATTATCGCCTTGGAGTTTTACCTAAACGTCCTTTTGGGCGAGGTCTGGAAGTGGGGATGCTTCTGGAGTGGCCTACTCAATATGGGGAGGGATTGGGCCCGCCTTTGACTGAATTTGACTTTCGTTGTGGGCTGCCGCTTCTTGCGCTTTCACAAAGTATTTATCACCATAATGTGTCTTTAGGATGGAATGCTGGCGCTTGGGTAGATAATGGTTTTTTTGCCGAATATGCTGCTGGCATTGAGTATAAATATCTTCTTCCCTATGCAAATGTGCGCATTAACCTCCTTTCAACCGATGTCGCAGATAATTCTACAGCGATTTCGGAAGCTGGATTTCTAGATCGACATGACCAGAAAGTTAATATTCGAATAGTAGCGGGGATGTCAATTTTCCTCCCCTCCATGCCGTTCTTGCCTGATATTGTAACTCCTGAAGTTTCTCTGTGCACACCGAATTGGCAGGCCCCGGGGAATGTGGGCTTTTCATGGCATATTGGATTAGGCTGGTGTCATGGAATCTAAACGCAACTTTTTTGGATTGATCCTGATATTGTGTTGCATGGTGTTTGCGGAGAGTACCATCGTAACCCCTGAAGCTATGCAGTTTAATATGGAAGATTTGGGAGATGCGCAACTCGGGGTACAAGATTCTCTTGCAATTAATGATTCTATAACAACCGCACATTCAAGCAACAGCAGCGTTGAAGCAGAATCGGGGATTGTAATTGGAGGAGCAATCATTGATTCGCTTACCAGTGTATTTCCCCAATCCGATAGAATATTTGTCACTATCGACTCTTTTTCTGTAAATGTTGATTCTACAGGCAACTTTGAAGGGCGGGTGGGAAGTGGTTTAGTGCATTTTGTAGAAATTAGTGCTTTTGGATACGAACACTTCTCGAAAATGATACAAATAGCAGATAGTAAACTATATTATTTTGTAACCTGTGCACTTGTCCCCCTTAAGCAAGCAGAAACTAAAAATGTACGAGTTACCGAAGAACCTCGTGTTTCTGCAAAAATTCCTTGGACTATAAGCGGGAGCATAACCAATGCCGCTAATGATCTTGCGCTTTCGATAGATGGCATGGTGCTTTATTTCGATTCGACAATCATCCCCGTTTCAAAAGCTTCTGCGTTTAAAATCCAAACCTATATCGGTGGCAGGCATGTTTTTAGAGTTGTGGTTCCTGGATATAAAGAAATTTTCGAGCCGATTGTTCTAGGGAATGCCGATAAGCAACCATACGTTACACTTTCGACAACCAAGATTGGCGAGCGCGCTATCCGACGAGAAATTAATGTTTCTGCAAAACGTGAAGCACTTCATGTTACGTCATCGGTAGCCAAAACAACAATCAGTCAAAAAGAACTTATTCGCACTGTCGCAACCACGAACGATCCCCTACGCGTTTTGCAAACCTTACCAGGCGTTGCAGCTCAAAGCGATATGTCGGCTCAGCCTATTATTCGTGGTGGAGATCCCCTCGAATCCCGAATAATCATGGATGGGCTTTCGCTTATTCAACCATATCATTATGGAGGTGTTCGATCTACTGCAAATCAACTTGCCATGAAAAGTTTGACGCTCTATAAATCCGGGTTTCCTGCTCAATATTATAATGCCCAATCGGGCCTTGTAGTTCTCGAATCGCGGAGAGATCTCGATAGCACGGTGTTTGATTTCGATTTGAATATGCTTCAAGGGGGAGCATACCTATCGGTCCCCTTAAATAAAGAACGTATAGCGCTCAACGCCTCGGCTCAAGGATCTTGGCAGGATTTTATTTTCAAGCGGGTGCTTGATGTGGCTGGATCGATGCAAGGCGAAATGCAATATGTAAATGAATTCAAGAAAACAATCAATCTTCCCGATTATCGTGACGCATCAATTGGGTTGGATTTCCGTACTCCTCAAGGAGTTGATCTGACAGTTAAGGAAATATTCAATTCGGATCTTTCTAAACTTACTAGCCCTAGCTATACCTCTGATTCCAGTGTAACAGATTCTTTTGGAACCCTTGTAAATCCCACTAGTGGGATAAAAACCGACACTTCGCTGTATTATCGTTCATATTATAATATTCTCTTCGCAAAAGCCCAAAAAACAATTGATATGCATCGGCTTGGCACTCTTACAGCAGCATGGCAGAAGCGCTGGTGGAATGTTTCAGTTCCATTTTTAGATGATGACTTTGTGGGAACAACAAGTATCCCTCGTTATGATGTGTCAATTGATATAGTTAATCTGGCAGCAGGGCTGATTTCTACTCGATGGGCTAATCACGTTGTCAATAGCGGAATCCAGCTCGATATGTCGTATTCCCGCTTTAATGTCGATATGTTGCGAGCTTTGCATCAGTTGATTGTCGAAGGAAATTCCAACTATGCCGATTATATAGGGCCTTTAACAGGCGATTCTGGCGCAGTGTACACGGGAAATGATGCAGGCAATTTCGGGGCCAACGACTTGTTTTTCGGATCGATACTTGCCGGGATGTACACCCGCTATAAGGGTACGAGCACATCGCTAGGGGTTAATGGATACATACAGGATGAATGGCATGCAACCGATCGGTTGGCGTTATCGTGGGGTATGCGACTTGAGTTTTCTTCGGCCGATGCCACGCTTATGCCTTCTCCTCGCGTTTGCGCTAAGTATTCCCTCAATGAAACGCATGAGTTGATTGGTGCATTAGGAATGTATACCCAGAACAATTATGATTTGGCATCGCTTGCACTATCCGACCAGCTTAAGCCAGAAAAAGTGTGGCACGCAAGCATTGGCGAGGAGCGGAGGCTTTTGCCTTGGCTTACGCATAAAGTTGATATTTATGGAAAGTATTACTTTGACCTTACGAGTGAATTTATAACACAGGATTTTTCAGATTTTGTAAATAGATTGATATCCGATACAACCGGAGAGCTTTTGCAGCAATATATTCTACGAGTAAATGATCCAAATAATCCAATGACTACCGAAGAAATCATCCACCAGATTACCGGTAAAGATGGTATTTATACAAGCACATTCGAAAACAGTGGGAAAGGCGTTGCGTATGGGATTGACTATATGCTGCGGTACAACCCTGCCGATTTTTGGAGTGGGTGGATTTCGGCAAGTTTGGGAAATTCTATTCGTCAACGTAATCCCGGATGGCGCTGGCATGATTCGCCTTTTTCTAGGCCTTTGTTGCTTTATTTAGTCAATTATTATCGCCTGCCCCGCAAATATGAAATTGCCGTTAAGTATCGTTTTATGTCGGGGGTACCTTATACCGAGTTTAGCACAAAGGGTGACTCTGCTTTAGTTATTGGACCGTATAATAATAAACGCTACGCTCCGTATCATCGGTTTGATTTTAAAATTTCTAAAGGATTTGAGCTCAAACATTCTTCTGGGCATTTATATTTGGAGGTATGGAATCCTACTAATGTTCCCAATTTTTTGCTGAGGGATAGAAAGGGTGGGGGGGCCCAATCCTTTGCCATGAATTGGCCAATCCCTTTTATATATCTCGGCATTGATCTTAAGTTTTAAAATATGGCAACAGCTTTACAACCTTACTGCGCTTCTGATGAATTTGACAATTGGAAAGTTATTGGGCTATCGCTGCTTGTCCATGGCCTTCTTGCAGTTTTTTTCCTTGTGTGTTTACATCCTCAAAAATTGCCAGCATCTCTTGCGCCAACTATAACGCTTGTGTCCCTGCCCGCCGAGGTTTCGGAAAGTAGCCCAACAGTTGCGCAAAGCGCGCCATCATCAAGCACGGCATCTACAACACACTCAGAAGCTATAAAAGAAGTATCAAAGCCGATCTCAGAAGCACTTGTACCCACTCAGGAACTCAAAGAAGATACGCTTATATCCCAAGAGTCAACTGCGGCAGATCAGGGTGCCGGTGTGCCTGTACAGAAAAACAGTGGTTCATCGATAGCATCTTCGTCTAGGGGAGCGGGTGGGGGAGGTAGCGAGACGAGTCCTGTTCGTGTTGCAGGAGCTGCTACGTTAGATAATGTAAATTTTGCTCCGATAAGTGAGCTTAAGCCTTTGTATCCTGCAATTGCCCGAGCTGCAAATATAGAAGGATATGTTGATGCGGATCTTGTCATTAGTGAGAGTGGGCTTGTGGAGTCATTTACAATTACAAAAACATTTGGTCATGCATCGTTTGCACAAGAGACTGCCATGGTTTTGCCGAAGTGGCGCTTCCCCCCGCCACGAATCAATGGTAAAAAACAGCGAATCCGGTATATCTATCGCGTGACTTTTACACTTAATTGAGCGCACTTGTTTGAAATGAATGGGGAGGTTGAATGCAGCGCTTCATGAACCTATTTTATAGTATTCCATTTTAAATATACGAGGAGAACTTCATGCGACCACGTGAAATATGCAAAGATATCTACTTTTTAGGGGCTGTTGATTGGGAACGTCGTCTTTTTGATGCACTTATTCCACTTCCCGACGGAACAAGCTATAATGCCTATCTGGTTAAAGGCCAGTCCAAAACAGTTCTCATCGATTCTGTTGATCCTTCTAAATCGGCAATGTTTCTCGAACAGCTTTCAGATGTAGTGGTATTGGATTATGTTATTGTGCAGCATGCCGAACAGGATCATTCTGGATCGGTACCTGCAGTTTTAGCGCAGTACCCTCAAGCAATTGTCTTGTGCTCTCCTAAATGTAAACCAATGCTTGAAGAGCACTTGGAAATAAATCCCGATCGTATTCGATGTGTTACAGATGGCGAGCTCTTAGATCTTGGCGGCAAAACACTCGAATTTCATTATACACCCTGGGTTCACTGGCCAGAAACGATGTCGACATATTGTCCAGAAGAAAAGATATGGTTCACGTGCGATTTTTTTGGAGCGCATGTTGCAGCTTCGGGGGTATTTGTTGAAGATGAGGGCCAGATATACGAGGCCGCAAAACGATATTACGCCGAAATTATGATGCCTTTTCGCGCTATCATTAAGAAAAATATTGTGAAAATCGAAAGTAAAGAGATTCGATTCATAGCCCCCAGCCACGGGCAAGTTTACAGTCGGCCGCAGTTTATTATAGATGCTTATAAAGACTGGATTTCTGATACCCCTAAAAACGAGACGGTTATTGCTTTTATTTCGATGCACGATTCTACACGCATAATGGTCGATTATCTTGTTGATGCATTGACAATGCGTGATGTCAAGGTGGTTAAATTCGATTTATCGGTTACCGATTTGGGAAAACTTGCAATTGCCCTTGTGGATGCCGCAAGTATTGTTCTTGGTACACCCACTGTGCATATTGGACCGCATCCAAATGTGATGCATGCGACTATTCTAGCAAATGAGCTCAGGCCAAAATTACGTGTTGCGAGTATCATAGGTTCGTACGGGTGGGCTACAAAGGCAGTTGAGCATTTGTCACAGGCAATACCAAATCTTAATGTGGAGCTTATACCACCAGTCCTTTGTAAAGGAAAACCCAAAGGCCCAGTTTTTGAAGCCCTCGATGTCCTTGCAGATCAGATTGTGGCAAAGCATAAGGAGTATGGGTGTTGCTAGTGTCCATCCGAAAGCTCCCCGCCGATCGTTGAGCTTGTCGAAATGAAGCAGCGTTCATTGGTGGGTTTCACCCTTCAAAGAATTTTAATGCATCTCGCATTAAAATTCGATACCCGCTCGCGCAGGAATTCCTGAATCAAAATAATGCTTTACTAAACTCATAGTGGTAATGAGATTTGCTTGTTCAAGAATTTCCTGCGGTGCATTTCTGCCTGTTAAAACGAGTTCTACATGAGCATGTTTTGCCAAAAATATGCTCTGAACTTCTTTGAGGCTTAAAAGGCTTAATTCTAAAGCATCAAGAATTTCGTCAAGGATCACCACATCGATTGATACATTTTTTATTGCATCCAAGATGAATAAAAGGCCTTTTTGAGCCCATTCAATATCGTGCTGAGTTGGTGTTTTTAGGATAAATTCGCCCGTTCCGAATTGCTTGAAAGTAATGTGAGCCTTAAAGTGCTGAAAGGCGATCATTTCACCAGTAGGCTGATTTTTAAGGAATTGAGCGAAAACAACCTTTTTGCCGTGTCCAAGAGATCGTAGTGCTAGTCCAACAGCAGCAGTTGTTTTTCCTTTGCCATTGCCTAGGTAGAGCTGAATTTGGCCATGTGGTTCCATTTTAATCTCCCTCAACCTTTTCCTAAACCGATCCATAGAGTATCTTAAAATACTTTGATGTTTTGGGCGTAGTGTGGAATGCTTTTAGTCTTGGGGGCTTAATCCACTGTGGGTTAGGCTATGCTCAGGCTTGACTTTACCTGGTCATCAGTAGTATCATTATTCACATGTTATTAACACATGCTCTTATATAGTATGAAACAGGTTTGATGAAGCAAAAACAGTGGTCGATTCTTTATTCTTCTGGTAGCAAAAAACCAATACAGGTAACCATGCCTCATTGGTTGTGGGTTTGTTGCATGGTTGTTGGGTTGTTTGGCTGTTTGGGTCTTGCGCGGTGCATGTACATAGGAACTTCATACGCTTTCGCAAAATATGGTTTGCGGTACGAAAAACAACGCAATTCAATTCTGCTAGAGTCAACAGTTTACCTTCGTCGTGCAGCTAATTATTATGCAGCTAAAATGGCAGAGCTCATTTCATTCGAAGATAAAACGCGACTGGCTTTTGGATTAAATTCTATTAGCAGTGATATCCGGATGGCAGGGGTTGGTGGTCCCCCAAGTGTCGAGGAGTCTATTCGTGCATCGCTTGCTGACCCTAAGGTTGCTCATGCAGACAGTGTGCTCTCGAATGTGCGAATTCTTTCGCGTGAGGCTGCCTTGCAGTCTGAAACATTCACGCGCATGCAAGATTATATCGTGCGTCAATACGATTATTGGCTGCAGCGTCCGCTCACAATGCCTACAGAGGGCAGGATAACGTCTGGATTTGGCTATCGGGTCGATCCTTTTTTTGAGCTCAGCTCTTTTCATACGGGAATGGATATTGCAAATAGAGAATGGACCCCAATTCATGCACCCGGGGATGCAATTGTTGCAGATGTTGGTGTTAAAAATGGATTTGGAAATGTGGTCGTGCTCGACCATCGGGGAACCTCCTATGTTACGCTATTTGGACATTTGCAGCAAAGTGCGGTAGTAATGGGCCAGGTGGTCAAACGAGGTGAGCTTATTGGCTATATGGGATCCAGTGGTAGATCTACCGGACCCCATTTACATTATGAAGTGCATAAAAATGGCTCTCCGGTAAATCCTGCTGGCAGTATCCTCCCAAAAGCCTTGCTGGTTGATTGAATCTATGATAACCCTCAGAAGCGTTTTGGGTAGTGACGTTTGGAGGCACAGAATTGCCTGCATTATTACTTTCTTGTGCGTTCTTACCGTTCCTGTGCAGCTTTTCTCTCAAACTCGAGCTGATACAATACTTTACACGGGAGATTTTTTGAGAATTCCCGCAGGTGCCCGATCGTGTGGCATGGGAGATGCCGATGTTGCACTTTATTTGGGTCCTCAATCAATTCTCATAAATCCTGCGGTTCTTAGCTCTGCAAAAAGTATTGACGTAGGGGTAGAGGGTGCCTTATTGTTTGGAGTTTCGCGGCAAGCCCTTTTGTCGGCTGTTGCTCCCATTGGGTCGGATATCACGATAGGGGGAGGCTATGCGCCTTTTTTTAGCGGGGATATAGTCTATTCGGATTCGCTGCCAGAAACCTATTCCCAGCGATTGGTAAATCCCTCTCTGCGCGCGAATGGTTCTGTGGAAAGCGTTTTTAGCAATAATCAACATGAAGTTGTTATAAGCGTTGCCCGCTTATTTCGCATTAATTCAGATAGATCGTATACTCTTGCAAGCTACCCTTTGCCCATTACAGTATCGTGTGGGGCATCGCTTAAGGGGTTCTGGCAAACTCTTGATCCTAAGGGAATACTGCGGATGGGTTTTGGTGTTAATGCAGATATTGGAGCGTTGGCAGCAGTTGGTCTTGATTATGATTTTGTAAATAAAAATGTTTCGCGTCAATTAACATGTGGTGTATCGCTGCGTAATATCCTTCCAACGTCAATGAAATGGGTAAATTCGCCAGCGCAGTATGAAGAGCCTTTGCATCTTGACCAGAATTATGGTATCGCATACCTTGACGAGAGCGGTTTGTTGCACGCTCGATGGCTCGTGTCTTTTGCTCTTAAAAGGCAATTTGGCGATAATCCCGATGCCGTAGGGGCTGATTCAAGTGCTGCGTATCAGAATACCGTTCATGGTGGACTAGAAGCGTTCTTTTTTGACATGGTTGGTGTAAGAGTCGGATTTTCGAACGCGGTTTTTACCCTGGGGGCTTCTGTTGTGTATAAGCATCTAAGCCTTGATTATGCCTTGCGATTTGACGATCTTGCGCTAAGTCCTATTAGATTGAGCCTTCAGTATGGTTTTTAACCTATGTGTTTTAATTGACAGTTTACGGAAGATTCAGGGCGTTCCGGCTTTGCCGTCGCCCATACCCTTCGGGTGTTCCGCGGCGGCTCCCGACGTGGTGGAGCACGTAAGGTGGGCCGACGTGTACACCGTGACGCCACGATTCTGATTGTATGAAATTGATTCGTGTTGCATATGTCTAGAACAGTATCGCTATGCGCACAAGATCGCTTCCCTCTGAAACTTTGTGCATGTAAAAAATAAAATTCAACATTTTTTCTCCTGAGATCTTCATAATCCCAATTTTGTTGATTATATTATTGCTGATTTTCTGATTAGTTGGTTTGGGTGAATGCGGACGTTCAATCTTTGTGCGCATACATTTTCTTCCTCATTAAAGGATGCCAGTATGAAATGTTTGGTGCCCACTCTTCTTGCTCTCATGTTCGTCGCAGTATCATCGCTTTCTGCTCGTACCTATACAATCGATCAGAATGATCCAACTGCCACAGATGCTGGTGACGCTACCCAAACGCTCCCCTTTAAAACTATCAGTATGGGCGCACTCTATGCGCAGCCTGGAGATACTGTCGTGGTAATGCCCGGAATTTATCGTGAGCGTGTTGCTCCAGCTCGGTCTGGAACTGCAATACAACCCGTTACCTATTTAGGGCTCACATTGGGATCTGATACTGTTTACATTAGGGGGTCTGAGGTTTTTAAGCCCGTGTGGACAACCGAAGACTCTGCAAAGAATATCTACCGTGGGAAATTGGATTCTGCACTATTTGGGAGCTATAATCCTTATCATATGGTTAGTGCTGGAGCTAAAACTTTGACCCTTGGTCAAATATTTGTTAATGGTATATACTTATCAGAAACTATTGGTTCGCGTTTACCGGGGCTTAAAAAGAGCTGGTACCATGATTCTCTTACCGATGAGCTTGTCATTCATTTTCCCGATGGCACTTCTCCTGCCACTGCATGTGTGGAAATTTCTGCTCGTTCGCGCGTATTTGCCCCGCATATCCGTGGACTTTCCTATATTACTGTCAAGGGATTTGTTATAGAACACGGGTCAAATCAGTATCCCGGGATGTTTGATGCTGTTGCTGCCAATGCTCAAGCGGGCTTGCTTGGTTGTCGAAGTGGGAACCATTGGCTCATCGAGAACAATGTTGTCAGGTACGCAAAAAGCACTGGAATCGATTTTGGCAATGAGGGTGGGCTTGATAATGAGGGTACGCAAAAAGCCCCATTAGGTGTAGGGTATCATATCATTCGCAATAACATTGTGTGTGACAATGGGGTGTCTGGTATGGCCGCCATGAGCTCTTGCGGAACTCAGGTTATTGGCAATATTATTGAACGAAACAACATCGACCAAATTGACGTAGTGGAAAATGCGGGTTTTAAGGTTCATAGGTTCACAGATGGTGTTTTTGCCGAAAATGTGGTTCGAAATAATTATGCATACGGAGTATGGGTAGATTCCGAATGGAAAAATGCACGGATCTGCCGGAACCTTTTTTATGGCAATAAGGATAACGCGCTCTTTGTAGAATTGGGTTTTGGACCCTTGCTTATTGATAATAATGTATTTGTGAATAACACCAAGGCAGCAGTTTTTGGTGTTGATGCTTCTAATGTTACCGTTGTGAATAATTTGATGGCAAAAAATGGTACCTTTGGATTGTATCTGCAGAAACCAGATGGACGTGTCATGGGTCAGCCTGCAAATGTCTTTAATTGGAAAGTGTACAATAATATTTTTTATCGGAACAATGGATATGAATTACGCGCCGAGCCAGACTCTGGAAAAGTGTATAATCTCTATCAGAAATTTAATACCTTTACGCAGAATAAACCCATTCAGTTTAGCGTCGTTGATACTCCACGAACAGTATATTTTGATACCATACTGGTTGATACAGCAAAGTTGACAGTCAGCCTTCTCCCCCGAGATACATTTTTTACCTTGCCTTGTTCGAGCTTTGATTCACTGACCCTCGATTTTGCGCTTTTGTCATACCCGACAACGCTGCCTTTGTGTGGGCCTTTTCAGAAGGTTGATAAAGGGCATTATATGAAGACCTTGGCAATTGCAGGGCTTATTGGTGGCCCCGTTACCTCTATTGAGTATGGCAAGAATAAGGAAATGGCTTTTCCAAAGAGGCAGGTGTCAAAAAAGTTGGTGTTTTCGTTGCAGCGCACCGAAACAAGGACGATCGGGTATGCTCCCAAGGCTTTACTGTATCGCGTAGATGGACGGTTAGTGGGGGATGCTCAAAGTACACTAAATCGAAGTGGTTTAAACCCTCAGCAGGTAGGAACATCGATACTGCTCCCTCTGCAACGCAAATAGAGCATGTGAGCTATTTACAGGTGCTTAAAGCGCTCTTTTTCTCCGTATAAAGATCCTATTCGGATCGAAAGCTTATCGTCTACTACTGTAATTTCGCCTTTTGCAAGGAGCTTTCCTTGCATAAAGGCATCTATAGGCTCACCAGCCATTCTTTTAAGTTGAACAAGACACCCCTTTTTGAGCGCCAAGAGCTCCTTGAGTGTCATACTCGTTTGCCCAAGTTGCACTGAAATGGGCATTTCGACATCCAAAAGCATTTTTATTGTATTTGCCATGATTGTTTCCATTGATGAGCTGTTAGTATATCTATCGGATAGTTTACCATAAAGCTTTAAAAATGTCAGCACCAATAGTACCAATCATCAAAAGTGCGGTGAGAAAAAGGAATAATATCCCTATAATAATTATGGGAATAATTTGAATGAGGAGCGCTTTTGTTCTGGAAACGCCATGTGCATGGTGCAATCCTTGAGCGCACAGGTACACCATAAGGATAGGTGAGAGGATATATCCCCCAATAAGGGGAATGATCGAAAGCACTATCGCAGATTGAGCATAACAGACGACGCGAAAGCTCCCCGAGAATTTAATATCTTTACTTCCTGTAAGGCGCAGCATGAGATGGCAATAACCGGTGAGTAGGGTGAGCTGACAAATTTCGAAAAGGGGGTAGTACAAAAGCCCCGAAATGCCAGCAGAATCCCCCGGCGAAAGGATGCTTCCAAAGCTTTGAGAAACGCTTGTGATCGCCAGCGAGGTCCACATAGTATTAATAAGGATGCCCAGAGAGCCTATCATGAGTGCAAAGAGCAGGGCTTGGGTTGTATCTTCTGAACGGCGAATATGCTTAAAAAAAGTTTTTGGGTGGAAGAGCGAAGAACGAATAGTTTGCCAAAAAGCTTTGAGTATACCTATCTGCGATGCTTTTTCCCACGGCATTTGAGAAAATGTGTGGTCTGGCGAGAGTTGGCTCACCTGAGGATATGCAAGGGATCCGCACACTGTGCACCTATCCTGCGAAGTATGGAGCACGGATTTACATCTGATGCAAACTGGTTCAAGGCTTGTTTTTGTTACAGTCATTGACGTTGTCCTGCTTTGATTTTACAATAAGTTACAGAGTTCTAAGTTCTAAAAAATAGATACCAATCGAACACAACCTGGTCGATGGAAATGGCCCATGCTTTGAACATGGTTAGAATAATTTACATTCTGGCCCAAAGCCATAAGAAAAGCCGCCAATGAGGTATATTCATATACAGTGGAATGGGATAGCCACTGGGTAGAAGTGGTGGTTTCAGCACGGCAATAGGAGTATATTCCAAGGAGTACAAAATGGTTGTTGTAACGGGTGGGGCAGGGTTTATTGGAAGCTGCTGCGTATGGGAGCTTAATAAAGCGGGAATTTGCGATATTTTGATAGTTGACCATTTGGGAAGTTCTGATAAATGGAAGAATCTTGTTGGGCTTTCGTTTCTGGATTATATCGATAAAGACACTTTCTTGACACGATTAGAGTCTCGGATGTACGATGATTCGATAACAGCAATTGTGCATTTTGGTGCCTGCAGTGCTACAACCGAAAAAAACGCAGATTATTTGATGGAGAATAATTACCGGTATACGCTTCGGATGGCGCGGTGGTGGGAGATGCATCAATCGGTACGTTTTATCTATGCGTCAAGTGCTGCAACGTATGGAAATGGAGAGCATGGATATGACGACGATGAATCGAAGCTCGATATGTTGCGACCACTTAATATGTATGGATATTCTAAGCACCTTTTCGATCAGGTTGCTTTCCGCAGAGGCTGGCTTGGGCACATCGTGGGTCTAAAATTCTTTAATGTTTTTGGTCCGGGGGAATATCATAAGGGCGAGATGCAAAGCGTTATTGCAAAAGCATATTCTCGTGTTCGCGATGAAGGAATCATTACGCTGTTTAAATCGTATCGACTCGATTATCGAGATGGAGAACAAAATCGTGATTTTATTTATGTTAAAGATGCTATTGCCATGGTGCTGTGGTTTTTATCTAATACCGATGCCCATGGTATTTACAACATAGGAACCGGGCGCGCCCGGAGCTGGAATGACCTTGCACATGCCATGTTTAAAGCGGCTCATAAGTCCGATGGCAGGATTGAGTATATAGAAATGCCCGAGTCTTTGCGAAAACAATATCAATACACCACCACAGCAACATTGACTAAGCTGCGCTTAGCGGGGTGCACGCATGAATGTTTACATCTCGAAGCTTCTATCGAAGAGTATATACAAGAATATCTGGCTTTTGGGAAAACACACTCTGCACGGTAATGAGAAGGAAAAAGTATTGTGAGTATCTGTTCGGTAATGTACACTCCCGATAATTTGCACGCGTTTGTCCTTATTGCGGATAATCCAACGCACGCATTCCCTTCTGAAGCAGATATTTTAAGTTGTTTAACGGCTCATGGTGTTATTGTGGGCATATCTACCGCAATGGTCAAGAAAATAGTTGCAGAAAAAATATTCGCTACAAGAATAGAGGTTGCCACAGGAATTCCTCCGGTGCAGCCCAAACCAGGACGTTGCGAAGGGCTTATCGACCTTGAATCTCGCGGGAAACCTAAAATAGTGGCTGGGGGGAGGGTTGACCATCGCGAAATTCAATATGTGATTGCGGTTCGGAAAGGAATGGAACTTGTGAAGAGAAATCCTCCCATTCCAGGTACCGATGGGCAAAATATTTTTGGTACAATAATTCCTGCCGCGCGCATGGTAGATGCCTTGTTGCCTTTGGGAAGAGGCACAACTATTTCAGATCGCGATACTAATCTGCTTATTGCTGCCGTGGATGGGGCCCTTACGGTGCGAACAGATGGTATTTTTGAAATTAGAACAGAAAAAGTAATCGAAAGCGATATCGATTATACCACGGGGAATATTTCGTTTGCAGGAGATATTGTTGTTAAGGGATCGGTGCGCACAGGATTTGAGCTCGAGGTTGACGGTGATGTATGCATTATGGGCAATGTGGAAGATGCAAAGATTCGTGCAACGGGTGCGATTGAGATCAGGGGAGGGGTGAGTGGTGGCAATCAGGGTGTTATTAAATGCGGAAAAACATTAAAACTGCATCATGTCGAACGATTTACAATAGAAACATGTGATCTGATTGTATCAGAAGATATTGTTAATACTACCATTAAAGCGCAGAGGACTATTGGAGCCAAGAATATTGTAGGGGGCTTAACGTGCGCTGGTATATCTATTGTTGTAGCATCGTGCGGAACAAGTGCCGAAACGCGAACTCGTTTACATATCTTGGGTTCTGCCGAATTGCTTGCAAAAAAATATTCGCTGCTAAAAGAAACTATGCAGCTCACCACTGCTATTGGAACAACAAAGCAAAAACTGTTTGACACGGTATCTAAAGGCATGAATGCCGATGGTGTTCTTGCGCAAACAAATATTGCGATGATTGCGCAATTACAAAATACGAAAATAAGTTTAGTGGAGACGCAAAATCAACGAGAGACCGAAATTGCATCCATCGAAGAATTACTATCTCAATTTCCCGAACCATTTATCAAAATTAAAAATGCCCATCCGGGAACCCTTATTAAATTTGAAAATGCCGAACGGGAAATTAATCAAGACGAAAATAACCTTTTTGTCCGTTTGGTGGATGGTCGTCTTGTTTTTGATAAGGCTGCTCATGCTTGATGTGCAAAGTATTATAATTGTTAATAGCTAAGGAGTATTCATGAAGGTTGCTGGTTGTTTAAAAAGTATAACTATGTTTGCGATGGTGCTTTTTTATTGCGCTTCTTTGCTGTTTGCACAAGATGCAGCCGATGAAACAAACGATTACATTCATTATCGGCTTGGTATTAAATACAAGCGCGAAAAAAATTATGATGCTGCAACCGAAGAATTTCGTAAAGTATTGGCTGCCTACCCAGATAATTATAATGCCTATATGCATTTGGCAGAAATTTCTCGCGACCAAGGGCGACCTCGTCTTGTTATTTACAATCTTAAAAAAGCGCTGAGCTATAACCCTGGTTGGGGAAAGGCGCATAAAATGCTGGCGGAAGGATTTGAATCTGATGGGCAATTCCAGAAATCTATTATGGAACTTCAGCTCTATCAGCAAACCTGTGATCCTGCCGAACGCGATTCGGTGCAAACCTGGATCAATAAACTTATTGGAAAAGTTACGGGAAAAAATCCAGAGGGAGAAATGGCAGCAGCTCAATCCGCACCTCCACCTCCAGCTGATACTGTTCAATCTGCGAAAATGGCAAAAAAACAATCGAGTGAACAACTTATTGCCGAGCAAAAATCGGCTCGAAAGCCAATGGTTTTGACAAATAATACTGCTGCCGAGGCAGCTTTTGTGGAAGGTGTTAGGCTGTATGGCGAGCAAAAATGGGATGAGTCGCTTAAGTCAATACAGCAATGCCTGGCGCAAGCGCATAATCATGCCGGAGCTTATTATTATGCAGGTCTCTTGAGGCGACGTTTGGGACAAAACAAAATGGCCAAGTACAATTTCGAACGTTCTATGTCCTACCCAGAACTTGGGTATAATGCCCATTATTATCTTGGCAAAATTTGCGCAGAAGATCGGGACTTTCCTGCAGCAATTAAGCATCTCGAAGAATACATAGATTTGACCTCCTATGAGGAAGGTAAAGAAAGTGCACGATCCCTCATTGAGCTTTATAAAGGCGAAGTGAAGGCGGCCATACCACGTGTAGAGAAAAAACCGCCTGTAAATATTGCGCAAATTGGTGAAGGAGATCTTAAAAAAGAAGTTGAAAAAATCATTCCCGATATCCCGTATGCGCCACTGGAAATTGCCATTGATTCTATGCTGTCAATGTCTATTGCCGATACGCTTACAGCCCCAGGCCAGGCTATGCTTGCTGCAGTCAAGCAGTTTAAAAAAGGCGATTACGACAATGCAATCAAATCGCTTCGTTCGGTTATGGTCTCGTTTCCCGCAGGAAAGGTCACTGCCCAATGTCTTTATGATATAGGGGTAAGCTATACTAAAATGAACTTGTGGGAGAATGCAGAGAACCAGTTTGATCAGTTGCTGACCCGATTCCCAGCCCATCAACTTGCTCCATCGGCGCTCTTTTTAAAAGGAATTACGCACGCTGAACGCAAAAACCACCAGATTGCCGAGAAGGTGCTCAGAGATTTTATCGTGAAGTATCCTAAAAATGCATGGGTAGGAACTGCTTACATGAAATTGGGCGATGCTTATTGCGATTTACACCAGGAATCAAGAGCCATCGATGCATATAATCAGGCAGCAGCTTTGGGCCGCACAAAATCTGACCAGGTATCTGCGCTGTTCAAGCTCGGATTAACGTATATGACACTTGGGAATAGTAAAATGGGTCTTAGTTCGTTTGAAAAGGCTGCTGACGTCGGGGAGAAAAATGGGGTATACGTTCGCGTTCCCGATTCATACTATAAACTAGCAGATTACTGGTATAAAGAGAAAAAATATACGGAAGCTTTAGCCTTGTATACAAAAGTCTCCCGGAAATATCCTTCGTATCAGGACACTCCGTGGGGCCTGTTCCAGATGGGTAATTGCAATAAAAACCTTAAAAAGTATAAAGAAGCTGTAGATGCATACAAAGGTCTTATTAAGCAATGGCCCGATGACTATTGGGCAAAGCAAGCCCAGTGGAAATTGGACGATGCAGTATGGGAAAACGAATACAAGGCAATATTGCAATGAGTTTACACATTGCTTCTGCATCCGAACAGGCATTGGTAGAGGATATTTTTAATTCATTTTGTACGCAGCATGCACTGTATCTAAAGCTTGTTGAATTAGTTCAAAAAACGCTCTCTAAAGTTATCCTTTCTCGGGGAGATATCTCTCCTATTCTTGTGTCTTTGGCGCGCAAACAGGAAATTCTTCTTGCTGTCGAGACCGAGCGGAATCGTATGGCCCCGTCCATTCAGGAATATGCCCTCATTAAATCGACGTTACAACCTACGCAGCGTATGCGCGAGTTCGATGCAAAATTATCAGAAATTGAGATTGTTATTCGTCAATTTTTAGAAATCGAAGGGCAGCTCAAGCGGTACCTCGATTGCGCAGCTGGAAAGGGGACTGCATAAGGGCATGAATGAGCCGATCCAGATGCTTCCTCATCCCGAGGAGATTGCTGCACTCACCAAGGCCTTTGCAGATTTTCAATCACGGGCCGATCTTCTTGCCACAGCATATGCGCAGATGCAAAGTGAATTTCGTAACGTGAATCTGGAGCTTGAGGCTACCAATTCTCGTCTTACCGAAAGCCTTAAAAAAGAAGAAGAGACTCAAACATATCTCAATTCGATCCTAGCCAGCATGAATAATGGTGTTATTGGCGTAGACGTGATGGGCACCATTACACAATTTAATCGGGCTGCTAAGGATATAACAGGATTTACGATAGAAGAAACTTTAGGGAAATCTTTTCGGGACGTATTTACCTGCGAAGCAGCTTCCGAACAATCGGTTCTTACAGTACTTGCAAATGGGAAAGAACTGTCTCGCGACGAAAAGGTAATTTGGCATAAGGATGGGCATCCGGTGCCCGTCTCGTATCAGACAGCGCTTTTAGCCGATGACCATGGCGGTACTCTTGGGGCAGTCGAAATATTTTCTGATATTTCTAGGATTAAGGCTTTAGAAGCCGATATGCGACATGCAAAAACCATGGCCGCATTAGGAGAAATGGCTGCAACGGTAGCACACGAAATTCGTAACCCTCTTGGCGCAATGGGAATGTGGGCTAGTCTTTTGGAACGAGATATCGATCCTGCTGATAGCCGTCGCAAAACACTTTCCCGCATTATTGAAGGCCTGGCACGGCTTAATCGCATTGTTTCAAATTTGCTCGTGTATAGCAGGCCTGTTAAGGCGCAACTTCGCCCTGTTCCCCTGGGTGGCTTGCTCGATGAAATTTCTGATTTTGTTCAGATAGAGATCGAACGTTTGGGTCAAAATATAACGGTTTGCAAGGAATTTGATGCCAGTAGCGATATTTGTGTAGAAGCTGATCCCGAAAAGTTGCACCAGATAGTCATGAATGTTTGTTTTAATGCGATCCAGGCAATGCCTTCGGGCGGCGTTTTAACGGTTCGCATTGAAATCGATTCGGTGAGATCTGGCTATGTTTCTTTTTGTATTATTGATACCGGTGAGGGAATTCCAAAAGAAATGCTTGAAAAGATCTTTGATCCGTTTTATACTACAAAAGAAAACGGTACTGGTTTGGGGCTCGCTATCGTGAAGAAATTCATAGAGTTCCATTCGGGGCATATCGCCGTCGACAGTGAACGAGGCTTGGGAACCACTATCCGGATTTTTTTGCCTCGGTCAAAAGTTTAACCGCCTATGAGGATGTATGGAACAGAAAAAAATTCTGGTTGTTGATGATGATTCTCTCTTTAGGGATTCAATTCTTGAAATCCTCAGACGACGTGGCTACGATTTAACCGCAGCTAAAAATGGGCCCGAAGCGCTTATCAAGTTTGCAGAAGATACTTTCGATCTCGTGATTTCTGATATGAAAATGCCCCAAATGTCAGGCGTTCAACTTCTCGAAAAAATCAGGCAATCTGATACCGAAGTTCCTTTTTTAATAATAACAGCATTTGGGGATGTTGAAACTGCGGTTCATGCAATGAAAAAAGGGGCGAACGATTACCTGCAAAAATCTGATAGCTTGCCCGTAGAGCTCGAAATGACTGTGGAGAGGCTCTTAGAGTATCGGGGGTTGGTTAAGGAGAATAAGCAGCTCCGTAGTGCGCTTAAGGGACAATGGAATTATATCGGCGAGAGCGATTGCTTATCCGCAGTGCGAACCCTTGTTGAAAAAATAGCCGACAGCAAATCAACGGTGTTGATTACGGGCGAAAGCGGAACGGGTAAAGAACTTATTGCACGCTCGATACATTACCAGAGTCGTAGGGCAAATGGCCCCTTTGTGAAAATTAATTGTGCCGCGCTACCTGAGGGGCTTATCGAGTCTGAGCTTTTTGGGCATGAAAAAGGCGCATTTACTGGTGCAATTAAACGGCGACTTGGTAAATTTGAGCTTGCTCATGGGGGCACCTTGCTGCTCGATGAAATTGGGGAGCTTCCTTCTGGGGTGCAGGCAAAATTATTGCGCGTTTTGCAAGAACACGAGATCGATAATGTTGGAGGCGAGACTCCAGTGGCTGTTGATGTGCGCATTATTGCAACCACAAATCGCGATTTAGAAAGCGAAGTAGCTGCAGGAAATTTTAGAGAAGATTTGTATTATCGTCTCAATGTTTTTCATATACAGCTACCTCCTTTGCGAGAGAGAAAATCCGACATTCCCCTGCTCGCCAATTTTTTTGTGCAACGATTTAATAATGAAAATGGATTTTCGGTTGATGTATTAACAGCAGAAGCATTGGCGGTTCTTGGTGAGCATGCATGGCAGGGCAATATTAGAGAACTCGAAAATACTATCGAAAGAGCTGTTGTCCTTGCCCGGTCGGGATCAATCGATCCTTCGCTTTTGGCATTACGGGCAAGAAAATCTTTGGGTACTGATGGGGATCATGGTATTGTAAAACCAGGAATGACCATTGCCTTGGCAGAAAAAGAATTGATCCTTGCAACGCTTAATGCATGCGGGAATAACAGAACAAAAACGGCTGCAATGCTAGATATCTCAATTAGGACATTGCGCAATAAACTTCATGAATATGCGGTAGTGCTTGGAGACGATGAGGTAGAAGATTTGGCGTGATTTTTGGACTTTTTTAAAATCTCTAAAAAGGCACTGTGGTACACACAGTGCCTTTTTTTTGTGAGATTAATTTTTTGTCCAGATAATTACGTTTTTAAGAAGATCGAAAAAGGGTGGTTGATACACGACACTTTGCCCATTTTCCTCGTGCGCCATCGAGAACGTGCCCCGTCGTGCGACTAAATCGTTTCCGTCTGCGAGAAACATCCCTGGTGAAAATGCGATAATGCCAGCTCTCGAAGAATCGGTAACTTTTTGGGTCACAATGATGCCCTTGGTAGGTAGATTGATTAACGGATACGTAGCGACATCTACAGAGAGTCTAACAGCTATGTCCGAAGTGTAGGGCGAAAAGACTGGATTTCCGGCCATAATTTTGCATTGAGAAACTTTTGCGCTACCAGTATCCGCAGCTTTCGCAAATCCGCATTTTACGTAATCTTCGCTATTGGCGCATACAAGTGGAATGTCAGTATCGTAGATATTGTTTGAGTTAAGTGGGCCGGCAACAGACTGCGAGACAAAAATCAAATTGGCTCCAAATACTCCTGAAGCTGATATGTTATCGCTACTAAGACGTGTTACATAAAATCCCCATGATTTGAGTGAATCGACAATCAGCGAATCTGATTTGTATTTTGTTCCAACGCCGTAAATCATAGTAATGTTTTTGTTACATTTCTGAGTGTCGCTTGGCAAAATGGTATATACATAATTCTTATTGATACCTTGTTTGAGCATGCCGGTTGTGGCAATCGAGAGAATAATAGTTTCATTTGCTGACTCGCAGAGGGTGTCATCTAAAATCTGTAATCGAATTGGCTTAATAGAATCTCCAGCAACAAATGCTATAGCGCTATCCAGAATATTATAGTCAAGCCTTCGGGTTGCACTTCCAGCCGCTTTGATAGTAAAAGATCCTGAAGCTGTTGCTTTTTTTGAGAGCGCAATACCAACAGTAATGGTTGTGTTTGTCTCAGCGCCACTCGAATCGGTTTTAACAAAAGAGACCGATGGTGTATCTGGCTTGACTACATTGGTATCAATATCAATAATTGAATACGTTGCGGTTGAAGGAATTCCGAGCAAAACCCCATTCGGAGCAGATAGAAGCCGGAAGTCAATGGTCTTGGTGCCATTTACCAAATTATCTCGAAGCAAAGTAAAAATGATAAGCCCTTTTTGCGAACCGGCGTTAAGAGTTACGGCGAGTGAGTCTGGCGCCTTGTAATTGATGAGAGCTTTTGCAGTTGACGTTGACGCAATATCAAAAAGTATCCGTGTAGGTGTTCGCAAAGGGAGTGAGGCAGCAAGGGTAAGCGTACACAAACTATTACGTTCTAACCCAGAATAGAGATTCTTGTCAAATGATACGGTTATAACAGGAGGTGGCATAACAATCCTGAGTGGTACACGCACGGTATCCGAATGAGTTAGATCACTTTTAATTACAAGTTCAAGTGTTTGGGCACCCGTATCAGCAATGGTTGGAATATACCTAAGAACGCTATCGAGGGTATTATTCAGAAGAACCGTATTACTTTTTACAATACGCGCGCTAAAGAGATATTTGCCCCCGGCATTAGACTGATTGATAGAAAGCACTTTTCTCAGTGAATCACGTGCTACCATAAGTGATTCGGGAAAATTAGCAGCAGTGATAGTAAAACGGGCTTGAGGAACTGGTATTACCAACGGTGGTTGCACTACAATTATAAATGTTGAATCTATTGTAGTGTATCCATCAAAAACACTTACTTTACCCACGATAGGTTTTAGAGTGTCGGCAGGATCAGGAGTAAAAGAATACAAGCCATTAGGAGAGAGTGTTATGCTCGTGTCTCGTTTGGCTAAAGTCAATTGAACCTTCATCGAAAGATTGTCGCCATCAACGTCAACAGCTCTCATGCTATCTGCAAAGAGAGTTTTTGTTTGGGCGTAGGATAGCGTATGCAGCATTGTAATGTGTGGTCGACTGTTTTTTATAATTGACACATTTTGGGTTGTTGTATTATTGGCCGAATCGGTGGCGACTATGGAAATGGTATTGCCACCAGCACTGTGCGTGAGTGAAATTCGCGCGCTGTACGTTTCTCCTGTCGATTTAGTTGTAGCTTGTCCATTCATTGAAAGCGCTGCAATGCCTGATCCTGCATCAAATGCTGTTACCGTAAGAGAAATGGATGATGAGTCGACAGTGTAAGATCCGGAAATATCCTTTCCGTTGTGCTTAACAGATGCAATGATGGGGGGCGTTTTATCGAGAACCCCAGGTGTATAAATAAGTGTACGTGAAGATGCCGCTAAACTATCTGCACCCTGTGCAGCAGACCGGGAAACCACTGCAGAAATAGTTGTTAATCCGCTTAATACGGTGATAGGGAATGAAAAAACTGGGTTGCTTTTCTGGATAATAATTGAATGTGCAATAAAGGTTGAATTTTTTTGAATATACAGATAAAGCGAGTCGTACTGATCCATTTTTATCACAGTTCCCCTAAGGATTAGGGAGGAATCTCCAATTGTCAAGGTGTCGGTTGCTGGCACTGCAAATATGATTTGGGGGGTAACTATGGAAATGATTTGTTTGTCGTAGCGTATATAAATGGTATCGGTTGCAATGTTGCCGGCTCGATCTTCGGCGCTTATAACAATGGGTAATGGAGCATGTGAAGTGTCGAGGTTGGTTATAGTTTTTAAATATATGCTGTCGGTTGATGATGCGGGAATAGAATCAAATCCTAATCCATTGATAGAAACGTTTTTTAGTTCTCCCGAACCATCTTTAATAATAACCTTGATTTTAAATTGTGATAAACTGGTAAGTATGGTATCACCAATGCTACTATCTGCAACAAATGATATTACCGGTGCCTTTGTATCTTTGACAATAACGCCAAAGGTATCCATGATAGAGCTCAAAGAGTCTACCGTAATAGAAAGTGTACCAAAGCCAAAAGAGAAATCTTGGCGAGCAAGTATTGTACAAAATGATGTGTCTCTCTCTATAATCTGCCCATTTGGGAATGTCCAGACATACGTGGCCTTGTCGAGAACTGGCGGGGTTGAAAGGAGCATGGAGTCTCCAGGAGCGCAGGATATATCGGCTTGCGAAAGTGGCGATTGTGCTCTAAAAGGGATTGTTGCCTGGGTGCTATCTCCTGCAACAAACCGTGTGGTAATTACAATGCTCTGAGCACCGGTATCGGTGATAGAAATTGACAATGGAATTGAAGGCAGTAGTAGGTCTCCTACCAGAGTTGTATCACCGTTTGTCCAGAGTCGATTGTTCGTGCAAATCAAAGTAATAGACGCTATATCGGTGGGATTATTGACCCCCATGACAATAGAAAAGGTAGAAAAAATTGATATGGCAGAATCGGCGGAAACCGCGTGTGTGTTTACCGTAACATTGCCTTTGCCCGTGATTAAATAGGGGTTTTGGAGTTCGGTGCACACCAGCAAGAGCGGAACAAGAAGTACTAGTGCGAATTTTTCGCGAAAAAAATGAACGATTTTCATGATAAATATCCTTTTGGTTAAAAAACAAATGTTAATGTAAAACCTATGAGCCCTAGCACAGCAATGCCGCAACCTGCGAGTGTGCCTATAAAATCTTGATTTTTTTGATGATACGCATTGTTCCACCGATCGGCTTGTTCTTTTGCACTCCCATTATGTGCGGTATTAGTCGTATCATTGATTGCAGCAAATGCTCTTTGTGACTTTTGATAATTCAAGTATTCATAGACTCCTAAAGCCCCGCCACCTCCAATTAGCAACCCATTTGCAATGCGGAAAAATGTTTTTCCGGATGAAGTTTTTTTCGCGGGTATCAAAGGCGTTGATAACTTTTGTTGATTATTATTGGTATCTGTAAACTCTTGTGGAGGTGATGTTTGAACGATTGGTTGTAGTTCAGTATTTGGCAAAGCTGCAACGACTGGCGTGGGGTTATAGGAAACGGGGCCTTTTTGCTTAATTTGCTTTTTGCCTTTTATGACCAAGTCAGATTTTCCATTGTCTGTAAAGATGCAGGAATCAAGCTCAAATCGATCGTTAAGAGCGTTTATACCATAGAGTGAGTATTGTATTTTTGTGTGGTGAAATTTTGTCCCCAGAGAAGCTTCGTCAATTGAAATGCCATCCCAATCGTATGATGCTGCACTAATTTTTGAAGTTGGCACAAAAACCTTGTCATTTTCCGAAGTGAAAACAACGGGGCTTTCTTCTGTTCCCTCTGAAAGAAATTGTCCCTGAATTTGTAAACCGGTGAAAGCCTTAAAGAGCAAAACAACGCCCGCTTCACAAATCACTGTTTCTCCAGAAGGGACAACAATTATGCTGGTAACCAGGTAGGGGTTTTGAGATGCGTGCAATGTATCGCGCAGTTCTCCGGAGAGCGTTTTGAATTCTGCGCCTTGCACGGTCGAATTGAGTGCCAGTGAAATTGCAAGTGTTGTAAAAAGAGCTTTTAATGCCATGTAAAGAAAGTCCTATTCTGCTTGTGAGTATATTCGAATTTTTTCGTTTGCCTCAATAAAATATGGTGAGGCTTGATTATCTCTAAAGGATGATTTTACAGTAAACCATTTTTCGAGGGCTGCTTGCTTATTTGCATCGGTTGGTGAAATGTTAACTATTTTGGAGAGGCAGAGTGCTTCTGTGTAAAGAGCACTTTTTTCGATGATTTTTTTATCTGATAGCAGCGCTGGTGCACTTTTGCACAGTGAAATCGATTGCAATGCCGCAGAAATTTGGCTTTCAAAAAGCTGAAATTGAGCTTTAGCAAGGTAGAGTTCGGCATCATTGAGAGATGTTGCAGCAAAGAGTTTTCTAAGCTTTGATTTCGCATTGCAGCCTTGATATGCTCTAATTTGATACAAAATTATTTCCGGCTTGTTACGTTGGACTGGAGTTAAACTATCGCAAATTTTGGTAGCGCGAATAAAATTCTTTTTCGCAAGTTCACCAGCAAGTATAATTGATAAATCTGATGTTGCATAGTGTTCACGAAGCATGTTCAAGAAGGACTTTTTTGTTGATAGAGCATCCGATGGCTCATTTTCATGAGCAAAAAAATCTGTGGAATCGTTTTGTCCGGTTTGCTGTTTGGGTGCAGCACTGGATAAACCGGGTGCAGGTGCGATGGGCTTTTCGGCAGACGTTGTTGTGTGTGAAGTATTGGATGAAGCTGAATCGTTGACTGGCACCATAGCGACTGCTGAAGAACTTGGACGGCCAATGATTCCTGGAAAAAATCGTGATCCGAGGTATCCTGCACCACCTAGTCCCACAATAACGAGTGCTGTCCAAAAGGCAAGGTGCGGAATGCCTGATGCTTTTCGATGCTGCATAAAATCTTCGCCGTGCAGAAAATCGGAAATAACTTCTTTAGGGGTAAGCTTGCTGCTATCCCGATGAATTTTTTCGAGACATGCCCTAAATTCAAATGCGGAATGAACACGTTCTTGGGGATCCTGAGCGGTGGTTGCTTCGAGGAGATCCAGAAATGCCCGGGGCATTTTTTTTGTCAACACAGGTTCTGCGTGTTTAATTTCGGAGATAGATAATGCTGTTTTGTTTGTGGAACAGGAGAGCGCAACCAGAAGTTTGCCAATTGCATAGACGTCTGAAGCAGTTGTTGCACTATGCGAATGCAGCAGTTCTGGGGCAATAAATACCGATTCGACTCCAGGTTCATTGATATGTGCTGTGAGGTTGATGGATGCGGTTACCGGGCCTGCATCAGTGATTTTTAACGAGCCATCAAGGCACAGAAAAACATTGCTGGGTTTGATGTTTAAATGCAAGAGAGATTTGAATCCTGTGGTATCTACTGCATATTCAAATCTATGTAAATATTCGATAGCGTCACATAGAAGAATTCCTACTGCTGTGCAAAGTTCTAGAGGAAGTGGTTCTTTATGAGCAATAATTTCCGTAAGGGAAGGCCCTTCTATAAATTCCATTTCGATATATGGAAGAGCGTTAACGGTACCAGCATTATAGGTTTGCACGAAGAGCGGGTGTTTGAGCTGTGCAGGAATTTTAAGTTCCGCTTCGAGTTCTGCCAGAATATCGGATGGAAAGCTGGCATTAACAATCTTGACAGCTCGAAAGACTCCCAGTTCGGAGCAATGTATCTTGAAAACGGTGCCGATTTGATCGGAGCCGAGTTTTGCAATAATTTTTCCGGAGCCAAGGATATCGCCGATATTCAGCTCAGAAATTGAAGTGTTCATTGAATGATCCAAAAAAAAGGTGGACGAATGTTTACCGAGATGATATACTTCCACGTCAAAAATACGAAATTGAGAGGTTCATGTTGAGGAATTGCAAAAAAAAAAGTGTTGAGAATCGCTTATGCGATTAAATGAAAAAAAAGTTCGAAGTGATTTTAACGAATAATTTTCAGGAGGGCATTCATAGACAAGAGCGAAGCCAAGCTTTTTCTCGCTCTTGTCGGAATCTCAATGGAATCGGTGCGTTACCACCTCATTATTGATAGAAGCCAAGCGCAACCATACCAATCATAAAGCAGCCAAGGGCAAGTCGATACCATGCAAAGGGAATAAAAGTCTCTTTTTGGACATATTTGATGAGCCAAATAACGGTGGCCCAAGCGGTTGCTGTTGCGACACCAAATGCAATGAGCGACGATGCGGCGGTAAGTTCGGCTACCTGTCCCGATGAAATTGCCTCTTTAAGTTCTAATGCCCCAGCCGCAAACATCGTGGGGATTCCAACCAAAAAAGCAAAGCGAACAGCCGATGGTCTGGCAATACCTAAGAGCAATGCTGCAATAATTGCTGCCCCTGAGCGAGATGTGCCGGGAAAAACTCCCGCAACAATTTGACCACAAGCGACGGCAATTACAACGGGCCACGTTATGGTATCTGATAGCTTTTTGGTACGGATGCGTGCTTCTGCCCAAAAAATAACGATGCCTCCAATAAACGTTGCGATGGCAATTGGTAACACCGTGTCGGGAAGCGAAAGCCCAAGCTTTTTAAGCAGAAGTCCTAATGCTCCTGTCAAGAAAAAGCAGGCGCCTAGCTTGATTACCTGATCGCGCTCTTCTTTGTGGCCAATCTTTACAATGAGATTAAGAATATCCTTATAAAATACTAAGGTGACTGCAATAATTGGACCTACCTGAATAAGTATATTGAATGCATCGGATGGAAATATCTTGAGGAAATGCTCGGTTAAGAGAAGGTGACCTGTACTGCTTATAGGCAAGAATTCGGTGATGCCTTCAACTAAACCTAAAACGATTGCATGAAATGGATGCATGGTTACCTCTTTGTCTAGGGGGACGGGGATATAGGTGGTGAAACTTGATTTGCAATGTCCAAAACCTTACAATGTGCGCTGCCCTGAGAAAATCTAAGGTTTATAAAATCACCTTTGTGAAGGTTTGCAGCATTTTTAAGGGGAATATTGGGTGCCTTAGTTGCAATACAATATCCACGAGAAAGTGTTGTGAGCGGACTGAGTGCATTCAGTTTTCCAGCAGCAAACATGAGTGCTGCTTTTTTGCTGTGCACTAGGGTTTCATGAGCTCGGCGCATTCTGTCGCCCAAAAGGTCGAGGGTTTGTTGTCCTTCGTCAATAATTCTTTGTGGGCGTTTAAGGCCAAACCGCGAAGTGAGTCGTGAAAAATCAGTATGTTTACTACGCAGGAATCCCATGCATTGGGTGAGCACCCGGGATGCAATCGAAAGAAAAAACCGGCTTGTTTCTTCGGTATCCGGGATAACCATTTCGATTGCAGCAGAGGGGGTTGGTGCACGCAGGTCGGCTGCCAAGTCTGCAAGGGTATAATCGGTTTCGTGCCCAATAGCTGAAATAATGGGTTTTGAGCACGCGCAGATTGCTCGTACTACACGCTCATCATTAAAGGCCCATAAATCTTCTGTCGATCCTCCGCCACGACCGATGATAACGCAATCGACGGTTGCAAGCTCATGCATGAGCCTAATGCCTCGTACCAGTTGAATCGGCGCAGATTCTCCTTGTACGGCACTATCAGCAATGATAACGTCGGTTTGAGGAGATCGCATAGAAACAACCCGGATAATATCTTGTAAAGCTGCGCCGTGTAAGGAGGTAATAACACCAAGGCGGCGAACCGTGTGGGGGATTGGCTTTTTCCGTGTACTGTCAAAGAGACCCTCGGTGGTTAATTGAAGCTTGAGTTTGAGCAGTGCCTTGGCACGAGCTCCTTCGCCTGCAAGCTGAAGTTTTTGAATGTCAAGTTGATAGGTCCCGCCTTTTTTGTAAACTCTGATAATGGCAATGGCAGAAACCATCATGCCGTTTTCTGGTAAGATCGCAATCTTTTGTGCAGTTGATTTCCACATTACAGCAGATATCTGGCTCTCGGTATCTTTAAGCGTAAGATATATGTGTCCTGATGAGGCTGCTTTACAATTTGATATTTCTCCTTCGACCCAGACCAGACAGTTGGAACGTTCGATGCTTTCTGCAACGCCAGAATTAATCTCAAAGATAGAGTAGGGCTTTTGGCAGTCGTGAGGAGGGAGAAATGGTGCAATCATGAGGTGAAAATAGTTAGTGGGATGAGTGCGAAAAAAGTGAGCTCTATAATAAAAAAGAGGAATGAAACCAAGGTCTCATTCCTCTTTTAAAAAATAAAAAGACAGACTTATTTGCTTTGACGATCGACAGTTTCTTGATCTGTGTTGTCTTTAAGTGCATCAGCAAACGATCGCTCCAACTTAATGGGATCTTTTTCCTGATTTTCAGCATCGATAATGTACACGGGCGTTGGATTATCGAGATAGCCAACAACATCGGCGTCTTCGAAGGTGAATGTTTTGCCTGCTTTGGACGAAGCGGTAGCAACTTTACCTTTTTCTATCCAACCTTCTTGTCCGTTTGCAGTAACCTTAAGCATATCACGGCCTTCGGAGAGAACTTTCATGCGGGCTGTGCTGCTAACAGAAAAAATGGGTTTTTCGTAGGTTTGACGAATTTCGCTTGCATAAACGCCTACTTCTCCATTTTTTGCCGTAACCCAGCGCTCTTTATCTGCACCAATGGCCATTACAGCACAAGCTATAATTGCTAATGCACCAATACTTAAACGCATAAAAGACTCCTTTGTTGATTGCGGTCACTAATATCTGTTCTTTTATAATATATTACAAAATTCTTAAATAGGCAATAAAACAATAAGGGTTTTTATAAATTTATAAGGGTGTCCCGGCAGACACCTTTTTCGTATTGAAATTTATTCGAGTGTGGACTCATTTTTTGGGTGGAGATTTATTGGAAAAGAACTTTTTAAGGCCTTTGCGCAAGCAATTGCACGTTGAGTACAATCTGATTTATGCTGACGCGTATACAATCGCTTGGGCTACAGAAAGCGCCTTGTCAGTACCTGATAGTGCAGCGATGATCGCCAAGGAAAAAGCTATGGAGCTTGCGGCAGATTGGGCCGTTATGATGTTATGATCCACTATGCAATTGACATTAGAAAAAAGCGCGTCTTTAAGTTCTGATTCATTCCCAGGATAGCATGTCGCCTTTTTTCCGCATAGTACGCCTGCTTTTGCCAACACGGTTGGGGCAGCACAGATCGCAGCGCAGATTCGCCCAGCTCTCGAATGTGATTGAATTAATGTTTCAACAAGAGATGAATTTGTGAGGTTTGTTGTGCCTGGCATGCCGCCCGGTAAAATAATCGCATCATGCAACCCTAGGGATTCTTGCAAGAGTACGTCACACTCGATGAGGATTCCGCTTCGCCCAGTTATGCGGGTGTTCTCAAGACCTGCAACAATCACTTTTATCCCAGCGCGTCGCAAAAGATCGATTGGCGTTATAGCTTCTATTTCTTCGAATCCTTGGGCAAGAATAATCAGTGCAGTTTTATCCATGGTGATATTTCCTTGTGAGTAATGTTTACTGATTGAAGTGGATCGCGAGTAGCTGGAATTGTTCTGGATTAACATAAGGGTTTTGAGTTGCTTGTGCGAGCATAAAATAATCTTGAGCTGAACCAGGATGAGCGGATATAGTTATTTTTTTGTTGTTGATGACGCAGGGAATGGTAGCTGCAACGGTTGCCGTGGTAAAATAGAGCTTTGCTTGGTTAAGGCCAGCTGATTTACAATAGAGTGTATCGCCTTTCCAAAATACTTGCAGAGAACCTTGACTCGAAGTAGATTGCGATATGAGTGAGAGCACATGAGGAACTCTGGCGGCATAGTTTGGGAGAATACCAGCTACAACAGATTTTGAGTCGGGCTTAGACCAAGCTTTGAGCTTATTGATAATAGTTGGAATCTCTTGGGCTCGATAATCGAATCCGTGTTCTTCGTGTTCGTATACTTTTGCTTCAACCGGTACGTTGTGTTCTGTAAGCCATGTTATGAATTGATGTGTTGCTTCTGCTGGATACAGACGATCGTTGCCTGCAGAGATATTATAGATAGGACGTTGCATGAGGTTTTCGGGAATTATGGGAATGCCTATCCTTGGTAACATTCCCCCAAAGCCAGAAATAGCAACAAACCCGGCAAATGGCTCAAAAATTGTATTTGCAGCAGCATAACAAGCTGTGGCTCCATCCGAAACCCCTACGAGAAATATTTTTTTTGGATCGATCGGGTACCAGAGTTGCATGTGTCTAATTGTTTGCAGTATGCGATATTGTCCCACAGGACTCCAAAAAGGGGCCATGCGATTCGATGACGGACTTGCCAAAAACACGCGCATTGAATCTGCAATCTGGCTAAGCATGGTATAGGCTGTGGTCCCTTTATCGGTGCGAGTGGTACCGGTTCCACCATGTAAATAAATAATCAACGGGTACAGCGAATCTTTATTAAATGCTTTGGGAGGTTTCCAGCCTAGAGAATACATAAGTGATGCCGAATCGACAACAACGGTGCTACAGGCCCCGGAATCATGATCGTGCTGTGCGCGAATACTAGCTGCGAGAGAGTCGATGCTTTTTTGTGATAAAGAAGCAGTAGCAAGAGCATTGTGTGAAATAATGCTCGGGGTTATAAACCAGGCTGTAAAAAGATCTAATGAATTAGTCGGCTGATGGATTGGTTTACTCGTGCAGCTATAGACAAGTACAAGTGCTGTTGGTAGAGCCCACAGATGCCATCGAATAGATTTTTTATCTGCATGAAACATACCAGGTGATATCCTTAAAGATGCCCGCTGTTTGCAAAATGTTTACATCGTTTAATGCGGTTGGGCCTAGGCAAGGGCTCAACAGCAGTGCCTGCTAAGAATATATATTTTTAAAGTTGATTATCAAAGCAATACATACGAGCACAGCGATTCGTTCTGTGTTCTTTTGAAAGATGGTTCCAATGTCATCAGTATCTTCGCTTGATACCGTGAATCGATCTACTATGCGCGCTTCTGCACGGTTTTATGCGTCATTGTCGGGGCTTGAGGTATCAGAAAAAAAAGCTCTCGACGATATAATGCACAATGTAAAGGGTAAGCGAATACTCGATGTGGGGGTAGGGGGCGCAAGAACGACTGCTGCACTTTTAGAGATGAGTTCACAGTATGTTGGTGTTGATTACATAGAGGGAATGATATCTCATTGCAGGCAACGCTTTCCACACGTCTGCTTTGAGGTTGCTGATGCTCGGGATATGCCTCAGTTTAAGAATAGTTCTTTTGACTTAATCGTTTTCGCATGGTCTGGAATTAGCATGGTAGATCATACAGGAAGAATGAGTATCCTCAAAGAGATGTATCGATTATTGGCCCCGGGAGGATACTTTGTATTCTCCACCTATAATCTGGGCGCACGAGAGCGCGCACAGCGTTTCACCTTTCCAGATTTTACATTTCCTAAAAATCCAGCACGTTTGGCAAAACAGGCTGTAGGATTTTGCAAACATACCGTACTCAGCATTATAAATCGCCTACGATATAAGAAACAAGAAGTTTACACAAGCGAATATGCGATTATTAATGACAAATGCCATGATTATCGAACCATGCTGTATTATATCAGTCTGGCCCACCAACGTGCTCAGCTGCGTGCTGTGGGGTTTGAGTCAAATGCGAGTATTTACTCTGCTGATGGTAACCGAGTTGTACAAGATGATTCTCTTACAGGAGATACATTTTTAGTGGTGGTGCAACGATGATGTCTGGGTTGCTGCGAGGTGTTTATGGCATTATTTACAATGTAACCAGAGTATGAGATTTTTATGACCAAGGATACTGCGGCGTTAGCTTCTCTGAATAGTAAAATTGCCAGTCGGATAAAAACTGCGCTGGATAAAAAGGTTTTTCCGGGATGTTGTTTTGGGTTGATTGATTCGAGTGGATATAAAAGTATCATGCCTTTTGGAAGTAAACGCTATGAGTGCAAAGACCCTATTTTCGAAACGTCAATTTTTGACAGTGCTTCTCTTACTAAGGTTATTCCAACCGCATCACTTGCTCTTCTCCTTATTCAAAAGGGGATACTGAATCTCTCATCTAAAATTGCATCGATAATTCCTGAGTGCAATGGGCGATACCAGGACCTGTGCACCGTTGCGCATCTTTTGACACATACGATCGACTGGGATATCAGACTCTCCGAATTGCGCACGCAAGCTCCAGATCGAATTCTTAATCGGCTCTACAATGCCCCGTTGGCTGCAAAGCCGGGAACACGGTTCTCTTATTCAAATGCATCGAGTGTTATCCTTGGGTTGCTCATTGAAAGAATCGCGCAGCGCTCTCTTGATAGTTTGGCACAAGAGTATCTCTTTGATCCGCTTGGGATGAATGATACAACTTTCTTTACTGCACGACTAGATACTCGTCGTATTGTTCCCACAGAAATTGAGAGCTTTCGCAATCGTGAAGTGTGTGGAGAAGTCCACGATGAGAGCGCCTGGGCCTTGCGCCCAATTATGGTTGCAGGATCTGCCGGATTGTTTTCTACGGTGCCAGATATTCTCAAATTTATTGCCACGGTAATAACGCAATCCCCAAAAAATGAAGCTTCATTGTTTACAGCAGAAACTAAACGTCAGATGCACAACAATCAGATTGGAGCCCTGGGTAATGCTGGGCTTGGGTGGGAATTGTGTCAAAAAGCTTTTATGGGCGAGAAGGCTTCGTTGCAGACTATTGGTAAAACAGGGTTTACTGGGTGCTCGATGGTGTGTGACATGAGTAGGGGTGTTGGTTTTGTGGTGCTGTCGAATAGTACCTACCCCAAAAGGCCACACGATAAATCGGGGATTATGCAGCTAAGAAGGGATATCGCAGATATTGTTTGGGAATATTATGCATGAACAAAAAGAGAATTAATCTTAGACGTATCAGTTTTACTCTGCAAGTATGATCTGCCAAGCTTTTTTGAGGAATGATTCCACAAGGTCTATCCCAATTCGGTTCTGGGCTTGACGACCTCTGTTGAGTTCGTAGTGTAACGTTTCGGAAAGATTGTCCGGATCGCGCAGTAGCGAAGCGAGGCTTTGTTTAGACAGAACGTATCCCACGGGCCTATCAAATTGCTTGCCTATAAGTTCACGAAATACCCAGATAACGCCGGCAAGTTGTTTTTCTGTTCGTGTGAGTTTTAAAAATCCCGGAAATTTAACTTTGTAATGGGTAAGTTGATTGATGCGAAAGTTTTTAGCGGAAAGGGTTTTGTTTTCGTTTAAATATGAATCGAAGAGTGATTTGGTTTTAAGCTCTGTTTCAATCGATTGGCATACTTCCATAAGCTTAAGGACATCGTTGATTGCATAGTCTAAAAGCTTTGGAATGATTGGCCTTTTTAGCCAGTTTTCTCGTTGAAGTATATCCTTTTCGTTTTTATCAATAGCGAGATGGTCTAAAATGTTAATAGGCATTCCCAGTAGTTTTTGACCAACGGAAATATCCCTGATCGGGGAGATACTACATCCTAAAATGTTCTGCGTCATGAAAATATCATTAGCGCATGAAAACATAACTTTTGTTAGTGCGGGGTTGGTCAGGAATGCGCGGATCGTTTCATTGTTGCCCATAGCAACGAGGTCGACTATAACTGCGTTTGTTCCATCGAAAATTTGCAGTATAGAAATCGCATAGGCATATTGAAAACGCCCCTGTTCGCCTTCTAAGTCGAGAGCTACACTCGATATACTATTCTTGGCAAGAGAATCCAGATATAGCGCAAAATCTTGTTCGGTTTTTATATAAGAGTGAGGAATCATTTAAATAAAATAGGTAGTTGTGCAAAATAAATCAGGCAAGAATGAATTATAGACGTGCGCGAAGAATAAAGACAATTTAAAAGCAGAAAATGGCGGCGTACCCCTTCGGGTATTTCCAAGGGTCACAGAAAAAGACAAGAAAATTCAGGGGG
>JBBRUX010000017.1:0-72909 GCA_038247415.1 Chitinivibrionales bacterium | reverse complement strand
GACCCAAGCTCAGTAGGATCGGCGATATTACCAGCTACGCGTACAACAAAAAGGTCACCAAGCCCCGCGTCAAATATCACCTCGGGAGGGACGCGCGAATCTGCACAGCAAAGAATAGATACGAACGGTTTTTGACCATGCGCAGCAACTTCATACCGCCGGGTTGATTTCTGGTTAGGGTGCGCTGGCTTATTGGTTACAAATCTACGATTACCTTCCATGAGCTTTGCTATGGCCTCATTGGGAGATATTCCTTCGGTAGATTCATTTGCCAGAGAAAACGCAACCATGCTTACTAGCACGATTTCTGCTATCACAAGCACTTTTGCAGCACTGCAAGCCATACTGATCTCCCCGCTAATGAACATACAATGATTGTTTCATAATTCAATCATCTCATACTCAGCGCGAAGAGTCAAGAAAGAGGTCAAAAAAACGGAACACTTATGTTTTCAGGTAGGAATTTGATAAAACGTGAAGGGACCAACTTGGCTCACTGCGATACGCTTTTGAGAGATCAATTCGGCAAGAATTTCACGTGTTTCATTGATATGCCTGCCCGTAAGAATCGCGAGTTCTTCGAGCATCATGGGCCTTCGGGCAAGCGTGCTGCACAGGATTTTAATAAGATCATCTTGCAGGGCAATTGCCTTGTACACCATTTGATTGCGGGAAATAATTTCAACAGGCAAAGGAAGGAGAAAATTGGCGATTTCACCAAGTCTTTCTGCGGACGCAGGCTTAACATCTGCGCAGGTACCCGGCCGATCCAGCGAATTGAGCTGCACCCGCGACAACCGCATTTGAGTAAGTACCTCTTTAAAACGAGCAAGCTCGCTTTCTGAATCGTTTACACCAGGGATAACAAAAACCTCTACCCATAATTCTTTGGTATACTCATGCGAGAAAGCGATAAGACCTTCAATGACTCGCTTATTATCCATGTGCTTAACAGGTCGATTTATCGTTTCAAATACATCCTGAGATATTGCATCAAGCGATGGAAGCACGCGATCAAATAAACAACTTGCGCTGCGCACATCTGGATCTATAAAAAGTGTTCCATTAGTGAGCAAAGCTGTTTTATAGGTAGGATACTGTGTTTTGATAAATGAGCACACATCATCCAAACGGGAATACAGTGTTGGTTCCCCGCTTCCACCAAAGGTGACAAAATCCAGAATCGGTTGCTTTTCGAGACAATCACGCAGTTCATCAATAATTTCCTGAAAAGCAACATATTCGCACCGCCGATCGGTAAGATTCGTTGTGGCTCCACATTCGCAGTAGACACAATCGAGCGTGCAGGTCTTGAACACAATAGGATCAACACCAAGCGACACACCAAGTCGACGGGACTGTATAGGCCCAAAAAGATGTTTGTATGAATGCTCAATTGGAAGCGTCATGAATTGCTACTTTTTAAAAAATTGTTGTAGTGCGGCTCTTATTGAGGATAGATTTTTCCCCGAATAGAAAGTTCTTCTTTATGCGGATGATTTGTCTGAATTATAAATAAGCCCTCTATCTCCTGCGTTTGTGAGACATCTGAGGAAAGCTCAATTTTGTACATATGAGAATCTGATGTTTTTGTGCTGTCAACCATGGTTTGTTTAAAATTAACAAACACCGGCAAGGGAACTTGCCAAGCGACCACATCGGTTGCAGCCCCGTTGCGGGTAGTAGGTTTAAACGTTATCTTTTTTACTTCAAACGATGCCAAAGTAGTGGTCATGGTAATAACCGTCGCCTCTTTGTTATTTACAATGCGAATATATTCAGGTGTTGCTGCAACATAAGGAGCAAAGGTGCCACTTATTTCAAGCCTTGCCGTAGGCTTATTGGAAGCATTAGAAAGCACGGTGATAGATTTAGAAAAATGGCCATTGCTTAATGCAGTTATATTGACACGCGCGGTAAGCACCCCCGTTTTTCCGGGCGCTATAACCGTATCAAACCGAACAAGCGTACACCCACATCCCGGTCGCACATCAGTGAGCTTTAAAGTTGCATCACCCGTATTGGTGTAATGATATTCATGCTTAATTTCAGAAACACTGCCTTCGGCAATCGAACCAACCTGCGCGATTTCGGCATCAAACTGAATTGATGGCCCCGCAGCAAACATATTCATACCAAACCCTAAAGCGCACATGCAAAGCGCGCTGCGAAGTATATCTCGTACCATCATGATAATTGTGCTCCTTTAATTTGGATACCTCTTGAATACGTTGTGGAGAATCAACTTGTTTGTAGGTAATTTTGGTTTCACCTCATTTTGTCCCTACTATCACGAACCATTTTAACAGCATTGATGCTATTCATATCGTATTTTGACTTCTTTTGGTGCGAATTGAATTTCGGCTGCAACAATTTCAGATGTTGCCCCTTTAAAAAACCCATTCTTTAATTCTTCCATCAATCGAATGGACCACTTTGAAAATTCATCATCAAAGCATCCCCCTATTACAGAAGTATCAAAATACACTGTTGGGACATTTTCATTATAGATTTTCCTTCTTCATTTTGTTTTGCAGCTCATATGCATCGTTTTGTTTTTAGCCGACTGCGGGCCCTAGAAAGCTATCTAATCCCCTGCACTATTTATTGCTTGAAGATCCTTTTTGCTTACCTACAAATATATCCAGGCAATTTTGATTCTTTAGCTTCCTAGATAATCCTTGCACCCCAATAAAAAATGTCCTTTTAGCAATATACTTTGGTGATGCCCTAACGTGGGGAATTATGTTTGATGAGAAAGCGGCTAGATTCCGCCCTAACAGGATCAAAAAAATCATGGTTGAATATGCTCGCGGTGCCAGAAAAGGAGGAATTTCAATTAATAACCTCAGCAAATCATCAAGCTTGCATTCGCTCCACTCTCTTTCCACCAATCTCAAAGAATCAACCATCCGTTCCCCCCATTTACAAATGCCTGAACACAATTTCAGATTTGTGATCTCACAGCATTCTCTTTATCGGATGTTAGTTGAAACATAAATTCAGTCTGGAAACTTCCAGAATTATGCTTAACCACGTTACCTCTACCTCGCCCATTCCTTTTTTAAAAAACTAGCCAAGGTTTTAAGCCCCCAGAGAGTATTTTTATAAGCTATGGACAACAGAGCTACAATTCGAACCGATATTTGCAAAGGGGATTTTTGCAAGCCCTGCCCGGGTACCACCGCAGGATATCTCTGTTGCGGCTATCAAATCATTACGCCGGCTCGTGGATGCGGGATGTATTGCCGATATTGCGTTCTTCAGACTTATTTCGATGACCATAGCCAGGTCGTATATACCAACCTCGATGCGTGCGAGCAGGAAATTGCTCGGAAAATGGAACAAACTAAGGGCGTCATACGTTTTGGCACGGGGGAATTTGCCGACAGCCTTTTTCTCGAAAATCAATTTCCTGTGGCCCGATCTATTGCAGCTATGCTTGCGCCCTATCCCAATGCGGTGGTTGAGTTCAAAACAAAAAGTAATCATATAAAAAACCTCTCCCACATTAAAGATCCATCAAAAGTCATACTAGGATTTTCGATTAATACCCCTGCAATGATTGCAGAACTGGAACGGGGCACAGCTCCGTTGGCAGATCGGCTTAAGGCTGCAGCAGAGTGCATTTCGATGGGTTTTCATGTTGCATTTCATTGCGATCCAATTGTCTGGTATCCTACGTGGGAACGCGATTACACAGAGCTTATCGATATGGTTTTTGAGGCTATTAAAACCCCTCAAAAAATTGCATGGTGGTCTATGGGAGGGTTTCGAACAATGCCCTCGCTCAAACACCGGCTTATGCAAACAAACGAACACATCCCGCTCTTTTGTGGGGAAATGATACTCGGTCAAGATGGAAAATTACGCTATTTTGCCCCAATCAGAACAGCATTTTATACAGCAATCAGAACACGGGCACGAATGCACTATCCAGAGACCCCGCTTTACTTATGCATGGAAAGCGCCGAGGTCTGGGAACAATCTGGCATGGCAGATGGCATCCCCCACGGGCTTCATGCGTTTCTTGACGATCGAGCAAAAGCAATGCTTGGAAATAACTACCACGATCAAAAAACGTAACCATACAAGAAAAGTTATTACCTCATGGAAAGCTCGATTTCTAAGACCTCCGACCTCATTACCCCGCTCAAACAAATCTTCGGCTATACTCAATTTAGGCCAAATCAGCAGGAGATTGTCGAAACGGTTCTTAACAAAAAAGACGTTTTTGCAGTCATGCCAACGGGTGGTGGCAAATCTCTCTGTTATCAACTGCCAGCATACCTCTTGCCTGGCACGTGTATTGTTATCAGTCCGCTTATTTCACTCATGAAAGATCAGGTTGATGCGGCAAAACAAAATGGCCTGTCGGTGGAATTTATGAATAGCTCCCAAACAAGTTCCGAACGAAGCAGGGTATATGGAAATATTGCCAACCGTCGACTCCACTTACTGTATGTTGCCCCCGAACGCCTGGCCTCCGAAAGTTTTATAGCGCTTTTAAAATCGATTCCACTCTCATTCTTTGCAATAGACGAAGCCCATTGCATATCGGAATGGGGACACGATTTCAGGCCCGATTACTTAACACTAGGAAATCTTCACACGTGGTTTCCAAACACCCCGATTGCAGCCTTTACCGCAACCGCAACAGAACGAGTACAAAAGGATATCCTGTCTAAACTCGATTTTAAATCGCCATTACTGGTGCGTGCCTCCTTTGATCGCCCTAATCTTTTTTACCATGTTAAGCCTAAAAGTAAACCAGACGACCAGATCTTAGCGTTCATTCGCAACCACTCAAGCGAAGCAGGGATAATTTATCGCACAACGCGCGATGGCGTAGAAAAAACTGCTGCATTTTTAAAATCGAAGGGTATCGCCGCCCTACCCTATCATGCAGGTTTGGATCAGGAAATCAGGGCCCGCAATCAGGAAGCATTTAACAACGACGAAATTCTTGTTATTGTTGCAACCATTGCATTTGGTATGGGAATAGACAAATCGAACGTTCGCTATATTATCCATGGCGATTTGCCAAAAAATATCGAAGGGTACTACCAAGAAACGGGAAGAGCAGGACGAGATGGAGATCCTGCCCATTGCCTGTTATTATTTGGCAAGGGAGATATCCCCAGGCTTCGGTACTTTATCGACCAGATACCAGATAGCAAAGAGAGAAGCCATGCTCTTAAAAATCTTAATCGTATGATAGACTTTGCTCTGCATACGATCTGCCGCAGACGTCAACTATTATCGTATTTTGGGGAACAAACGGGCGTACCCAACTGCAATGCCTGTGATATTTGTGCGACACCACCCGATGGCATTGACGTAACCATTGAAGCACAAAAAATTCTTTCGGCAATTGCAAGAACTGGTGAAGCTTTTAATAAAGCCCATATCGCTGCGATCGTAGCGGGTAAACATACAGAAGAAATCAGGCTACACAATCACGCAGGAATCAAGACTTTTGGCGCAGGGAAAGATAAAAAAGAATCGGAGTGGCTCGATGTCATAGCCCTTCTCATATCCCGAAAAATCATCTCGGTATCGTCCTCTCAACCAGATAATTTAACACTTTCGGATACTGCTAGAGAGATTCTTTCCGGGAAAAGAAAAGTGTACGACCTAGAGCAAGAAGAAGAAGAACAAACCCAACGCAAGGTTGTCACCAAATCGCGCATCCCTCAGGCCGTTGACAGAGGATTATTTGCACAATTGCGTTCGGTTCGTATGCGCCTAGCAAAAGAAGGAGGCGTTCCACCTTTTATTGTCTGCTCCGACCGAACTTTGCACGCAATGTGCGATACATTGCCGCGATCCAAAAAGGGAATGCTTGAAATTCATGGAATTTCTAACGCTAAATACGACCGTTATGGGAAAGATTTTATCGAATGTATTGAGACTTATTTACAGAATTCTCCAAGTACACAACGTAAAGCTTTTTAAAAGCACAAGAACACAAACGGGCCCTGCTAGTTAATCATCACAACGCCACCTTTGATAGTAGTCATTACACTACCGCTCAGTTCGGTCGTGAGGCCCTCAATTTTTGCCGACATATCAGCTTTTACCTCTACGGTCATGCCGGCAATTTTTACTCCCATAGATCCTTTGGCAGCTATTTGTGACCCCTCGAGATTCAGGTTACCCGATGCTTTTCCGGTAATTTTTCCTCCCGACAGCGTGAGATCGGAGGTTGCCTTGACGTCAACTTTGCCAGTGCTAGCGGTTATTTTAACATTTGCGCCTTTAATCTCAAGGTCCTGCGATGCATTAATGGTGATTTTTCCGGTAGAGGTAAGGTCCAACCCTTTGTTGCCATCAAGTGTTACGGTGTTTTTACCTGCAGCATCTTTCATGACAATTTTTTTACCATTATCATCCATTTGGAATGCATTACCTGCCTTACTTTGGATGGTAATCATTTTACCCTGATCGTCTATTTTTACAACATGCCCACCAGCGCTTGTAATGGTTATGCATTTATTCTGATAATCCATGACAATAGTATTAGCATCGGCATTAATTTGAACTTTTTTGTTCTGATCGTCCATAAGCAACGCATTATTATTTGTTGTCGTAATGGCAATTTTTTTATTTTCGTCATCAAAGAGCAAGTTATTTGCTGCACTGGTTTTAAGCTTTACTTTTTGTTTGGCATCGGTATCGTCCATGACAAGCTCATTGCCACCAGCCGTTCTTATAATATTATTTTGCTTATTGGGTCCGGTTACCGGAGATTTAGTATTGGCATTGGGTATAGTGGCAATTCCAACAGGCCGGCTAGGGTCACCATCAACGCAGGCCCACAACATTTCTGTACCTTCGTGGGAGGGGAAATGAATGCCATAATTTTGACCCGAATACGGCGATGCCAACCGAATAAATGACGAACCACTACTATTGGCTGTACTGGACATATCAAACGGCATTCGAACTTTGTAGCGTCCGCTATCGTCAATTGACGCATAGTTAGAGCCGTTCGCTTCGATCTGCGAACTCATAATACCATCGATTCGTGGATGATAGGCACGGGCATCCGGTTTAAAAAGAGGTGCATTGCTTGCCGTGATCAATTGAAAATCGTTGGTATAGGTAACCATATTAGCCCGCTCACCACTCATGGGGTGTGCGCCAAAATGCGCAACACGCAAGAGGACATAGGCTCCATCGAGCGCACTATTAAAATGATTTTCTAAAGTAAATCTTTTCCCAGCCCTAAATCCCCGGCAATTTCCACTTCCATCGTATCGAGACATGCGCACAGCAAGCCTATTTGCGCGAATTTCGGCAAGGCGCTGCCCATCGGTGGCATTGAGATGGCTTGTGCCATATTCATAAACCGTACCCACCGAACCGCCTGTAATTGGCTTTTGCCCTGTAAGATCTACCTCTGGGGTTCGGTAATTATAATCTCGAACAAGCACTCTGGTTGGAGCAATTTGACGAATACAATGTAAACTATTAATCGATTCTTTTTCTTCGGTGTCATCTCGCTCGGTAAATCCAGAATGCGATCGGAATTGAATATCTGAGGTTGTAGCAATAAAATCAAACGTTGCTGGTCTATCGGATATCACGATGTGTTCAGCTCCAACGGATCCATCGAGCTCTTCTCGAAGAATTGGGTTTTCGTTGAATTGATACCATATACCATTATCTTCCAAAAGCCTCGAAATGAAATTCAAATCAGATTCCTGATATTGTACCACATACTCTAAATCGGGGAGTTTTGAAACATCAACATTGATGGTATAGTAATTAGCTAAATTGGCACCGTCAAGAACTTCCTTAACAATTTGAGTGGCTTTCTTATTTTGAAAAATACGGGTTTGTTTAGTAAGACCCAAAAGCCATAAACGCGGGGCGAGGGTAATTTCGTAGCTTGCGTGGTCGTAATTTTTGCCCAGAAATCTGAAATCGATAGCCACACCAGAAAACGGATAATATTCGCCATCACGATAGATATACAATGTCGAAATCTTATTAATCACATCATCTGCCGAAATCGTTTCCGACTCTGCAAGCAGCAACAAATTAAAAAGATAGGGCTCACTAACTTCATCAACCCCTTCAAAACTCATGACCTCAAAGGTCTCTGGAGGAAGTTGACCACAAAAGAAATAAAATTGAGCTTCATTGGCTTTTTTTACTGACATAAAATCTCCACCGAATAAGGAGTTCGTTGTTTTACCAAATCGTATGTATTATTATTTGCCAAATAATCCTTTAACCGCATTACCTGCTCCAGTTGCCACATTGCCAACCGCTTTAACACCTTCACCAATTTTTTGCCCGATATTTCCAAGGCTTAAACCACCCAATCCGCCAAGATCCAGATTAAGCGATGAAAAGAGATGATTGACAAAATTTTCTGCCTCAGGTCCACTTGCGGTAAACATAATAGCTTCCGAATGACTTGACCCACCGCCCAATGATGGGATAATCGATAAAGGCAGGGCGCACTTAAGCTCTTTGTTTTTATAATGTATTCCTACACCACCCTTGACAGCGCCAGCAGCCTGGGCATCGGCATCGGCTGTCATGAGAATTTTGCCAAGAGTTTTATAAACTCCATTAGGGGCATCGGACCATTCCACAACTGCTTCACACTTTCCACTAGCCGACCCCGAAGCATTACCCGTTGACGATCCTGCAGTAGACGCTTGGGCGGGCGTTGCCGATGCCGATCCGGTTGCACTTCCTTGTGCAGATGCCGAAGCAAAATAATACCCTGCAAGATCGAACTTAAATCGTACAACACAATGGTTATCTTTTTTGAGAAGCAATTTGAGCGGTGGCACTTTATCAAAAAGTGATACGCAATCAAATCCATCTTTTGCTGGAATATACCACGTTCCACTTGCAGTTCCATCTACTACTTTGCCAACCGAAAAATATTTGATAAATTGAGCAGCAGCATTGGCAATTTCTTCTGCACTATGCTGGGCATTTAACAATGCAGAATCTGCATTAGTCCCCAGTAACTTGAGTACGCCCGACGCTTTATCGGTTGCCATTTTTTTATAATGATTAATAACCGTATTAAAGAGATGCTCAAATAAGAGAATTGCTTCATCGGTTTTGACATCTACAACTAAAGACCCTTTTCCGGCTAATCCTTTAATCTTTGCAGCTGGCAAACTGCATCGAACATTAGCATCCTTAAAAGATATGGCCACTTTAGCATCGGCATTTGCAACTACCGATGCATCAAAATCAACCAGGGCAAGATTGCGAAACGTGCCACTGGATTCTGGACTCCAATCGATTGTTCCCGTGATATCGACTGCTGCATCAAGGTTGGCCGTTGCGCTGGCCGTTGCAGTTCCCGATGCAGTAGGTGCAGAACCAGAAACAAGCGAGAGATTGGGCAAGGAAGCAATTGAAGCAATCTTGACATCTGCATAAATATGGGCGGCAAGCTCAAGTCCCAGGCGAATACGACACACCATATCTGCTGGTGCCCCAAAAACCTCAAAAATATTAAGACCATTTTCACTAGGAATCGCCCATTTTCCAGAAATCGACCCGCTTGCAAGTGACAAGTCTAAATTGCCAATTTTGGAAAATTGAAGTTTTTTAGCTTGTTCAGAAAGTAAAGCCATCGGATCGGCAGACGTTAAAAAACGTAAAAATGCCGCGGCAGGGGTTGTCGCAAATGCATTTTTCGCAGCAGCAGTTGCGGTATCGGCAGCGTATTTCCAATCCAGCGGTGCACTTCCCAATGCGTCAACATTTGCTGTAAGTGCCGAGAGCGCAGTAAGTGCTGCCTGACATCCTGGAGGAGCTGTTGGGATTTCTGATAAAATCTTTTGCAGGAGAGCATCGCCGGTGCTTTTCCAGGCTGCGGGAGATGGAATAATCGCGCTGAGTTTATCGGGTCGTACAAAAAAACGTTGGGGAAGCTCTTCCCATCCCGTATTCGTTTTAACCACAACAAGTTCTTCCAAGGCAGATTTGGGGTCTTTTGCAATGGCAGGAAGCATTGATACTAATTCTTCTCCGGCCTTTTTCGCATCGTCGATAAGTGCAAAGATATCTGTCCTTGCCCAGGCTGTTGCAATGCGTTTTGCCATATTGACAATTTGCTGAGCTTCGCGCACAAGCGTTGTTATTTCACTTGTTGCATGATCAAGCCCAATGGCCAAATATTTCCCTTGTCGAGGGGAATAGAAAACCATAGGCGAATCGGTAACCGGTGGAAAGCTCACATCTTGCTTTACAAGGGTCGAAAGTGAAATCAGCATAATATCGCCTTGCGGTTGCTGCGAAAGAACCGAATAGAGCCGGGGAGGAATCGTGATTGTGGTTCCCTCAGATATTTGAGCATCAATTCCCGTTAGATTATTGATACTACACAACTGTTCGGCTACGCTCTGGGAAAGAAAGAAGAGTTGCGCAATCGACTTCATTGTATCGCCTTTTACCGCAGTGTACTCTGCCATGAAATTTCCTTTCGGTATTCTATCAGGCTTTGGCCTTTAATGGTATCGAATAAGTAAAACCATCCCGATCCAAAACTTCGAGAGTTATTAAACCGGATTTCGGAATATCTGTATACACAAGAGGCTTTGCATCAGAGAGCGTTATTTTTTTAGTATACCCTAACGCTTTAACAGACAAATGGTCTCCCGCGCCATCCCCTCCAGCAAGCGATGTAACAAGAACTCCCCTGCCCGTATTCTTTTTAAGAGCCTCAATAAGCGCAGCACTTGCAACTATGCCACCAACCGCAAGTAAAGAAGCTACTTCTGCTGCAGCCACAGCTTCCTTTGGTGGCGGATTAGCTTCTGAAGCAGTGCTCGAAGAACTAGAATCAGAATTCTGTGAAGATGATGTTGTTGTTGAAGCTGCAGACGGTTCTTTGTAAACAGTTCCTGCGCTTCCTGCAACCACCTGGCATTGCACCATGGTACACGCCTCGGCAGACGCACATATTGTAAATCGTAACGATTCGCCTGTAGAAGCAGTATCAAGCGACCCTATCACAAGGTTTCCCAGCGTTCCAATAGACACCTGTAATTGTGAAGGAAGTGCTGTGCCACATGCAATATCCAGGCTCATGCCAGATTCAGAAGGTTTGGCATCCCCTAACGACAGTGCAACGGATGTTGTTCCATCTGCACATAGAATAGTAAAGGAGTCTTGAGATTGTTGATCGCCCACAATTGGATCCGAAAAAACAAGCCGGACATTCTGCTGCTGCGATGAATTGCCAAAAACCCAAGGAACCTTTGCATACCCAGCCGCCACTGTCCCCGACAAAGAAGCGATAGGTGCACTCGGATTTTTCGCATCGACAATATCAAACAGGACAGCGTCTCCATCTGAAAAGTTATTGGCTTTACAAGAAAGCATCAGCCCATCGCCTGCAGCCAGTGCTCTATTCTCACCATCTGCAAAAGTCCATGCGCAGGAAGCAATCGATTTGGCATGCGCTGAACTGGCTGCAGATGAAGTTCCCCCAAGATCGCCCGGTGCGCCAGATGACTCCGATGCGTTGGCTGCAACCTGTTTTTCGGCAGCAATGCGGGCTGCCTCGTGCGGAGTTTTTAGCGGAACCGATCGACGTCCGCTTGTTAGTTCTTCGCAACGAACAACAAAGGTGACAAGAGGCAGGATCGGAGGAACCATTTTTCCCACCACGCACTTAGAAATTATGGGTGTAGTATCCGATTCGCAGCGCATCGAAACAATTACAGGTTTACCCAGCGGAACATTTTCTACGGTAAGCACTCGCCCATTTTCATCTGTTTGGGCACTGCCACAAGATGCCTCGGAGAGAATATTTCCAGCATCATCGCTTATAACGCACGTGTCATGAGTGTTGGCAGAATCATCGATACGAATTTTCAAAACGGTTGAGGGTGGATTATCCTGTGCCAAATCGTAGATACATTGTGCACTATTGCTCTGTACAAGAGCATCAATCGTCTTTACAATTTGAGCGTTTTTAGGATCTCCCTCATACACATCGAAATGCACATAGGTACCATCATCGATATTTTTTGTAGAAACAGAAAGTGTTACCGAGTCTCCAAGGGTTGCAAAGTCGGGCCGTAACGGGAGAACATCGGCGATAGCGTGAACCCATGCGCTTGCAACAATATAGGGCCGCAGCGATGTTTGCGCTGCAGCCGCAGCACTTTCTACAACACCCTCAACTGCTGATTCCAAAGCGCGCAATGGTTGCTCTTTCTTTTGATCGATCCGCTGGTAGATGGAGAGCCATTTACGCATCGCAGGATCCGATTCATACCATTGCGGGATGCGAATTACTGCAAGAATTCCCGATGTTGTAAGTGCCTGAATAAACCTTATTGCGCCATTGCGATCGTCTTCACTAACCAGATTTTGCCCATTATCAAACCTATTTTTCTCGGCAGCAGAAAGAAGCGCAAGAGCATTCCTGAAAACTTGACGTAACCGCATGGTTGGTATAGTGGAAATAAGTTGTGCAATTGAGTTTTTGTCGTATTCGTAGAAAGGACACCCGATGCGAGCTGCAGAAAACTGACTGCGATGAACTAATAAGAATTTGAGCGGGCGAATCGGACCGAATCTTAATTTCATGCACGGCGCATGTACGCATAATTCGCAGCAGGGGAAGGTAAGAAATTTTTCGGAATCGATCACATTTCCAAACACGGTGCACCATACCACAAAAAGGTTTACGCTCTCGCCGCGACGGCCATTGACCAACACAACACGAGCAGGTATTTCTCTCTATCAAAATATAACAAGGCGCAGCACAAAAATGTGATAACCATCACACATCGAAATATTTATTATATCATCCAAAGCTAACGAGGAATCCGATTCAAGGAAGGCGATGGCAATCTTAGGAAGCTCAATTTTTAAAGGGATTGAGCGACTCAATAAAAGATTTGCCACGGCTGGAGGGCCGCCATATAAATTTGCACGCACAACATTTTATTCGACGTCGTCCTTTGAGCGTCCGCGCGGGCGAAAAGAAGAAAGGATCATAAAATTCAACATGTTTACCACCGCACCGGGGGCAGGTTTCATGGGGATGTTCCCAAAAAGAATTCCATAATTCTATAAGAATTGACGGTCGTTTTTCTGCGTTGCGGCGTTCGGCCGGCATAAAACCTCTTATTCAAGCTAACAAATGAAGGTTTTTCAGACTATGAACATCAGCGTGTATACAAAATACGATTTAGACAACAGGGGTAGGGAGAAAAAGTTCGGCCCCGGTTCTTTGTGCAAAAAGATCGGTCATTCCCGCAATATAATCGGTTATAATCCTCCACACACCAGTACATTCGGTATAGTTTGAATTTTTTGCAAAATCAAAAAATATCTGCATAGAGGGAGCTTCGCGAATAAGGTTTGCCACAAAAGAAACATTGCGCCCTTGTTCAGATTTTTCGTAAATCTCTTTAAGCTCGTAAAACATCAGTTCTAACAATCGATCTGATTTAAGGGTCTTTTGGGTAACTTCGGGATTAGTATAAATGTATTGATAGTTAAAATCTTTTAAAATCCGCATTAATTCAAAAATATCGTCGCCCATTGAAATAGCGTCAGCATCGAGACTATGTGCAATAGTATCGTTTACAAAACGCCCAATAATATGGCCATTTTCGGTTCCAAGCCCCTTGGCAACACTTGAGGGAATATTTACTTTTTTTATAAATCCAGCTTTAATGCCATCTTCGAGATCTCTGCCCAAATAAGCAATTCTATCGACCATGCGAACAAGACATCCTTCAAGCGTTGCAGGATACCACGTTCTATCGACAATGGTTTCAAGCTCGGATAGATCTCTGAGCCGATCGGGAACAATAGATTGCTCAAACTTCTCGCCACAGTGGGTAATAATGCCATCGCGAACTTCGTAGGTTAAATTAAGTCCATCGCCAAAATTTGTGAGTTTGTCAACGACCCGCAGTCCATGCATTTCGTGTTTGAAGCCTTCGGGAACGCCCTCTTTTTTTACAATTAAATCGAGCTTTCGCTCTCCTGCATGCCCAAAGGGAGGATGCCCAAGATCGTGTCCTTTTGCAATGGCATTAATAAGATCGATATTGAGGTGAAGGCATCTGCCAATTACGGCTGCAATACTTGACACATGAAGAACATGCTCCATGCGTGTGCAAATATGATCGTTATTGGGAGAAAGAAATACCTGAGTTTTGTGCTTAAGCCGTCTAAAGGGGGGTGAATGAAGAATTCTCGTCTCATCGCGGGCAAATTCGAGCCTAAAAGGGTCTTTGCGTATCGGAAATTTACGTCCTAACGATTCGGAGCTTTTTCGTGCAAACCTGCTCAGTTTTTCTTCGTCTGCAATTAAAAATTTTTGAATATCAAAAACGGTTGTCATAGCATTATCCTATTTTCAAGATTGATCACGAAGATACTCCCCTACAAATTTTTCTTGCAAAGGGGTATCAAGAGCCATGCGTGTTGCGCGAACTGCTGCAATAGCAGCCTTAGGAGAAAGCAGCAGGAATTTTCCCATGATGCATGAAAGTAGCATCCCGGTTCTACCAATTCCTGCGCGACAATGAACACATACTGGTTCTTTATTGTTAAGAGATTCTATGAGACTACGAACCAGCGTATCGAATGTTGCGATATCGGATGGGGTCGAAAAATCGGGGATGGGATAATGTATCCATCGAATGCCAGCAGCGGCGCACCATGCCCCCCACAGAGGATCCATTTCCTGCAATGAGACCAAAGTATGGATACCCTCAGATTTAAAAAAATTCAAATCGATGCGAACCATTTGTTCGTCGGAAGATTCAAATCCTCCTGGAACAGCAGACCCCGCCAGCATATGAGGAATTACCCATGAAAAATTGAGGCGCACCATAGTTCTAAAATACGCAATGGTGTGCCCTTGAAGGAAATATCACCCGCATAAAGCCAACACAGATATTAACCTGAAATTATATTTTATCAAATTTTAAGCTACACAGTACAGTGTCTGAATCTGAAAAAAACAATATTTTTATACCAGATGCGTAGTAAATTTCGATAAGTTTAGCATTATACAAATATAAGCTCCTTGCTGATGATAAAGGACGCCGGATGGATAACCCTGTTTCTGCCAAGAATGCAACCATGTGCATGAGTAACCAAGCTCCCCAAACGAGTAGTAACATCAACAGAACTGCTTGCAGAACTATTGGAATTCTCTTGATGGGGGCTGCATTTGCATTCGGAACAATTGTATATACGAGCGTCAATCCAGACACTATGACTGTAGGGGATCGAATAACGCTCACTATTTCTATTTTGGCTCCTCAAGATGCGACCATTACGCCGCCAGACATTCAAAAAAGCATTGGTAAATTTACTCTCAAAGATTTGTCCACCACAAAAACGAGTTTAAAAAATGCCGATAGCCTCACCTACACCTATGTTTTAACGCTGTATACTGTAGAACCATGCACTATTCCGGCGCTCACTTTTTTGCAAACAAAACAAGCAACAACCGATACACTCCTTTCACAAGCATACCCCATTCGAGTTTCTTCGGTAGTAACAGGCGATACGGTTGATATCAAAGATTTAAAGCCCTTGCAGTCTGCCGGCAAAGCACCTTTGTGGTGGCTCTGGATAACCTGCGGTTTCATTGGTGTTGCAGCAATTCTTTTTCTATGGTCAAGGCGCAAGAAAAAAATCGAGATGGTTAACGCCGCAGCAGCGCTGCTTCCCCCCTACGAAGAAGCGATTCTGGCATTAGAAACACTCCTCTCGAAGGGATTTCTTAGCATTGGGCTCATTCGTGAATATACATTTGCAGTTTCCGATATTATCAAGCGGTATATAGAACGATCTTTTTCTATTCCCGCCTCAGAATACACTACCGAAGAGATGCTTTGTTGGATTGAAATTGCACCACTGCCTGCCGATGAAAAAAATCGCCTTTCATGGTTTTTTAAAACTACCGATCCAGTCAAGTTTGCTCGTAGTATACCCGCAATGGAAATACTCACACGGTTTTCTGGTGACGCCCGAGCTTTTTTTGATGCAACGCGACCCTCGCCTATCGCAGCAGCTCAAAACAAAGGAGCCGCAGCATCTTCGGCTCCTAGCACAGGTGCATCACCGGGGATTGGTAAAGAACCATGAGATTAAAAGATCCCTACGCCCTATTATTATTAATTGTTATTGTCCCCATGGTGTGGATGTATCTCCGATCACTCACAAAAACACGACCAGCACTCATATTTTCCGACCTTTCGCCATTTAAAAAAATTACTCCTTCGTGGAGGGTTCGTTTTCGTCACAGTCTCTTCACACTACGAATAATAGGCATCATTCTCCTTGCCATTGCACTTGCCCGGCCACAATTTGGGCAATCGGAAGACGAAGTGTCTACCGAAGGCGTTGATATAATGCTTCTTGCCGACGTATCATTCTCCATGAAAGCCCTCGATTTCCAGCCAAAAAACAGGCTCTTTGTGGCAAAAGAAACGCTCAAGGAATTTGTCAAAAAGAGAAACCACGATCGTATTGGACTTGTCATTTACGCAAAACGCGCCTATACCAAATGCCCACTCACACTCGACTATGGCATCTTGAGTGACTTTATCGAAAAGACAGATTTCGAAGATTTTGGCGATGCTACGGCAATTGGTACTGCCATTGCAACTGCCGCAAATCGCATCAAAGATTCACGCGCAAAAAGCAAGATTATTATTCTGCTTACCGATGGAGCAAATAACTTTGGTGATATTGCCCCCCTTGCAGCGGCGAAAGCTACCGGAGAATTGGGGATACGCATTTACACCATTGGCATTGGTAAAGAAGGCCAAGTCCCCTACCCTATGGAAATGATCAACCAATTTACAGGGCAGGTTGTGGGAACTCAAATTCAGATGATGCAATCTGATATCGACGAACCGCTTCTGGCAGATATAGCCCAGGTAACAAAAGGACGTTTTTTTAGAGCACAAAATACCGAAACGCTCAAAGAAATTTTTAGCACAATCGACAAGCTCGAAAAAACAGTCATTAAAACTAAATCCTATACAACGTATTCAGACCGCTTTTATGTATGGTTGTTTGCAGGTATAGCACTATTGTTTGTAGAAATTATTCTGGGCACATCAGTTTTCAGAAGAATTCCTTAGTAAACCAACAACTTAAACTGGCACAGTATGAATTTTGGATCACAACATCTTCTCTGGTTACTGCTCTTACTCCCCTTGGGGATTGGGTACTTTATTTACATTTACCAAAGGTTATCCCGATCGCATCAGGGGTTTGCGCACGCAAACCTTTTGTCAAAACTCACTACTATTTCTTTGACAACACGACGTATTATTTCATGGACGCTTATTCTTCTTTTTATTCTCTTTGCAATTATCGCCCTGGCCCGTCCACGATTTGGCCTTAAAATGGAGATGTTCGAGCGCAAAGGCATCGATATCATGGTGTGCCTCGACATCTCAAAAAGCATGCTGGCAGAAGATATCAAGCCCAACCGTCTCGAACGCGCACGCTACGAAACAACAAAATTTTTTGATCTATTAAAAGGTGATCGCATAGGTCTTACGATTTTTGCAGGTGATGCATTTGTACAATGTCCACTAACACTCGATTACGGGGCAGCAAAAATGTTTCTTGATGCGGTTACCCCCGATTGGATTCCCATTCCAGGAACTGCACTGGCAACAGCTATCGATGTATCTGAAAAAGCTTTTGCAAGCACCACAAAAAAACACAAAGTGCTTATCATAATCTCCGATGGAGAAGACCATGATGGCGATCCCCTTGCTGCCGCAAAAGAAGCTTCCGCAAACGGGACAAAAATATATACCATTGGTATTGGTACGCTCGCTGGCGTTCCTCTACCAGAACAAAAGGGGAATGGCTCAGTTATTTACAAAAAAGATAATGCGGGGAACCTTGTTCTTTCTAAGCTCAACCCTGAGATTCTAGAAGATTTAGCTCGCATTGGTAATGGCCGTTATTTTCATGCAGGTACAGATCTGGATCTCGCCCTTATCTATTCAGAAATCATGAAAATGGAAAAAAAGGATTTAGGCATCAATGCAATGAGCACATTCGAAGAACAATATCAGGTTTTCTTGTTCATCGCTATGATCCTCCTTATTGCCGAATTTTTTGTAGCGCATACTTTTTGGGCCAGGAAGTTGTAACATGACCGCACGCCTACATACAGCCTTTTTTAAGCTTTACAGAACGATTTGTATATTGTTTGTAAGCGGTGCACTAGTGCTATCGTTTGCCGATCAGACCTGGTCAACCAACGAAAAAGCTCATACGCTTATGAAATCTGGCGATTATGCGAATGCGCTCAAACTTTACGACGAAGCACTTCTTCAAACACCATCCGATCCTGCTTTACTTTTCAACAAAGGATCCGCCCATTATAAACTTGGGCAGTTTGATAAAGCCTCGGAATCTTTTGAAGCTGCACAAAAAAATGCAAAAGGCAAACTTAAAGGCTCTGCAGCTTATAACCAAGCAAACACACTGTTCCGACAGGCTCAAGAACAATCGCAGGACGACCCTTCTAAAGCTCAGGAAACTTTTAAACAAGCCCTTGACAAATACATAACAGCTCTGGATGCCTCGCCCTCTGATCGTGATGCCAAGTGGAATGTGCAATTGACTCAACAACAAATTAAAAACATGGAACAGAAGAAGCAAGATCAAAAGAAAGATGACAAAAAAGACCAGAACGAGGATCAGAAAGATCAAAATAAAGATCAGAATCAATCTGATAAAAACAATAAGGATCAAAACAAAGATCAGAATAAACCTAATCAAGATCAAAATAAGCAAGACGACCAAAAAAATCAGGATCAGAACAAACCACAAGACGATAAGCAAAATCAGCAGGATCAGAAAAATCCTCAATCGCAACAAATGCCTCAATCCAAGCTTGACCCAGCACAAGAAAAACAAAAAGAAGAGGCCAAAAGACTCATCGAACAATTTGCAGACGATCAAGACAAACTTAATAAACCGCAGCAAAAGCTTAAAGCTTCGCAGAGTGGCACTCCAGAAAAGGATTGGTAGCTCGATGCGACTTCGTACTTTCTCCCTTATGCTTTTAGTGTTAGCTACCATTTCCTATGGAGAAACTGAGATATCCGCATCTGCAGAGCGCACAGTGATTACCATGGGGGAACAAGCCCTCATTACGATACGTATCCAAAGTAACAAACAATTAAAGGTACCAATCCCCGAAATTCCACCAACGGATTTATTTACGGTAATGCGTACAAACCAGAATCAATCTCAAAACTCTTCTATTTCTATTATCAATGGCCAAATGACCCAAATTAATCAGATTAATTACATGATTTACTATTATATAGCCCCAAAAAAAACTGGTCAATTTACTTTCCCAGCACTTTCATTTACCCTCGATGGGACTACCCATTCAACGCAACCAGTACTCATAACCGTTACTAAAGAACCCATTGCAAATTCTGATGTTCGCATTCGTATGAGCGTTCCTCGTAAAGACGTCTATGTTGGAGAACAACTCATTTTCACTTTTTCTGTAGCACTTAAAAATGGTGCCCCCATACCACTTTCTATTGACAATTTCATGCCCTGTTTTGACAAACTCGAAAAATCACTTGCGGCAGATTTTTCGGTAAGCAGGCTCTTCTCCCAGATCCCCAAAGATGCGCCCGAACGAATCGATGGCGAAATGTACCACATTTTTGCAGTTCGCTATGCCCTCTTCCCGCTTAAACCTGGATCAAGCACAATCGGACCAATTCCTTTTGAGTATGTTTTGCAGCAAAGAGTTGCATCGCGCTCGCGCGATCCTTTTTTCGATGACTTTTTTGGAGGTAGTGTGCAACAGATCCCAAAATCTGCTTTATCAAATACACTTACACTAACGCTTAAAGCACTCCCCACGCAACCAGCCAACTTTAATGGCGCCGTAGGAGACTTTACGTTGAATGCAAGTATCGACCCAAAAACCGTTGCTCAGGGAGATGCTGCCACCATCAAAGTAGCGCTTAAAGGAAATACCAGACTTGGCAATATCGACGACCTTAAATTCCCCTCAATTGCCAATTGTGAAGTTTTTCCACCCGAAAAGCAAAACGGCGTCGACACTACTGCCAATGGGCTAGTTTCGCATCGTAGTTCTAAATATCTGCTTATTCCCTCGGTAGAGGGTCTACTAACTATCCCTCCACTTACCTTCACCTACTTCAATCCAACCCTTGGGGTATATAAAACCATCGGCACCGATTCGCTCAATCTCATGGTTACCAAGGGAAGCGGAGCTAAACGGATAGAGCCTGCCTATGCATCCCGTAATCAATCGGAAATTTTAGAACGCGGGCGAGATATACGCTATATCAAGAGTCCTGGCTCATCTCGACCTCAATCTAATCGTCCGCCGCTTATCGTATGGTTTTTATTCCCCTTTCCTCTCTTTGGCTTTTTTGCAGCCCTTGTGTATAAAATCCAGAAACAATCACACGCCGCCGATCCAACAAAATTGCTCAAGCGTAAAGCTTTTGTTATTGCCAATAAAAAACTTGATGCCCATTTAAAAACCAAAAATCCGTCCCACGACAATCTGGTATTCTTAGGATTTCTAGCAGCTTTACTCGAAGAATACATAACCAATACATTTAGCTTTGTAGCTCTGGGCAAAACACAGGATGAATTGGTTGAATCCCTTATCCAGCACGGTCTTCAAACGAATGCATCGCATATGCTTACCACTTTTTTTAACAAGACAGATTGCTACCGTTTCGGGGGAGAAATTCTTACAGAAACCGCACAAAGTGAAATAATAGTCTTAGCCAAAAACCTTCTTCTCACGCTCGAGCAAGCTGCGCGCAAGGCGAAAAAATCATGAAATTAGTAACGATTGCTCATCTTATTTTTAGTTGTATGCTTATAGGAACTGCGCAGACATCTGCAAGTTCAGCCAATTTTGCAATGCAGAAAGCAGCACGTTTTTATGAACAAGGTTCTTTTGATAGCGCAATTTCGTGCTATCGTGGGGTTATTGAAACGGGAACAGAAAATGGCGATATCTATTACAATCTCGGCAATGCTTATTTCCGGGCCAATAACATTGGTATGGCTCGGCTCTCCTACGAAAAGGCAATGACCTTTTCACCTTCCGACCCCGACATCAAAGCAAATGTAACATTTCTCAAATCTCGGCAAATCGATGCCATTGTTATGGCGCCACAAGGATTTCTGGCAGCAATCCTCTCCAGAGCCCATAACCTACTGCCACTCAACAGAGAGCTTTGGGTGCTGCTTATTCTCTGGACTTTGGTTTTAGCGTTTGCGAGCATGCTTCTTTTTGCAGGCAGACACATGCGCCTCTGGTTTATATATGGTATAGCGATTCTAGGATTTCTTATTCTACCTATAGGAATATCTGCAGGAGCTAAGCTTTATTCTTCCGAAACCATCCACGAAGCAATAGTTCTTGCTCCAACGGTTGATGCCAAAAATCAGCCGAGCGGAACCATTGTACTCTTTTCTGCGCATGAGGGCACCAAATTTCGCATTCGTCAAAGCCTCGATAATTGGTCTCTGGTAAGCCTGGAAAATGGCGTTAGTGGCTGGGTACCCGACGCATCCCTCGGAAAAATCTAGCGCCTTTGCCCCCTGCATTATAAGCACTCTGTTTTAAATTAAAAAAAATTAAAGTTTCTTAGAAAAATGCCGATACTAAAATTGGAGCTATTATACCATAATTATCATGGTATTACTGCATATCACCATATGCATAGGCTCCCATTGACGCACACGAGGGGAAGCGGGTGTATCAATGCCCAGAAGCTATTAACAAGGGAGGTGTCTTATGATCTCATCATTTTCTGCTACCATGTACAAGCTTTCATCGCTCTATCAACAAAACAATCAATCCCTCGCAGGATCGTATCAACGGCTTGCCACAGGAAAAAAATTTCAATCCCCCAGCGACGATCTCGTAGGATTTATTCGAAGCGCCAATTACAAAACGCAAGAAAGAGATTATGCAAATATCAAGACCAATTTAACAACGTGGAGCGGCGGATTGGAGGTTGCCAGCACCGCATCGGGAGATGCTTATAAAGAAATAAGCAGGTTGAACGATCTTGTCAATCTCTCAAACCAGACTACCGACCACTCATTGCAAGATGCATACAATTCAGAGTTTCAGCAGCATGTAACAACCCTTCAAAACATTGTTAACACAACGGTGTTTCAGGGAAAAGCTCTTTTAAAGCCTGCCACAGATGGTTCTGAAGTAATATCCTTTAACTTAAACCCCGACGCATCTGCCACCATGAGTATTGACATGAGAATAACAAAAGGGGTAGGAACATATTATGCGACAACGGCTGATATTATTACCCCACTTCAAGCGGTAGATATCAGTTCTGCAGGTACCCGCGATATCGCCGGCGCAACAACCGCCGTTGCTACTGCAACCAGCTGGGGACAAGGGGTAATGTCAAAAGCAAGCGGGTATGTCAATTCGATGCAGTCACAGGCTAATGTTCTCGACACGATTGTTCAAAATATCAAGAGCGTCGATTCCTCGATAAGCGATATCAACGATGCAGAGGAGATGACCGCCTACACCTCTGCAGATATCCGCAGTCAATCGATTACTGCAATGATTGCACAAGCAAATATTTCCAGAAGAAGCATTTTAGCACTTTTTGGGATGCATTGATACTACAAATACCGGGCGCCAACAGATACATGGGAGAGAATAATACAAAAGGCGATCATCCCTTCGGAAGATCGCCTTAAAATTGTAATGCTCTTAAGCGAAACAATCTATTAAATAACGGCTGTTGCCTTTAGGCACTTCATACAAACTTTAGTAGTTACCGTATTGCCGCTCACCTTGGTTTTAACATTACGAATGTTTGGATTAAACTTGCGTTTGTTAACATTATGTGCATGGCTGATGGTATTACCGGTCTGGGGATGTTTTCCGCAGATTTCACAAACTCTCGACATGATATCCTCCTGAAGGAAAATTCTAAATAAACACAGTCTAGTAATATATATTTTTGAAATACCCAAGTCAAAGAAAGATACCATCATGATTGAAAATCTTAAGCCGCTCTATAATGCAACTCTACGGCCGGTTGCAAAGATCCTCCATGCAATGGGTTTAACTCCCAATGGGGTAACGCTTGTGGGGACCGGGATTTCTATTCTAGCGGCACCATGGATCGCCACAGGCCGATGGAAAACTGGCATGGCCTTTGTTGTGATCGGGTCTCTTTTTGATGGCCTTGATGGCGTGCTCGCACGTGAATACGATCAAAAAACTAAATTTGGATCAATTTTAGATTCGGTGTGCGATCGGGTAACCGAGATTGCCTGGTTTGGCGGCCTGATATGGTATTACCTGCTGTGCACAACACAAACCACTCAGGTATATGGGGTAACCATCTCCTTTATTGCACTTTCGCTTTCAGTAATGGTAAGCTATATCAAAGCCCGATGCGAAGGGGCGGGTGTTACCTGTAATAAAGGTTTCATGCAGCGCCCCGAAAGAATCATTGCGTTGTGTCTTTTGCTCCTCATAGGAAAACAATATATGCTGTATGGTTTGGCAGCGTTGTCGGTCCTTGCGGGGATTACTATGGTTCAACGATTATTGACAGCACATCGAAATTGTACCCACAGTGCTTAAGCTGCACGCACTGCTACGACAGACAAAGGAAACAACATGAAACACGCTAGTTTTGCAAAACACATTTCGATAACACTTGCTATGGTCGCGCTACCCTGCGTAGTTTCGGCACAAACCATTTCAGGAACCATCACCGATGCTATTACCGGTGTTCCTATCCAAGGAGCCAATGTCCGCATTATGGAAAAAGGGGTTACTGTAGTCACCAACGACTTGGGCATTTACAAAACAGATACACTTTCTCCGGGCACCTATTTTTTAAAGATAGATGCCTCACACTATCTGCGACAGATGAAAAAAGCCATTCTTGCGTCGCAAAGCGAGGTTGGAACTACTAATTTATTTGTCAATGTAGCATTGTATAACCTTTCTACCGAAGCAGATAGCTCTAAAGGTAATTTAACTATCAAGTACATGTTTCCCATTCACGATATTGTAGAAATAAATATCTACAACGATCGCGACAAGCTCGTAAAAACCGCTATCGATAGAACCAGAGCCAGCGGAATGAGAACTTTTTTGTGGAACGCACAGGATAATAACGGAAAGATGGTGCCGGGCGGTACCTATACCTGCAGAATCAAATCGGGGCACTTGCTCTCTATGCGTACCTTGGTCGTGAAAGCGGAAGTATCCTCTCCCAAGCCCTAGCATCTGCACTAATATTTATTTTTTCTCTTGTGGCATAACATACATACCACTTGAAGCCTTCTGCTTTACAGATACAACACCCTTTCGGACAGATACTACTTTACGCCCACTAACCAGATACCGCTCATCTTTACTGATGATCGATGGTGCCATAACCGGCATCAAAGAAGTGCGTTGTATACGCACAAACGGCAAAGATTTTGGCACTCCTGGCGTGATACTCATTTTTGTGCTATCAAATCCTGAAAAGAGTCCCATTTCATAAAACATATTTGGATTTGAAGAAAACGTTTTAGTGAGGCCTGCGCGAGTTTCTATGATTTGTTTAGGGTATATACCATTATTAATATACGTTGCCAATCTATAAATAAGCGACATATTAGCATCAATGCATTCGAATGCAGGGGCATCTGCTGCCGTAAATGTCTTGACCGGATACAAAAGGGTTCCAAGAACTTCGGTACACCCCTTGTTAGTTGTCTGAACTACCATTCCCTTGCCTTCGGTCTTAATACCAAGGATCCAAAGATTTGCCCCTTTATTTACAATATGGACGTTATCGCCTTCTGAATTAAGTTGCCGGGCATAAATATTCTGATTGGGATAAAACACAAAACTATCGCCCCCAACATCATTGAAGAAAACATTACCCGCCCCTGCTTTTGCCTTATACGTGACATCGGAATTTGACACAACAATAGTGCGGTTACTCGTATGCTCTATTGACAACCCGCCATTAAAGCGCTCTATGATAAGCGGTTCGGTACTTGATGAACTTACTTTAAGATTCAATGCAATGGGAGATGACTCGTTATACCGGTTCATTTGCGAATTAAAGCCAATAATTCTTTTAACGGTTGCGGGGACAGTAATCGAAAGGCTGCACAGAAAAATTCCTGCAGGGAAATAGATTGTCGACTTTCCCGAATTAAACGTATCCTGCCAAGTATGCGAATCTCCATAGTACCCTGGCATAACAATCTTTCCCCACTTAGAAACAGGATCATCAACCGTGGGCGGGATTGCAAGGATTGGCAAACCGAGAGAACGTTTTGGAGATGGGAAAAGCGATACCACGGTATCTGAAATAAATTCCTGAATGCTCGTTTGAGGAGTCATTACCTTTTTCGTACGTAATGCAGACTGATAGCCTGATGTCGAAACATTGCGCGCGTAAAGATTCCCACCATTGTCAATAGCAGCAGCAGTGGCCCCTCCACCCGTACATGATGCATCGATAACAATAACATGTCCTACTTTATTGAGAATAGCAGGAACAGCATTGGTGCTTTTAAACCCATGAATTGAACAAATATTGCCATTGTTAAAAAAACCAGCCGTATTTTGGTTAACACATTCGATCGATTCAAATGTTGGACCATACTCGGTACAGCCAACGCGAATGCCATAATCGAAGCCTGTAATTTTGACATTACGAATAAGGCACGGCCCAGGCCACGACCGACTCATGTCAATTCCTGCTACACCTTTCCTGTCGCCAGAAACAATGGTAACATTATTGACAGATCCTACATTATTTGCAATATAATCTAAGCCTATTGCTCCTGAGTTTCCGATTCCGGTATGTATCGTGAGATCATAAAAATTTTGACGAAACGAATAATTTCCATTGGGGGAAACAAATACCGCTTTCGGTTGAGCGGAATTAGCAAATTTAGCACAATAGTCAACAAGCTTGATTACCGTTGATCCCACGCCTGCTCCCTGGAACGTCATTGCACATCCAATCCAGGATAAAGAATCACTTACCAGATATGTTCCAGCAGGCAGATAGATAGACTTAGGGTAGGGTGAATAAAAATCTGGCTTTGATGCAGCATCTGCTTTGCTGCGACCATCACAAAAGGCTGCGATAAGCGCCTTCGTGTCATCGGTTTTGCCATCACCTTGAGCGCCATACTTTGCATCTTTAACGCTTGTCATGCAATCGGTTGGTAGATTGATTCCTAGAGAGGCAGTTTGTATACACAGAAAAACTATTAAAGCGCTTAAGCTTGTTCTGATATTCATAAACATCATTATACACCCTTACCATAAACACATGTATATCGCCTGCTAAAACTATAATCCTCATTGAAAAACCAAGGAGGATCTCATAAAATCAACTTTCAACAGGAGCTGGTCGCACCGAAGGCTCTGGCCACTGGGCGCGAGCAACCTCATATTCTTTTAATCCATCTTTAACCAATATTCGCGCATTGTCGGGAATATCTCTGTTGGTATAGCTCACTAGGAGTTGAATTCCTCTTTGTATATCTGAGCCCGTAAGGTAGACAATAGGCCCAGAAAATTCGAGAGGGAGCAGGAGTGTCCCTTTATTGGAAAAAATACGGATCAGTTTTTCGCCTTCTTCTTCGGTGCGGGCGACAACAGCCTTTTCTCCATTATCTAGAGCAATATGCCGTCCTATACGCAATAGAGGCATATCATTGCGAGAAGGTTTTTCTGTAATTGCAAGATACTCTTTAAGCCTACCTGCAAAAGTGCTATCGGTGAGTAAACAACCTCCCCCTGCACATTGATATTCGGTAATATCATTTTCAACAGCATATGAAAGCTGAACTTTACGTGAACGACCCGCTATATCTAAGAGCTTATTTCTATCAACAATTCCTTTTAGTTCGGGAAGAGTAGGTTCAAGAAATTGTGCAGAAAGAGGACGGAGCACGTAGCCTTTAAAGCCCGACTCATCTTCGATGATTTCTAATGCCCTACGATGCTGAGACATTGGACGTTGACCAAGAACTTCACCGGTAAAGAGAAATTCTCCTCCAACAGATTTCATATACTCCCCTGCTCGCCGCAATTTCATAATGCGACAATCGATACAAGGGTTAAGACCACGCCCGTGCCCATGCTTAGGCGCCTTGACCATTTCGAGGTATTCATCACCCAAAACAATGCGTTCTAAATGAATGCCCCCTAATTGTTTTACAGCAGTAACCACGGCAGAACAACCAGCGCTTTTTGGTGTACAGGTGCAAAACGGCGAAACAAAATTGACTGCATGCACTGTAAAACCCTGATCTATCATCATTTTTGCGGCCATAGTGCTATCGAGCCCGCCAGAAAGAAGTCCTACCGCTATCATAAATTTCCTTTAAAAGAGTAGCTTAATCGTAATTGTGGGCTTAAAAATAGCATTTGGGGCTCTGTGCTACGGTAAATATAACCGCATTACCCGCAGATCTGTTGAATGTTCTGAATCCAGAGCTCGAGCTGCTCTAGCGCTCGTGTGCAATAAAGCTGCTTTTTATTCTCTTTTGACATTTTGGGTTTTGTAGGAATATCAAGCGATGGAAACAAACTAAAATTGACACCCGATGGTGCAAATGGTTCCGTAGCAGATTGTGTAACGTGTGCTAAAAGAGCTCCAAGCGCGGATTGCACGGGAGGAGGGGGTATTTCAACACCTTTCAGTGAAGCAAGAGTAAAGAGTGCGGCAAGGTGGCCCGTTGCAATCGATTCGGTATATCCCTCGTTGCCACAGAGCTGCCCCGCGATTCTCATGCCGGGCACATTTTTAAATTCGAGCAAGGGTGAAAGCAAACGTGGGGAATCTATATAGGTATTGCGATGAATTGAACCGAACCGTTCAAAATCAGCCGCAGCCAAACCTGGAATAAGACGAAATACTTCTTGCTGATCTTTCCAGGCCAAGCGCGTTTGAAAACCCACCAGATTATAACTTTCACCATTGGCAGTCTCGCGTCGCAATTGACACACTGCGTATGGTCTTCTGCCCGTACGCGGATCAATAAGCCCAACCGGGCGCATAGGGCCAAATGCCAAAGATTTTTCTCCCCTCGCGGCAATTTCTTCAACCGGCAAACACGCCTCAAAATAGCGTTCATCTTCGAACGGGCGGCGGTGGGTTTTATCTGCCGTGGTAAGCGCAGTAAAAAAACGTTCATACTCATCTTTTGTAAATGGACAATTGATATAATCGGGTTCGCCTTTTTCCCATCGACTTGCACTAAAGGCGATATTCATATCAACCGAATCGGCGCTAATAATGGGCGCAATAGCATCGTAAAAATGAAGATGCTGTGTGCCACAAAACTGCATAAGAGAATCGGCCAATGCATCGGAGGTGAGTGGTCCAGAAGCAAGTATGGCAGGGAGTGGAATATCGTTACACGTTGTAATCTCTTGACGATGAAACGCTATCCCTGCTGTAGCCATTAAGGCCTGGGTCACCGTAGCGCCAAAGCAGTCGCGATCAACGGCCAGGGCAGCACCGGCGGGGATTCGTTGTGCCAATGCCATGGCAAGAAGCGGCGAATTCAAACGCTGCAATTCTGCTTTTAAAAGCCCATGTGCTGAGGGGAGTTTATCTGTTTTAAGCGAATTTGAGCACACCAGCTCTGCAGCATGTGCAGTCTGGTGTGCAGGGGTCATTCGATCTGGTCGCATTTCGTAAATAGATACAGGAATGCCTGAGAAAGCGAGCACAAGCGCTGCCTCACTGCCAGCGAGACCTGCGCCAACAATTGCAACCGAGTGAGCCTTCGTGCTCATGCTGTATACAAGCTACACAACAGCGGGATCCTGTACACCCACGACAGGCACAGGATATTCTGCCTTGCACTGCGGACACATCCGATAGATACCTTTGCGCTTTGTATCCTTTTCAATAAGCAATGGGTAATTACACGCATCACATTTTTGAGGAATTGGTTTATCCCATGTTGCAAAGGTACAGCCAGGATACGAACTACAGCCAAAAAAGGTTTTATTACGTTTTGTGCGCCGTTCAATAAGAGAACCTTTGCAGTCTGGCGTTGGGCAGGCTACTCCGGTTGAGAACGAACGGGTGCTGCGACATTCTGGATACCGTGAGCATCCTAAAAACCGGTTACCCCGCATCTCAAGAACTACCATGGGAGCCCCGCACTTATCGCATACTTCATTACTTGCCGCTGGCTTTGCTTTTTCGAGTGGTTCGGTATAACGGCATGCTGGAAACCCTTGACACGCATAAAATTTACCGTTACGACTCCACTTGACAACAAGTGGGAACTTTTTGCATTCGGGACATTCACGATCGGTTACTTCCTGATTTTGGGCCCGCAAATCGGCAATATGATCTTTGGCTTTTTCCATGCCTTTTTGGAACGGCTCAAAGAAATCGCGCAGCGTTTTCACCCAATCAGCTTCACCAGCTTCAACCTTATCGAGATTAAGTTCCATTGCAGCAGTAAATCCAACATCAAAGATATCGGGAAATTCCTGAACAAGGATAGTTTTAACCATAATACCGACTTCGGTAGGAAAAAACCGTTTATTTTCTACGGTTACATACTTGCGATTCTTAAGCGTATCAATAATTTGCGCATAGGTGCTTGGACGTCCGATGCCCTTATCCTCGAGTTCCTTAACAAGAGAGGCTTCGGTGTAGCGCGGTGGAGGCTGGGTAAAATGCTGTTTATCTTCGAGCTTTTTAAAATCGCACACTACACCATTATCGATATCTGGCAAACGGTTATCCGATTCGTCATCACTTTCGGGTTTTTCTTCTACTGTTTCATCGTAGAGTGCCAAAAAGCCATCAAATTTCATGATCTGGCCATTAGCACGAAACGTACACCCATTCGCATCCATATCAATACGTGTCATGTTAAACACAGCATTTGCCATTTGTGAAGCGAGAAAACGTTTCCAGATAAGATCATAGAGTTTAAATTGATCTATGGTCAGATATTTCTTGACGCGTGCAGGAGAAAACTCGGCTGTTACCTGAGCGGGGCGAATTGCTTCATGAGCATCTTGTGCATTTTTGCTTTTGCTATAGATGCGAGGTTTTTCGGGCAAATGAAGCTCGGAATATTGTTCGATCACAAGAGCCCGTGCCGCTACAAGCGCTTCGTCGGAGATGCGGGTAGAGTCGGTACGCATATAGGTAATTAGACCTGTAGTACCAAGCTCACCAAGCTCAAGACCTTCGTACAGCTGCTGTGCAACCATCATTGTTTTAGCTGCTGAAAAACCTAATTTTTTAACCGATTCTTGCTGCAATGTACTGGTGATAAACGGAGCATACGGTTTACGCTCTTTTTCTGTCTTTTGCACATCCTTGACAGTATACGTTGCACCTGCAAGACGATCGAGCAGCGCTGTGGCCCGATCTTGATTAGGAATTTCTGCTTTCTTGCCATCGATTTGCACAAGGTTCGCACGAAAGTTGATACCCTTGTTGGCAAGCATCGCCTCGATAGTCCAGTACTCTTCTTGCTTAAATGCATGAATTGCATCATCGCGTTCGCAAATAAGACGAAGCGCGACACTCTGGACACGACCGGCAGAAAGTCCTCGAAACACGGTTCTCCACAAGAACGGAGAAACCTGATAACCCACGATACGATCGAGAATACGGCGCGCCTGCTGAGCATTAACCTTGTTCATTTCCAATTCGCCAGGATTCTCAAGCGCTGCTAAAACAGCTTTTTTTGTGATTTCGTTAAAGTAAACCCTTTTGATATTGCTGTTTACTTTTGAAATTGTTTCTGCAACATGCCAGGCAATTGCTTCTCCTTCGCGGTCAGGGTCGGGTGCCAGATAGACCATATCGGCTTTGGCCGCCTCTTCTTTGAGAGATGCGACAACACGACGCTTTCCTTTTGATACAGTATATTTGGGCTTAAAGTCATTTTCGAGATCGACACCGAGTTCCTTTTCGGGGAGATCGATGATATGTCCCATGGTTGCTTTAACGGTATAATTGGATCCCAGATATTTAGAAATTGTCCGACATTTTGCCGGAGACTCCACAATCACAAGATTTTTAGCCATAATGTCTGCTTGCCTTCGTTTAAAAAATCATCATATCGCTGTATACCGAGTTATAGTAACACTGTTCAAAGCCATCATCAAGAAAAAGAATTGCTTATGCACCCATAAATTTTTCGGATAGGTATCCTGCTATCATGGTATCGTAAGCCGCGGTATGAGCAAATGCCTTTGCCGCAAGCCTTTTGCGTGTCGCTTCAGAAACCATTCGGGAATCTTTAAGTTCGCCAAGGATTCCAGGATAATCGAGCGCATCGACCACAACGGTTACGAATGCATTGTTTTTAGCAGCGCTTCGAATCATGGCTGGCCCACCAATATCAATATTTTCGATAGCCTCTTCGATAGTTACATCGGGTCGACTAATTGTCTCTTTAAAAGGATATAAATTAATAATGACAAGATCTATAGGCTCAATATTATTTGCAACCATCTGCTGAACATGAGTATCCTTGTCACGGATTGCCAGGATTCCTCCGTGCACTTTAGGATGAAGCGTCTTTACACGGCCATCCATAATTTCAGGAAACCCTGTATACGAATCTACGGACCGCACTGGAATGCTATTATCGATTAAGAGCTTTGATGTTCCGCCTGTTGATAGAATTTCGATACCACATCCCGACAATGCCCGAGCAAAATCAACAATTCCGCTCTTATCGGATACACTCACCAAGGCACGAATAATTGGAACTGCTCCCATAATAATCTCCGCTACATATAATGTATATATTCTTGCCACCAAAACTCGATGGTGGTTTAAAATGATTAATTGTGACACTCAATGCAAAAAACACAGCTCAAAGAGGATTTGACCAGCCTACCAATATATTGTATAGAGTCTAGGTAGAATGTAATTTTACTTGGTTTTAAACCGCGCATTTTAAGCCCCCATCCAGAATTGTAACGTCTTATTTTAAATAGATATGCATATCACACTTTCAAAGAACTTCTTACCGCACTCCCCCATTTCCCTTAAGAGCACGCTTGGACTTCTCCTCATTTTGAGCGCTTCTCTACTCTATGGAGCCCAGACATCACTCGCATTGGATAGTTCATCGAAGTCCTTCGCTAAGCCGCTAAAAAAAGGCGCGATCCTAAAAACAGCGCAATCCGATAGCCCCATTCTTGGCGATACCACACAAGCAAGCAAGAACAAAGAGAGCGATAGTGTCCAATACCAAGCCGACGAAATCGATTATTTGGTAAACGAAAAGATTCTCTATCTTAAAGGAAATGCCCACGTTCAATATCAAAATATGACCCTTATCGCCGACACTATCACCTACACAATAGACAACGATCAGTTTACTGCTGTGGGTTCACCACAACTTATCGAAGGATCCGATACGACCGTTGGCGAATTCATGGTTTACAATATTAATACAAAACGAGGCGTGCTCAAATATTCGACTACCCGCATGGATGATGCGTACCTTAATGCCGCTGCCATTATCAAATCTCCCGACAACAATTTTTACTGTGTTGATGGAGACTATACTACCTGCGCGTACCCGAACGATCCGCACTATTATTTTTATGCCAAAGATATAAAAGTTCTTCCTTCCGATAAAGCAATTGCCCGCCCTGCAGTTTTTAACATTGGCGGCGTTCCCATTGCGACTGTTCCATTTTTTATCCTCCCGCTGGATCGAAAACGCACGAGTGGATGGCTCACCCCAAGCTTTGGTGGCCAGCCCCAAGCAGGCGGCTACCTCGAAAATATTGGCTATTATTGGGCAATCAACGATTATCTCGACTTTAGAGTGTCTTCGCGTATTGCAGAATTTAAAGATTATATGATGTCGGCGTCTTCAAATTATGCGCTCCGCTATTGGCTTTCGGGTAGTATTTCTGCGCGCTATTCCTTTGCCGGTGATTTTAGCAGGCAGACCCAACTCTACGCCCTGGATTACAATCATACCCAAACCCTCCTCCCGGATCGTTCGTTTATGTTAAGCGGAAGAGGCACGCTTGTGAGTAGCCAGCAATTCTATCTTAAAAATTCGGATCGTTCCGAAGATCTCCTCAATCAACAAGTTTCAGCAAATATGAGTCTTTCAAAACGGCTCGACAAAATCAACTCCAGTATCTCTGCCACCGCCAACCGAACACACAACTTAACCACAAACGACATAACCGACGACCTGCCGTCAATCTCCTTTAGTTTGCCCTCACGGCCACTTTATTCGCGTCAGTCAAATAGAGATCAATCTGTGGATCCAGACACCGGAGAGCCTGCATGGTACGAAAAAGTGTATTACAATTACAATGTCAATGGGATTGTTCGACATATTAAACGCCCAAAAGCGCTTGCGATTAACGAGGTCGAATGGACACATGCAGGAATGCAGCAAAACGCATCGCTTTCCTATAATGCCAAGCTCTTCAAATATATTTCTATAAGCCCAAATATTAACATTAGAATGTATGGGGTCGATGCTTACAAGGATACCCTCGCCTCAAATTTCCTCATTGCCAATGACACACTCATTGATACGCTTGCACAATCTGCAATTTCAGACACCGGCCTTAAACAATACAGCATCCGCGATACCTTTACCCAAATAAACCGTAATGGATTTATCGATACCTTTTTCGTGGTGGCCAATAACGATTCGATTAAAAAAGATTCGACCAAAATCTACGCCAGCCATAACTCTGGCGCAGCGGATGCAACCTGGAATGGCGGATTCTCCATGGCAACAACGCTGTATGGAATCTGGCCTGTGCACATTTTAAATTTTGTTGGACTGCGACACACATTATCTCCATCTATCAACTACACCTTTACTCCAATGAGTACTGCAAATCTTGACAAAAGATTTTTTGATGTTGGCATTTCCACATTTGGGCAACTCAAACAATCCCAGGTTGTGTCTTTTTCGCTCAATAATAGTTTCGATGGAAAAATGCTTACCAAGGGAGATTCCATAAAACCTGTTGAGAGCAAATTTCATATACTCGATGCCTCGGCTGGCATCTCGTGCGATGTAGAAAAAGGACGCAAAGGATTTTCTGACCTGAGCCTGAGTGGTTCTACAGCAAATCAATTCCTTGCAATAAGCGTTAGTTCTGCGTTCTGGGTTTACGCCGACAAAACAAACGAAGTATTTGATATTCCTGGGCTAAATTACTACAGCGTAAATCTTAATCCGCAAATCAATATGAACGCAACCGGAAACCTTTGGGACGGAGACCTTCTTACGTATTCTGGTTTTAAAGGTGAATCCGATCCACTGCGCTATGCAAAAGCAGGGAAACAGACATGGCAGCTTTCACTCCGGCCATCGTATAGTTTTTCGCAATCCCGAACAAGCAGAACCGCCCCTTTTATTACAACCCAGAATTATCAACTCTCTACATCGGCAAACATAAGTTTTGCGCGTAACTGGACAGCTTCCTGGAACAGCTATTATAACTTTACCACCAATCAACTTGTTGGGCATTCGATAGATTTCTATTGCGATCTCGAATGTTGGGATTTGCGCTTTAATTGGCGTCCATCGGGATTTAACCCCGGCTATAACTTTCTTGTCAATATCAAAAAGATACCCGAAATCAAATGGGAACGAAAGCCGTGATACAAACCAGCAAGCCTATTCTCCATCGGATAGAATACGTTCTGTTGCTCTGTGTTCAAGCAGTTCTGGGTATTCTTCCCCGAAAGCTTACGCTCTGGCTTGGGGGTCTTTTCGGCATGCTCTTGTATCACCTTCGTATAGAGCGCTCGGTTGCTGAAATTAACATACGATACACGGGATTCTGGACAGAAAAAGAACAAATTCTCATTATAAAAAAGCTGTATAAAACTGTTGGTAGATATGGCAGTGACTTCTTACGGCCATCGCACAACCTCCCTCCCTATGTAACGCATAATTTTGAAATTGTTGATTCGCTCTTTACACGAGGCAAAGGCATTATTGTGCTTTTGGCACATTTTGGAAATTGGGAAATGCTTGCAGCAATTTACGGATCTAAAATTAGCAATTTAAGCGTTCTTGCAAAACCCATGCGTAATCGCGTTGTAGAGAGTTGGCTCAGCAAAAAAAGAGCCGCAACCGGAATAGAAACCATTTACCAGCATCAAGCATTGCGCAAAGCGTTATCGGCGCTCAAGCGAAATGGGATGGTGGCACTCCTCATCGATCAACATTCGGCGCAACAAGGTACCATGGCGCCATTCCTTGGCAAACAAGCAAATACGATTCGAACGGTTGCGGGGCTTCTTCTTAAAACTGATTGTGGGATTCTTCCCACCTATGCAATTCTCAACGAAAAAGGATCGTACGAAATTTTTCTCCAAACAACCGCCGACCTCGGTGTATCGCGCGATAATCACGATGCCTATCTCGATGCTTATCAGGCTGAGCATAACCGCATTATTTCAGAATGGATACGGCAGTATCCAGAACATTGGTTTGGATGGTTTCACCACCGATTTAGAGAATTTGTGGATTATAAAACACCTCGTTGAAGAATTATTTCAACATTTTTTTAAAAGCCCACCGCCCCATTTTGGCATAATTACAGCATTATCGGTTTAATTTGGTTATATTGAACCTTAGAACAGCCAAAAATATCAATTTTAGGTTTTATTTAAACGTTTAACTTTAAGGAGGGCGCTATTTATGAAATTCGATGCAACAAAAGCATTGCTCCTAATTATAAGCCTCTCCTTCGTAACATTTGCCGTACGAAAACCTCCACATTTAGTTTTCCCCAATGATGCAATGGTTGTTAATGTCAAAACCATGGGAGCAAAGGGGGATGGCGTCACCGATGATACCAAAATTCTGCAAGATGCTTTCAATGCAAGTTGCTCTCCTCCAGCATCACCCATGAAAGTAGTTTACATTCCTAAAGGAACCTACATGGTTACAAAATCTCTTATTGTAAACTATGGCGGCGGCGGAAATGGCATTGGCCCTTTTGTATATGGAGAACAGCGTGATAGTGTAATAATCAAGCTTGATGATGCAGCGCCCGATACCGGCTCGGTCATTAGATGCTTTTCTACGCTCCCTGGAAGTGCCGACTGGTTCATGAGAACGTTTCATAATTTTACCGTAAATATTGGAAACAACCCCGGTGTAAGTGGTATCAATTTTTTCTCAGATAACGCAGGTATTCTTAAAAATATTCGTATCATAGGCAATAAAGTGGGCAAGTATGGAATCGTGAGCGAGAATGCTTACAATGGCCCTAACCTTATTCAAGATGTAGAAATAGATGGTTTTGATTTTGGAATTTATTCGTCTTGGCTCTGGGGGCAAACACTTTCGCGCGTTACTATTCGCGATTGCGATTCTATGGGGCTTCGCGTAAGCGCTAATGTTTTGGCAGCCGAAAGTCTTGTCGTTACCAATTGTCGCATTGGCATGGAAATTACCTTTCCCCCCAACGAACAACAATGGTGCGGACTAGTAACTCTTATCAATTCTTCGTTTACAACTACCTCGTCTACAGAATGCGGGATCCTCAACAGAGGCGTGATATTTGCCCGTAACGTAAAGACCCAAGGGTATGCACAGGCTTTGCGGGGCATACTCTGGGATGGAACGCGCGAATTTGCCGGGCCTACAATTCCCTTGTATAGTACTCACAAAGATACCATTCTTTTTCCGTATACTCCTTCGCGATCGCTTGATTTACCTATTAAGTCGGAGCCCGAAGTACCCTGGGAAACAGACCTTGCCAAATGGGTATGTGTCAACGATTTTGGTGCCAAGGCCGGCGACAATGTCGATGACACCAAAGCATTTCAGGATGCAATCGACAAGGCCGCTGCTGCTGGAAAAACAACAGTTTACGTAAGGGGAGCTGCTGGAGATCCTCTCTATAATATCAATGGAACAGTCCTTGTTAAAGGATCCGTCCGACACATTATTGGCCTGGGTTTTCCAAGACTTATAAGTGGATCGAGCCCAGCAGCGTACCCTGCAACCATGGGACGATTTGTGGTTGACAACAATTCTGCCCCCATTGTCAAATTTCAAGGGTTACATGTTTTTGGTAGCAACCTCATGGGCTACGAAAATCGTTCCACAAGTAAAACAATGATCTTTGAAAGTGGCGAAGGCTCCATTCTCGGCAGAGGCACCGGCGATATTTTTGTAACAGATTTTTCTGGGTGGATTCATATGAGTACAGCGGGCCAAAATCTTTGGGCACGGCAGCTCAACCCCGAAGGATCCTATGTGGATGGCATTGTATATAATAGTGGTGCAAATGTCTGGATTTTAGGACGCAAAAGTGAAGGTGATGGGATCATGTGCAAGACTATTAACAAAGGAAAAACTGAAACGCTTGGATTTTTTTACTTTGGTACCGGGACGGATCCACTTGACACAAGGCCCATTTTTTACACAAAAGATGCAGAGTGTTCATTTACTACCATGCGGGAATACACTCCGCAAAAACAAACCACTGAGGTGAAAATTACAGAAATCAGATCAGATACCACCCGTTCCCTTAGTCTCACTAATGCAACTGATGGGTTTGAGCGATGGAACTGTGGCATGTATAGTGGATTTCGTGGCGCTCCAACGAGCATATCAGATTGGCATACACCTCTGGTAACACCCGCCAGCAGGCTTACCGGTGCGACAAACCTCACTGTTAATGCTGCGGGTCGCGTAGTACCCATTAACAAACAAGCTCGGTCAAGAGTATCCTTAAACGATCCAACCATGATCCCCGACGGGGTTTACTTTGATGGAACACAGGCCAAAAACCGCTAAGAAGAGAGTGCACCAGAAAAGACACTCATGCGCTGCACTACATGCGGCGCATGAGCTAAAATGCGGCGTTTCCAGGGTACCTGGGAAAGGGAATGACATCGCGGATATTGAGCATACCCGTAACAAGAAGCATGAGACGTTCGAATCCGAGCCCAAACCCGGCATGGGGTACGCTTCCGTATTTTCTTAAGTCAAGATACCACCAATAATCCTCTGGGTTTAAGCCCATAGCAAGTATCTTGTCTTTGAGAACATCATGTCTATCTTCGCGTTCGCTTCCACCAATAAGCTCCCCTATTCGTGGAACTAAAAGATCCATCGCCCGCACAGTCTTTCCATCGTCATTTGCCTTCATGTAAAAAGCTTTTATTTCAGAGGGATAATTGTAAACGATCGTTGGCTTTTTAAAAACTTCCTCAACCAGATAACGTTCATGCTCCGACTGAATATCTGAACCAAAACTGACAGGATATTCGAAATGCGCATTATTTTTTTCTAGAATAATCATGGCATCGGTATACGAAATTCTCTCAAAAGAAGTTTTGACAAGAGCCTCGAGTCTTTCTGTTAATCCAGAATCGATGCGTTTTGTAAAGAATGCTATTTCGTCAGGACACTGCGCCAAAACTTCGCCAACACAAAACCGCACAAACGCTTCTGCACAATTCATATCGTCTACCAATTCGCAAAAAGCCATTTCTGGCTCAATCATCCAGAATTCAGCCAAATGTCGGGCAGTATTAGAAAGCTCGGCACGAAAGGTAGGACCAAACGTATAAATATTTCGCAAGGCCAAAGCGCAAATTTCACCTTCAAGCTGACCAGATACCGTTAAATGCGCGTGACCCCCAAAAAAATCATCTGCATACGATTCTTTGGGTGAAAAACCGAGAGCATCGTATGTCGTAACGGTAAATTGTTTACCAGCACCTTCACAATCGGATGTGCTTATAATTGGCGTATGAACATACTGGAACCCACGGTCCTGAAAAAAACGATGCACGGCAAAAGAAAGTACGCTGCGAATGCGCAAAACCGCCCCAATCGAATTGGTGCGCGGACGCAAATGTGCAATCTCGCGCAAGAATTCAAAAGAGTGCTGCTTTTTCTGCAAAGGATACTCAGGTGGACACACCGAATAGATATAAACAGACACAGCAGAAAGCTCTATTCTTTGCCCCGATGCAAGAGAAGCCACAATAGTGCCCTCAATCCGCACACTGGAACCTGTAGTAAGCTTTTCGATAATCTCTTTATATCCTTCCATGCCCGAGTCGAGCACGGCCTGCAATCCACCCAAAGATGTTCCATCCGACAACTCTATAAAAGAACATGACTTGACATCACGCCGTGTTTTGACCCACCCCGTTGCAGTTACAACGCTACCAAGAAGGGCTGTTGCGAGAATTTCTTTAACAGATTGCATTACGTATACCTTAAAAGTACTTATTCAGCGTGATAATCGATCAGGGTTTTGGGATTATACTTGCCAATTTTTTTACCATAGTGCAAGAAAGGCAATCCGATTACACCAAAAACGCCCGCAACAGAAGAACCTTGAGATTCAATAAGCCCTGCAACAGCCTCAATAGTACCGCCGGTAGCAATTAAGTCGTCAATAATAAGCCATCGCTTCCCTGCTGGCATATCGGCGGTATGAATCTCAAGCGTTGCTTCACCATATTCAAGCGCATAGCTTCGAGTAATAGTTTTGCCCGGCAGCTTCCCTTTTTTCCGAGCCAAAACCAAGGGGACTCCGCGTTTATATGCAAAGCATGATCCCAATAAAAACCCTCTACTTTCGATTGCAATCACACCATCAACCTTCTCCGCTTCGTAAAGTCTCATCATTTCGTCAATTGCAAACTGAAATGCTGGCGGGTTGGTAAAAATGGAGGTCACATCATAGAAAAGGATCCCGGGCTTAGGAAAATCGGGAACTTTACGGATGGCATCATCAAGATTCATATTTTCTCCCTTAATTAAGTAGTTCTCTCAGTAATTTAGTAGTGCTTAAAATACACCGTAGAACTCAGAAAAGAAACTATTATTGAGCTTGGACTGCTAAAATCTTGATTCAGGGTACCTTGAGCTAATAAACCAATTCTAAATGCTGATTTTGGGCGCCAAGCTTAGGAATTAAGCAGGGTAAGCATCTGGGAGCCTATCTGCGGTACCGGCCCTCCTTACAGGCGCGGGCAATCGCCCTTGGTGCCACCATTAAAGCGCTTTGTCCAAAGCGACAAAGCTTTTAGTGGGCACTGTCGCATACGGCGACACCTTTCAGTTCTGCCTGGCGCAAAAGTCAATTGTCTGAACCTTGATTCACATGATTACCTTGATGATCTTGATTTCTGTCCGAATTAATCATGGTAATCGCATAATCCTTGTAATCATGTTCAGGCCCCTTTCATGTCAAGAGCATTAGCCAGGACTGGAGGGCGAAAGCGAAACGGAGTGAAGCTTTCAGTCTTGAATGCCTCAGGCACATTGTGCCGCATGGCATGAAAGACCGGCTGGCAAAGCCAGAGTCCGTAAAGAGGGGCGACGGTGAAACCGGAATGCCCAAAATCTTATTTTACCATTGCTTAGTGATCAAGGCAAACCCGATACGCCCAAAATTTTACGCATTCATTCTTATATTACCCTCTCAATTAATAATTAAAGAAAGACTACACATATACCGATACTTAGAATGTACTAGATAGCAGTCCCACTCCAAGGATGGAGCTGCTTTTGCGGGGGACTACTCCAGGGACGGATGCATCTTCCAGGGACGGAAGAGAACCCCTTTTTCACTTTAACAGGGTGGTCGCTATGAATATACAATTCATGACCCAGAGCTATCGGCTCCAGAAGGCCTTTGAGGCACCGCCCGCTAAGAGTGCATCGGGGACTCCCCGACCAGCTCAAACGGGCAAATCTTCGGAATCGGTAGAGATTTCGTCATCCTCGCAGAGTGTTCAAAAGGTTTCAGACACCATAAAGGCACTCCCCGAGGTAAGAATAGAACTCGTGGACAAAATACGCGAACGAATCAAAAACAATGATTATCCTATTGCGGTTCGATTTGATAATGCGTTAGAAAAAATGCACGGAGCAGGAATACTCTAGCTTATTAGGTATCCAATTTCAACAAAAAAAGCCTGTTTGCAATGTTTTACCCTTGCAGACAGGCTTTTTTCTTGATTTTATTCGGCCCCTGACACATTTTAAAGACACTTTTAAAGTTCTCTGACCTTTAAAAGAATGCCCGGGTGGTGGAATAGGTAGACACTAGGGACTTAAAATCCCTTGGCGGGAAACTGCCGTGCCGGTTCGATTCCGGCCCCGGGCATTACATTTTTTTAAGCTTCGTTACTCTACCATCTTAGAAACTTTTACCAGCACTTCGTTGCCTGGATTATACTGTAAACCATCGGCAATACATTTACGAGCATCATCTTTTTGCCCAAGCGCTACATAGACAAGCGCAAGATTTGCATAAGCTTCAGGCAATTCGTGGGTTTGCGCCAAAGCCTTCAAATAGCACTCCACAGCCTCTTCTAGCTTACCTTCTGCCGCGTAGATTGCCCCAATATTATTCCAAGCCCTAAAATAGGTTGGTGATGCCGCAACAATTTTCTTATAGAGCGCTAGTGCAGCTTTGTTCTTTCCTAAGCTCTGCAATGAAACTGCTTTATTGTAATCGATATCGAATGGATCGGCTACGGTGTCGCGAATTTCGGTAGTCGGTTTACGCGATGCAGCATACCTATTTTCTATATCTTTATTGACAATTTTAGAATCTATCGATTGAGCACGAGTGTACATCTCATACGACTTTTCTACATTTCCAAGATTGTAATAGGCAACTGCCCCATTGTACCATGCAGTCGCATTACGTGGAGTCTGCTTAACAATATCCTGTGACACTTCTGCAACAGCAACCCAATCTTTAAGCAGTGTAGAAGCATTGAGTGAAATCTGATAGAGCTTTTGAATGATATCGCCAGAGAGGCCCTTTTCGGCAAGCAACTTTTTTGTATAAAAACGTGCTGAATCGGGCATGGTGGCATTGAGAGCAGCAACACACATATTAAAGCGAATTGCAATACTCGTATCGGGATTGGCGCTCCATATTTTAAAGGCATCCCCGTATTTTTTAGCGGTAAACGCTGCTTGACCCAAGAGCCGATTCTTTTCGCGTGCGACATCGCTATCTGTTGACACGGTATTTAGTATTTCCTGCGCTTTTGCATCGTCTCCCGATTCTGCAGCGATACGCGCCAAGAGTAACCAATCGGCATCGTCTTTTTCTTTATCGGGAATACGCATAAGCGCTGCTTGTGCTGCGGCAGTATCCCCACGCTCGATTGCAGATTCTGCAGCAATACGTGAGGCATAAAGCGATTTTGGGAATTCTGCAGTAAGGATCTTTTGCATGGAAGCTTGCATTGATTTATCTGAATTCTTTACAGAATGCACATATAGGTTATACGCTGCACAATCTCGACGACTTGACACAAGTGCTTTCTCGTAGGCTTTTGCTGCATCGGCATTTTTTCCCATAAGATCGAGCACCGAACCAATATTGATATACACCGCAGCATCTGCATTTTTTGCTTGTGCTGCTTTTTTAAAATAATCGAGCGCTTCGCTAAGCTTACCACTCTGTTGCTGCGCAAGCCCAAGGTTGACAAGAACAACAGAGTTATCGGGGTCGTCCCTCAGGTTTTTCTGCCACAATTCCGATGCTTTTGCTGCATTGCCTTGCTTATTATAGATATACGCCACAAGACCCAATGCACTGGGTGTTTCTTTACTTTTTAGACTTTTCTCCAGATGCATCAGAGCCTCATCGAGCCTTCCTTGTTGCAGAATCGCATACCCCCAGGAATACTGGAGCTTATAAGATTCGATGCCCGGATCTTTTTCTACCATACCAAAAAGGTCGATGGCCCGTTCGTAGTGGCCCGTGGTGCTATACAAACTTGCCAGGTCAAACAAAAGCGATGCATCTTTAATGCCACCATCGATGCGGGCTTTTTCTAGCGTTGCTATGGCATTAGCCCATTGCCCTGCTTCTTTATAGTAAACGCCTAATGCTTTACATACCGATACATTCCGTTCTTTAACAGGTATTTTTTCGAGTGTGGCGATGGCCTCTGGATACTTTTTTTGATACGCATACAGGATAGAGAGTGTTAATGCTTGACGCCCACAACTACCGCTGCACGATGCAAGATCCGCTTTTGCTTTGAGAAGCGCCGATTCGGCATTGGCACCGCCTTTATCCAGCAGTGCAAGATTAAGGGTTGCATTACCATTAGAAGGATCGAGGGCAAGAACTTCTTTAAAGGCTTCTTTTCCCGCATCTTTCTTGTTTTGCGCTATAAGAATGTTACCCAGCAAAAGAAGTGATTTAGACGATTTATCTAACCTAATAGACTTTCGAACCATGGTTTCTGCATCGGTCAACCTATTGTGGGCAACAGCAATTGTTGATCGCAGATAATAAAGCTCTGGATCGTACATCGAGTCGGAGAGAACTTTCCATTGCGATTCGGCAGCATCGAGAGCATTACGAATGAAATACAATTTTCCGAGGTTATAGCGAATAAATGGATCGGTAGGAAACCGCTTTACGCCTTCGGTGAGATACGATTCTGCCAGTGCATTCTCTTTACACTCGCCTGCAGCAACCGAAGCATTTATATATGCCGATGCAGAAGGAACCGGCGCATGTGCAAAATATTCCTTTACCATGGCAAGTGCTTGCGAACAATCATGCGCATCGAGCAATACGGTTGCAAGTGTTAGGTATGTTTCGGCCGACGCCCCACGATTAACAGCCTTTCGCAACACCTCAGTTGCTTCCTTGACATCACCCTTGGCAGCCAAAATGGTTCCGAGCATTTCTAATGCCCCCGTATGATCGGGGCGTTCGCGTAAAAGTGCTATAGCTTTAACGGTATCTTTTGCGGCAACAAGCGCATAGGCATAATATCCAAATGCGCCCGGATGCTTAGGATTAATGGCAATGGCCCGTTTAAATTTTTCGAGCGCTTGGGAGGTATTACCCAAGGCCAAGGAAACCCGCCCACTATACACATAAGAATCTATAAATTGTTTATTGAGGCCAAGGGCCTTATCAAAAAAGGATTGCGCTACATCGTAGCTTCTTTCGTAAAAAGCGGCTACTCCTCTATTATGAAAACCCAGGGTGTAATGAGGATTAGCGTTTGTTAAATTTGCCCAAATCTGCTCTGCTTTGCCCATATTGCCCCTGCGAAACCAGGTAACACCCAGATTATTCTCTGCGTCGGTATACCCCGGAAGTATTGACATTGCTTTTTCGAATGATTCCTGTGCAACCGGCAAATCGTTTGCGGTGAGGGCATCTATCCCTTTTTTATTGAGATTGTAGGCTTCTTCTGCAACACGAAGAACAGCAGCAGGTATTGCATCTACCGACATAAGAGAATCAACGGCAAATGTCATTGCGCAAAGGCATGACCAAAAACTACCAATGATGATAATGGTATTGCGAAAAATACGCACGAAATCAGCTCCTTTCGGGTTGATAAAAAGAAATCTTAGATGGCAAGTCTGCAAAATCAGAAAAAACGATATCGGGGATTTCGACATGAGCAAGATCGTGGGCAAAGAGGGATTCCTGATCACCACAAAAAAGGGCGGTTTTCATGCCTGCTTCGCGAGCTGCCGCAATATCAAGCAATAAGTCGTTGCCAACAAACACTGTTTGCTCAGGTAGAATATCATATTCATACAGAGCATCGTATAATTTACGAAATAGTTTTTGACCGGGTTTTGCAGTACCTTCTACATAGGAAAAAATGGCAAGATCCGGTTCAATGAGTTCCAGATAATCTTCGTATGCCTCTGGTGCTTGATCGCGAACAAACAGACTCAGATCGATTGGGGTATAAAATTGAGCATTCGATACAATGCCAAGGCGAAAGTTTTGAGCCTTGAGTGCGTCAAGAGCAGGGACTACCGAGGGAAAGAAGCCTCTCCCTAAAGCCTTAGAGTTATAGTAATAGGCCAGGCATTTCGCTAAATCACGCTCAGTGCCATAGTGCAGGCTTGCGGGATCGAACCCGTGCCGGCGAAGCATAAGGATAATAAGCATCCAGATTTCTTCGATGATAACTTCGGGATATTCGATTCCTTTTACGCGAGCCTTATCGTGCGAGAAAGCAATCAGCCCATGATATAAGTCAAAAAGTGTTTTGGCTGGGGTATCATCGGAATTCATGGTTTCAAAAAAAGGTTCCAAGCCAAAGTGATTAATTGTAGCATCACAGGCCTTAAGCAGAGCAGCTTCTTTAATGGTAGGATCGGCAAAATGCGGCTGCCAATAATCGACAAGCGTGCCATATACATCAAAAATTATTGCCCTGATATCGTAGAGCTTCTCAACGCGCCCCTGATATATGGCAGGAATATGAGTTCTTTGCAAGGTAGATGGATGAGCACGATGAAGGCGCGCTGCAAATTCGGCAACAGTAGACATGGGTTCTAAAATAATAAATAATCACCCTCTCTGCCTAAATTGTGATTGCCTGCAAAAAACCGTCCCTAATACCAAGATTTGAAGAGTTTAATCGCGATAGGAACACCCAGCTTAAACGCAAGGAATCAAGAATCAATCAGTTACCATTATGTATCAGCGTATATTCCCTTTATGCTAAGTTTATGAACATACGAGGTTAAATGTTTTTTTTGCCAATTGGGCAATTAATGATTATCTTTTCAATGCCATTTATAAATTCTTCGACCCATAATTTAAGGAAATATGAAAACCCAAGGATCAAATCCACCCACTGTTGCAATTGTTGGCGGCGGTTTAGGCGGTCTCTTTTGTGGTGCAATGCTCGCGAAGCATGGCGTCAAAGTTCATATTTTTGAAGCGCTTCCAAAAATTGGGGGTTTTGCTACTTCGTGGAAACGAAAAGACTATTTAATGGAAGGATCTTTGCACGAGCTTAACGGTTTTCTCAACGACAAACTTAAAGCGCGTTATTTTCGCTATTTGAAATTGCAAGAACGTATCACCTTGCTTCCTATCAAATCCCCGTATACCTCCATCACAGGCGATTTTAAATTCACCCTGCCCCATTCCTCAAAAGAACTTTGTGCCCAGCTTGTAAACCAATTTCCCGAAGAACAAAAAGGGATAACAACCTTTTTTACCGTGCTCGAAAAAATATCTTCGGAACTCGACTGGTTTTCGGATGCAAAAGGATTTGAACTACTCAAGGCACCTTTTAAAATGCCAACCCTGATGATGTATTCCTATAAAACTGTGCACGATCTCATTTGGGGAACTATCGCCAATAACAAAGTGCGTACTATTCTCGGGCAGCTTTACTATTACTTTGCCGATGATGTCAGAAATCTCAATGTTCCTTTTTTTGCTGCGCCTACCCATGTATTTCTTAACGAAGCGTACTGGATTTCTGGAACTTCGCACGAACTTGCAAAAGCACTTGGAACTATTATAACCGAAAACAATGGCGAAATTCATACAAATTCTCGTGTTAACCATATCGACTTCAAAGGCAAAAAAGCATGCGGTGTAAGCATCGATACCAACCACATCCCTGCCGATGCCGTTGTTTACAATGGCCCAATAACAGAGCTCTTTTCTGGACTGATTAACACAAAGGCAGTATCTGCTCGCATTCAGAAAAAAGCATCAAGGACACATATTTCCACTTCAATGTTCTCGGTATATATTGGTTTGAATGTTGATGCAAAATCGCTCGGGATCAATGAATATTGCTATTTTCTGAATGAACTTGACGACATTAGTGAGACAAAAACAGATGGAAAACTCGTTGATTTTGACAAAAGAGGTATAGCACTCATATCGTATAACCTCGACCATTCGCTTGCACCAGAGGGCAAATCGGTTCTCGCGATCTGCACTGTGGATCGGATACCCTACTGGAATGCAATTACCGACAAAGCTGCATACAATGCCGAAAAGAAACGGGTAGCAGACATACTTATTGCCAAGGTTGAAAAGCACTTTCCAGGGTTTACAAACCATATTGATGTAGCTGACATCAGCACACCAAAAACAATGCAACGCTATAGCAATAATCCCGAAGGTGCAGTATATGGGGCATGTCAGCGAATTTCTCAAGGCGGGCTAAACCGATTTCCCTTTCATCTTAAAAAGCATGCTTTATATTTTACAAGTGCGTGGGTTAGCCCAGGTGCAGGGATCTCGGGTGTTGGCATGTCTGCCTATTGGTCGGCAGAAGCTATTCTCAAACAGTGCAACATCAAAAGTCAGATGAAAGATACTCCCACATGAAATGTGCAATAATTTACTTTTCGCAAACTGGCGGAACTAAAAAAGTTGCCCAGGCAATTGCAACAGGAATTCAAGCCGCGGGTCTTCCTGTCGACCTTTTTGAAATGCACACGATCGACACAACGTTACTAGCATCCTACGATGTCATTGGTATTGGATCACCCGTTTTTTATTATCAGATTCCTTTTAATGTAACCGATTTTATCAATGCACTCCCTGCTCAAAATGGGGCTCTCTGGTTTGCCTTTGTCTCCCATGGAACCATTCCGGCAACTGCTCTTCAGTCAATCACTCTTTCTCTTAAAAATAAAGCTGCTACAGTGTTAGGATGTCATCATTGCTATGCCGACGGAAGACTCCCGTATTATCCGTATCCTACCCTCACCACAGGACACCCCGACACTTTGGATCTCGAAGAATCCACTGAGTTTGGGAAAAGTATCGCTCGTTTGACTCTACGGGCCCGTGCTGGAGAAGACATTCCCTCGGTGCAACCGGCTCCTTTGCCAAAAGAGGAACGATGGGTTTTTAAAGAACTCGATCTGTATCAACCTAAGACGTTACGCGCAATGCTTCCTCCTTTACATATCGATGCTAATCGATGCACCACATGCGGAATCTGCGCTAAAATTTGTCCTGTTGGCGGTATCGATCCGCTTTCTAACCCACCACGCATTCAGTCACCGTGCATTTTCTGCTTTCGATGCTCGATGGATTGCCCAAGTGGTGCTATTAGTGGGGATTACGCGCTCGCAATGGTAGTGACTCCTGCAAGTACGGCGCGCCATAAAAAATCTGTTGATGCGGCCCGTACAGAGGGGCGGTTTACTTATCATATCAACCTCAACGATATACAATACGATACACCACTCTTTGTTCAACAAGACATTAAAAGAAAAGGCCCCTTTAAAAATTATCGGCTCAATGGTGCATTCAAAGCAATGCGCTATGCAGCCCATCGTTTAGGCATGCGCGATGCAATCGTGTGGATGGTCCGTATCAAATTAATGGTCACCGGTCAATGGAATCGCCGAACCGATTTAAAAAATTACTATTAATCAATACTCTTTAAGTATACAAAAAGGCAGCTCGATGAATAACGTTCCCACAATGCCCGATTGGCTCAGCAAACGTATCGATGAATTCTACGTATCAAAAAACGCCCTGGTGGTTTTTCCTTTTGATCCTCCGCCCGATGCAGACATCAAAGGGTACTTTACGTGTCATCAAAACAACTATTTGCGTTTATCTGCACACCCAGAAGTTATTGCTGCAAAAAATGCAGCAACCGAAAAAACAGGCTCTGGTGCTATGGCATCCATGACCTATGGTGGTGCACACGATTACCATTCTGAATTTCGCGAACGTGTAGCACGCGTATCAAAAGTCGACGGACCCGATGGAATCCAGATCACAACCAGCGGCTGGTCGGCAAATGTCGGCCTGATCAGTTCCCTTGCCACCGAAGACACACCCATTTACATTGACATGGCAGCACATGCTTCACTCTGGGATGGCGGCCGCCTTTCTGCAGGTCGCATAGTCCCTATTCGTCACAACCGCCCAAAGGCTTTGGAGAGCTTCATTGAATCCTACGGGCCGGGGATAGTCATTATAGACTCATACTACAGCACAAGCGGAGCAGTTTCTCCCCTTGAGCAGTACGCTGACATAGCGCAAAAAAATAATTGTGTTTTGGTTCTTGACGAAGCTCATAGTTTTGGCATGATCGGCGAACATGGCGGAGGGCTTGCAGTAGCATTAGGGCTCGAAAGCGCGATCCATTACCGAACCGTCAGTTTAGCCAAAGCATTAGGTGGTAGCGGAGGACTCATCATAACTTCCAAGTATGCTGGGCAAGCGCTACCGTTCTGGATGCGACCAAGCATTTTTAGTTCTGCTCCTCCTCCTGCAAATTCTGCTGGAAATAGTGCAGCACTTGCAATTATTGAGCGAGAGCCACATCGTGCAGCTCATGTTCATGCAATGGCCAAGCGTTTACGAGAGCTTTTGACAGCACAAAATATTGATACTGGTCCAAGCGAATGCCAGATTGTTTCTCTGCGATTTAAAGGGACAGATGACGCATGCCTCATGTATGGCGAACTGCTCGAAAAAAATATTCTTACAGCGGTATTTCTCCCGCCTGCAGTTCCGTCGGGATCAAGTTTACTCAGATTTTCTTTGTATTCCGATCTCTCCGAAAACGATATTGATTTAATAGGTGCAGAAATTATTGCTGCGCTTAAAAAATTTGGCCTCGAATCACGGTTTCCTGGCAAGAAAGGTTCCAATGGATAAGACCTCTGCTTACAATCTGCTCCGTGCAGCCGCTGAACGTATCATCGATAGAAACGATGAGATTATACATTTCGAAGAAATAGCCGAGCCAACGAAGCAACTTCAGGCGTATGGAGTGGATATCGCTACTTTTGGAGAAATAATACGCGACCTCGAAATTCGACTTAAAATTCCATCTCTAGAAATGGAGAGCATGCTGGTACCCGAACGGTTTAATACCCTAACCATTGGGGATATTATCGACCATATGCTCAAGGCTCAAAAGCCACATTCACTCAAGCAACCCATTGTTGTATACGTTGACGATGAAGAACAAAACATCTTTGTTTTCAAACGCAAATTCAGCAAATATTTTAAGCTGCAAACATTCACCAATCCCTTTGAAGCGCTTGCATTTATCAAGGAAACCCCCGAAGTGGGCTTAGTTATTACCGATGAAGTAATGCCGGGAATGCGAGGCAACGAGCTCTGCACCGAAGTAAAAAAACTCGTTCCCTCTATGGCTTTTATTCTGATTACAGGCAATCCAGAAAACGACAACAATCTTCTTTACAGAACGCTTCGACAGAACCGTTTCTTTGAATTTTTCCAAAAGCCTGTTGACTTCGATACGCGGCGAGAAGAGTACCTGGGAATAATTCGGGGAATTCTCAACATATAAAACGCTACACTGCAATCACTTTGGAAATGCCTTCACAGCTATACCACAGTGATTGCTGCTACTCTACGTCTGCTCACCTATTACACAGTAATTTCCGAAATTTTTGCCGAATCTACATTTCCAAAACCAAGTGCGCTCGCATGCTGAAGATGCGTTACCTGTTTGCCATCAAAACTTCTCCCATACCAGGGCGCAAGAGAAACGCCAAAGCTGTCGGTAGCTACAGGATCGGTTCCCGCCACATAGGTATTAAGAGTAACAACCTTGCCAGGACCAGCAGGGCCATTGTCAAGCAGCGCACGTGTTGCATCGATAAGTGTGAGCGTGGGAGTCATATAGTAAAGCTGTTCCGCAATTGCTTTGTGTAAATCCATTTCGGAGTGAAAACGCCCACGATTTTTAACCAGACCCATTAAGCCCTTAATGCCAAAAGATACGCCTCCCGCAGAGTGAGATTTAGCAGCAGGAAGACAAATAAGAGCATCGGCGGCAAGTACTTCTTTAACCACTTCGGTACGAGTAAGCTCCAAAGCCTTAGGATGACTCTTTTCCTCATAAAAAGAATCCACCTGTTGTGGCGTAAAGATAACCACACCCTTGAGATCTTTGAGTGCCGCCCCAATGCCAGTTTGCGCTTTACAAATTTGTGGATCACGCAAGGTATTATCACATACAATAACCCGCTTAGCACCAGCATCTAAACAGAGCTTTGCGAGTATTGCCACAACTTCTGGGGAGGTTGTCGTTCCCCATTCGGGTGGATTAGCAAAACTCATATTCGGCTTAATAACAACGCGACTTCCAGGCTTTACAAAACGCCCTATCCCACCCATTTTCGCAAGTATCTTTGGAATGACAATCTCTGCATTTCCTTTTCCCACAAAAACTTCACTTTTTGCAGATGCTGCTTGATCAAGAGCTACTACCGGCACTGCAAGCAATGATGCAACTGCAGAAGATTTAACAAATTCACGACGAGATAGATCCATGGCAACCCCCGTTTTATCGGTAAAAAACTATTCAAATCCTGCAGGAAGAGCACTCCCAGAAGAGGTGCTTTTTGTATTCTGCGGAGCAAACTTTGCTGTGTCAACTAATTCAGAACCTGACGATTGTGATACAAATCCGGTATTTTCGAAACCCGTGAGAGGTGTATCTGCAGACGATGAAGATGCAGTTCCCATCATCCCTTTGCTGTCAGATTTCTGACGTTGCTCATCAAAGCTCTTCTTCTGCCACTGCGTAAGATACTCACCTTTGGATAGCCTATTTTCTCCAAATTTATATACTACTATTGCACCATCCCCTTTGATAGGACAATGCATTTCGCACATTCCGCAACCAGTGCAAAGACTTTCGTAGACAATTGGTACTTTAAAAGGACCTTTGGTAGTTTCCTGTACACTCGCCTCAATGGCATTATACGGACACGTTTCATCACACACAAGGCATTCGCGTTTTTGAGACCATGCAAGACACTTTTGCCGATGAATAACAGCAGTTCCTATTTTCGCATACTTTTTACTCTCGTACACAAGCGGCCGTAAAGCACCTGTTGGACACACATGTCCGCATGCAAAACATTTTTCTTCGCATCCGCCGATACGCGGAACAATTTTTGGGGAAAACTGCCGTAGTGCGCCATCCAAAAAAGTGCATGGTTGAATGGCATTTGTGGGACATACTTTATAGCACGCACCGCACCCAATACACTTCTTGACAAAATCAATTTCTTCGATTGCACCAGGCGGCCGTATAAGCCTCCCCTGCCCATCTTGCTTGACAAGTGCATCTGCTCGAACGAGTGGCACCAAAAGCGCACCAATGCCGGCACCCGCAACAAGACTACGACGAGAAAGGTCGGGACCTTTAACAAAAGCGAGTGAAGGCTTCCCAAAAACAAATCGATTGCACGCAACATGTTTTTTTGAGGTGCAGACTCCGCACACAATACATTCGCTCTGAATTGTTGTATCGCCGTTCTTATTAATAATTGCATTGGTTGGACACAATTTTGCACACAAACCGCAGGAATGACACGTTGCAGCATGTGAGCGCCGGTGAAAAAGTGCAAAGCGACCAACGATCCCAAAAAAAGCACCGCTTGGACATAGAACCCGACAATAAAAACGAGGTGCCCACAAGGCCCCAAAAAAAATAAGGGCAACAAGAATAAGGGCTTCGCCTATTGCATAATAAAGAGGAACCTTAAAGGCAGGGAAACTGAGAGCACCAGAAGAAATCTGCTGCAAAAATGCAGTGCTGTCGGCTCGCACAATAGAAAATAAGGGAACAAGAATTATAGTAGCAATGCGCGTTAACAAAGAAATCGGATCGAAAAAGAGCGGAACAAGAGAGGAAAAAAGAGCCAGAACACCAAGTGCAATCAAGAGAAGATATTTTACTCGGATTAATTTACTCGGGAGAACTTGCGCTTTAAAGGGCGGGGTATGCCCGAAAAGATATTTGTCACTTGCATCTATAAGTGTTCCCAGTGGGCAGATGAAACCACAAAAAAAACGACCAAAAATGAGGGTAAGCGTAAACACAAGCGCACTCCCGATAAGAAGCGGCCAAACCATCGATCGCGCAGCAATCATAACGCAGAGGGACGTTAAGGGGTTTAATTGCAAAAACCATGCACTCTTAAACGATACTGCGTTGCTATAGGTAGTCAATAAAAAGAAAGTGCCAAAGAAAAGAAAGAGAAAGAACACCTGCGAAATTATTCTTATTTTTCGATGAATCATGCAGAATAGTCCCTTGGGTCTCAAAAGAAACCTAGTAAATAAGGTAACAAGCTATTTCAGTTCTAAAATTTTATAGCAGGGAAGCGTCTAAGTAATATAGCGATTTTGTATGATCCATGCAACCGCAACGTAGAAACTGGTTGAAGGAAAAAAGCAATGCAAGCGTTTGACACTACGTATTGTTTAAAGCAACAATAATCGAGGATACTGTTGCACCCGATACCACAACCGATCCTCGCTTAAAGCCATTGACACGAGCAAGTCCTGTAAGCATCCGCCCAGGACCAAACTCCACAAGCATCAGTGGATTTAATTCGATGAGCGTTGTCATGCACGCTTGCCACTGGACGGGATTAACTAACTGATTAATATGTGATTGCTTGATCTCATGAGCATCTGTCAAGACGCTCCCGTTTTCGTTAAGGATAAGGGGAATGCGGGGAGCAGCAAATGTTTCATGTTCTACCCAACGGGCATAGGATTGCCGTGCCTGTATCATTAAGGGGGTATGCCACGGCCCACGCACCCTAACAGGTTGACATTTACCAAGGCCTCGTTCTTTGAGGAGCTTTGCAAAAACAGCAAGGGATTCGTGCGTTCCTGATACGACGCAATGTTCTGGTGCGTTTACATTAGCTAAATAGATGGGGTAGGTTTCGAAAAGTTCGGCAATAAGATTTCGTACGTTCTCAAGAGGAGTAAAAACCACAGCTCTCATCCCGCCTCCTCCACAGGTCGAAGCGGCTTCATCCATGCGAATTCCACGCTCGATAGCATACACAAGAGCTTTATCGTCCGATATTACGCCACTTGCTGCAAGTGCCGAAATCTCACCTAAAGAATGACCAACAACAACCGACAATTCCCCCTTGTGAGCTCTAAATTCATAGAGCAACCCTAATGAAAGCGCAACAATAACAGGTTGAACAGTGCGTGAAAGGAGGAGTGTTTTTTCGGGGCCGTGCGTAGAAAGTTCTACAAGATCGGTATTGCAATACTGGGAGGCTTTTTCAAAAAGAAATCTGGTATATTCGCTTGCTTCGAGAATGACTTTAGCATCGCCTACCGCAATACCGCCTTGTCCTGGAAAAAGTCCGGCTATGGTACAGGTCATATCACGGTCGAGGAAAGTCCGCCATCAACCACAATGGATTGACCGACAATATAAGTTGCAGCATCCGAAACCAAAAAAACAGCAACATCAGCAACTTCGTAGGCAGTCCCAAATCGTTTAAGCACTATTCGTTCTTTATTCTGCTGCTTAATTTGACGGGACATTTTTGCGGTCATTTCGGTTTCGATAAATCCTGGAACAATTGCATTGACTCTAATACCGCGTGGACCAAGTTCTGCAGCCAATGAACGAGTGAACGCCAAAAGCGCACCTTTAGATGCTGCGTAATTAGTTTGCCCTCCAATGCCAACCAGGGCCGAAACCGACGACATATTAATAATGCAGCCACTCTTATTTTGAATCATAGGCCGACTTGTATGTTTACAAAAACGAAAGGCACCATTTAAATTAGTATCTAGTACCGTGTCCCACGAAGATGGCGGCATGAGCATGAGAAATTGGTCGTCTGTAATACCCGCATTATTGACAAGAATATCAATTTTTTGATGCGCATCAAGGAGTGTGGCAATAAGCGCTTCGATAGCAGGGTCGTCATTTTGCGAGCAGCAACATGCGTGTGCGCCAGTCTTATTCGCCAATGCCGTGGCAGCATCGGCATCACGACGATACGTAAAGTAAACTATTGCACCAAGCGCACAAAAACGCTCTACAATTGCTGCCCCAATCCCGCGAGATCCGCCTGTAATAAGTGCAATTTTGCCCGAGAGTGCGCGGGAATCAACATCCTGAACAGCAACAGTCATGTTACATTTCATCCAATTTAAGAGATAAACTTTTTGGCATAATTGGAGGCATTGAAATGGTGTGTAGTGTAGGACCCGAAACGCTTTTTAAGTGAAACGATAATCCGGAATAGGCAATGTCGGCCGGAAACACCGCAAGTCCTACGCATCTATCAAGAACTTCGGAAAAACAGGTTGCCACAACGGATGCAACTTCTTTTTCATTATCCCATACTGAATCTGATACCGCACAGCGATCGGAGGCTGCAGCAGATTTAATGCCAATAATTTTTTTTGTCAAGCCTTTTTCTCTTCGATCGATGATAGCTTGACGTCCAATAAAGGCACTCTTGTCAAAATCGATCATCCATTGCAACCCCAAAACAAGTGGATCGCCCACTCGTACGCCCTCTGCAAAGATATTAAAAAAACGTCCTTCGAGGCGAAGCGTATCGTGCACAGTCAAGCCACACAATCCGCCTTTATGCTTTTCGACTTCGGCAAGAATATGCTCGGTTAGTTTTATTGCAATAGCTTTTGGGGCCATAAGAAGATAGCCAAATTCAGATGTCTTCCCCGTGCGAAACAAACGGATTTTTTCGTTCTCGTAAGTATAATTTTCAACCGAAAGGTAGGGCAATCCAAGAACATCGGTACCAAATAATTCCTTGACAACTTTCCAGGCAGAAAAGCCATCAAGACTCAGCAATACCGTATCAGCAGAAAGATCGACTAACCCCTCCTGTGCTCCCCCATGCTTATGCATAATCTCTGCCATTGCGACATCATCGACAATACTTTCGCATAAAAGAATATATTCATCATCATTATTTGCCACAAAACAATCTGCAAGTATAGTACCGGACTCATCGGCTATAAAAGTATGGAGCATTCTTCCAAATCGGGTACGAATCACTGCTCCAGCCACGAGCGTATCAAAAAAATCTACAGCAGTTGCCTCGGGTATAGAATACCGCTGCATATGAGAAAAATCGGTAAGCCCTATGGTATCGCGAACAAAATGATATTCGGTTGACAACTCGGTAAACTTCGAAACGATTTCGACCCCATACCGGTTCTCACATGTTGCCCCTTTGTGTGCCAACATTTCGTGTAAGAGCGAGACTCTCATTGGGTACCTCCTTTGGCATCTTGCGTTTCTATCACAAAATCGACAATAGTGTTGATGGAACGCAAAATAGAGATATTTTGGTCGGGGATTTTTACCCCGAAACAACTTTCAACACATAATACAATTTCGAGAGCGTCTAGGGAATCGAGCCCAAGCCCCGCCCCCAGAAGCGATACATCTTCGTGGAGATCTGCCGGAGTATACGGCAAATTAAGCCTTTTAATGAGCTCTTCTTTGAATTTTTGTACAATCGCCTTGCGTCGATCAATGTAACTCAGCATCTCTGGAGTCATAGTAGAGAGCTCTTTCTCTGATATATTAGTAAAAATAAGGGATAGAAAATATACGTTTTGCCTTTGCTTTCTTCAATATTGGGCAACCGAGATAGGTTACGAGCTCTTTTTGGGGCGATTGCTCCAAACCATATTTGTTGCAGTACGATAGTTTCTTATGGTATAATAACTTTTTGTTCTTTATCTGGAAGCTTCATATACATAGGTAAAAAATAATTTAGGCTTTGAATTCTTTACTTTTTCTTTATTCCGGGAGGTTTTCTATGTCTTTTTTAAAGCAGGCAGCAGTTGGTAGCATCATTTTAGCTTCGAGCGCACTGATTTTTGCAACAGCCCCAACTAAAGATGATGCAACCGCGATGATTTCGAAAGCAATAACCTATATAAAAACAAACGGTGTTGAAAAAGCTTTTCCTGCTTTCATGGATACCACCGGCGAATTTGTTAAGGGCGAGCTCTATGTATTCGTCTACGATTTTAGTGGTGTATGTTTGGCACACGGGCAAAAGCCAAAGCTCGTTGGGAAAAATCGCATCGATGTAGCAGATGTAAATGGGAAAAAATATATCGAAGAAATGGTAAATCTCGCTAAAACAAAAGGAACTGGTTCAGTAGATTATCTCTTCCAAAATCCAGAATCTAAAAAAATTGAGCCAAAAACTTCATTCTTTACGAGGGTTCCGGGCAAGGATATGTTTGTCGCATGCGGTATTTATAGCGAAAAAAAATAAGTATGTATAAATGGTATTTAAAACAAAAGCTTCTGATCAAACTTGTAATGCCGTCTATTATCATTACCACAGTGCTTATCGCAAGTGGTTGTGTAATGATCGTCCGTGTTATAGGGCAGCAGACTCTTCAAAAAGAGTATCAGCAAGCACTTCTTGAATCACGCGATCTGGCAGAAGTTACCTTTACGCTCGGACAAACGCAAGCCTCCTTATTTAAGGCAGTTTCACTCGCATTTGCTGGATTATCACCCGAAAAAGCCGGAGCAGATCTTAAGACAAATCAGCAGACTCAATGCAAAGCATCTCGGCCCAGCTAACTACCGATGCGCATACCCTTTCGTCAGGAACCGGCATTATTTCTTCGGCGGGCAACGATGCGCACGAACTTGCGCTGACATTAACCTCAGAAGCGCAGCAGGTCTCACAGATGACCACCTCCTTTTCAAATGCACTCGACGAAATGAAAAAAAGCATCTCCGAAATCGCACAAAACTGCGTTACCGAAGCACACATGGCCCAAGAAAGTGCAAATAGCGTTGCAGCGGTTACCGACAATATGGCAAAACTTGAGATAGCATCTCATGAAATTGGGTCGATTTTAAAGCTCATGAATGAAATAGCAAGCAAAACACGACTTCTATCACTCAATGCAACTATCGAAGCGACATCGGCTGGAGAGGCGGGAAGAGGATTTGCTGTTGTTGCAGCAGAGGTTAAAGCATTGGCAACCCAAAGCACCGACGCAGCAAAACAAATTCAGCAGAAGATTAGTGCAATGCAAAATCAGGTTAAAATGGCTGTGAGCGGGGTAGATTCAATTCGCAATTCAATAGACCAATTTGCATCTATTTCTCGAACGAATTCATCGGCAATTGAAGAACAATCTGCTACAATAGGCGAAATTAATTCTTCGGTGCAACGCGCCAGCGACTCTGCAAGCGCCTTGGCAACTGGACTTACGGAAATGTCTCAGAAAAGTATGCAAGTCCTTACAACCATAAGCAATATCGAAACAGTTGTAGAAAGTACCCGAAAAGATGCATCCTATACATCTGAGAATGCTGTCGCGCTTCGATCTCTTTCTGAAAGCCTCAATAGCTCAATGAACAAATTCCAGCTCTAGCGTAATAATCTTGCATGCATTAGTATCCCGCACGCCGTTCAAAGCGAGAATCGATCCCAGAGACCTATCTCGTTATTTACTCTTAAGATCTTGCATCTGCTTCTGCACTTTTTCGATCTCTTTATCTACATTCTGCTGCTCTTTAGCTGTGGCATCACCTTCTTTATCGCTCTTTGTTGTTGACGTTTTTCTTTCGGCAATTATGAGGGCATAGTTAATATCTTGCTTTACATCGGCAAGAGTGCGATTAAAAAGACGTGTACGTTCAAATTCATCGGCGTAGGTTGTAAATTTAGAAAGTGTTTTTTTCATTTCAATTTGAGCCTGATGCAAGCTATCGATTAGAGCCGGACTAGTGCTTGTCACCGAAGCGCGAGACACGTCTAATACATCCCTGCTAAACTTATCATAGGTAAACCGGTCATCAACGTAGGTTCTTCTCTTTGCAGCAAGTGAATCATCACTGGGCATATTTGCAGTTTCAAGAAGCTTTTGGCCATTACGCAGCAGGGCAACAGAATTAACCCAGTCGTTATTGACCGAGGCCGAGTATGCCTCAAGCAAAATGCCATCAGCAATCACCAGTGGACGCTGAGATACCCGCTGCAAAGATTTTGCGGCAGCAACGCAATCGGTCCACTGAGCAGATTTAAGCGCAGCCCAACCGAGCCCAAGCAATGCATCTTCATAGTAATAGCTCGTAATAGGAACAAGCCGTAGTGCCGTAACAGCCTTGCTCATGAATCCATTTTCGTAAAAAAGATATCCAAGCAATACCAGTGACCGGTTAATTATCTCTTTTTGATCGATCGTTTGACCGGGCTCATTAAGATGTCCAGCGCAGTTTTCCAAGGATCGCCGTGCCTCCTCTTTATTTCCATTGTTCATTGCTGCAACGGCCATCGAATGCTGCGCAAAAAGGAACACTGGATGTTGTGGAGGAATAAGCATGAACATTTGAACTGCGCGAGAATAATACTGCTGATTCATATAGGTTTGACCCATGATGTAGGCAGCATGAAATCGCAAACTATCCGGAACGGTAATCTGGAAGAGCGTCTTAAACTGATTGTCTATTGCTTCGTTATCACCTTCCCGATACGCAATTCGTAGCGCACCTAGTGCTGCATAGGGCATAACCGTACTGCTTTGATAGCCATTGATTACTTCTGCATAGCCCGCCGAAGCAATTTTCCTCATGTCGAGTTTTTCTTGACAGCTATGAGAATAGTAGCTCACCCAATCGTTTTTAAAGAAATCTGGAAATTGACGAATAATACGATTAAATATAAAAAAGGCATCCCAATATTTTTGTGCGCTATACAAAGTCAATGCCTTGTTGTAAAGGTCGGCCGGCGTTGCATCCATTTGCGAAGCCATGCGGTGCGCATACACTTCTTCTCGATGTGGTCCCATTTGAGCGCGCGCATAAATAGAGCTGGATTGAGCAAGCTCTGTATTGGCAGCATTGCGAAATTGATACATGGCTTCAAGGTCGCGTCCATCAGAAAGCGTTGGAAAATTAAATCCGAGACCAACACCAGCATACGAAAAAGCAGCATTTTCTAATCCAGCAATTGCATGAAACGAAAAAATTCGAGCGAATCGAAATATGACATGTTCAGCCAAAGCCCATGGGGATTTTGCCCCATTTTTAAAAACTGCTGCAGGGGCAGTAAAATCGGTAAGAGAGAATTGAATATTGTTTTCGAAAACACCTTCCTTAACCTCGATATGATGAAAAATTTTGAGCTGAGAAGCAAAACCAGATTCCTGTGGAATGTAGAGCGGGTCAGATTTGGAAATAGTGGTTACAAATGCCTGTTGTTGCCCAAGTAAATTAAGGTAGGTTATCCCAAAAACATTCTTCCCCCAAAATGGGTTAAGTAAATGATAACTTAGTCCGCCATCGATACCGTAGCCGTAGGTTCCTGTTGAATCGAATATATTTTGTTGGGAAATATTAATATTTGCACCAAAACTTAAACGATCCCACGGATTAATCGCATATGACAATGTGAAGTTATTTGATGAAAACTGATGACTCGTTTGAAAAATATCATCGACAACTTTCGCATCTTGTTGACCAACCCACGTACCACCAGCCGATTGATAAAGACCAAGAGGAACAATAAGCCCGGCTTCAAATACAGTGCCCATGGCCTCATGCGGTAAGTATGCTACAAAGCGAGCCTCCGTATACATGCGCTCGGTCATGAATGCCGGATTGGTAAGAGGCGAATAATAGGCGTACAAACTTCGCCACTGATCGGAGAGTAGAACCTCGCCCGGAGTACCCGCTGCAAACCCATTAGTACACAGGATAGTGTACACAAGCATTAGCATTACGCATGCTTTTTGGATAGCCTTAGAGACCCACGTTGTTGATTTACTATATCTCTTCATTAATCTAACACCCCAATCCAGTTTTCAAAGTACCTACACTTTTCTGAGTGTGTCAATCCACTTATCGTTTGATTCCCAATGCCTTGATCTGACGGGTTTTATATCCCTGATCTCCCGACACCTCAAGTACCGCATAATATGTTCCGTTTGCTACAAGACGCCCTTGTGTATTGCGACCATCCCATACATATAAGAGCTCTTTGCGATCTGCAACAAAAGTACATTTAGTTTTCTTAAGAATTACGTTTTGAACTACATCAAATATCGACACATACCCCTCAAGCCGAGTTATGTTTCGCAGTGTTACAGGATCTACCTTGGCAGAATCTGGCGCCACACGCAGTGCAATACCATTTCGAGGTACGATAACGGACGGATCGGCCTGCTTGATGCGATCAATAACATCCTTGACAAAGATTGGTGTTTCGATAGCATTTGCATTAAAGGGATTATTGCTTGTCTGTATTCTTACCGAATAAGGTTTGAGATCCACAGTCAGCACAACTTTTCGATTGTCAGGATTTATTTGAATAACACCAGCCGTATCGGTTACAGCGCCCGCTGGATTAATCCAAATGGAATCCCCTCTTTGGATGTTTATTTTGCCCTGAGAAATCGACTGTATAACGAATCTGCAAGAATCGGTTCCCGACGCAGACGAAATAAATACGGAATACAAAGTCTTTGAGGTATCCATAAATTTAAATGGTTCGGCCGTAAATGAGCCATTGGTTTTTTCGGTAAACACAATAACCAAAGTATCCCCTACCGATCCATCGTCAAGAACGCGTGCACGCAGTATTACCGGCGCAGCTTTATCTATGAGCGTTACGCTTGTATCAATAAGAAGCCCCCCATGGGGTAGCGGATCTCCAAAGCCAGAAAATGCAATCTTATCGGAGATTGAAACCTTGGTGTTTCGTTGTGCAGCACGTACCGAAAGCCCTAGACCATTACCACTTATTGTCAACGTTTTTAAAGTGAGTCCAAGTCCAGCCGGAAGCTGAATTCCTGATTTCACACGGTCGATATCCGCGGCATCAAAGATTCCAGACATTGACACAAAGATACTATCAAAATAACCATCAGCATTTTTATCGAATATCGTTGCATTTTGAATATGAATTGCTTTAGAGATTCGAAATGGTTTTGCAATACGTATTGTATCAAGCGGCAAGAGAGGATTCCGATAAACGCAAACAATGCTATCGGTCATCGCATTCTGAATCTTTTTATCGCCCTTGGTAGAAAATGAATTTATTGAACGAGGCATGACGATTGACCAATACGATCCATTTTTAACGAGGCCAACATTTTCGGTATCCTGACTTACCTGAGTAGTTACTATTAGCGAAGCAGCATTCAGAGTTGATAAACCCGAAGAGAACCGGTATTCGAGAGTGTCCATTGTTTCGTATATTGGCCCTACAATGGGCTGATCCCGATAATAAATGTCGAGGGTAGGAAGACCCCAACAGCTTTTAGAAATGCCGGGATCAAGCGCTGCGCCTGGTTGACGCTTCACAAGAATATTTGTTGTTGCAAAGGTGTCTATCTGTTTCATGCGGGTTGAGTCGAAATAGGAGTAATTAACCAGAAACTTGAGCCGTGTTGTATCTGCATTGAGCGGATACCGGTTCTGAAATAGAAAGAAACTATCCTGAGTTGTTGACGAAATTATGGTATTGATTTGCATCTGGTTTGCTTTGCCATAGGATACAGAAAGTACCGTTTTCATGATTGAATTCATCATGAGAATCATAAGAGATTTGGTATCGGTAACTTTAAGAGCAAATATCTTGCTTGAATCATTTGTAGTGCTGTAGCCATTAGTACGAATATTTTGAGTCATAATCTTTAAGGTGTCAGACGGAGTTGAATCGGGCGAGAAAAAGACTGTGTACGTTGTTGGGGTAGTATCCCCTTTGAGAAATCTTAGGCGCTCATTATTATCAGACGGGGCTTTCGCTTCACCATCTGATATAAATACAATAAATTGTCTTTCTTTTTTGATTGTTGTTTGTTTAAAACCTTGTTTGGCTGCGTCAAAAGCAACCGTTATATTGGTACCGCCAGCAGTAGTAAAGCTTGGTTTGTAAATCAAATCCGTATACGATGCTCCATTTGAATTAGTAATTTTGGTTTTAAGCACCTCCTTGACAATATCTAGTCCTAACTTATTGCCCAATGATGTCGCATAAGTACTGTCCAATTTAAGGAGCATTAGGTACGATTGACTTATCGGCGAAGGCGCATTATTGAGCGGAATAAAAAACTTCCTGTAAAAAAAATCTGGGTTTGTTTTTGACGTATCAAAATAGAGCATTTCTCTAAATACAACAAGACCGACTTCAGCAGCAGGCGAAACCTTATAAATTGAATCAACCAATCCACTTGCAACAATAAATCGAGCACCATTGCGATCATTAGGGTTGGCTGCCCAACTCATGCTTCCGGAATGGTCGATAACAAACATCACTGCAGGTGGCGAACTCGTATCCCCCGTTGTCTTAGTTGGCGTACACGACTTCACCTTCGCAGTAAGCGCTACAATATCATCCGACACCACAAGTGTTTTACCATTAAAGTCGCTTAAGCATCCAGTAAAGCCAAATTCGCAACGACTAGTTTGCGATACTGCTGTAGAGGCACATCCAAAAACCATGATTGCCATACAAAGCCACACAAAAAAAGCACTGGTGTTATTTCGTGGTGAGGTCATCATCTTACCCTCCCGTTTACAAATACATTTATGATCTAAGCATTTCTTCAAACAATAAATTCTTTGAGTCCTGCAAAACTCAAAAAGAGCCCGGCAGAAGGCTTTGAACCCCATACCCTTTATCGCTGTCACAATTTTTGCATGCATCCTTGCTTGTTACCCTGAAATTAAGGTGTATTCGTGGGGATTTGAAGACAGGGTCGTAGGAAGCATTGTTAGCAGGCAGATCTTGCATAAGATTATCGTAAAAATTATTGTTGACAATCTCGACCTTGCCTGAATTTCCCCATGTTTTAATCGCCATATTTTTATTGAACGCAATAATATTGTATTCGATCTTAAACGTAGATTGTCCGCCAAGAGAAATGCCATGATTTTGATTATAGGCAATAGTATTATGATGCAACGACTCACCCGAGCCTTTTACATCCCAGGTTTGAATGCCACTGCCGGCATTAAAAGCAATCACATTTTCTACTATTGTTGGCATTTGACGAACGAACATTATGCCGGTCATGTAATTATTGAGGATATAGCAATCCGAAATAAAAACATTGCGTGCGCGCGTAAAAACGCCAATAGTGCCATTTTTTACCACAACCGATAAGAGCCGAGAATCATCATTCATGGCAACAACAGTCCCTCGACCTCCACCATCGATAATAGCTTTATGTGGATTACGTGCCATCACACAAAGTCCTGCATCGATGAGTATCCGCTCATGATATACTCCGTCATCGAGTATGACGGTATCGGCTACTTGTGCCTTCGCAAGCGCGCTATTGATTGTAGGGTAATCTTTGGATGGAACATTGAGATAGGTTGCAGCTACAAGGGCGTTACATACGAAAACAATGCCCAGCATACTACTATTAAATCGACTCAGTAAGCGGGAAAAAAGAATTTTTTTCATCAATCGGATCCTCAATTCTACGGATCAAATCAAAACTATCGTTACTCTTTAGGTTCAGATACTTTACAAAGAAACATAAACTGCGCACTACAACAAAAAATAATGACTACAATCAACACGCTAAAATTAATATAATCAATTTAAACCAAAAAGGTATAGAGAATATATTAGCAGAGAGCTAAAATGCAACTTCAAATGTGGCAGGGGCTTATGAAGATAAAAAAAGCCTTTTTTTCACGTATGAAAAAAAGGCTTTTTAGAATGGCTGCTCAGGAGGGATTTGAACCCCCGACCCAGTGGTTAACAGCCACTTGCTCTGCCGACTGAGCTACTGAGCAGTAAATTCGGCGAATCAAATCGATAAAGAGCTTGATAAAAATAATAGCACGTTGAAAAAATGTCAACGGTATAAGTGCATTTCAGAGTAATTTAAATTTTTAGAGTGTATTCTTGACTTTCTTTATCCTTCAAGATACGATAAAAAGGCTAATTAGATACTATTTATTAGTAGCTCTTTCTTCGATTCAGGAAGCATGTAGGCGCTATGGGTTCTAAATCTAACGAAATTTCTGCCGAGATGTACCATAGGATTTATCGTCTTGCTAAAAAAAATGTAGCTAATCCCCTTATCGCGGCGACACTTAAGCTACCCTTGGAAACTGTTCAAAGCATAGTAGCCCGCATAACGGGAAAACCCGCCGGTGATACAATCGACCGATCTAGAGAACAAGGTGTAAAAGATACCTATCTTGATCTTTTCATATCATCAAAAACGCATTTTCACATTATCGACCTCGCTGGGTATGCAATTTTAGAGCATCAGGATGTGCTTAAAGCCGAATTTGAAAAAATAAACAGCTCAAATATCAAAGCTTTAGCAATACGACTAAAAGAAACCAAGGCACTGGATCAGGTGTGCGCTGAGATACTTCTCAATTTCTATCGTACATTCACCGATTTAGGACATTATGCAGCAATTCTCGATCCGGCACATGCGTTAGAACCTGAACTCTTGCGGTTTAAAATCGATCCAATTATCCAAATCTTTGGAACCGAAAGTGCATTTGAGCAAAAAGCGAGATCTACTAATACTTCTAATAATAAGAAGATTTAGCTCAAATCTAACATTGTGCTTTCCTGGCTCGAAAATTTTATGCCCCGCGATACAGGACTATCCCTCTTTCTGCCTTTCGATTGATCTGCTTTTGAATTAATTTCTTAGAACTACTTAATATTTAAAAGTTTTTCGAAAGCATTTTTGCAATGGCCTATATCGGAATTGGCAGCAGCAGCGACGATCCTGCATTTTTACAATCCATGGTCGAAGCACATAGCGACTGGCTCTCGGGCGACCGAATTCCTCGCTTTTTTGGTGATCGTTTTCTAGTTTTGTACGATTCTAATACCGCACGAGAATTTGCAAAAAAATGTCTGCAGGCTGCTGCATCCGGCACCATTACCATCTACCCCATGGAACACCCTCTTGAATCATGAATAGCAAAACCCAGGTTCTCTATTTTAACGAAGAACTCGATTCGTCAACAGTCTTCCGACTCCTCTCGCACTCACTTCCTTATTATCTCAATTCGTGGCACGATTTAGGACCCGAATACGGAATTTTTGGAAATGTCAATCCCGCAAGCTTTAATATGGCGCATGTGGAAAGCTCGTCGCCGGTTATCGAATATGTCATTCGTCCTCATGTGCAATGCCTTTGCATCTTGGCAAGTTACCTCTACGCCGATTCGTTCGATATTGCACATGGCATTATTACGCGCGACGAAGGTGCAACGCTTTTGCAAAAAGGCATAGCGTGGGCCTGTGCAACACACCTGTGCGGCAATCACGATGTTGAAGGTTTTCTTAAACGTAAACGATGGGGAGAAAACTGGCGATCCAGCCTTTGGACTGCCCAACTCGCATTAGCTGCCTTTTTGTCCAAAGAAGTAATTGCTCCGGATCTCTTCGACCAAGTTCTTGACATACTCGCATTTGAAGCAGATAGATTTATTAATGTTCGCCCGCCTAATGGATGTGAAATCGACACAAAGCTCGAAGAAAATGCCCAGGATACCCTCGTGCTTGCCTGGGCAGTTAATCTCCTGCCAAATCATCCCAATTATAAAGACTGGGAATGCGCATTGCGTAAGTTTTCTCTCAATACGGCCTCGACGGTCCTGGATAAAGGCGACCACACAGAATATTATGGGTCCTCGGTAGCCAAGGAAACTTCTACCACCACGCTCTTTCCTGATATGACAGCAGAGAATCACGGCTTTTTTCAGCCGGGAATTTTAACCTATGGCATGTGGGTTGTATTATCGATGGCTGCTTATTCGATGGCAGAAAAAGAACCACCCGAATTTCTACGCCGCAAACATCATCAGGATACCCATGATGTGCTGCTGAGATTTTGTTTACCAACTGGTATGATATACGAACCAGGTGGGCACGACCTCCCCATGTTTATACCGCGGCCCTTTGCGCTTGCATGGGGGTTATGGAACAACGATCCTCGTGCTTTACGTATGACAAGCAGGCTTCTCTCGTGGATGGAAGGACTGGTTACTACAAATCCTAAAAAAACAGGGCAATGGGTGCTTGGTTTTGAGCCCGTGTACGAAGGCTGGGAACTGCTGTACCAAAGTCAAGTAGGATTCGAACTGGCGATGCTTGCAATTCTGCCCTTTCAAAAAGAATTCAGATTTTATTCATCTGGGCAAATCGAAAGCGCGGTTGATACCCGGCGAATTTATCCTTATGTGCAAGTCTGCTACCGGCGTAACACCCGCACCACGCGCAGCGTAGCGTGGAAGGCCCTGGGCAACCACCCGCTTATCAATTTAAGCGTTCACGACAATCCCGAACTCATAGCATCATGTAAAGCATCGCTTCTGGGAATCCCCAGTGTGCGCAATGAGGTAAAGCAATCCGAGGTTGCCTTTCATCAGGATCGATTTATTAAAGATGGGTTTGATACCTATGGTCGGATTATCTACCGCGATCGATCGGGCGCAAAGCTTTTGCGCCGGGATGTGCGCGTTTTAAGCTGGGGAGATGAAGGAATTCTTGTTTTTGATCAGATTGTAGCCGAGCAAAATCTCTTTTTCAATGAGCAATATCTCTCTCCTCTTTACCTTGTCAATGATCATTGGAGTGGTTACAAGCTTTCGTTTAACAGCGGATCTTTACGAGAAACATTTGTTCAGAGCGATACAAAACACCGTGAAGTGAGTTGCCCAGCATTTTGGGCAAGTGTAGAAAACAATCTTCTCTTCCAATTTGTATGGGGCCGAACCAAGGGGCTCATTTATTTACCCGGTGGTGAAAGAAACGCGCCCCCCTATTGGCAAAACTGTCGGCTCGACATGCTCGCCGTGCGCGTAGAATCCCAGGAAGCAACTAAGGGAGATATTCTTTATCAAGTAGGTTTTTACGTTGGGACAGGCAAATCTCCCCGGCCATTTAAAGCAGCTGGTTCAGCTTCAGAATTTTTTAAAGGTCTGGTGATTATGGATGGTAAGAATACTATCGGGCTCGATTAATTATGGCCTCCGGTGAATTCCGATTCCGTACTCCTGTTTCCACTGCACAAGCTTCGTTTGCCATCGAGTCAACCACACCCATTCTATCGATTGGGTCTTGTTTTGCAAACACCATAGCACATCAATTGGCAGATAACCATTGCTCAATAGTACATAATCCTTCCGGCATTTTATTTAACCCCGCATCAATAGCCGATCTACTCGATCGACTTATCGCACGCAAAGAATTTGTTGCCCAGGACATTTTCCTGCACAACGCCCTATACAAAAGCCTCGCACATCACAGTTTCTTCAATGATACTTCGATAGATGCCTGCCTTAAAAAAATGAACACCTGTTTGCATGAGGGAATGGCTCAAATTCAGGATCATGGCATGCTGATAATTACAGTAGGAACTGCCTATGCCTATTTGCATAAAAAAACAAAAGCCATCGCCGCAAATTGTCACACTCTGCCATCATCAGATTTCGAAAGAATACTTCTTGATGACAGTATGTTGATTGAAAGATGGAGTGCACTCATAGATTCCCTTTTGCAGCAGCACCCACATCTATCTATTATCATGACAGTAAGCCCCGTGCGCCACCTGCGTGATACACCTTTTGAAAATTCTGTCAGTAAAGGGCGTTGTACCAATCTTATTTATCAGCTCATGCAACAGTTCCCTACTATCTTCTATTTTCCTGCCTATGAGATTCTCCTTGACGAATTAAGAGATTATCGCTTTTATGATACCGACATGGTACACCCGAGCGTTAATGCAATCGAGTATATCTGGGATATATTTGTAGCATCCTGCATAAGCAAAAAACATCAATACTTCATGCTTGAGCTTGCTCCTATTCATGCGAGCATGCAGCATACAACAAATTCCCTCAATGTTCTTAAAAACAATGAGATGGCCACAAAAATGCTTGATCGGATTTCACGATTAGAAGCGCTTTCGGGGATTACCCTTGAATCCGAAAAAACATACTTTCAAAAATTATGCGCGTCCTAATTTTTCATGCCGGAGCATTGGGAGACTGCCTTGGGATCCTTCCGGCGCTCAACGTGCATCGATCTAACTTTTCTTCGTGTACATATACTTTTTTAGGACAGGGAGCATTTGGTACTTTTTTATGCAAAACTGGAATTATTCAAAACGCCTACAATTTTAATGAGAGACTGTTTTCCAGTTTGTTTCAAGAAATCCCCAGCGATGCAATAGGTGCTTTTTTAATGAACTTTGACCAAGCGATTATCTTTACCGAACCAGACTCTCTATTTGTAAGTAACGTCAAGAAATATATTCCTGTCACCTTTGCGCATGCGCCATTCCCTACAAAAGACATACTTGTATATCGTTATCATCGCGCTGCCCTTGCACATTTTTTCAACGTGCAGGATACTCCTATCGCGTATCCTCTTATTTCGATTGCAGGTGCAACTCAACCGCGCAATGCACCCATAGCCATACACCCAGGTTCTGGCAGCCTTAAAAAAAATTGGCCACTCAATCGCTTTCTCGATCTCGCTCAACAGCTACGTATAAACTCCCCCATTTCATGGGTTATTGGATATGCCGAAGAATCACTTGTAGAGCGGTTGCCAAATAGCGATATAATTTTGTGCGACCTTGATCTTTGGGAACTTGCCAGTTCTCTTGTGCAAGCTCGACTTTATATCGGTAATGACTCTGGGATAGCGCACCTTGCGGCAGCTTTGGGATTGCCCAGCACTGTTCTTTTTGGCCCTTCTAATGCACTGCAATTTTCGCCCTGCGGGAATGCCGTTACTATTGTTCAAGCAGATGAGGCTCTCAAGGATAGCTCTTCACCTCGTGCAGCGCACACAATGAAAATGATATCCATAAAAAGTGTTCTCGAAATATGCCGCCAGAGTTTATTTTGATTGTTTGGGATGAATATACACCATCATTTTTTATTGAGCATCTTCTCTGCATGATGCACACCTTAGTAGAGGTACGTAGTGAAATCTTTTATTACAGGCATTCATGGTTTCGTAGGCAATCATCTCACACAGTATCTCAAAACCAAAGGGCACGAGGTCAGTGGAATCGACCAAGCTGAAACGTGCGCACATGCCGACAAATATTATAAAGTTGACATGAGAGATTCAGAGCAACTTTGTGCCATTTTAAGCGACATTCAACCAGATTACATTTTTCATCTGGCAGGCCTTAGTTTTGTTCCCGATAATGCCAGCACTCCTAAATTTTCAATTGATATTACCGTCATGGGTGCAGCTTCCCTTTTAGATGCTGTCAAAAAAGCAGTACCAGGTGCAATTACGCTCATGATAGGATCGCTTAAGGAATATGGTCTTACTGGAGGAGAATCGTCTATCGATGAATCGACCGTTTGTAGGCCCATCGATTTTTATGGGATTTCAAAATATGCAGCAGAGCTTATAGGTCAACAATATTCGCGACAATTCGACATTGACATACGACATTCACGTTCATTTAATCATACAGGCCCTGGGCAATCCAACCGTTTTGTATGTTCCGATTGGGCCTACCAGTGCGCCCTTGTTGCCAAAGGTTTACAAAAACCGGAAATTCAGGTTGGCGATTTAGATCAGGAAATAGATTTTTTAGATGTACGCGATGTTGTTGAGGCGTATTATACGATTGTTACAAATGGCACAAAGAATCAGATCTACAATGTTTGCAGTGGCACCACGACGTCATTACGATGGATACTATCGACTCTTTCAGAAAACTGCCCTTTGACAATTACTCATGCCGTTAAACCCGAACGACTGCGTGCCGGCGAAATCAGGAGAATATCCCGAGGAAATCCCGCCAAATTATTCGCCGATACAGGGTGGAAGCCTGCCATTCCACTGTCACAAACCATGGCCGATCTTTTTGCCTATTGGTACGAGCGAGTGTAGTATTTCAGGTTACGCATTTGTCATTGCAATGCACCTATTTCCACTATTGGAACCCGCAACAATGCAATTCTGCATTTCTATCTCACCACCGTTGTCAACAATAATGGTATGCTCCAAAAAGTATCTCCCATTGTGACAATATTCTGGCAGGGCATAGTGCCGCCAGCAGGTTGGGCGTAAAGTGTGCCCGAGCAGGTGAGGGAGATACAGTGCAGCAAGAAAATGCATAACATGAGGTTGAGTGTTGACGGTAAGGTTCTTGATTTACAAAAGAAATTAATTTTGATAAAGACCTAGTTCTGGTTTTCAAGCGCCAACTCTCATTCATGCTTTTATTTCTGTAAGGTATTGGGAATGTTTCATAAAATGGTCAATGAGATATTTTTATGTGTAGTGTAGAGAGAAAATAGTATCTGCACCTAAAATTAATGCGGGCAAAGTATTTTAAACAATTCCGATTTTCAAACCAAGGATAATTGCAATGTCTCGTGCGTGGCTTCTCGACTGCCTGTTAGGGCACTTCTTGAATGGTGTAGAACTGGAGGAAGTACCACGCCCTCTTCATTCATTCTATTCTGCGCAGGGTTATTTGCAGCGAAAACTCAACAACACCCTCGATGACGACCCGAATAATCCGCTGTTCTATGGCAAGCTCCTGTTTTTCGATACTTATGTCGAAGTTCCTTTGAATGTAAAGGAAATCGGCAAGGCACTCAGCGATTATATCAAGTATTCCGGCTCATGGGTCAAGGATGTCAAGGTTGCCGGATGGCACTTGAACCGCAAAGGCGCGTTTCTTGAGTGCGTGGTGTTTTGTATTCAGCATGACAAGGACGTTTTTAAATTCAAAGTCAAGCTCGTGGCGCGTGGGGCAATTGTGGTTGAAACGTGGAGCGGGGCTAGGTTGGGGTAGCTGTTTTTCTTTCCACGTTGGGCTGTGTGTGTTATTAACGAACAGTGTCAATGACGGTTGAATCACCCAACTGAAACATCTTGACCCGTGCTTTCCTGTCAATTATGCCGCACGGTGGCCGGGCGGTTTCCATAAGAATAAAAAACGTAGTGTCTCCAACCGTTGCATTAAACTTCTGCGACAAAGTCCGGCACTCCACCAAGCTATCCCTATCAAAAAAGTATTCCTTGCTCTCATATTCACCACCTGCATAGTCGCCGCGTTCATAAGAGCAGATTAGCTTGCTTCTACTATCAGGAACCAAAGCGGGGTATTTTCCAAGGTACCTGAATATCCCGTTCTTACTGTAAAGCCAATATTGGCCAGTCATATTTGCTGTTCCTCTCAACGAATAAAAGCAAAAATCAACCGACCCATCGAAATTGATATCTTGGAAGTTCCAATTCGGCACAGTTGAATTGGCGTCCAACTCACTGCTAACGCCGAATGAGCCTTGTGTAGCAGTATCGGTGCGATTCTTATAGAAAACACTATCATACAAATATTCCTCGCCATGTTTCACACGAGTAATACAAAATTCGTACTGCGAACCATCTATCAATTGATTAAATTTAACAAAGCACTCTCTCTTCGTATTCTTATTGACATTATATTTAGCCGAACCTTGACAATAAAGGTTTAGCAAGACAGCCAAAATGCCAACCAACAGGAGATTGAAAGTCACCGGTCTTCTGAGAATGCTAAACGAATTATTATTTGACATCGAATACCCCTTTTGCTGCTTTAAGAATGCGTTTCCGGTCATCAAAACCGTTCAAACCACCATTAATCACTTTCGTTATCTTGGTTACGTCGTCTTTGTCAGCATGACTATTCAGATCATTTCTCCTCCAGAACCATCCAGCAACATCACATGCCAACATCGGCTGTGTCGAAATCAAGCCTGGATTATTTTCTGTTGAGTAGTCCTTCCCGTTTTCTTTGCTGTATTCCGTATAATTGGCTCTTCCTGTCAATTGAATCAATCCACGACCCTTAAATCTCTTGCCATCGCCTGCCTGCGTGTTTCCAAGATCCAGCCGTCCTTCGTATGCCACCCCACTTGCAATTTCTTCGGTGTATTTGAAGCACATGCTTTCATGCCCTACTTGCGCAATAAAATGGGCGATTCGCAACGGTGTATTGATCTCGTATTTCTTCATCGCATCGTTCAGTGGTTTGATAAAGGTTGCAATTGAAGCCTTATAGGCGGAACCGTATATCGCTTCAAGCTGCGCTGAAGTAATAAGTGAACCACTTTCGTCAACCAATACCGTGCCGCCCCTTACCACCAGCACCAGACTCTTCCCACATTTGTTAAACTCATCGACAAACTCTTTTATCTTGCTTGTCAAATCTATTCCATGAGCAGAACCTTCTTCTTTACCACCATGAATATAGAATCTTTTTCTGCCGTG
>JBBRUX010000016.1:0-73050 GCA_038247415.1 Chitinivibrionales bacterium | reverse complement strand
TCGGTCATGAACTGTGGATCAACCGAAGCGTTTCTCTGGTTTGCGACAAAAAAGACAAACCGCTCTATTTCATAGCGCAAATTAATGACACCACAGAGCGCAAGAAAGCAGAGACGGCATTAAAAGAGAAAGTGGAAGAACTGCGCCGTCTGGCTACGGTGGTACGCGATTCCAACGATGCAGTTATCATGCACAATCTTGACGGAAAAATCCTGGCCTGGAACCGCGGCGCCAAAGAAATGTTCGGTTATACCGAAGCCGAAGCGCTGAGAATGAATGTGCGGGATATCGTTGCCGAGACCGATCGTGAAGCGGCGCTCAACCTGATTGAAAGAATCAAACATGGCGAGATTGTCAAATCGTTTGAACTGAGGCGTATTGCCAAAGATGGAAGAATTTTGGATGTTTGGCTAACGACCACATTATTGACTGATGAAAAGGGAAAAGCCATTGCAATCGCTACAACAGAGCGCGACATAACAGAGCGCAAGAAAGCAGAGACGGCATTAAAAGAGAAAGTGGAAGAACTGCGCCGTTTTGCCACGGTAGTAAGCGATTCGAATGATGCTGTAATCCTGCACGATTTCGAAGGCAAAATCCTGGCCTGGAACCGTGGCGCCAAAGAGACCTATGGCTTTACCGAAGCCGAAGCTTTGCAAATGAATGTTAGAGATATTGTTGAAGAGTCGGATCGCGAAGCGGCGGTGGCGCTCATCGATAGAATCCATCAAGGAGAGATCGTTAAATCCTTCGAATTGCGGCGTATTGCCAAAGATGGAAGAATTTTGGATGTTTGGCTAACCACGACTTTATTGACTGATGAACAAGGGAAGCCCATAGCAATTGCCACGACAGAACGCGAAATATCTCAGCTCAAGCAAGCAGAAGCACTGGAACGGGAGAATATTCTCATGCGGGAAAGAGCAGCGATAATCGACTCGATGGGAGACGGGTTGCTGCTCATGACCACCAACGATATCATCGTCACCATAAACCGGGCTTTTGAACAGCTCACAGGATATGATCGTAGCACGCTGGTTAACGGTTCGCTGAGTTCTATTGCAGAGACATTAGTTGAACCCCATGATCTACGGTTTATCAATGAAATGATCCATATGCGCCCCACGAGCAGTACCCCCTTATCGTTTAGGGTTGGTCTTATTAAGAAAGATGGCTCTAAAGTTCACGTTTCTGTAATGGCTGCTCCCCTAAAAAACTTCTGGGGGTCTATTACCCACATAATATTTACATTCAAGGATATCTCCGATTTCAATCGTTTGGAAACCGAGCTTCGCGCTGCCAAGGAAACCGCAGAATTAGCCTCACGAGCTAAAAGCAATTTTCTGGCCAGTATGTCGCATGAGTTGCGTACTCCTCTCAACTCGATAATTGGATTTTCTCAGGTGCTTTCCGAGGAATACTTTGGAAATCTAACCGAAAAACAGAATGAATATATAAGCGATATAGAAGAAAGCGGACATCATCTCCTAAGTCTAATAAACGATGTGCTCGATCTCTCGAAAATTGAAGCAGGAAAGATGGAACTTAACATTTCACCAGTTGATATTAGTTCCCTGCTCAAACGCAGTATCGTGATGATTAAAGAGAAGTGTCATGCGCACTACATCAAGACTATTGTGAATACCGAAGCTCTTGTCGATGGATTCTTCGTTAGAGCCGACGAAAGAAAGCTCAAACAGGTTATGTTCAATCTGCTTTCCAATGCGACAAAATTCACTCCACCTGGTGGAACAATTACGATAACAGCTTCACTGCAAAAAACAAACGTTCTTATACGTGTTGCGGATAGCGGCATTGGCATCGCCCCAGAATATCATACCAGAATTTTTGATGAATTCTACCAGATAGGGGGTGGATTGACATCAAAAACACCCGGGACCGGTCTTGGTCTTTCTCTGTGCAAAAGAATTGTAGACATGCATGGAGGCAAGATCTGGGTCGAAAGCGCTGGTGACAGTAAAGGGAGTGTCTTTCATTTGATTATTCCTGTTCATTTTTTCAAAGAATCTGTAAACCCAAACAACGATAAAAATACTACCATTATTATTAACGCTAACACTGGAGTGACACAATGAGTAAGTTGATCCTGATCATTGAGGACAATGAGAAAAACATGAAACTCTTTCGGGATATTCTCCAAGTAAATAATTACCAGACAGCAGAATCGACAGACGGTAAGTCAGGGTTAGAAAATGCCCGAAAACTTCTGCCCGACCTTATCTTGCTTGATATAATGCTCCCGATAATGAATGGCTTCGACGTGGCACGAGCGCTCAAAGATGATCCAAAAACAAAAAAGATTATTGTTATTGCAATAAGTTCATTTGCCATGGATGGGGACAGGGAAAAAGCACTCAACGCGGGGTGCGACGACTACATCACAAAACCAATAGATGTGCGCACCTGTATCAAAAAAATAAACGAGCATCTTATCCCGCAGAACCCCAGCAATCAAGAATCGACAAAGGCGGCATAACATGGAAAATTCGGTGAGGATCCTTGTAGTTGACGACGAAGCAAAAGACCTGAGACTCATGCAGGCGTTGTTGGTTCCTCTCGGGTATATAGTTGACATTTGCATAAATGGCGAAGATGCTCAGGAATACTTAACCCGCACCATTCCCGATGTTATTCTGCTCGATGTGATTATGCCCAATTCGAGTGGCATAGAGACGTGCAGAAAGATAAAAGAGGCCCCCCACACTTCTCATATACCAGTAATACTTGTGACTTCCCTGAGCGACCGCACCGACCGGATACAAGGAATTGCCGCCGGAGCAAACGATTTTATTTCCAAACCAATTGACATAGAAGATATCGCTCTGCGGGTGCGCAATGCTGCCCATATTAGTAATCTCTACAAACGGCAACAGGAAGCAATTGATAAATTAACAGCTATGGAATTGCTCAAAAATAATCTAACCCATATGATTGTCCATGACCTGCGCTCCCCGCTCGCAAGCGCCATGGTTATGCTTGAGTTGACACAGTCAGCTCTGGTGGATACACCGGATTCAAAACCTAAAAATTATCTTGCTCGAGCAACCCATTCGCTGGGAGCACTCCAGGAAATGATAGGTTCATTATTAGACATAAATCGCATGGAAGAGGGCAAGTTCCCTGTGGCCTCCAAAGAATGCTCTCTTCAAAAACTGCTCTCTGAGGCGCTGGAATACCACAGTGCAACAAAAGACAATTTCTTACTTGAATCCGAACTCGATAGCACCTTGCCCTCCGTGTGGTGTGACCCCAGCCTTATTCGCCGGGTATTGAGCAATCTTCTGGGCAACGCATTCAAATTTTCGCCGCATAAGAGCCGTATACTAATACGTGCAGTTCTTGAAGCAACACAGCTACGCGTGTCGGTGTGGGATAACGGGCCCGGTATTCCCGCGCAGTATCACGTTAAAATATTCGAGAAATTTGGTCAGGTAGCCATGTACGAAGAACATGTAATGCATTCGATCGGACTCGGATTAACATTCTGTAAATTGGCAATTGAAGCCCATGGCGGCAACATCGGAGTTACGAGCGTTCCCGGAGAGGGCTGCGAATTCTTTTTTACGCTGCCCCTAGTTCCCCAAAATATCTTGTCAAAAAGCTAACAGGAGCAAAGCCCTATGCAAGGAGAAATGACATTTTACGGCAAATCGATAACAACGGGAATTGGCCGCGGAAAAGCTTTCCTGCTTAAAAAATTGGATCTCGAACAATTCAGACAGGATACAAGGATCGTCGACCTTATATCGTCGGAATTGGCACTTTTTGACTTGGCGGTACATAGGAGCCAGAATCAGATCTCGCGCCTAGCAAACAATCGCGGACACGATTCCGAAAATCAATCAAGCCCAATATTCGAAGCATCGCTTGCGCTGCTCAAAGACCCGTCTTTTGTCGCTCCTATAAAAGAAACCATCGAGGGCACCGGTTTACAGGGAAAAACGGTTCTTGCAGAAGAAATTGCAAGGCTTCGGGATATTGTCTCTCAAAACACCAATGATCTTGCGGTAAAAAGCGCCATTACGCTACAGGATCTGTACTATCGAGTACTTTACAACATGCTGCCTTCCGAAGAAGGGCGTATTTCGTCTATAAAAAATATGCCAGCAGGCTCTATTCTCGTTGCCGATCGCTTGTCTCCGGTTGAAGTGGCTGCGGTGCCACTAGACAAATTAACAGGAATAATAGTCGAAGATGCTGCCCAATACTCGCACGCTGCAATAATGGCCAGCGCTTTGGGAATACCGGTGATTATTGACCTTGCAGGAATTGGGTTAATTCTCAAAGAATCAACCGATGTGCTCGTTGACGCCTACCGAGGTTGTGCCATTCTAAACCCCACCGAATCGGCTCTTAAAGAATCTACTGTTGGAGAAGAACGGTATACAGCAACAGTTACAAATGCTGGCGCCGCAGATGCGCAATCCACCGTAACTACAACCGATGGCATCCAAATCAACATTCAATGCAACGCATCAACCCTTGCAGGCATGAAACTAGCATATAGTCAAGGCATCACCGGAATAGGTTTATTTCGTAGCGAAATGCGGTATCTTGCAACGCTTACATCGCTAACCTACGTAGAGGAAGCTGCGTGGTATGTCGAAGTACTGGGCGCAGAAGGTATCACCGACATTACACTACGGCTTTTAGATTTGGGTGGCGACAAACTGCCCATCTACATTCAAATGGACAAGGAAGCTAATCCGCAGTTGGGGTGCAGAGGAATCCGATTTTTGTTGGCTAATCCTACCATGATGAGACGGCAGATCAAAGCGATCCTCTCTGCACGATGTGCCACCCGGGTCAAGATTCTTATCCCGTTTGTCACTACCCTATCGGATGTGATAAAAACTCGGCAAGTTATCGACGAAATCCTCTTGGAAACCAATTTTGTTGGCAGCACTCCAAATCTCGGGATTATGATAGAAGTGCCAAGCGTTGCCTTATCTCTGGAGCGCTACCTGCCTAAAGTAGATTTCGTGTGTTTAGGAACAAACGATCTTCTTCAATTCTTTTTTGCGGCCAACAGGGATCAGTCGGTTGTTCAAACCTACTGCAAATTTACACACCCCGATTTCTTAAACATGCTCAAAAATGTAATTACCGTTTGTAACAACAGCGGCAAGCATCTTGTTGTTTGCGGAGAAATAGCTTCAGATCCCTTAGGATGCAGTCTGCTTGCAGCCTTGGGCGCTACCAATGTTTCGATTCAACCGTATGCTATCCATGGTGTGCGCAACGCTCTCGCAGCGCTCGATGTAGCGTCGCTGCAAGCAGCACTTCCGCAACTCTTGACCCTTGACAGTGCAGAAGAAGTTGAAGACAAGCTTCGATCCCTAGGTCTTTAACCGCCAAGGCGATTGCAAAACTCTTCACCATCACCCTTCGACATTTCGACCCCGCTCAGCAACCACCTTCAGAGTGCGGTTTGGAGCCGTTCGCTGCGAAGCGGAGCATTGAGCGGAGTCGAAATGTCGAAGCGATCTGGGAGTTTTGCAATTACCTCACGATACGGCCGAATTAAACGACTCAGTGTATAACCATACTCCGTGTTCTGCTCGTTATGCCATTTTTATTCGTACCCAATTCCCCAAAAACTACCAGATTTCCCAATAGTAACGATTCGATTCCCGATTTTGGGTTTAGGCTATTCCCCTTACACAACCACAACAGCCCCAGCGCTTACCTAAAGCCCATTTTTCCGATGGCACTCTTATTGCTAGATACTAGTAGCACAATGATTAATGAAGGTAATAGCAAATTCATTGCGGTTACCATCACAAATTTTATCTGTAAACCATGGAAAGTAGGAGCACAATGAACAAGATACTCAAGTATGCAATGCTATGCACAGCTGGAATAATGGGGGCTATTGGTCTCATAATTGTTATCAAGTCGGCGCGTCCGGAACACCGGATGGGTTTGGCAGAGAAAATGGGTAAAGGCATTGACGAAAGATTACGCGAATCCAAAGATGCGTTAGATACTGCAACTGCCCGGGTTCAAAGCATCTTCGAGACCATTAAGAACGGTAAGGCATAATGCAACCGCACACATTCTCAAGGGAGCACGTATGAACAAGCTTGTATGTTACCTACACTTATTACTGCGCGGCGCTGTGTTAGGAGCAATGGCTTACACAACCTGGAAGATATTCCGTTTTTATCGTGTAGCATCGGCAGAAAAAACATGTCGTGAAATAAGTGCAGTAGTAAAAGTGGCGGCGAAAGATCTGGAATCAATAGCCATAGCCCTAGAAAAACGTATCGATGCGGAATCTGGGGAACTCTCTCAAACGATTATCGACAAAGAACTAGTTGACGCTAAAGAAACGCTTAACAAGGCCACTAATCTCGTTACGCGGGCATTGAATTATGGCTCATAACAAAAGGTCTATCTCCTTACTACACAATTCAGTCTCTACGTGCGTAACGTGCTCTCGAAAAATCGAAAGGATTTCTCAATGATATCGACCGTCAAAAAAATCACTGTTGTAGTATGTGTAAGTATGATCGGCCTGATGTCGGGATGCGCTTCATCAAACCTTGTTGATATTTGGCATGAGCCTTATTTTAAATCACCACCACTAGGCAAAGTATTAGTTATTGCGGTAAGAAAAGATGAAACCAAACGACGTGTGTGGGAAGATGCCTTTGCTAGTGAACTTTCCAAACAAAGCATGGTTGCCGTTGCCTCTTATAGTATTTACCCTGATGCGCCTCCGGATACAGAGCAGATCCAATCTGCTGTTTCCACAAATGGCTTTGATGGAATTCTTGTGGTTCTCAGGTTGCCAACGGAAAAAAACTCACACTATGTTAAGGGGTATACGACAACCGAGGAGGTAGTAATGCCGATGCCTACTCGCTATAGAAATGTACAATATTACTACCAAGGAAACCTATCAGTCGACCAGAGAGTTCAGCAAATTTCCTATTGGCAGAGATACCGGACATACTATCTCGAAACAAATCACCCCGGCTATATCGACTCGCAAACGGTTGACATTAAAACAATTGATGTCACCACAACCGGAAAAAACGGTCGATTGGTTTGGAGCGGTACAAGCAGAACTCCTGATCCTGGTACGATTGTAAATGCACAAAGCGGGATCGCAGAGCTTGTAGTAACCGAACTTGCAAAGCTTGGTATTATTACTCCAAAGAAGTAACCTTGTATCAATCACCTCTAAAGAAAGTAATATTGTATGGCTATCTTAGAACTGATTATTGCGTTAGGCCTCGCGGGAACCGTTGTATGGCTTATTACTACATACCTTCCGTTTGACGGGAAAATTAAGAAGATCTTGAATACCAGAGATGTTTCACGTATAGGTGTTTGGTCATTACCAATAAGCGAGTTTCCGACATTCATGTCAGACAAAACCCTTTGTATGCAGATATGTTCACCACGGGTTGGATGCCCGCTGCAAGCTCAAATGATACCTCACAAGGATTTTGATAATAAACAATTTGAAAGGACAGAAATCAATGAAAGCATCTAAAAAAGCAGCACTGATGATTGCTGTGGGTTTTCTCACAATGGCAACTATTCCCGCAACCATTGCAGCCCAACAGCTTACTATTAATGGCTTTGGCGGTGTCTCGCAACCAATCAGTTCCACTGCCAAGAACTGGAATACCGGGTTTGTAATAGGTGCGAACGGATACTTCTGGATATTTGACAAATTAGGAGTTGGTGGTCATTTTGGATTTAATCGGTGGATTCCAGATGTTGGAAGTTTTCTCGAAGGGATTGCCGATATAACTCAAACAGAGATAGAGGGTACATCGGATATATTTGAAATAGTTCCCTCTATTCGAGCGCGAACAAACTTTACAAATAGCCCAATCAATGTTTTCGGTCAGGCTGGATTTGGGCTCTTCGTAATGCGCCAAAAGGCAACAATAGCTCAAATTCCACTGGGTGCAACGTTTGACGATGTATACAGCGACGGAGAGTGGATTGGAAAATCGGGATTTCAGGTGGGCGGAGGAGTTTCCCTCGGACGTCAAGACGGTCTCTGTTTAGAGATTTGCCCCCTGTACAATGTAGTGCTCAACGGCGACAACGCTGTTCAGTACTTCACCGGAAGCATAGGCCTTTCGATAGGTTTGTAGAATTTACATAACAATAGATTCCACAACCAATACAAAAGATACAGGAACTATATGACAGACAGTTCGGAAATAATTCTACCTGAACATATCGAATGGATCTCTCCGTTTAGACTGAGGGCTGGCGGGGGTGTGGAGCTCTCTCGCCTTGGCAATGAAATTAAGTGTTTTATTACCCAGGACAACAGAATGCTCAGCGATTGGCTTATGGATCGAGCCCAAAAGCCCTTAAGAATTGGGTGTGTAGTTCCTCATGAGGGAATTGAGTTTACTATCAGGATGAGCAGTACAACACGAGTTCACGAGGTAATTATAGACCTGCCAAAGCTAAAACGCAGCAGCATAATAGCCGACAGATTATTTGCGCAAAACTCTTGATTATTTAGAATTTTCAGATAATCAATCTTTATTAAAACTATACAAAGGAGTATTCTATGTTGTGGACACTTGCAGTTATCTTAATCATTCTTTGGGCTGTTGGCTTAATAACAAGCTACACACTGGGTGGATTCGTTCACATTTTACTGGTGATTGCAGTTATTGTTATTATTGTCCGGATTATTCAAGGTCGAAGAGTAGTGTAGCACATGTCACACAAACTACTTAACAAAGAGGATATATGAATCCAAGGACTATTATCGCAATTGTATTAATTGCTGTGGGTGTAGTAGCACTCTTATATACAGGTTTTAGCTTTAGCACCCCGGGCGCACCTGTAAATTTTCTCGGCATGCACTTCCAGACCACAGAAAAGCATTTCATTTCACCTATTATCGGTGCAATTCTTGCTATTGGAGGAGTTGTGCTGCTCTTTGTGGATCCGAAAAGATCCTAGGAAATAGCGGATTGAGTTCAAACGAAAGAGCTCAATCCGCCATATATTAATTAATTGACATTGTAAAAATTTTTAACTAAGGAGAATTAAATGAATGAGAAGAATGCGTTTTTGCGCCTCAAACAAGCCCAGTTGAATCAGTGGAAGTCCGAAGTTCAAAAACTTAAAAGCACCACTGACCATGCTGCCCAGGAAGTTAAACTCGACATGAATACCCACATTGCTATGCTTGAACAAAAGCTTGAAGAAGGCAAAGCAAAGATCTCTGAACTAGAGAAAGCCGGCGAACACGCTTGGGGTTCAATCAAAGAAGGTATTGAATCAGTATGGGCATCTTTAAAACAAGCGGTAGAAGAAACTACAGAGAAATTTCGGAAATGAGACTGGTGTAGGACTGCAAACAAGGCTCCCTTATTTTCACCTACTAAAAAAGGCTAGGTACTCTTACGAGGTCTTTTTTGTCAAGAAAGTTTTAGTAAGATATCGCTGAGGAGTATTGAAAAGTGGTTAAATAAGAAGTTTTAATTTTTTGGTCCGATGAGGATCAGACATTTATTGCTGAAGTTCCGGAACTTGTAGGTTGTGCCTCTGACGGGGAGACCTACGAGGTGGCTCTAAAGAATGTGGAAGTTTTAATTGATGAATAGATCGAAACCGCGAGAGATTTGGACCGTTCAATTTCTGCGCAACGAGGTCGGCTACTGTACGCTTGAAAATTGAATGGTAGCCGAATGCGCCACCGGGCCATGCTATCATGTCTAAATTTAAGAGTCGGGTTTTAAAGTCTTGAAGTCGTTTGATGTGTTTACAAATCGTGTCTGTGCTTGAAAGATTCGCATAATGCGCAATTGTGGAGTCGAAGATTATTTCTGCTTTAGATGGCTTTGCTAAAATAAAAAAGCCAAGGAATAATGAATATTGCCACAGTCTTACTGATTTTATTTTTGTCCTGATTTTAAATTTCATTGCGCGCATCCTATTCGTTTGCCTTTCAATACCGGTAAAATGGCCAACAACTTTACTGCTTACTTTACTGAATTAGTGTTCTAGTTATTTGCATAACAGGAATAAAAATATGCTCAATTTCTTAATGCAGCTATTCTATGTTAATAACACACGTGTCTCTTGCATCGCTCGCGCCCACTACGGTTGGGTAAGGCCGTGCACTAGCTAATTTCCCAAAACAAATATACCGAATTTTGTTTAAAACGGGTGAGTGGATAGTTAACGCAATATCAACCGTGGGAGTCCAGTCAGCAGCAAATTTGCTTTCATGGACACAAAAAATGCACCAGATCCAAGAGTGCTCTTGTTATCAATTGAGTTGTAATTTTTAGCAACCAAATGTCCCATTATGTCAAACATTTTAGAATCTGGATTAGCCAAAGCAAAGCTATTTCCTACCGAAAATATATTCCGCACGTGGTTTTATTAGCCTTTTGTATCGTAAAGAACCCTTCAGTTTGCCCTTGTGGCGGGCGGCGGCCGTCGCTGGCATAGGGCATAATCCTAATATAGCAAGCAGTTGAATATTTTGCAATTGTAAAAGGAGATCTCGTAAGGCTTGAGCATTTTGTCTTACCAGAATCGCTATAGAGAAACAACTCGGCAATATCTAAACTCTGCGGGCCAACTGCAAACTGCACCAGCAGCTCGCGTCCTTCTTGGTAAACTTCTCCACGCAATGGCTTGAGGATTTTTATACAACTATCGGCAGCTCCACACTGCACCTTACAATTCTGTGACCACGCATATTGGAATATTATTATCAAAAAAACGAGAGCTGTTTGGAAAAGTCTTACTTTTTGATAATTTTTTAGCACTTAGGCTCCATTGTTGATGCTGTAACCGAATGTGGCTCCGCAATTGCAGCGGAGCCACAAAAACTTAATATAACTATTATCGATTCGACCAAGCTAATCCATACCAAGTATTCTTTAGCAGCATTATCGATGGTAATTCGCTTTATTTCGCCAGTTTTTTTATCAACATATTTTCTGGAATAAACCGTTTTACCCAACTCACTGAAATCAACTTTAATATCTTCACCAACCTCAAAATCGTCTGCCATACCTTCAACCCCAAGGGCATTGCGAAAGGTTTGCTCAATTTTGCTATTAACATCATATCCTCGTTGACCTATCTCATCCGCTAAGAGCGGAATGGTGACTGCTAACACGGCAAGCGCCAATTGATGCTATCGCATTAATTGCTCCTCTTATTTGTTTGGTTTGATTTGCATTATATACCGCATATGCGCATATATAATCATAGCCGCAAAACAATGCTGTTGAAGACGGCGCAAACAAATATTGGAAGCATCTGCCCATTGTTCTATAGTGGGTTACCAATAATCCATTAGACCTTGAAAAGTCTCAAACAATTTCGCCGCGCTAACAATATCATAACAATGTTGATCGAATTTATAAACAATAGCTGCTCCTTACTTTGTATGATTAACACACGGTGGGTAGATTCAAACCGAGTAGGTATCCTAAAAAAAGGCACTCCATGAATAATAACCTACACAGCGTGGGTATTGATGATATTGGCGTTTTTATTCCTTCTCGGCAAATTTCGCTCGAAACTCTTATAGCCCAGCGCAGTATCGAACAACCAGAATTGGGTAGAAAACTCCGCAATGCCGTAACGCTAACCGGCCAGAAAGCGATGCGATTTACGCATTCGTGGGAAGATTCTGCAACCATTGCAGCACAGGCCCTTAAAAAGCTCCTTTCGCGTAATCGCAACCTGCTCCCCGCATCATCTCGATACCTGGTTGTAGGAACCGAAACTTCGCTAGATATGTCTAAATCTATTGCTTCGTACATTCAGGGCATGCTCCAGAGAAGCGGTATCGAACTCCCATCGCTTATTTCTACCTTTCAGATTCAAAATGGATGTGCTGGAGGGGCGCTTTCTCTCTTGAGTGTATGCGCACTCCTGTGTGCCTGCGGAAGAGCCCAAGAATCGGGCATTATAGTAACAAGTGATATTTCACGCTATAAGCCTATGTCAACAGCAGAGGTTACCCAGGGCGCAGGAGCAGTGGCCGTTTGGGCAAGTCTTTCCCCAACACTTATAGAGCTTGATATGCGCAATGTTGGCAGCTGTAGCTATGATGTTGATGATTTTTTTAGACCCATCGACCAAAAAACCGCGGTAGTAAAAGGGCGGTATTCTATCGAATGCTATGCCAAAGCATTTTCGGCATCCTTCGACGACTATTGTGCCCGATCGAATCAGAATCCCCAGACCGTACTCAACGAAACGTCATTTTTTGCCCTGCACACTCCTTTTCGCAATATGGCAATCACGGGAATGGTACATCTAATGGTTGACAAAAAAATAGGTGATAAGCACATGGTAGAATCGATCCTGCACACGCGGTATTTTTACACAGGGGCCGATGCTATTGCCCGCATTGGAAATATTTACAATGGAGCACTGTTTCTCAACCTTGCATTTCAGCTTCGCGCAGCCTATCAAGAAGAAGGCGATGCCATTATCGGCAAGAAAATATTGTTGTGCTCTTATGGATCTGGCAATACCATGATTGTCTTTGGTGGAGTTCTTATGCCTTGTGCGCCAAGCATTATTGCGTCATGGGATCTCGATTCTATTTTTGCAAACGAATTACCCGAAAATTTTAGCGGATATAATGAGTGGCTTCGGTGGACATCCAATAGTACCGGCATGCACTCATTTTCGGGTGTCGACGTTCCGCCCGATCACTTTTATTTACAACAGATTCGGCAGGACGGATACCGTGAATACAGCATCACATAATCAGACGCAACTACTTGCACAAAGGAAAAAACGCCATCATGAGATATGCGTCAACAACGCCGAAAAAATTCATACGACCTCAAGCGCATTCGATCAGATTACTATTGTACACAATGCTCTCCCCGAATTACATTTCCAGGACATTTCAACCGAATCATCGTTTATCAACCATACGATTTCACTGCCGCTCTTTATTTCATGCATGACGGGCGGATCAGCAGAAGGATTTCGGGCAAACCGCCACTTCGCTTTAGCAGCCCAGCACATGGGAATTCCGGTTGGCATGGGATCTGTCAGGATACTGCTCTCCGAACCCGACCTCTTCGAACATTTTCATTTAAAAAAATGGGCACCCGATGTTCCCGTTATTGCCAATATTGGTGCCGTACAACTCAAAGATCTTGACGTTAAGCAATTTGTTGAACTTCTTAAAAAACTTGAGGTCCAATACCTGGCTATCCATTGTAATGTTGGACAAGAGCTATTTCAAGACGAAGGGGATCGTGATTTTAGCAACATCATTACGGCTATCGCCTCTTTTTGCACAATCTCGCCCATACCAGTTATCGTAAAGGAAACGGGCTTTGGCTTTACACCCAAACTTGTCTCTCAACTTTTAGAAAACGGGGCAACCGCAATCGATGTAGCGGGTGCTGGTGGAACCAACTGGATAGCCGTTGAGGCGCTTCGCAACGATTGCAATCCATCGGGCGTGGCCGAAAACTTTTCTCACTGGGGAATTCCTACCGCTCTCAATGTGGCAGCCCTTCATGATAGTGACGGGACAATTTTAGCTTCTGGGGGGATTCGTACAGCACGAGATATCGCGTGTTCGCTTGCCCTGGGTGCGCAGGCCGCTGGTATGGCGCTACCTTTTTTGCAAGCCGAAAAAGCAGGACATGTCGACGCACTCTGTATATTAATAGAATCCCTTAGAACCGATCTTAAAAAGATCCAGTTGCTCAGTGGTTCGCAAACTATTTCATCACTCAGAAAAGTACCACTCATTCTTTCAGACTCTCTTATAAGCAAAGTCAAGCAATACCGTTTGAATGGTGATTGGAGAAAAGAGTTGCCATGAGTCTTCGTTTTGATAAAAACGCAACCCCAAAAAAGCGTCGGGAGTATTATTCAGTAAACGCTGGTGACCCAGATTTTCTCTCATGTCCAGATCCTTTACAAGCTTATATGCGGCATGCAGATAAAAGCATCGAAAACGCTCTTGGTATCGCGGGTATACCCCTGGGCGTTGCAACTGGATTTATTATCGATGGCAAAAAATACGAAATCCCCTTAGCCACCGAAGAACCTTCGGTAATTGCCGCAGCAAGCTTTTCCGCAACCATCATCGGCAGGCATGGGGGATTTACTACTACAGCACCAACACCTTTAATGCTTGGGCAAATTATTATTTCTGAATCTTCGGATCAGCTTGTAGCAAAGCTTCTGTCGCTTCATGCAGACCTCTGCGCTACTGCCAATGTGGCTCTTGCATCAATGCAAAATAGAGGTGGCGGGTTAACGCATGCAACAATTTCAAGAATACCACACACAACTTCTGTAAAGATAACACTTGCCATAAATGTTCAAGATTGCATGGGCGCAAACGCAGTAAATGCCTGCTGCGAGCACGTTGGGAACTGGCTTAGGGAAACTTTGGGGATTAATCCCTTGCTCATGATCCTTTCTAATAATGCCCACATGCGCCGGGCCACGGCTCGTTTTTCTATACCAGTTTCCGCGTTGCCGACAAAAAGAACATTATTTACATCATCAGAAATTGCAGAACGAATTGTAGCTGCAGGTCTTATTGCCTTTCACGATCCAGACCGTGCCATAACTCATAATAAAGGGATCATGAACGGCGTTTCTGCATTAGCGCTCGCAACTGCAAACGACACGCGTGCTCTAGAAGCTGCCGCCCATTTTTTTGCAGCATCAAGTGGTCAATACCGCAGTCTTACGCAGTATTCGATTGTTGACACTATGCTTATTGGATCAATAGATATTCCCACGCCCTTTGCCGTAGTTGGCGGATCTACAAACACCGATCCAACTGCTCAATTTTCTCTCAAACTTCTTAGTAATCCCACCGGGCCACGCCTTGGCGCCATTGCAGCTGCAGTGGGACTCGCACAAAATTTTGCAGCACTGCGGGCTCTGTGTTCCGAAGGCATTACCCATGGGCATATGCGTTTACATGCAAAAAAGAAAACTTCAAAATCATCATGACATCCTGCACAACAATTGCCCACCCGAGCCTTGCGATTATCAAATATTGGGGCAAAGAATCTCATGGCATCAACATTCCTGCAGTACCAAGCCTTGCAATTACATTATCTAAGCTTACCACTACCACAAAGGTATCTCTTTGCACACAGGCCGATACTGTCACGATAGATGGAAAACCGCAAGCACCAGATCAATCAAATCGTTTTTTTGACTATGTTCGGGAGCAAACGTCTCCCGAATGTCATTTTAAGGTAGAAAGCACCAATAATTTTGCAGCTGCAGCGGGGCTTGCCAGCTCTTCATCGGGATTTGCAGCGCTTGCGCTTGCTGTATCAAAACTATGCAATGTATCAACCGATCTAAACGACATTTCAAAACTTGCGCGCATTGGCTCGGGCTCTGCAGCCCGTGCGGTATTTGGGGGATTTACATCATGGAACAAAGGTGCAGAATCTGCGACGCAATTGTTTTCACCAGATTTTTGGCCAGAGCTCCGCATTATTATTTGCACCACAATTTCACAAAAAAAAACCATTAGTTCACGCGCTGCCATGAACCAGAGTGCCCAGACGTCTCCTTATTATCAAGCCTGGATCGAGCAGAGCCACAAGCTGTACACTCAAGCGCACAAGGCGCTTTCGCATAAAGATCTCCCTTTGCTTGGATCTCTCACCCGGCAAAGCTCAATGCGAATGTTTGGCGTCATGCTCTCTGCAACACCACCAATTTTGTACTGGAACCCAGTCTCAATTGCATTGCTCAAAGAAATTGAAACCCTGCGTACTAATGGTATAGAAGTTTGGGAGACCATGGATGCGGGGCCTCAAATTAAATGTATCTGTCTGCTGCCCGATGTACCTGTAATTGTGTATGCACTTTCAAAAATTATAGATACAAACAATATTGTAGTGGACTCGGTTGGCACAGGTGTTACATTTTATTAAGTTTACCGAGCATTGTATTTTTAAAGCATCAAGAGAGAACGACTATGATACCACTTACCATTTCTGTTCCCGCAAATCTTCTTTTATGTGGAGAATACGTCATCCTTACCAAAGGAGGAACCGGGATCGGCCTTGCAATCGATAGGCACCTAACTCTTTCAATACACCGCTCCCCTGTTTTTATGCTTCGTACTCTTATTGGAACCACGGTCAAAGGCTATACAAACGAAACCATTATCGAAGATCCGATGCTTTACGGGGCAATGCTGCATTTTAATATTTCCAAAGGGTTTTCCTCTCTGTGGCCACAAGCGATTATCACAATTGATTCACGCGAATTTTTTTCTCAGGGGAAAAAATTAGGTCTGGGGTCAAGTGCAGCGTGCGCTGTTGCCATAACCGTCGCAATCCTTTTTGCTGTTACAAAAAAATGCCCTTCCAAGCACGATGTATTTACTCATGCTTTGGCAATTCATCGTAAATTTCAAAATGGGAAGGGCAGCGGATACGATGTTGCTTGCAGTACCTTTGGGGGATCAGGCGTATTTACAGGTGGCGAAATTCCAACATTTTCTCCCCTACCCCTTCCTCCATTTCTTTCGAGCTTTCACCTCATCGATTCCCCGGCCAGAGCCAATACATCGAGTGCTATAACTGCCTGGAAAGAATTCATTGCACGACAACCTCGACTGTGGGATACCCTTCGCGCCCAATCGGTATTTCTCACAAAGCAGATGACACATGCGCAAACCGCTCTAGAATTTCTCGATCATCTCAAACGGCACGCTCTTCTTGGCATCCAATTGGGAAATGCGCTCAACATCCCTGCAACCGTACCGTCACAGGTTCAAGCCAATTTCCCCGATATTCTCATTAAAGCATGTGGTGCCGGCAACGAAACGCTCATAGCATTTTGTAAGCATGGGTTAGGAACTCACCTGCGCATAAGTAAGGTTGGGTTTACATGCAGGTAAGAAAAAGCGCCCACGGAAAACTGCTGCTCTTTGGAGAACATGTAATCTTGCGAGGATATCCTGCGTGCGGATTTACGCTGCCCCTTCTCACTACTGTTTCGTTTACACCCGCGCCAAAAGCCATGAGCTCTACGCTCAACCCAGAAATTCCTCAAGACAAAGCCCACCAGTTTTTTGAACTGGTGGCAATTCTTACCCAAAAATGTTGCTTTTTAGAAGCTCATGGTGCATGGGACATAACGTCAACAGTACCTTTGCAGGGGGGTTTTGGCGCTTCAGCAGCACTGTGCGGCGCAACAGCCAAAATCATTCTCGAAGCTTACAATCCAACATTTTTGGATATTTGGTCCCTTGCCAATACCGGAGAGCAGCATTTTCATGGGCGAGCATCGGGGATTGATACTGCGCTAGCTCTTTCAAACGGATGGTGTACGCTGTATCCCATACCAAACGAACTCCCCAAAATCAACACACTACCAACCCCAAAACTGTGCATTGTTATAGGTTGTATACCTCGAAAATTCTCAACCTCAGAGCTTCTTGCACGCACCCTCAAAGAATCGGCTACTAGCCCTAAAATCAAAGATCTTTATAATACCCTGGGAACCATATCTGCAAAAGCCTGTGACCTTTTGCAATCACTTCCAGGTTCCCTCGCGCAACAACTCGGAACACATGCAAACAATGCCCATGCTATTCTTAAATCAATCAACCTCAGCACACCTCACATTGACACACTGCTCGAAAACAGTATTGCTCTAGGCGCGTACGGTGGAAAAATGAGCGGAGCGGGTGGAGGCGGAGCTTTTTACGTTATTGCACCCGATATGCAATGCGCACATAAAATCAAGGAACTCTTGAGTTCTTGTGGGGCTGAGCATTGCACCGTTATTTCGACATTGAATGAGGTGAGCTAGAGATTCGTTGTTATTGCCAAGGGCGAAGGAAGTCTTCCTAGCCGCAGCATCAACCTATGCGCACTCCACTTGTTCTTTGTGTAAATAATTAACTGGCTGAAAGAGTTGTTAAGTGCTACTATTTTTCTTAATGCGCAGAGAGCTTCTACCGTCTTCTGCTTTTATTAAGTGCTCATTGCCATGTTACTTAGAATATGAGTTTGCGTAAGTATCTAAAAGAGATCTGATTACCCTTTGGTATTGCACATGATTTTGTTTAGCAATACCTTTGAAAAAATCGACACTGGACTTTCGAAGGTTTATCGTTACTTTAACATTGCTTTCCATCTTTGCAAGGTCGGATGGTGAAGGTAGGAAATCTTTGACTATTTCAAAGTTTCCAATTTCCCCATCAGCGTAATTAATTTTGTTCTTCATAAACTTTTTTCCCTTTTGTCCAATAGCCCGCACCAAAAATTCTTATAGTTTTGTCTCTGTAGGTAAACCGCACGGTAAGGATTCCTTTTCCAGCCTTTCCGAAGCAATAAAACCTGGTTTCGCGTTCTGTACTATGATCCAAATCTTTTGCAATTATACGGGAACCATCATAAAAAGCCTCTTTTGCATGTATAAAGGATACTTAGTGTTTTTCTATGTTTTTAGAATTTTTTTTTCATCCCATTGAAATAACAGATGCACGATAGCTTCTCCTTAAATCCTTACGAATATACATATAACTATACTTATGATCAAACAGCTTTAATTTGTGCTGTGTTGGCGTCTATGCATCTTCTCTTTGGACGCGCTTCTCTTTAGAAATTTTTTCGAACAAAGATTCAGCTCAAAGTAGAAGGACATAAGTCCTTCTACTTTTTCAAAAACACATCCCGAAAAGATCATACATTGTGCCATTCCGGAGTGGCGCATTTTAGAGTACATATCCCCAAGTCCCAACCGATGATTCTTGTGATTTACCTGATTACATTGATTATCTTGAAACCTTATCAAGTGCATTTGCCTTAAAAAATCATCTTTATCATACTAATCATATAAATCAGTGATCCTTTTTATGCATTAATGCCCTTTAGGTGCACTCAGGAAGGTAGCGAGTGTATTTTTAGGATCTCAACAACCTCTTTGGCGCGTGCTAATTCCTTAATAAATCTGTGACTTAGCTTCGTCAGAATGGTATATTTTAAGTAAGGACATAATTACATAACACTTTTCTCCATATCCGTATATGAGAAAAAAATACGCTCCTAATCAATTCGCATTGTTTACCGATGCGAAGCTTGCTCGTTTTCACCGCATTGGTTTAAGCGCTTTAACGCTTTTTATCCTTTTGCTGTGTCTCGCTATAACGGTAGAACATTCTCGATTTTCCGTGCTTTTTATCGGATTGTTATCGGCAGCCTGGGCTGTGACACAGTATTTGTGGCTGAGAAAGTATTCGGCGCATTTCACTCAGAAGATCGACAAGCTCACCACCACAGGCAGGCGCTACCAAAATATCGCGAAATACTTCGAAAGCATTATGCAGGATTCAACCGACATTATTTTTACAGTCGATACCGAAGGTCTAATCTTAAAATTTAACCGTGGCGCAGAACTGCATTTTGCCTATACGCAAGCAGAAATTGTAGGCAAGCCATTCGACATGCTTTTTATCAACGTGTCGGATTATCGAAAAGTTACCGATGCCGTTTTACAATTTGGCAAATCGACCAACGAAGAAATCCCTATGAAAACGAGCCAAGGGGAAATTATTCATTTAAACTTCTCCATTTCAGAAATGAAAGAAGAGGCAGGCCAAATAAAGGGGCTGGTCATTACCGCTAAAGATATCACCGAGAAAAAGAAACTCGAATTCGAGCTTCTTAAAAAAAATGAGCTCCTCGAAAAGCTTGCTATTACCGATAGCCTTACCGAACTCTACAATTCGCGGCATTTTTACGATCAGATACGACGGGAATTGGGACGCTTAAAAAGAAACCCCGGGCGCACATTATCGCTGATTCTTTTAGATGTAGATCATTTTAAAGAGTACAACGATACCATGGGGCACCAACGCGGCGATCAAGTATTGCGGTCATTGGCTATGGTCATTAAGGCTTGCATCCGTAAAGATATCGATGCCGGATTCAGGTATGGTGGCGATGAATTTGTGGTACTTTTACCAGAAACCGATCAGGCATCTTCGATCGTTGTAGCCGAACGTATCCAAAAACAATTTAGCTCGTTCAAATTTGGCAGTACGTCAATTTCTATTGGTATTGCAGAAGCAGTCGATGGAGAAGATGATACCGACCTTGTCAAGCGCGCCGATGAAGCTATGTATGCTTCAAAAAAAGGTGGAAGGGCAAGAATTACTCTGGCTAAACCATCCTAAACAGGGCTATCGAGCTTTCCTTGCAGCATATACATGCAAATTGCCCCGCATGCAGCAACATTAAGCGATTCTACATTATTCTTTTGTATAGGAATAGTAACCGTACAATCTGCCATTGCACGAAGCTTCGTGCTAATTCCATTGCCTTCGTTGCCCAAAGCGAGCATACATTTTAAATCAAGTTCACTGGGAGCAAGCAAGGAATCCCCATGAACGTCGGTTATCATAAGAGAAAATCCACAGGTTTTTTGCAAACGTGCCAACGCATCATAAAACGCCGCTCCTCGCCACAGCATAACCGACAAAACACCTCCTGCTGTAGCAGCTACGGCCTTGGGTGAAAACGGATCGGCACAAACAAGGTCGAGAAACACTGCATCAAAATTAAATGCCGCAGCAGACCGGATAAGAGTACCCACATTGCCCGGATCCTGGATTCCTTCGAGAACAAGAATTCTATTTCCACTCACCTGTGGGGGATCACTCTGTAAAGATGGTTCGGGTATCTTGACAACTGCAATAAGCGCTGGTGCCGTTGCTAACTGAGTAAGCGATGTTATGCGGGTCTGTGAAAATGACCGATACGGAATTGATGAGGCTGCCTGGGGAACACCCCCATCGGCACAAAGGTATTCTTCGATGCATCCTGGATAAGAATGCGTCAATTGATCCAGAACCCGACTGCCTTCCGCTAAAAAATACCCGGAACTGGCCCGGCCTTTGGCAGTTAAAAGATCTGCATACCACGAAAAAGGCTTTAAAATTGTACATCCTCCGCGAAAAGGGGGAGCCACTTTCTAAAGATCTGTAGCCGAGCAAGCGACTCGGGATTATACACAAGTGTTGCCCGCTTGTGGGTTCCATGAGCAGAGCGTGTAACATCGGCTTCTTCAACCACAATTTTGCCTGCTATAAGTTCATCGTATGCGTCAAAATCGATATGCGAAGATGCCCCGTGCGAGCGTTCCAGCTCTATTTCAACCTGCATTACACCTATGCGAACCAAGCCATTTGTTAATCGAGTGCCGTTTTTGTCCCCTGCGCCAACAATAAAGCCCAGAAGCGTAGTTGCAGCAACGGATAATTTTTCGCCAAACATGTCAACGCCACGCTGCTTTGCACGAAGGTATGCCAGATACAGCCCAAACACCATGATATCCTTGACAAAAACCTGTTCCCTACCCCGTTCGTTTTTGCGAATAAGAATTTGGTCTTTTAAAATAAGATGCAAAAATACATTTTCTGTTTCTAGTGCTCCAAGGCCAATAATATCAAAAACACACTCCTTGATACGCGCAACAGGAATCTGTTTCATCTTCATTTCTGGATGCAGCGCCCCTTCGCTATCGTGCAGAAGCGACATCACCTGCAAAACACCAGAAATATTTTTTTTGACAATATCATCCGATGTTCGTTTCATGGTGTCGCGCAATCTTTTGACAACAAGGCGAAGCATGGTAGCAAGCCACGAGGGTGTTGCAGCAAGAGTTTTTTCGAAAAGGTCATGATCGATCACCGTTGCGGTGGTTTCTTCCAGAACTTGCGCCGTGGCCCCACGAGGTTGATTATCCAGAAGTGAAAGCTCCCCTAAAACACTTCCTGGCCCTAAGATAGCAAGCTCGATGGCATTATCTCCCTCTTGTCTGAGGATGCGAATTTTACCCGAGCGCAAGATATACATCTCACTACTGGTTTCGCCCTCAATAAACATGAGGGAACCTTTTTTTAGCGTGAGTTCATTTCTATTGACAATAGAACGTCCCGCGCCAATTTTTCCCAAAGTATTCATTAGGGAGCCCCCACTTCGGAAGCAAAACGGGGAGCCCATTCCCTAATTTTCTTGATACGACTCAGCGTATCCCGTTTGAAAACAAGAATGTCATCTCGTGCACCTGGCGGCGTAGTAATAATCATGCGGCGCTTTAAATCGGATAAAATTTTATCGAGATTATCAGCTTTTTTATCTCCCAAATCTGCCACCAAAATTTCACGAGCCAGGGTAGTTCCATCATCTGTTTCAATGGCCGATTTTTGGGCACAGTAGGCAATATTATTAAGTATGGCAACACTCTCTTCGGGAATCGACAATTCACGAAACGTTTTCTTTATACTTTTAAGCGTAAGATATTCACAGTATAATTTTAGGATTTCTAGGTCTTTAATGCACACATGCCGTTTTTTCTCGGTGTCTTCTTCGATAGCAACAATTCGCCTTTTTACGAGATTGTCAAGAATTGCAAGAATCTCTTTTTTTCTCAGCCTGCAAACAAAATATCCTTCTACCACAACAAGGTCAAAATCCAGGGCAAGCATCGACGAAAAATCGTGTTTATACCGCACCAAAAGCAGGATGATAAGCGATACCAAACCTCGATCTTTATCACGTAAAATTGCCTGATCAACCCGCTTATTAGCGTCGCGCAATCGTGAGACTACAATTTTTATGATACTCTGAAGCCACGGCGGAACCGTGGCAAGCGCAGCTGCAAACGTTGCGGTATTTACAACCATGGCCGAAGAAGGATCTATCGCCTTGACAGTTGCCGATCGAGGAAGAGCATCTAGAAGGGACATTTCTCCCACCATGCCATCTTTTTCGACATTGGCAAGATGCACCTGGCCATCGGGTGATTCCTTAAAAACACCGACTTTACCTTCTTTGATAATAAATAATTCTCGACCCGTTGAACCTTCTGCAAATAGGACATCGCCCGATTTATAGGTTCTAACATCGAGGGCAACCGGACGTTTGCCGGTTTTAAGGTTAGTGCGTTCGAGAGGAGGCATTATGGTTCCTGCGAAAAGCTCCAAAAAAAAGAGAAGGTAAATACAAGTACCTTCTCTTTAATCATACAATAAGAACCGTATTCGGCAAATAATGTCTTACTTTTTTTCCTTGATACGAACAGCCTTACCAATACGTTCGCGTAGATAAAAAAGCTTAGCACGACGTACTGCCCCACGGCGAGTTATAGTAATATCGGAAATAAGAGGCGAATGAAGGGGGAAAATACGCTCAACATAAATACCACCAGATGCCTTACGCACGGTGAACGTTTTAGAAAGCCCAGCTCCACGCTTTTGAATTATGATACCGGTAAAGGTCTGGACACGTTCTTTATCGCCTTCGAGAATACGCAACGAAACACTTACCGTATCGCCCGGATTGATTTCGGGACGGGTTTCCTGCATACCTGATTTTTCGATTTTCTTGACAAGATCAACCACACAATCCTCCTTTAAAAAAAACTATCAAAACAACTAATAATTTCCTTTTTAATGCTGCCCACGCACATGCGCTTCAAACAAATCGGGCCTTCTCTTTTTTGTCAGTTCCAGAGCCTCTGCATACTGAAACTTGCGAATTTCTTCGTGATGCCCGCTTAAAAGCACCTTGGGTACCGACACCCCTTCGTAAACTTCTGGTCTGGTATAATGCGGTGGCCCTAATATCCCATTGAAAAAAGAATCACCTTGCGCCGAATCGTAGTTGCCCAAAACGCCAGGCAACAGACGCGTTATCGCATCTATCAGAATCATTGCGGGTACTTCCCCGCCCGACACTACATAATCGCCAACCGAAACTTCAACATCTACATATTTATCTATGATGCGCTGATCGATTCCTTTGTAATGCCCGCATACGATGATTATCGACTCTTGCGAAGTAAACTCCACGATGCGTTTATGCGATAATTGTTCGCCCTGCGCCGACATATACACCACCGTGTTCGACCGAGTGCTATTACGCTCCAATGCCGCTTCAAGCGCCTTACCAAGAGGAATAGGCATGAGAAGCATTCCCGCATCGCCGCCATAGGGATAATCATCAACGGTACGATGCCGGTCGGTTGTATACGATCGGATATCATCAACATGTACCGAAACAATTTCCTTTTCTATAGCACGCTTTACTATAGAAACTTCGGTAACAGCAGTAAACACCGAAGGAAACAGGGTCAAAACGTCAAAGAACATAATGCTTTCCTACAGCAGATCTTCAACAAATGAAGCTTTAAGCACAATTGTTTTAGAATCTGTATCCACCGAAACAAGACACTCCGCAGAGAGAGGAATAACAAGGATCTGATTATCGGGCCGCGCTATATCCAGAGCATCCATTGTTGGATAATTATGCACCTCAACTACAGTCCCAAGAGGTGCCCCTGCATCGGTCACAACCGACAGCCCCATCAAATCGAAATGATAATACTCTCCCTTACGCTTTGGCTTAAGCTTAGTAGCCTCAACCATGATAAGGAAATCGCGAAGCAATTCGGCATCATCTATAGAGGTTACACCATCAAAGGTGCAATACACCCCTTTAGTATCAGCTCGCCGACGAATAATTGTTTTTTCTGCTTTACCGGTACCATCTTCCCGACAGATAAGCACCGTATAAGGAAGCTTAACCGAAGTGAGTGTCTCTCCAAACGAGGAGGCCACACAAACGCCCTCTAAAGCAAAGGGGCGCCGTATTCGACCGATAGCGATGTGCGTTAAAAAAACTTCATCGACCACGCGATATTATTCGCCCTTCTTTTTCTTTGCCTTAGGCTTTACCTTTGGTTCGGGCTTTGGGCTAATAGTTGCAGGATCGATGCCTTTTTCGATGGCAGCAATTTTATCTGCAAACCGCTGTTGAGACAAGAAGCTACGAATGGTATCTGATGGCTTTGCACCAAGCTTGATCCAATGAGCAATACGTTCGATTTTGAGCGTAATTTCTTTTGGATTGGCTTCTGGGTTGTAAACACCAAGTGTTTCGAGAAAACGGCCATCACGAGGCATACGGCTATCTGCAGCAACAACACGATACCGAGCCAGATTCTTGCGGCCGGTTCTGGCCAATCGAATAGTAACAGCCAAGGGAGTCTCCAATCGATAAGGTTGATATATGAACAATAACTGCTTTACATTCCAAAAAGGGATTTCATCGCTGCATCCTGCCCGCGACGTCCCGACATTTTATTCATGCGCTTCATCATGGTTTTCATGGTGTCGAATTGTTTGAGAAGCTTGTTTACTTCTTGTACAGAAGTACCACTTCCTTTAGCAATTCTAATTTTTCGGCGACCATCTATAATGAGGGGCTTTTCCCGCTCTGTTGCTGTCATGGAACAAATGATAGCCTCGATACGAGTAAGCGATTTTGGATCCACTTCGGTATTCTTAAGTTGTGCGCCTGCCCCCGGCAACATCGAAATAAGATCTCCAATAGATCCCATCTTTTTGATTTGCCGAAGCTGCTCGAGAAAATCCTGAAGCGAAAGGACATTTTTGCGAATTTTTCTTTCGAGCTTACGAGTATTTTCAATGTCGACAGTTTCTTGCGCCCGTTCAACCAGCGAAACGATATCGCCCATCCCAAGAATGCGCGATGCCATACGATCGGGATAGAATACATCGAGGCCATCGGGCTTTTCGGAGGTGCCAATAAATTGAACCGGCACGCCACACACCGATAAAATGGAAAGAGCAGCACCACCACGGGAGTCGCCATCCATTTTTGAGAGCACAACACCAGTAAAATTGATTTGTTTATGAAACTCGGCTGCAACGTTAACAGCATCCTGACCGGTCATAGCATCGGCTACAAAAAAGATTTCGTCGGGCTTTGATTCTGCAGAAATCCCCCGCAGCTCGTGCATCATATCTTCGTCGATGCTTAAACGACCTGCCGTATCGAGAATAACCAAGGTGTGATCTTCGCGACGCGCAAAAGCTAGCGCTGCTTTACAAATTTCGAGGGGTTTTGCCGCCCGATCTGCGTAAACAGGTATAGAAAGCGCCCGACCAAGCGATTCGAGCTGATCGATAGCAGCAGGACGATAGGTATCGCACGCTACCAGTAAAGGCCGGTGTCCTTGTTTTCTGAAATACAATGCAAGTTTAGCAGAAGCGGTTGTTTTACCACTTCCCTGCAATCCGGCCATGAGAATAACATTTTGACGATTTGTATGAAACCGTAAGACTCGTGCCTGGGTTCCCATGAGGGCAGTAAGTTCATCGTAGACGATCTTGATGATCTGTTGGCCCGGAGTGATGCTTGTGAGCACCTCGGAACCAAGAGCTTTGGCTTCGACATCGGCAATAAATTTTTTAACGACCCGAAAATTGACATCTGCTTCTAGAAGTGCGCGCTTAACCTCTCGCATAGCCTCGGCAATATTGGCTTCTGAGAGCTTGCCCTGGCCGCGCAGCTTTTTAAAAATCGATTCAAATCTTCCGGTTAATTCGTCGAACATATGCTTTCACCGTATAAAAAAACGGGCAAAACCGCCCAAAATCTACTAATTAAATCTTTTAAAGATACATTTTCGCAGGTCTCTAAGACAAGAAATGCATCCAGATAAATAGTATTATGCTCAACAGAAGAAATAAGAAGTGATTCGTTACTGGTCCTTAGGAACCACTTTTGTGAATTCTCGGTATAAAATCAGGTCGTAGAGGATTTTAAGTGAACCAGCAGCAATAAAGGGCAGGGACATTAAGGCACCGACCGAGAGAAAAAATCCAGCAATCGACGGCGAAAGCGCCGCGCCAAGGGAACGCGCAATAGCTGTAATTCCCGAAGCGGCAGATCGTTCATCGGGCTCAACAACGGCCATTGTAAATGATTGCCGTGTGGGCACATCCATCTGAGAAATGCTAAAACGGGCAAGCAGCATGGCAATGGCAAGACCACAATTAGGCATGAGTGGCACCAAAATAAGAAAAATATTTGAGGGAATATGGGTAAAAACCATCGTGTTAATCAGGCCAATTCGCTTGCTGAGGGGAACTGCAACAAGTGCCGAAACACCTGCTAATACATTTGCTCCAAAAAATATGGTACCAACAATTCCTTCGCTTAAGCCAAATTTCGAAAAAAACCAAAAGGCGAAAATGCTTTGTATAACCATTCCGCCGGCAAAAGCATCAAGCGCAAAGAGGGCAGATAATTTTGCTATAATCCCTCCCGAGGCGTGCAATCCAAATATTCCGTGCGTTGGCAATCGGCGAGGAGTTTCTATTGCACCAGAAAGAAACACAAATAAAAGCAATAAGAGCGCACCGCCAGCAGCATAGCCCACCAGAAGAACCTGGTAAGAAAAAAGCACCGGATGACCCGAAAGCTGGACAAGCGATAAAGTCCACCCTCCAAACAGTGCCCCAAGCGCCGATGCAAACGATCCGGCCAGATTATACCAAGCAAATATCCTGGTGCGATCGCGCTCTTTATGGAGTTCGCTTAATCCGGCTTGCTCGATAGAGAGAAATGGCCCAATTTCATTGCCGCTGGGGCTTATAACCCCAACGATTCCTGCAAGAATAAGCAGCAGAAAATTGTGCGTCACTATAAAAAGCACTCCCCCGGCAATCATAAGCACAGCTCCCACCATAAGCATTCGCTTGCGACCAATTCGATCGGCCCACGTGGTAATTGCAAGGGTTATGGCTGCATCCCCTAAAAGAATACACGAGAGCAAGATGCCTATCTGGAGCGCGGAGAGTCCTATTTTGACAAGGTATAGCATAAGCCCCAAAGAAAGAAAGCCGTAGCAAAAAAGCCGAAAGATGCGGGTTGAAAAGAGCAGAAAAGTATCACGTTTTATAGACAATAGCTATAACCTCACAACAAAATGTATGTAGAGTGCCGAGCGCAGTTTTCGGATATTTGCTTACCTTTTTGCATACTATACAGAAAGATATTTTTTCTTTTTTTGCCACATGGCAAAGAGCGGATAGCTAATACCTGCGGTAACAAGACCAATGCCACATGCAAGTAGTGTGCTGCCAATAAACCATGCAGCTCCGTAATGAAATGCAGTGGTTGCAGGCAGATAGGGCTCAACCAATTTTGTAAAGGGAAGGCCAATCATGACACCAAGTCCAATCCAGATTGGTAAAAGGGGTGCAGACGAAATCGAGACTCCCAAAAACGCAAGTGGTCTATTGAGCGGCAGTACAAACGAAAGCCCCACAAGAGAAAGGACCTGAAAACCATAGATCGGCAAAATACCAAAAAATGTACCAAGCGAGAGCGAAATTGATGCTTTACGAGGAGAAGCATTTGCTTTCAGCTCGTGAACAAGAGCTCTGCGGACTACGGCCCCGAAAGGTTCTTTACGCATAGTCCAAAGCTGCTTTGGCAGAAGGCATCGCTGAAATGCAGCCCGGGAATTAACCGCAAAAATACGAAAAAAATCCATCCATGGGCGAAAATGGGACGTGCGTGTTTCTTGTACAAAATAATGTCGTTGCACGGCCACAGATCTGATACCAAAACCCTGCCAGCACACTGCAATAAGAATTTCCTGTTCGTATTCGTAGCGATCGGTAACGCACCCATTGTCAACAACTGCTGCAAGGGGATACACCCGAAATCCGCTCTGCGTGTCAAACAAGTGTTGCCCGGTGATGAAGGTAAACCAGAAGGCTCCAAACGATCTGCCTACACGGGAACGCAGCGGTGGAGTGCTCGATCCGGGGGCATCCAGAGAGCGACTTCCCATAACGACCGAACGTGGAAATTGCTCTGATTCCTTAAGTAAAACCGGAATATCCAAGGATCGGTGTTGTCCATCGGCATCGATCGTGATTGCATGCGTAAATCCGGCATGAAGGGCGTGATGCATTCCAATTCGTAAAGCATGACCTTTACCTTTATTAATTCCATAACCGAGCTTAATAACACCAGAAATTCCCTCAAGAACTTGCTTGGTGGTATCGGTAGACCCGTCGTCAACCACAATAATAGCTTCGCAATAACTCTTGACATTAAGTATAACCTGGGGCAGTGTTGCGGCGTTATTGTAGGTTGGAATAACACAAGCACAGCGCCATGGGCTCGCAGCATTTGCTTGCGCAGGGGGTAAAGAAGGAGCGATAGGTTCCATCAGTCTGGCTTCACTTCAAACGATGTGGTAATCTGGAGGAGTTCTATGCCAGCTGCTTGTGCAACTTCATAAATTCGCTCGTCACGGTAAAATTCGAGAAAGAAGATCCGCTTGATTCCAGAATTAGCAATAAGCTTGAAGCAATTCCAGCATGGCGAGGCGGTCACATAAATATCTGCACCGTTAATCATGATTCCATGCTTTGCAGCCTGGAGAATAGCATTCGCTTCGGCGTGCACCGTAGCAACACAATGTCCCTCTTCCATCATATGTCCTACATCGTCGCAATGCGGCATACCGCGTACCGAGCCATTATACCCGGTCGAGAGAATTGTCTTGTCGCGTACGATTACCGCACCAACATGCTTTCTGTCGCACGTTGCACGGGTAGCTGCCTCCACGGCAATGCGCATAAAATATTCGTCCCACGATGCCCGAGGCTTGTGTGCTAGCGCCATGTAAAGTCCTTTATGTTAAAGTGCTACGGTATCAAGCTGTTCAACACGTCTGATATGTCGACCAGCCTCAAATGCAGTTTCAAGCCAGGTCACAAGAATTTCTTTGGCTACCTCAAGCGTTGTAATGCGTTCCCCCATAGCAAGAACATTGGCATTATTATGCAACCGCGAGAGCCGCGCCATTTCGGGCGTTACACACAAGGCGGCACGTACACCCGAAAAACGGTTTGCAGCAATAGATGCCCCAATACCCGATCCACACACCGTAATTCCGCGCGTGAATACGCCGGTGGAAACGAGTTTGGCAACTTTGGCACTAAACACGGGATAATCTACCGATTCGGTTGCGCTACTAGTCCCCTCATCTTGACAAGGAATAGAAAGCTTCTCAAGCTCATGCTTGACAAACATTTTGAGATTATACCCTGCGTGATCACTGCCAATAACTATGGGAGAAAGATCGAAACCCATGACAACTTCCTTTACTTATAATTTTATGCAGAGGGCACGTATGCCTACCTGTGGAGGCTACGTTTCAGATGCCTAGCAAAGCATCTGCATCACAAAGCTTACAAACTAATTATTTTAACAATCGAAGTTAGTCTCGACTATTTTTTAAAATACATGAAATACAGAAAAATTAGGAGCAATCATGGAAATTCCTCAGCCACCAAAAGGAACGCGTGATTTTTACCCAGTGCAGATGGCAGAGCGTGAACAGATTTTTGCCTCCTGGAAAAAATCGTGCATTAAATACGGGTTCGAAGAATTCGACGCTCCGCAGTTTGAGCACCTCTCCCTTTTTACCCAAAAAAGCGGCCCTGAAATAGAGAAACAGCTCTATTCCTTTATGGATAAAGGTGAACGGATGATCGCATTACGCCCAGAAATGACGCCATCGCTGGCACGCATGGTGGCAACGCAGGGTGCAAATCTTCCAAAGCCGGTGCGATGGTTCTCTATTCCCCGTCTTTTTCGCTACGAAAAAATGCAAAAAGGCCGCTTGCGCGAATTTTTCCAACTCAACATGGATATTCTTGGTATCGAAGATGTCAGCGCCGATGCAGAGCTCATTGCTGCAGCTATCGATATGATGCGCGATTTAGGGTGTGACGAATCAGATTTCACCGTTCATATTTCTTCTCGTAAACTTCTCGAAGAACTCTTTTTAGCGCACGGTGCTCCAGCCGAAAAGCTTATGGACATATACGGAGTCCTCGACAAAAAACACAAGCTCCCGGCCGAGGTATTTAGTGCAGAGCTCGCAAGCGTTATTGGAGATCCCGTTTTATGCGATGCAATTGCTAAAATTCTGGCTGCAACTTCACTTGACGAATTGAGCACAATGGGGCCAGATCTTAAATCGGTAACCGATTTGAACCGGCTGTTTGTACTGCTTAAAACTTATGGTGTACAAGAGTACGCAGTCTTTGACATTGGTGTTATCCGTGGACTTGCCTACTATACCGGTATTGTTTTTGAAATTTTCGACAAGAAACGCGCCATGCGAGCAATTGCTGGCGGAGGGCGCTACGACAATCTTGTCAAGCAATACGGTGGCCCCGATACGCCTGCTGTTGGATTTGCAGCCGGGGATGTAGTTCTTGCCGACCTGCTGCGAGAAAAAGGAGTGCTCAAGCCTCAACCGCCTCGAAGCCTTGTATATATAGCATGCCTTGAGGACCACTATCCAGAGGGCGCAATTTCCTTGGTGCAACAATTGCGCAACAATGATATCTCAGCAGAGTTCTCGCTTAAGCCCCTTGCGTTAGGTAAACAGTTTAAACTTGCCAATGCAGCCCGTGCGCTGTATGTTGTTGTTACCGGTGGCGACGAAGAAACCCGTGGGTGCGTAAGCATAAAAGATATGACAAGTGGAGAATCGGTTGAGATCAAAAAGGAAGATTTGCTAAAGTGGCTTAAAGAACACATTTAAAAAAAGCGTGTGTTCATGGCATACTCATGAACACGCGCTTAAAAACGTGCTCTATTACCCCTCCGAAAACTTCTGATAGTACTCGCAATCCTCGCAGTCTTCGTTTACATATTGAAATGAAATACCCTCTATTTCTCCCTCAACAATCCAACACGGCTGATTGGACGGATTTACTTTCTTGAAACACTCATCGCATGCTGTCGCATTATTAGGATTACGGTTATTCCAATATTCAAAACACTGTGGACGTTTTTCGGGGACAATTTTCTTGGCAGGAATAGCTGCCAGCCGATCTTGCTCTGCGCGATGGGACGCTTCTTGTGCAGACTTTGCTTCAAGTTCCCGTGCGATGGTTTCTGCTGCAGCCTTTTCGGCAGCAATACGTTCATCGAGGTAATCTTTTGCGGCCCTTTGATCGGGCACAATTTTAAGCAAGCGAACTAGTTTTGTAGACTCTAAAATTTGGGCGGTATAGCCACTGGGGCCACACACAACCAAAGTACCCCCGTGCTCTTTTGCCTCTTTATGAATAGTTATAATGACACCCAAACCGCAGGAATACACATTATTGACTTTAGATAAATCGAGAATAATACGATATTTATTATTTTTCTTGAGTGTTTCAAAAACCGTGGTTAAAGCGCGACTCTTATCGTTATTGAGCACACCGTCCAGGGCAATGGTAGCAATTGTGGCAGAATAATCGGATACAACCCCAGTTTGCTTATTAGTAATGAGATAATATTTACATGAAAGACATTTCTTAAGCAGGTTTCGATTTTCTGGTTGATACACATTTTTCAAAACCCAGCACTTGATATTTTCTAGATCATCGGGATTTTCTCTAAAGCTATTCCATACGTAACACGTTGAACGCTCTTTTTCGGAACACTGGGTAACTTCATAACATTTCATATAATTCCTCCATGCAATGCGTGCGATTGTTGTTGAATCAAAAAATCTATTGTGCGGAATACAGTTTGCAAATTAATACGCAATTGCCCATATGTATTTTCTAATCGATGCTTTTTGACAGGGCTCTGCCAAAAAGCAGTATATTCCCGATACAACACAGTATACCTTAATCGCTGGATTTTGAACATGCTTGCATATTGGATTGCACTTAACGGAATCAAAGGATTAGGCCCAACGCGCATAAACGCGCTTATTGGCGAGTTTAAAAATCCCAAAGCTGTTTTCGACGCATCCCCCCGCGATCTCTGTAGCATTTCTGGAATAAACCAAGATATTGCCTCCAGATTATCGGATTCAGCTCTTTTTGATGAAGCGACCCGGCAAATCGACACGGCCACGACCATGGGAGCCCACATTCTCACCCTCGACGACGCGCGCTATCCCCGTATGCTCAAAGAAATTTTTGCGCCGCCGCCAGTCATTTACGCATTGGGAGATTTAGAGACTTTTACTATCGAAACCATGGCGATGGTCGGCACGCGACATCCAACAACCTACGGCAAAAGCGTTGCTGCGAAACTATCAGAAGAATTATGTGCCGAACACATTGCCCTAGCCAGCGGTCTTGCAAGCGGTATCGATACGATTGTTCACGAAACGTGTATCGCCAAGAACGGAAAAACGATTGCGGTACTCGGGTGCGGAATTGACATAGTATATCCAGCACACAACAGAGCCCTCATGGCAAAAATTCCAGAGTTTGGCGTTCTTGTTTCCGAATTTCCCTTTGGGACACGACCCGAAAGCTTCAATTTTCCGCGCCGTAATCGGATCATTAGCGGTTTATCTAAGGGAACATGCGTTATCGAAGCGGGCGAACGCAGCGGGGCTCTTATCACCAGTTCCTTTGCTCTTGCTCAATCGCGGGATGTTTTTGCAGTACCCGGATCAATATTCTCGCCCCTGAGTGCCGGACCTCACAACCTTATTCGTCAGGGTGCCGTTCCCGTTACATGCGGCGCCGATATTGTGCAAATGCTTCGGCCCGAAACTCACGTGTTACGTTTGCGAGAAGAATCACTGCCGCTCAGGCCAACTCAGTTTTTTTCCGAAAGCGAAATGACCATCATGAAACACCTCAGTTCTCAACCGGTGCATATTGCTGCACTTACCGAATTGAGCGGCCATAGCGTATCGAATCTTTTGGGGCTTCTTCTCAATCTCGAACTCAGGAATGCACTTCGTCAACTACCGGGGCAACACTATGTGGCAATCTGACATACGCTTTAAAAAGCTTAAATTAGGCCGATGGATTGTTGCTGCTACCATCATTGCAGTTGTCTATTTCACGATATCTGGCCCACAAGGATATCTGGCACTCCGCTCGGCACAAAAAGGAATTTCTCAATTGCATGTTGAAATAAAACAAGCACAGGTAACCATAGATTCTCTTAAGCAGTACATCGAAGCATTGCACTCCGATACTTTTGCAATAGAACAAGCAGCGCGCTATCGCCTTGGCATGGCAAAAAAGGACGAGCTCATTTACAAATTCATAGATTCCCCATCGCGTTAAAAACTCATGGATACTACATGGCCCCCTATGCAACCGAAGCAATAATCCTTTCTGTTAGACCCTATCGGGAAACCAGCGCGCTTCTTACAATATTTACAAAAAGTCATGGCAGAATTCAAGGCATTGCCAAAGGCATCAAACGAAAAAAGCCCATGGCATTTTTCCCCCAGCGTGGCATGATCATCGAAACAACCCTCTATCTGCGACCCCATGCAGAGCTTGGCATTCTTGGCTCGCTTCATCTCACCGGATTTCCCGCAGCAGACAACCCCGATATATTTACAACTGCACTTCTTGATGCCGGTTTTGAGCTTCTACAAAAGTTCCTTGTACTAGGCGAATCTCATCCATCCCTCTACGAACAAATTGTTCTTTGGATGTGGCACTGCGTTAAAGCCCCATCCCCCCTTTACGCATCGATAGAATTAATCTCGTTCCTTGCGTTATGCGCTTATCATGAAGGGTATGATATCAACACAGCACAGTGCATTGCATGCTCTCGCTCACTCAACGCAACAGACGGCGGCACGCTCAAAACAACCGAAGGTGGGTTTGTTTGTTCTTATTGTAAACCAGCGTCCTCCACAGATTCCTTTATCCCGCTCCCGCTTATCCGGCTTATTGACCGTACCCAAAAAAACGAACTTTCTCTCTCCTTTGGAATTGGTCAAGCGGTTTCTGTAATCAGGATACTGTGCTCTTATATTGCCTATCATGCTTCTAAGGATGATGAAATGAAGGCGCTGGATTTTTTATCTTCAATGAAGTTGGAAATAGTATAAGGCGATGAGCCTTTACAAGATAAGTATCAATCTCTTGGGCGCCTACCTGCGGTACCGGTCCTTCTTACGTGCTCTTGCTTCGCAAGCCGGTCTGTCAAGCCCTGCGGTGCTCTGCACCTGGGTCTTTCCAGACTGATGGATTCACGCTGTTCATCCATTACACTCCAGTCCTGCCTGGCGCGGAAGTCAATAGTCTAAACTATGATTTATGTGATGGGCATGATTTTTTCAGACCTAATCATGATAATCCCGTAATCCTTTAATCGTGTTCTGCACCCTCTTATGTCAAGCGCATTAGCCCGGACTGGAGGGTGAAAGCAAAACGGAGTGAAGCTTTCAGTCTTAAATGCCTCAGGCACGAAGTGCCTCATGGCATGAAAGACCGGCTCGCGAAGCGAGAACCCATAAAGGAAGCCGCATCGGAACATACCCCAAGGGCACTTCCTTTGGTCGCCCGAAGGGGTAGGGGCGACGGCGAAGCTGGAACGTCCAAAATCTTATCTTAACTTACATATTTATAGTTTCCCATCAATAATCTCCCCCACCCCCTCAAGCACAAGCGAAGGCTGATAGGGAAAAGCTCCCAGTGTTTCTCTTTTTGTAACACCCGTGAGAACAAGAACCGTATCAATTTCAGATTCTATCCCTGCAACAATATCGGTGTCCATACGATCGCCGATTATTGCGGTTTCTTCACGGATGCATCCGAGTTTTTTGAGTGCATGGCGCATAATAAGGGGATTTGGTTTGCCCACATAATAAGCATTGCGTCCTGTTGACAATTCGATTGGAGCAAGTAATGCTTTTGTTGCAGGTACAATCCCATGTTCCACAGGGCCTGTTAGATCGGGATTGGTGCCAATAAGGCGTGCGCCGCCAAGCACCAAATTAATAGCTTTACTAATACGATCGTACGTATACGAATGAGTTTCACCCACCACCACATAATCGGGATTAACCTCATTCATGGTATACCCCGCATCGTACAGCGCATTGATAAGACCTGCTTCGCCAATAACAAAGGCGCTTCCTTTGGGTCGTTGGGACGCTAAAAACTCTGCTGTAGCAAGGGCACTGGTATAAAAAATATCGGGAGATACATCGATGCCCAATCGAGAAAGCTTTTCTGCAAGTTCACGAGGGGAACGCTCGCTTGCATTTGTAAGAAATAAAAAATGTTTTTTTTCGGCAATAAGCCATGCCACAAATTCTTTTACGCGCGGCAATAGTTTATTTCCGTGATACAGCACTCCATCCATATCACAAATAAACCCTCTTTTAGCGCGAATATCCTCACATGTTTTCATGATTTTCTCCGTTCAAATACCATAGTCGATCGGGCAGAAATTGTTGCTTGTGTACCTGCCCATCTGCGCATAGAAAATACACCATTGCAGATATCCGGTCGACTCGTATCGACCAATTGATACCACTCTCCCTCATTTTCATTCTGAGGAAAGGTGAAATCGCGCGATTCCCAATGAGCATTGCTGCAGATCAATAATGCGCAGGAATCGTGCAGTATAGTGCAAGGCACACAAAGGATTTCCACCGATCTGGCTTGAGATTCGCCCAACGCCACCGGAGAAATTCCATTTTCATCAAAAAAGGCAAGCGCAGGATTTGCGTCGATGTTAAAAAAATCCTGATACCTTTCTATCAGGTATTTACGCAATTTCAACGATGCTTTTGTAAAAATTAGCATCGATGTCTGAAAAGCACCATTTTTCCAGGAAAGATAGTTCCACGACACATCTTGACAATACGCATTGTTATTTCCCAATTGCGACCGGTGGACCTCGTCCCCCATCAGAATCATGGGAACACCTGCAGAAAGGCACAACGTGAGCATGAAATTACGGCACAATAGAGATCTTTGTTCGAGTATTACGGGATCACTAGTTTCCCCTTCGATACCCCAATTCCATGAATAATTGGCGTTTGTGCCATCGGAATTTTTTTGGCCATTTTCTTCGTTGTGTTTGCGAGCATACGAAACAAGATCCCACAATGTAAATCCATCATGTGCGGTAATAAAATTAATCGAACGAAAACGTATATCCGAATTGCTAGCAGGTACCGTTACTTTATTGCATATGGCTTCAATAAAGGCCAATGCCAGGCCAGCATCACTTTTACAAAATCGACGTACGCTATCCCGATATAATCCATTCCATTCGTACAAGGGATTTGGAAACTTACCCGGTTTATAAACCTGCGGCGTTGCATCCCAAGGTTCAGCAATAAGCTTAACCATTCCTACAATAGGGTCTTGTCTTATAGCGGTAAGCAGAGCCGATGCTGGGTCAAATGGTTTTGCAGCAGGGCGTCCCAAGGTAGTTGCTAAATCAAACCGAAAACCATCTACATGCATTACCGTTACCCAATATCGTAAAGAATCCATAATCAGCTTGATTACAGGATACGATCCCGCATCCAAAGTATTTCCACAACCAGTCAGATCAGTCAAGGCTCCGGTTTCTGCATCATGAATATAATACGCTTCTTTATCTAAGATCTTAAACGAAAAAAGAGGTCCTGTTTCATTCCCTTCGCAGGTGTGGTTGTAAACAACATCAAGAATTACCTCAAGGCCTGCATTGTGCAGAGCATTAATCATTTCTTTACATTCACGCACTGCTGCCATAGGATCATTCGCCGATACAAAACGATAATCGGGTGCAAAGTAAGAAAGCGTTGAATAGCCCCAATAATTCGTTCGACCAGCCTCTACCAGAAATGGCTCTGGTACCGATTGATGCAACGGCAAAAATTCAACAGCCGTTATTCCAAGCGATTGCAGATATGGTATTTTTTCTATAAACCCACGGTATGTGCCCGGGGACATAACCCCCGAAGTATCATGCGCAGTAAATCCCTTGCAATGAGCTTCGTAAATTATGGTATCCTGAAACGAATAGGTTGTACGGTGCGCATCTGTCCAATCGAATGCATCATCAACAATAACAGCAAGCAGAGTACCATCATGCAATGGCCATACCGCCTTAGCATACGGATCAACCGCCAAACATTCATCCTGTGCAAGCAATTGTTGACGGGTTTCAATACGGTACCCATACAGCATGCCGGCACGAGCACCTTTGATGGCTCCCTGCCACAAAAATTGACTCGTGCGTATAAGTTCCAATTCAAAACAGGGGTTACGTGCCACATCATCTTTGTAAAGAAGAATCCTAACCTTAACTGCGGTAGAACTATTCACCGAAAATGCTACAGCATCGTTAATAATGGTTGCCCCCAAGGGAGCACTTGGGATAGAAGCTGAAGCGAATAAGGGGGAGCGGCGCATAGATACAGCGCTATCAATGAGACGAAACGGAAAAGCGTGTTACGAGCGTTTCTACTTCATCGAACTGAAACGGTTTTGGTAATACACCCGAAAAGCCATAATCACGAAATCGGGCCATGACCGGGTCGTCGGAATATCCAGAGGTTACAATTGCCTTTACAGAAGGGTTTATTTCTAAAAGTTTGCCGATTGCTTCTTTCCCTCCAATATTGCCCGGTATTGTCAGATCCATAAAGCAAAGATCGTAGGGGTTTCCACTTGAAAATGCTTTTTGGAAATACTCGATCGCCTGGGTACCATGCACCGCAAAGTCACTTTCACAGCCCAGTTCAGCAAGGATCATTTGAAAGGTTGTGCGCACAATTTCGTCATCATCCATAACAAGAATGCGTACCGGTCCTTTATTGGTAGGTACAAAAGCCTCTTCTTTAACGTTAACAATAGGGATATTATCCGAGGCAGGGAGGAATAGCCTGATAATAGTACCTACTCCTTCACGCGATTGCACATCGATATGTCCGCCATGCTTTTTGACAATAGAATAACTTACACTCAATCCTAAACCACTACCTTCTTGCCGTGTTGTAAAAAACGGATCGAACACCCGTGATATAAGTTCTTTTTTAATGCCATGGCCATGATCGGCAAAATTGAACTCAACATATTTCTCATGATCTAAAAAGGGCAACCCCGTCTCCCCATTGAGACGATTACGACATTGTACAGTAAGCTTGCCCCCTTGAGACATTGATTGACGGGCATTCATGACAATGCTGCTTATTGCTTGGGTAATTTGCGATATGTCTACCTCTACCGCAAAAAGGTCTGCTTCCATAGCTATTGTATACTCTACATTGGATCCCTTGAGTGTAAAGTCCACAGCGTCATTGAGGAATGCTTCGGGATACACCGTTTCCTTGATAGGATCACCGCCACTTGAAAATGTCAACAATTGCCCGGCTAAAGACTTTGCTGCCAATGCAGCGCGCTCTGTTGCTGCCAAAATTGAAGCAATTTCTTCGCTCTGGTTAATTTTTTTACCCAAAAGCGTAATATTTCCCAAGACAGCCGTCAGTACATTATTGAAATCATGTGCAATACCTGCGGATAATTTAGAAAGGGATGCAAGCTTTTGAGAACGTCGAAGCTCTTCGTCAACAAGATTTCGCTCGCTCAGATCTCGGGCTAAAAGAACCATACCAACACATCGTTCATTGTCGTTGCGTATCATAGACTGAGAAAGGGAGACATTAATAGATTCTCCCGATTTTTTGCGAAAAACGGTTTCTATCTCTGCAAATGTCTCTGGCATTGAATTTCGTGAGGTTTTATCCAATAATGATATGCGATCAGGATTTGTTCCTTCTGCAAAGAGATTTTTTATTGGTTGCCCAATAAGCTCGTTGTTTTCGTAACCCAGTAATCGGGTAACTGCATCATTAACGCGCTCGATGCGATTATCGGAACCTACAATAATAAGACAATCGCGCATAATGGCTATTATTCGTTCTGCTGCAAACGACTGGTTGACAATATCACCACGCCAATATACCCAAAAAACATAGCAGATAATAAATGTCGAGAGTATTTGTCCCGAGCGTGGGCCCTGCATACCGACCAATCTCAAACCGATATCGACAAGAATTTCAAGTATCGCCGATAAAACCAATACGCGTGCTAAAAAATAGGCATCCTTTTTTCTCACTTCATCTGAATCAGATTTATAAAATCGGAAAAGTATATTAATTGAAGCCAGCATTACGAAAACAGACCATCCATACAAAAGCCACAAATAGAGTGGTGTAGTTGTGGTACTATACCCCCACCCATCAAGAGCTGGAGTTGGCAATTGACTTGTAGGTCCTGTAACCATCGCAAAAGCACACAATGCAAACGCAGGAACATATATCCAGCCTCGTTTCCACTGGTGGGAATGCACTGCACTTTTTTGACATACAGAATGAATAAAATGAAGAAATGAGGAACCAGAAAATGCCATAAATAAATGCATGATATAAAAGAATCGCGCGCTTTCGGCATCGGAAGCGGTTACGGTGCCATAAAAAGCAATTCCCCAAAATCCAGTAGCTAAACATAAAGCAAAAAAGAGGCGATTTCGTATTTGTGAACTATTGCGCAATAATACAAACATGCCCAAGAGCACAAGTGCAATAAAACTGAAGAGCGGGACAAGAGCAAATAAGCGCATTCTCAATTCCTCAAATCAAACTAAAAATATCGCACAGCCTATCAAACCCAATAAAATTTGAGTATACCATACCGAATGCCGCAAAATCAATAAGCAGATTAAAATTCGGAAGCGTGATTAGAATCAAGTCTTTGCTTGAGCATTATCAGATTTTCAGATGCATTTTTAATCGCCTGAGCCTGATAATGATTATTATAAGCAATGGCTACTGTGCTCGCTTTATGGCTGCATGCAATCTGTCCAAGAGTATGATTTTTAATATCTTCCGATGAATAGTTATAATTATATCGTTCGTTGCGCATCGCCTTGGCTTCCAAAGGGGACGTGCTTCTTTTTTGTGGATACCACGAAGCCAGATTCTTGCCACTGTATCGAAAATAGCCCTTAGCACTTGTTGCATAAGCTTTTAATGGAAACGCATGCGAAACATCAGGAATGTCGGTATTACATATCCCGATACCTGCATTTTTTAAAGCGGTCAACACATTCATATCATGCCAGCTTCTATGTCGAAACTCGACATGGACATCGACCCCCTGCGCTCGTGCGACCTCCGAAATCGCCAGGATATATTCGAGAACAGCCATTTTTCTAAACAAATGATCCTCAAATTGAATAAGTAACGAATACAAACTCCCCGCCTCAATAAGCGGACTCACCCCGATAATATGCGCCTTCATAAGTTCTTTGCCACGTGCACAATCAAAATTCCCCTGATGCGAAATTTCCTTCGAAACCTTGACGGTATACATCATGGATTCTTTACTACGCCTTTGAATATCCAGAAAATGCGCCTTTTGAGGCATCGCATAAAAGGTATGATTTATCTCGACAAAAGAAAAATAGGTCTGATACCACGCAAGCCTATCGGCGCGGAGTTTTTTTTGGAAAAGATCAACAATTTTCATCCCCTTAGGGGGATTAAAAATGCCGATCCAATCATCGTAGTGGTACCCTGAGGTACCCACGAGAAAATTTGACCCCGCAAGATCTGGTGGAATCGACAGAGGAATAAATTGTACAGACTCAGCCATATAGTTACCCTCAGGCGAAAAAAAAATACAAACACCCTACGGTAAAAATATACACTAAGCAGGAGGGTACTAAAAAAATCCCGGCGATTTTGCTCATGCACTATCGCACTCAAAGGTTTTTTCAATAATAAATAATTCTTATCGGGAGCGTATCAAGTACACTGGGCCATGCAACCAACTTCTTTGCAGCAGGAGACTCATTGCTAATAGATACATCTCCATTTTGGGAGAGGAGAATTTCTCGATACCCTCCTTTAGTGCTGTCGTAAAGAAATGCCGTATGTTGTGGTATCCCTGCGTCCGCCATCATGGGAGGGTCTTCTGTAAAGGGACCATTACTTGCTTCTGATACCAGGGTTTTCATCGAATCGAGCTTTGCAGAATCAGCAGCAACACTTCCTCACCCACGATCCTGTTGGAAGCGTTGATTGAGTAAAATCTCCCTCTATCGAAACTTTATTATCCAAAACCCGAGTCAGTAAACTAGAAAGTCTGCCAGAATCATCTGCAAATGCGGATACCGCATAATTTGTGTCCCTAAAATCATACCTTGTAACAGTGAAAGCTATATTTTGTCCTTGATCAGGGGAAGCATAAAACGCTTTATTCCCTTCGCTGTCCCGAACAAAAAGAATTGAGGCTTCGGCTTTTAAAGGCTCTGCTCCCCACTTGCATGCAAAAAAGCAACTTGCAACAGCCGTAGAAGCTACCACAACAAGAGATGTTACACGCATAGTGACCCCTTTATGAATGAGAATAAGTTCTTCACTAATAATACTATATCACGTAATTTTGACTTATCCAAGCGCCTTGTAAATTGATTGAATTCTTAAGAATACAGCAATCTTATGGATTAGGCAGGGTATCTGTTTTGCCCTGATTTGCCCAGGGCCAAAGGTTCATCTTGCAGTTTTCCCTCTCATCCTCTATTTTATGCTCATGAATAAAGACCCACAAAACTATACGCTCGAGCCAAAATACCAGGATTGGCTTAAAACCCTTAAAAGCCACGGTTGCACCATCAACGCAATCTCACCCATTTCTCTTTTGTATAAACATAATGGAGAATTTCTGTTTGGATTATTCAACCTCGATGGCGCAGGATCCGATGGAGCGCCGCTTTTGCGCTACGCCTTAGTTCGTGGGCACGCATGCGTTATCGTTCCGCGCATCAAAAACCGTGATACCGGAGAATCTCGTTTTGTCATGGTCATTCAAAATAGGGTTGGCAACGGCGCACCAAGCCTGGAATTCCCCGCAGGCATGCTCGATACAGCAATCAACGATCCTGTGAGTGTTGCTTTAAACGAACTCTACGAAGAAGCTGGGATTTCCATTAGTGCAGAAGCACTGGTTCCCCTTTGGGATAAGCCATTATATACATCAATAGGTCTTCACGATGAAGCATTATTTATCTATGGGTGCGATCTTATTGTTGACTCGAAGGAATTCGAATCGTTTAAGGGGAAATTTTGCGGAAATCAAGAAGAAGGGGAATCGCTTACCGTGGTGCTCAAAACAGCACAAGAAGCCGAAGTGGAAGCCACTTCGGCGCAGGTGATTTTAGCACTCAATCTCTTTGAAAGAGCGCTTAATTTGCGACTTTTTTCTCCTGAATAACAAGATCAACGCGTCGATTTTTTTGACGCCCCTCTTTGGTGGCATTATCTGCTACCGGCTTAGAAAATCCATACCCGACAGAGGAGAGACGTTCTTCCGAAATGCCCTGAACAACGAGAAAATCAAGTACCGCCTTGGCGCGCTTTTCCGACAAATCTTGGTTATATGCTTCGGACCCAACATTGTCAGTATGGCCTTCTATGCCGATACGGGAATCTTTAAAAACCAGCAAAATACCAGCAATTTTCGCTAAGCTGGTTTTGAGATCAGCGGTGAGCGTTGCTTTGCCCACGTCAAAGAGAATATCCGACATTGAAATAATGGTTCCGCGGGCATCGGTTTTCACCTGAATGAACGTACTTTGCAATTCGGAAAATCTTTTTTCCGATTCCAGCCTACGGCGTTCCGACTCGGCTTTGCTACGCTCTGCTTCTAAACGCAATTCTTCGGATTTGCGCTTTGTAGAGTCGAGATCGGCGGTCATTGCTTCCTTAAAGCGTAGGGCATTAGACCGTTCTTCCGCAATAATTTTTTCGTGAATCTCATTAAGCTCAATAAGAATTGCATTGTGCTTGCGCACAAGAGAAGAAATTTTCTCTTTTGAAACTAAAACTGCCACATCCAGAACGGCTCCTTCGGTTACTAATGAGCAGGAGGTAAAAAAGGAGCCTATTTTTTTTAAGCTGGAATCCTTATCATAAGCAATTTTATATGCACCAATGGTAGAGCGTGCTTCGGTTGTAAGAGTACTCTTTGAAACTATTGCGGCGTCAACCCCTTTGGTAGCAGCATCAATTTTTGCAAGAAGCGCTTGAGGAGAATGCGATACGACAAGTGCACTCGACGCAGGTTTTGCAGCTACTGCAGATTTCCCTTGTGTTGATGGAATAGCGGCTTCGGCAGCAAGAAGAGAAAGAGGCATTATACTAAGGATAAGAAGCGATATTCTAGAGCGTGCATTCATAATTTTTCCTTTTAAAAAAGTTTACAGTAAGGAACAAATACTATTTCTTCATGTTTTTAAGTTCAACCAAAACCCGATTATACGTATCCCGTTGAGATTGAGCCATAGAAACCGACTTCTCAAGATTTTGAATATCCTTTTCCGCAACCAATTGCTCACGTCGAAGAAGAGCAATTCTATAAAGCACGGTGGCATTGTCATAGGTTTGAATAGCTTCAACCATCTTTTTCTTTTCTGCTAACAGAGCTGCAGAAGAAACCAATGAATCTGCCAGTTTGATTTCTGGCCCCTGCACCATAGCCTGAGCGCATTGTGCTTTGAGTGCCTGGGCAGTATTGCCCGACACCTGCATTAATACGGGCGATTGAGACCCACACGCTGCAAGCATACTTAAACAACCCAAAGCAATGAGATTCTTGATTCGGTTCATAGATTCATCCTTTGCAAAAAATGGTACAAAAAAACATACTATGAAAATGCTATGCGAACCTGCCTCAAAGCAACTTAATACGCAATTAAATGAATTATGCGTGTGCAAGGCCAACTCGTTGGAACTAGCTCTGCATTTTGAGAGCATTCTAAGAGGTTAGGCCATGCTGCTTTTTTCTATACATGCGGCAACAACCCCTGTAAGATGCGTTACGTCGTCCATTGCAGACAAAACGTGATGCAACCGCTTAAGAGCAACGGGGAGAAATTGACGGTAGCGGTCTTTTCCTTTATGAATTGACAAATTGCCATACGCTCCAAGTGCTTGCATTAATCGTTGCGCAGCACACACATTAAACTCCTCTTGCGAGATTTGGTAGCGGCTCATCGATTGATAGTATTCAAAGCACTGCAAAGAAAAAGAGGGGGTAAGCACATCTACATACGGATCATAAATCAGAGAAGCCAAATCGTATCCCCGTGGACCACGACGGGCGCCTTGATAATCCACAAATCGGATTGCATCATTATCGAGCAAAATATTTTCGGATTGAAAATCGCGGTGTATACAGACTGTTTGAAAGCGAGACGCCATTGACGCGAGCGCAAGTCGTTCTTTGTGCCACTCACCCGAAAGCCCTTTGTCGCAGCCATAAAATTCGCTTACACAGTGAAGCGCAAAATAATCACTTTCCCAAATGAACATTTCTTCGTCCATAGATCGGCTGCTGATTGTTGGTGCATGCTCTACATCGATTTCTTGCCAGGCAATAAGGGCATCAATCACACGTTGATAGTTCGCTAGTGCTACCCGGCCATCATCTCCGTGCCGTAAACAATGACTGCACAGCGTGATATCTCCCAGATCTTCTTCGATAACGAGACCATGGGGTTCATCAACAGCATATATCTGGGGCAAGAAACGCGCACAATTCCCGATTTCACCAGGGATTTCTATAAAGCGGTGCCAATCGGGGTCGATGCTTTGCCACACCATAAGAATAACCGATTGAGCTGGCGCTACAATGGGACTGATCCGATAAAATCGGCGATCGGAACCTGCATACCCTGCTAATGTCACAATATGAGTTTGTGGCGCAAAATCTGGCCGATGCTCAAGTACAAAAGCTTGTTGAGCAGGAGTTAAAACGATCGGTTCTGAATCAGCAAACGAAATTTCCATACGGTGTTACCATTTCATGATCGATGGTGCGGTTAATATCTTTGCTCTCTGCAAGTATTATACAATTCGAATAACAACTATCACCTGACGGAGGAATCGATTCTATCCAACAACGCTCTTTCAAAAAAACCGGGGGAGTGCAACCCATGGCTGCAGGCCATGCACATTGCAGCGTTGTGTCAAGATGCATCGATGCAGGTATCTGCCACGAAAGCTTTCCCGCCAGAATGTCAAAATACGCTGCTGCCAACTCATGTGGGGTGCCCGTATCGTGCCAATAGCATTGCGTAGTCGTAATGACACCAATTGGATTTCCGCCGTGTGCAAGTCTATTCCAAACATCAACAACCGAAAAATCTTGGCTCGTTAAAAAGTTAAAAAACTCACGACGATAGAGCGTAATCCCAATAAAATCCAAGGTGTCCCATGCTTGACTATCAAGTGGCTTCTTGATAGTTCCTTTATATGCACCGTTTGTTGCATCAATATAGATGGTTCCTTTACCTGCAGGTTTTGTTGCCACCAAACCCACCATAAGCCCCGAGGCACGGAATTGTTGCACTATTTCTGTTAGGTTTACATCTGTCACAATATCAACATTGCACACAATGCAACACTCATCTTCAATAAGAAATGCCCGTGCATGGTACAATGCCCCTCCCGTCCCTAAAATATCGGGATATTCATGCGAGCAAACGTAGGAAACCGGAGAAGCTTTTTGATGAGCAAGAATTTGGTCTGCGCAATAATGAGTATTGACAATAATAGATTCAATTGACGAAGCAGCCAATTTTTCGAGCCAATACGAAAGCAAGGGAACGCCGCACACCTTAGAAAGTGCCTTAGGGATATGATCGGTGAGCGGTTTGAGGCGTGTGCCAAACCCAGCAGCAAGTACAAACCCTTTCACGAGTCGATCTCCCCATAAAGCGTCCAGGAAGATGAGCCTTCGGCAAATGCTTTGTAACTTTTTTTCCATCCTTCTCGCAATTCTTGCGGATCGACACCGGCATTTATCGCAGTACGAAAACTATCATCCCCTGCCAAAATGTCAAATGGCATCTTTACTGTTTCGTATTCGTACGGGGGCTCTTTAAAGGCAAATGCTCCAGCAGAAGCTTCTTTGGCAGCAACAAGTAATGCTGCAGTAGTTACTACCGGCACATATTTCGCCGGATTGGTAACATGCATCTGAATGCCGGCACACATTATTCCTGCCCATTTCTGGAATGTTGGAATAAACCCATGTTCACGAAATACAACACCTGGTAAATTAGACTTATTTAATTTTTCTAAAAACAGATGCTGGTCTAAGTATGGCGCCCCGCAAATTTCAAAGGGTCGCGTTGTTCCACGCCCTTCAGAAAGATTAGTAGCTTCCAAAAGGACTTGTCCTGGGTACACGAGTGCTGTATCAAGCATCGGCATATTCGGCGACGGGAATACCCACGATAATCCAGTATCGCTAAATAACGAGTCGCGTTTCCAGCCTTCCATCCGCACAACATGAAGTTCCACGGCAGGAATATATTCTTGTTTGACAAAAAGAGCAATTTCTCCGAGTGTCATTTTGTGACACAACGGAATTTCTGCCCCTCCCACAAACGAAAAATATTCTTTGGAAAGCATAGGGCCATCGAGCGCTAGTAAACCAATTGGGTTAGGACGATCGAGAATAAAAATTGGGATTCCCGCTTCGGCACACGCAATACAGCAATTCTTGATAGTCCAGACATACGTATACGGACGCGCACCAACGTCCATCAGATCGATAATCAGGGCATCGATATGTTGCAGCATAGGCATGGTGGGGGTTCTGTTTTTCCCGTATAAGCTATACACAGGAATTTGGAGGCGAGGATGCAACTCCCCTTCCCACTCAACCATATTATCTTGGGTTTGACCATAAAGCCCATGTTGCGGACCAAAAAGTGCTCCGAGGGTGCAATCGGAACGCGCAGCAAGCAGATCGACAATATGCTGATAATCCTGAACAACCGAAGCATGATGACACAGAACGCCCAGGCGTTTTCCCTTAAGCGATTTTGGAAACGATTCGAGAAACACTTCTAAGCCAACTCTAACAGACTGTGGGGCCATACAAGAGTATCCCTGAGTAAGGTTTGATGCGATGAAACAAAGTACTTCTTACAAAAATGATTTCTCACACAACATTTTGCTCTACATTTCAGAATTTTTTCATGGGCTCGTTTAATTGCACGGTTCTTATGCTTGCAGTATGTATTTTATCTGGTGTTTTTTTTGATGACCGATAACCTTTTCATGGAGCATTTTTGCTATGGCTACCTTTATTGACAACAGTACTCTTAAGACTATGAGCGAGCGCATTGCAAACCTACGGGGGTATCTTTGACATAGAGGCAAAATCCTCTGAAATGCGTACCCTCGAATCACTAACGACAGACCCCGAATTCTGGAATAGCTCCAAAAAAGCACAAGAAGTTTCTAAAAAAATAAAAGATCTTAAAAAATCTATTGATAATTGGCAACGAGTCCATCAAATGTGTGAAGATGCAATTGGGCTGTATGAGCTTGCAATTGCAGAGAACGATGAAGAAACGCTGGCTGAAGTAGCCCAGGAAACAGCGGCAATTGGCAAAGCAATCGACAATCTCGAATTTTTGCGCATGCTCTCGGGTGAAGATGATGATTCCCCTGCTATTCTTTCGATTCATAGCGGTGCAGGCGGAACAGAATCCTGCGACTGGACCGATATGCTCTTTCGGATGTACTGTCGTTGGATGGAACGAAAAGGTTTTTCATATACCATTATGGATATTCAGCCCGGCGAAGAAGCGGGTATTAAAAGTGTCGAAATGGAAGTGCAAGGATCGTATGTGTATGGCCATTTACGAGCAGAGTGTGGCGTACATAGACTCGTACGAATCTCCCCGTTTGATAGTAATGCTCGCCGGCACACCTCATTCTCTTCGGTATATTCATATCCTCTGGTCGAAGAAACCGGTGATTTTGAAATCGATGAAAATGAAATACGTATCGACACCTATCGCGCAAGCGGTGCGGGTGGCCAGCACATCAACAAAACCGACTCTGCTGTCCGCATGACCCATATTCCTACAAATATTGTTGTCCAGTGTCAAAATGAACGATCCCAGATCAAGAACCGGGCTACGTGTATGCGCATGCTTAAAGCTCGCGTTCGTCAATATACAAAAGAGCAAGAAGAAAAAGAGCGATCGGGTAAACTCTTAGAAAAGAAAAAGATCGAGTGGGGTTCTCAAATACGCAGTTATGTCTTGCATCCCTATAATATGGTCAAAGACCACAGAACCGAAGCAGAAACGTCAAATACACAAGGTGTTTTAGATGGAGATATCCATATGTTTATCGAAAAATACCTTCTCGAATTTCAATAAACACTTTCTATAAGCGAGGCTTACGTACATGGGAGTCTTTAAAAAAATCTTGAGTGGCACCCTACTACTCTGTGGCATTTGCATAGTGGTACAGGGGGCCCAAACTCTTTACGAAAACCCACGAAGCCCGCTGAGAACAGGGCAAACTAGCTCGATTGTATACGTGCCGATATCGACCTTGACAAGTAAATATTTCGACAACACGCGCATCGAACCAATTAGACAATTTTCCGATTCGTTTTTTATTTCGGCCATTAATGGATTGGTTCCCTACGAGCTTGCAAAGCGATTTGCTTTTAAAAGAAGTTACAGCAGTATCACCGATTCGCTGCATCGGCAGTCAGTTCAAGTGCCTTCGATGCTTGGCGCCAAACAGGTGCCCGATACTGCATTCATTAACTATATCAAGCATATTGCCAACGCTTGTACTTCTGGGTATGTTGCAATTCCCTATGCTTGCACCATTATCCATCGCGTGTATCAACCGCCCTCATGGCGAAACAATGGGGGCGTATACGAGCGGCCCATTTCCTATTCAGCGCAAACTCAATTCCAAATGCAAATTTATAATGCCCTCGGCGAGATTGTTTACGAATCAGTGGAACAGAGCTCTTCTGGAAAACCGGTTCTGTACTCTCTCTTTAAAAAAGAAAAACCAAAGAACGATGACCTTGTTACCTTTTCGCGGCAATTTTATGCCCCGCCGGCGATCAAGGCTCTTTCTGCCGCAATTACTAAAGCGATGCCTCGCTTACGATAAAAAAAATCTCTCTACAAAACATTTTTGTAGAGAGATATCATTAATCAACTTACCGCTTAAAAAAAATTACTTATTATTAGCCAAATACACTTTCCAAGTTGTCTCAATTAACGACTCAACCGAACTGTGCTGTGCCTTAAAGTTAAGTACCTCATGCGCTTTTTTGGCAGAAGCAACAAGCTTTGCAGGATCTCCGGCCCTCCGGCCTTTAATAACGACAGGAATTGGTTTACCGGTAATTTTTCGGGCTACATCAATCATTTCTGTCACGCTGATACCCACTTCAGATCCCAGATTAACAAGAAGCGAAGTGTTGGTTGTGGAAATATGATTAAGGGCTGCTACATGTGCATTAGCAAGATCCGAGACATGCACATAATCACGAATGCAGGTTCCATCGGGTGTTGCATAATCGTTGCCAAATAAATCGATATGATCGCGCATGCCAATAGCAGCTTCCATAACAATGGGAAGAAGATTTGCAGGATTACGTTCGAGCCCACTAATACGCCCTTGCGGATCATAGCCAGCCGCATTAAAATACCGCAGAGCTGCATACCGAAGGGATTTGAGCTTATCGTACCATGCCAAAAATCGCTCTATTTCTAATTTTGTAAATCCATAATAATTTTCAGGATTTACCGGATGCGCTTCGTCAATTGGACAATACTGAGGTTCACCATATACCGCAGCCGACGACGAAAAAACCATATTTTTAATATCAGCAGCGCATGCAGCATTAATAATATTAAGCGTTCCAGTAATATTATTGACCGAATATTTTTCGGGATTTGTCATCGATTCTCCGGCAGCCTTAAATGCCGCCAAATGAACCATTCCATCGAACCCTTGTGCCATTGCCTTCGCTAGATCTGAGCTGGTAAGGATATCTCCTTTAAAAAACGTTGCTTCCTTAAAAAGATTTCCCTCTGATCCACTCGATAAATTATCAAATACCGTTACAGTATTGCCCGCGTCAAGTAATGCACGAACGACATGACTTCCAATGTATCCAGCACCACCAATAACCAGAACCTTCATGACAAACTCCTCGTTAATTCTTTTTATTCATTGCAGCTAGTAGTGCAGATCCAAACTCAGATGCTTCTTGTGTTGAAACCTTTTTCTCGGATTCCAACTTAGACAAAAGTTCTGCTACTTCAGCTTCATTCTGTTGTACTTCCCGTTTACCATACGAAAGACCAATGCGGCGTTGCGCCGAATCAAAACTCTCTACGGTAACTTCTATAGTTGCACCAATTTTAACGGCATCCTTTTTTGCTGGATCTATGTTCTGATGCAACAAAAGGCCGCTTATGCCAAACGACAGATCGAGGAAAAAACCAAAGCGCGCTTGTCCGGTAACAGTTCCGGTGTGCACGGTACCGGTGCGGTAGGTTGTTTCTGCTTCTTTCCAGGGATCGGCAGTTTCATCTTTAAGCGTGAGTGATATGGTTTTTTTATCGGTGTCAATTGCTAAAATAGTAACCATGACATCGGCACCTTCCAAAACCACTTCTTTTGGATGATGTATTCTTTTTCCCCAGGTCATTTCGGAAATATGAACAAGTCCCTCAATGCCACTTGTTAATCGGACAAATGCACCAAAATCCGCCAGGCGCGTAACGTGCCCCGCCACAGACTGCCCAACCTGAAATGTTTGATGAATAACGGACCAAGGATCCCCCATCACCTTGCGCATGGAAAGGGATACCTTGGAATCGCGTACAGGAGTTTTAAGATCTATAGATAAAATTATACATGAAAGGCGCTGCCCAACAGAATAGAGCGTTTCAAGTTTTTCGGTGCGATCCCATGATACTTCAGAAATATGAACAAGACCCTCAAGTGGCCCAATGTCAACAAACAAACCAAAAGGAGCAATACGGGTAATTTTGCCTTCAAATACCTTCTGCGATTCGATATCGGCATTTAATTTTTGTATCTGTTCGGAAAGCTCCCGTTCTAAAACTGGCACACGGCTTACCACAACATTATTGCCACCTTCGGTTACGCGCTGGATAATAAAGGGAAACGATTTACCCAAGTACACATTTACATCATCAACAAACTTAAGGTCTATCTGGCTTATTGGACAAAAGGCTCTTTTTCCCATGAGCGTTACGGTTAGCCCACCTTTATTGACAGCAGATACCTTGCCCATAACCGGAATAGAGGCCTTCATGGCATCGATAAGATCGGAAGTTCCGCCACTTGTCCCCATCGATTTTGAGAGGATCGTTTCGCTATCATTGGTAGAAATGACAAAAGCTGTTATCGTATCGCCTAAAGCACATGTCACGGTGCCATCTTCGGCAAGATACTCTGCCCGCGACATCACGGCCTCATTTTTTGTCCCTATATCAATAAATAGATATTCGAAACCAATACGCACTACCGTACCAGTAACTTTTTTACCGCGTGCAGCATTCATTTTGAGAGGGACAGTATGCTCTTCCACCAATGCTAAAAGGGCATCTTGTTTATTTTGCTCTTCGGGATTCTCATCAAAAAAAGAATCGTAGTTCTTATCTTTCATGCGTCTTTACCTTACGAAAAATGTTCCGTCCAATAGCGCATCAACACGTATTGAGCGCCTTAAAATGTTAGCAAATTCCTGATATGCTGCGGTAGCAAAAATGCCCCCGTATGAATATCCTTGTTATAATACCGACACGTTGCAGCAATACTTCTGTATCGTTTTTCGTCGAATGGGGCAAGAACTGCCTCGTTTGAGCTACACACAAGGAAGCTGCATACGCCACCCGGAAAGGAGGAAATTGTACACACACATGGTTTGTAGGCGGCAAAAAAAGGAGAGATTCCCAAAGCTGTCCTGCGAATAAATTCGCCCTTGATAACCGGAGAATCTGTTTGAAATACGGCAATACCATTTGGTGCCACATGCTCGGAGACAAAACGATAAAAATTTGCCGTTTCAAGCGATTGCACAGGGCCTCCCGGATCGTACGAATCCACCAGAATAACATCGAATTTTTCTTCTGTTTTTTCGAGAAACTTAAATCCATCGTTGATAACAAGCGTTGCCCGTGGATCTGCAAAACCCTTCGCAAGTGCGGGAAAATAGGTCTCAATGGCGTCTTTGACCATTGCATCGATATCTACCACGCATACTTTTTCTACGCCTTGATGTTTGAGTACTTCGCGTAAACAACCACCATCTCCCCCACCAATAATACAAACAGATTTGGGGTCTTTATGCATAAGCATTGCAGGATGCGTTGCCATTTCACTGTAAATATGTTCGTCACGTTCGGTAAGCACAATGGCACCAGCAAGCAGGAGCACGCGCCCGTAGGAATAGGTGTCGAATACTTCGATTTTTTGAAATGCACTTGCACCACAAAAATCGGCATGCTTAGCCTTGATAGTTAGACCGCTTAACCCGTCAACGAGATTTTCGATCCACAATGACGAGCTACTCGAAGAAAACGAAAGAGAATCATTCATACAAACACCTCACCGTTATTGCCGCTGGGCGGCAGTGGGTAATTAATCGATTGTGACAATTTTGGCTTTAGCAAAGCCATTAAAATTACTAGCACTAGCATTAGTATAGGCACCCATCGATTCAAAAATCAAGATGTCGCCAATTGACAAATCGGGTAAATTGATATTTTCATATAAAACATCTATGGAATCGCAGGTAGGGCCTGCAATAATTGACGAATGCTTTTTACCGTGTCGCTTCGTGGAAAAAGGATATTCTGCATGATCATACATTTTTCCTGAAAATGAACCATACACACCTTCATTGAGATAATACCACCAGATTCCCTCGCGCAAAGATTTCCCCACAATGGTAGCGGCAAGTGTCATGCTCGGACCACTCAGAACACGTCCTGGTTCTGCAATAACACGGTAATTAGAAAAATAGCGTTCGATATATTCGTTAATAGGTTGACAAAACTGTTGAATCGGAATTGCCTCATTGATATAATTGATAGGAAATCCACCCCCGATGTCAATGATTTCAATAGGGATACCTTCCAGTGCCGCGGCTTTACAAATATCCCGACAATACCCCAGCGCTTCCATGTATTTAAGCGAGTTTTCGCTTTGTGAACCCACATGAAAGCTGATTCCTGCAATCGAGAGGCCCATGTCATGCGCCTTTTTAATAAGGTCGAACATCTTTGTTGGTTTTGCGCCAAATTTATGGGACAAATTAACTATAGCCGCAGGATTTTGAATTGCCATACGAACCAAAATGCGCGCCTTGTCTTTATAAGGAACCAATTTATCAAGCTCGAATTCATTATCAACAACAAAAATGGATATACCAAAATCCAGAGCAATCTGAATTTCTTTATCGGTCTTGATAGGATGAGTGTGAATGCATCGGGATGCAGCAATGCCACACCCTTTTAAAATTTCTATTTCCCCACCGGTACACACATCGAAGCTAGCACCTTCACGGTCCAGAATGCGAAGGATATCGGGATGACAATTAGATTTAAGAGCATAAAAAAGCTCTACCCCCGACAACGCCGATGCAAGTGTCCGATAGGTCTCCCGCAGACGCGATTCAGAGAGAAAAAGCGTCGGCGTTCCATGGACGGCAACCAATTCTTCTGCACGTTTATGATCCATGAATAGTCGTTCTTTCCTGCCGGCTGTACCGGCTGCATAGGTTGACAATACTAAAAACTATTAATGTTCTTTTCAAAAACTATCTGGGAAATCAGGATTTCTGTCGGTGATAATTCTGGTTTTTTTAGCAAGAATATCACGTAGATACGGATAGGGCGTGAGCATAGCTCTATGAGCCTCGCCTGTATATACTTTGCATCCAGAAATACCTGCTGTTGCCAATCGTTTATCAATAGACTGTGGAGTACGTACACCATGATCAAGCTTCTCGGAACACACTGAAATCGACCACAGCGTTGCATACATTTGAATATAAAGATAAAAAATATTTACGGTTCCAAATACCGAGTTTAATGTCCTCTGAATACAATTAAAGGCCACCGGACGAGTAATCGGCGATTGCGTATGCATGACAAATTGGCCTTTAGGCCCTTTAAGGGACCGTTTAACTAAGCTAAAAAATTCTTTGGTATACAGCATTCTCGAAGGACCAAAAGGATCAGTCATATCCATAATAACGATATCAAATTCACCACGCCGGCTCTCAATAAAAGATCGACCATCACACACCGTTATTATTACGCGAGGATCGTCAAATGAATTGTTGTGCAGCGCTCCCAGATATTTACGCGAAAACTTTATGACATCTGCATCGAGCTCTACAAACTCAATATTCTTGACAGAAGAATATTTCAAAACCTCCCGCAATATGCACCCATCACCCCCACCAATCACAAGTACCGATTGCGGATTCGGGTGTGCGCAGAAGGCAGGATGAACCATGGGTTCATGATATTGATAATCGTTTTTCTCTACAACCTGTGTTATGCCATCAAGCAAAAGGACTTTGCCGAATTCTTCTGTGTCAACAAGCTCGATTTTTTGATAGTCAGTTTCGCCAGCATACAGCGTTTTTTTGACAGTATAATAAAACCCAAGGTTCGGATTGAGATCTTCGGTTACAATACGTTTAACAATTGGAGAAGTATCTCTAGGCATTCTTACTCCGCATAAATATTATCGCACTCAAAAATTTCCTGCATCTCTTTTTTAAGATTCTTGGTAATTTTGGTGCGGTTTGCAGCATTGACAGTTTCAACTTCCGATCCAAAAAGATAACTTTCAAGCTTAAATTTCTTCACCATCATTTTAGTATGAAAGATATTATCTGAAACGATATTAATATCATAGGCCGAATACTGCTTAAGAATTTCATCGGAAATATAATCTTGAATAGACGTGATATCATGATCGATGTAAATTTTACGACCGTTTACATCACGAGTAAATCCGCGTACCTTGTAATCGAGCAATACGATATCCGATTCGAAATTATCAATAAGAAAATCCAAAGCCCGCAGAGGAGAAATCATGCCACATGTTGATACGTCAACATCCGCACGAAACGTGGAAATGCCGGTTGAGGCATTATTTTCTGGATAGGTATGAATTGCCAAGTGGCTTTTATCAAGATGCACGGTAACACCATTATTGCGGGCTGTTTGGTGTCCCTCGTTAATGAGTACCGTTACGCTCGCCCCGCGAGGATCGTAATCTTGTGTCGACATATTAACGATGCGCGCTTCGATGATACTAGCAACCTCTTCGGCGATGCTTTGAAGCTTTTTTGAATTATACGCTTCATCGATATACTCCAGATAATCCATCTGAGACGATTTTGATCGCGCATAGCAAATATCGAAGATATTAAAACTCAACGATTTAGTAAGATTATTAAATCCTTGTAATTTTATCTTTTTTCCTCGACACGTATTGAGCATGGAATCCCCTTAGCATGAGAGCACAATCGCTAGACCTATAAAACTTCATTGATATAAAGCGGTCGCGATGCCTTCCGCTGCGGAGAAAAATAGTTCATGAGTATCACTTCGGTGCAAGCCAATCGCTTAATATTTACTACCATCGCATCAGAAAAAATACGGCCGATATGAAAGCCTCTTCCGCCCTCATCCCGTAACCCAACTCCGCTCACCTGGCGAGAAAGCCTATCAAGAACAACCGAGCCATTCAGAGTGCCTTGATTATCGGTTACCGAGATAGCATATTTCTCTGAATCTACCCCGTATTCTACAAAAACATACTCATGAGGCAGAAGCGAAACATCCGCGTATTCGACATACTTTTCGGAACCATCTACATTGCGAGGAGCGTGATACACAGCATTAGTGATAGCTTCATCGAGCAATAAGTTCATATCTCCCGCATCTCCAAAACGACTCGTAAAACGTGAGACGATCCAGTCGCGAACGGAGCGTGCGTCGCTGGAGCCTTTAACGCAGAGCCGTTCAAAAACTTCTCCCCCAACGCGGAGATATCGTTTGAGCCCAAAGATATTCCCCCAAAGCAACCCATCGACCATGACATCGAGCATAAAAAAATCAAACGGTACCGACTTAGGCATAATGGAACCAATTTGATTGCGAACAGCAAGAGGAATATACCTATCGATATCATAGCCCGTAATAAGCATGGGTGCGCATTGAGGCTGCAAGGCTATAACTTTTGGCAATAAATCAAGCCCGCTCATACCACCCATCTCAATATCGGAGATAATCATGTCGTAGTTTTTTTTAGCAACCATTTCAAGCGCAGCACATGCATCTTCAGCCGAATCGGCTGTGTAGCGCTTTGCAAGATGCGCCTGCAGCATCGAGCGGACATTTGGATTATCATCAACGATAAGAATAGATTTCATACGCTCGTGCTTTTTCAGACCCACAAAAAAAAGGCCCTCTGGTGCAAAAAGCACCAGAAGGGCGACATCCAAGCATTCTCAACATGCTTATTTTTTGTTCTTTGGGACAGCTACGGCTCCACGTGGTGCCGGAGGGACTTCCGCCAAACCAGATTCGTTTTTGTCTAGCTTCTGAATATCCATATCACTTACAAGATACACAGAGGATTTTCCTGAAACACGAACCCAAAATTGATTTTCTGGCCCGGTCTTTTTGGCACCCACGGTGATCATAGGCCTATCGTTATTTTTAAGTTCAGTGGTAACAATCAGTTCTGGTACAGTAAAGCCCATTGCTGAATCGGTTAATGAAGCATCTGTTTCTACATCGGCGCACATAAACTTCGACAAAGTTTCAAGCAATCCATCAACTTCAGACTGTTTGGCTTTTGTTGACACTTTAGATGGGCCTGTTACCTGCCAAACCATGGTCGTATCAGCAGTTTTAACAAGTTCAATAAGCGTTCCACCTTTTTTCTGAATTGATACTTTTTGAACCGATGCCTTATCAAACGAGAGAACCGATTTATCACGCCACCGTTTTACATCGGTAAAAAAAGCAAACCGAGGACTCCCGCCAACGCTGTAAACCTTATTTGAGGCAACGGGTCTTACAAAATTACTACTATAATCGGCCCCCGATTTACCAATGCGAACGGAGCCAATGAGCGTTCCTTTATCATTCCACACTTGCAGTAACAAACCCTTAAGTGTATCCACTTCGAGAGCTTCTTGCTTAGCAATATTATCAGAAATGAGTTGATCCATTTTCATTTCTTTAATTTTTTCCAGCGCAATCGCCATGGAAGCAGAATCGGCTGGAAACGATGATACCGAAGGAACGGCACTTTCACCTGCAGGGGAAACACCTGGTGTTTGACCAAGTGGAGATGCCTGCGAGGTTTGCGTGGCTTGCGTCACAACACTCCACGTACCCGACTTTTTTTCGAGGCGAACGGTGCCTCCTTGATCGGTTATAGAAAGAGCCCCCACCGTTGCATCTGAATACGCAGGAAAAAACAAAAGCGATTTTGCTGAAGGCTTTTGATGTGCTAAAAATTGCGAAAGTGCAAGTATACCAACGATAACAATAAGTATTGTTCCATAAAATGCTATCTTACGTGAGTTCATGCTTTTTTCTCCTGAGATTTGCTTTGTGGAGCTGTAGCAAGTGATCCTACTCCGGCTTTTTCACGACGACTCAAAAAGAGCGCCAAGCCAATGAGAATTACAATAATCGGCATGAGAACAATGTTGACACCACGAACAATAGAAGGAACTGCCGAACCTTCCTTAAGGGCATCTTTTTGAAGTGGGCGATCATCCAGGGTTCTAGTTCTAATACCAATAAGATTATCATCTTGTGTCAACCAGTCGACAGCATTGAGAATAAAGGCAATAGAACCTGCGGTTGCATTTTGTGCAGAAAGGAAATCGGAATCGCCAGCAATGATGAGGTTACCTTTGCGAACGGATTTCCTAATAACCGTGCGGGTAACGTCTTTGTCTACCTGCGAAAGAACCGAAGACTTAGTAGCGCTATCAGCAGCCGTCGTATCTTTTGTAAGAGGAATAGGCTTATCAGCATACATGCTGTTAAACTTTCCCGACAAATACACAATCAGATTGCTTTGCGAAACCTTGTTTTCTGGAGGAGCCCATTTCTGCTGTGGGTTAAGATCAAAGTAGCCAGAAACTGTCCAGCTCTTTTCGGAAGATTTAACCAGAACTGTTCCCATAACTTTATCGCCATTAGACGCACTATTTTTGACTTTACCACTCATGGGGATGGAATCAACCAGAAGCGTAATAGGGCTTGCCCAAGGGATTAACAATTCATTGACAGAAGCAACTGCGGGAATATTCTGATTGGTATACTGAGGCAGAACCCTAACAAAATACGGGTAAGGTACCGCAACATTCATGCGAAAACCGCCAAAGTTTTGAGGTACCTGAACCTGTCCGCATGATGCATCGAGAACAAGGCTTTTTTCGAGCCGTGCGCCATAATTTTCTAGAAGGGCTATAATTTTAGGATTTTGAGCGACTGCATTGACACCCTGCTCAAATGAAATTTTCACAGCGTCGGGACAAACGATAAGATTTCCGCCCCGCATAAAAAACTGATCGATTTCGAAAATACGACGATCGGTAAAAAACGCTTCCTCACCACCAGGGATAATAAGTGTTTTAATTGAAGTATCGATTGGTTCGAAACTCGAAAGGTCGACTGTCTTGACATCGTAGTTGCGGCGAAGCTGATCAAAAACAGGCTTGTATTGTTCTTCGGTCTTGTCTTTAATATTGTTCATCTTCATCTGTTGCATAACCTCGGGAGGAACGTATCCAAAAGTGTCGGTTTTAAGAACACCAACTTTTGGAACCGAAGTTCTCACAACTTTCATAATAGCCTGAGTAAGATCATATTCGAAATTGCCCAAATTTTGGACAACTGGAATAACCTCTTTTTTATCGGCATATAAAATTGCAATGCCGACGTAACCATTGACAACCTGAGCCTTGTCTTTTTCGTACGACTGCATCTGAATTTCGGGGATTCCAAGAGCCCGAACTTTTCCTTTTTCCTCATCGGAAACACTAGGGTCGATCCAGGTGATCTTGAGATGCTTTCCTGCAAATGCCGAATACTCAGAGAGAATATCTCGGACATCTGTTTCGGTCCGCTTCATTTGCGATGGCAAATTTTTTGAAAAATAGACATTGATATTGACAATATCATCGAGATTGCGAACAATGCGCTTGGTTGCAGGCGAAATGCTATATGCATGGTTTTGGGTAAAATCGAGACGAGCAAATTTCTGGGTGCCCAGATAATTTACAACAGCAACAATGCCAAGAATAACGGCAATGAAGATAAGCGATTGAGAGCGATAGGTATTTTTTGTTGATGCCATACTTATTCCCACTTCCTGCTTTCGATGGAACGGATATTGAGGAAAAGGAAGAACCAGATCACCGAGATGTAATAAATAATATCACGTGAATCGACAACCCCACGGCCAATCGATTCGAAGTGAGTTCCTAGCCCCAGATACGTGAGTGTAGGAACCAAAAATGCAGGGGCTGCCATGGTAATAAAAGGGTTGCCAATGATAAACATGACAAACGTACACACAACACCAACAATGAATGCAGTAATCTGATTTTCCGTAAGAGAACTCACCCACAAGCCAATTGCAAGATATGCTCCACCCATAAGGAGTGCCCCTAAGTACCCTCCAATGATTGGCCCAAGATCTGGCCGGCCTAAAATCATGATGGTAACGGGGACAGTAATCGAGAGGAGTATCGAGACAGCCAAAAAGCAAAAGCTTGCCAAAAACTTTCCTACAACAACTTCCACATCGGAAAGCGGCCATGTCAATAAGAGCTCAAGTGTCTTCATTTTTTTCTCTTCTGCCCATACCCTCATAGTGATGGCAGGAATAAAAAAGAGAAAAATCCAAGGAAGCAGTGCGAAATACCCGCGCATATCCGCTTGATTCATGAGAAAAAAACTTTGGAAAAAGAGTGCATTGGTAACAACCAGATACACCGTAATAAAGATATACGCGATAGGCGATAAGAAATACGCCTTAAATTCTTTTTTAAATATTGCTGCTATGTGTTCCATGACATTATCCTCTCGTAAGCTGGGTGAAAACATCTTCGAGACTTACCGTATCGCGCTTGAGTTCCGACAGAACCCAGCCATTTGCGGCAACACATTTAAAAAACTCTTCCCCTATATCCTCTGAGCGTGCAACCGAAGCATGCACATCACACCATCCCTTTGTCTCAGATGCTGCCACATCGGCTACGCCCTCAATCTGGTTGAGCTTTGTAACAAGCGATGCTTTATCGGCTTTAACGCGCATTGAATAACGACTTGTTCCACCACGTTGGGTAATGAGTTCCTCGGGTGTACCGGCACCAACAATGCGTCCCTGGTTGATGATAAGAATTCGGCTACAGGTTGCAGACACTTCCGAAAGTATATGACTGCAATAAATAACGGTTTTTTCTTGGCCGATATTTTTAATGAGTTGACGAATTTCGATAATCTGGTTAGGATCGAGGCCTGATGTTGGTTCGTCGAGAATGAGAAGGTCAGGGTTATGCAAAAGCGCCTGAGCAAGACCAACACGCTGGCGATATCCTTTTGACAATTTCCCAATTTGACGTCGGGCCATATTACCCAATCCACACACCTGGTACATGTCATCGATTCTCTTGGTGAGAATTGAACCCTTGAGCCCTCGCAGCTCTCCTGCAAATGCTAAATACTCCGCTACGAGCATGTCGTTATAGAGTGGAGTACTTTCTGGTAGATAGCCAATTTTCTTGCGAATATCCAGATCGTGCAATCGGATATCCAAGCCATCAACGGTGACACTACCACTTGTTAATGGAATAAAACAAGTGATAATGCGCATGGTGGTTGTTTTCCCTGCGCCATTGGGCCCTAAAAAACCCAAAACCTCACCTTTTTGAATCTGAAAATTGAGATCCTTGACAGCATGGAATTCTCCATACTTCTTGTTAAGATCTTTCACTTCCAGCATTATCGAATTCTTCTGCGACATACGACACTACCTCGTGAAAAAAGATACTAATGGGTTAGATAACACAAAAAACATTGCAGACAAAAATGTATCAGGGATACCTGATGGGTCAAATCGAAGTTAAATACGCGGGTGCAAAAAAAAAATTGTTGGAATAAAAAAAACTGTCTTATAGTAACCTATAAGACAGTTAGATGCCAATTCTTTGAGAAAAACGAGCAGACCAAAGCTCGCGCTTGCCTGTGCCCCTTAGGCTACAGTTGTTTTTTTCTCTTGAATTTTAATGCGCAAATCTTGAGCTATTGTTTTAATGCTTTGCAGAGCTTTGCGTGCACGTGTGCCAGCAGCATTATTCCCGTGTTCGAATTTGTCGTACTCAGCCTTAAGAACTTCGACTTCATCAAGCAATTGTTGCAGACTCATACTCGACTCCTTTTAAAACAGTGTTAAAAAACAAACATCTAGTATCCTAGAAACCTGGAATTTCTTACATTTTCAAAGAATATCACACAAATAATAAAACCCCGAAGGACGAAACATCTTTGCAAGGAATGATCCATGATGAAATCGCCCTTGTGTAACCAATGATTTCCATAACGGCACCTTATCTTTCTCTTCGTCAACACGGGCATCCTTTGGCAAACCAATATACTCTTTAAGATATGAAATAGCATCGGCAAAACCCCCGAGAGTATCAACCAGGCCTAGCGCAACAGCCTGACGACCGGTAAAAATCCTGCCATCGGCAAGTCCCTTTACTGAATCCTCTGGAAGCGATCGTCCGCGGGCAACGTCCTCGATAAACTGAAGATGCGTGTCATGCAAAAGAGCTTCTATATAAACTGTTTCATCGGTCGTCATTGCCCTATTGGGAGACCCGATATCTTTAAATTTGCCTGCTTTGATCGTTACCATGTGCACGCCGACTTTTTCGAGTAATTTATAATATTGCGGAAACTGCATAATAACGCCAAGGCTTCCGGTAAGCGTACCAGGATCAGCAAATATCCTCATGGCTGATGCAGAAACATAGTATCCGCCCGAGGCTGCTACATTTTCCATGGAAACAACAACGGGTTTATTTTCTTCCCGAAAGCGCATGATTTCGGCATAAATTTCCTGCGATGGTGCCACTGCCCCACCCGGACTATTGACGCGTACAACAACTCCTCCAACAGCATCGTCTTCTCGGTATGCCTTGAGCTTTGCAATAACATTTTCAGATTCGTAAATAACATCGGTAATCCGCACCACACCAATTTTCTTTGCAAAAGAAGAATGCAAAAAGGAACCGGAGTGCATCGTCTTGCCAATTGATAAAAGCCCACCAACAGCAAGCGGTAATAAAATAACTACTGCAATGATCCACTGTTGGCGTTTATTCACAGTCCCTCCACCGAGGCAACAATTTTGAGCTTATTTCCAGGAATAAGCACCGAATCTTTCTTGAGACCATTAGCCTGATACAGTGACTCAACAGGAACTTTGAAGGTTTGCGCTATCGACCATAGATTATCACCAGATCGTACTGTGTAAAGAACAATGGTCTGATTCTGTTCGGCTTTCTGCCGGTCTGTAATGGGATGCACACGAATTACATCTCCAGCCTGTATGGTCTCGGATACCGATAATCCATTGCGATCACAAATCGATTCTACCGACGTGCCAAACATTTGTGCAATTGAACTTAAATTATCACCAGCTGCAACCTTATATTGAATATCTGAATCTGTGACACGTGCGGGAGTTTTTTTTGCAACAGGAGCCACCGCACTCGCATCAAACGAAGTACCCGGAATTTTAATAGTACGGCCAACAACCAGAGGAGATTGGCGCGAAAAACCATTTTCTTGACAAATGGCACTTACTGATGTTTTAAAAAGCAGCGCAAGAGCCGACATGGTATCGTGAGGACGAATCTTGTACGCAATCGTTTTCAGGGTCCCTAAGGTTGCTTCACGAGGCCCATATTCTTTACTGGATGCAATCGGTGGAGAAGTTTCTACAACAGAGGATTGCGCTAGCGCAGAGGTGCTTTTAAGCGGTAAAAAAACACTTTTCCCGGCAATCAGCCGCTTTACAGAATTTCCATTGAGCGACCGAATAGCATCTACCGGAACTTTAAATTGACGAGCGATAGACGCCATCGTTTCTCCACGATGCACCTTGTATTCAAACCATCGTATCTTTTTATCCTCGGGAATTGCTGCAATAAGAGAATCGAAACGAGGCTTTATGCCACGAGGCAGAAACAAGGCGACATTTTGAGCATCGGGAGGTGTGCACCAGCGCATAATATGGGGATTGGCGTTTTGGAGCGTATCCAGCGGTACACCAAGACTATCGGCAATCATTTGTAAATCAACACACACCGAGACTTGTGCGGTATCAAAAATCAAGGCCTTTTCTTCTGGCGGGGAAAAACCAAAACATCGAGGATTCTTGGCAACAATAAGTGCGGCAATAAATTGAGGGACATAATCCTTTGTTTCTCGTGGGAGCGAAAGCTGCCAAAAATCGTTGGTTCCTTTGCGCTGTATGGCCTTACGCATATTGCCCTCGCCACAATTATACGCAGCAAGTGCCAAATACCAATCACCAAATTCATCATACAATGTTTTCAGATAGCTTATAGCTGCTTTAGTGGCCTTATAGGGATCGCGACGTTCATCGAGCCAATAGTTAATGCGCAGACCATACCGTTTGCCCGTGCCCGGGATAAATTGCCATATTCCAGATGCATGTGCGTAGGAATATGCTTTTGAGCTAAACCCTGATTCGATAAGCGGAAGATAAACCAAATCTTGAGGGATACCTGCCTCTGCGAAGAGAGGCCTCATCACGGGAACATACGTGGCAGCGCGATCGAGCCATACTCCCACCGGACCTTTTCTGCCGCGACTAAAATAGATGAGCGATTTGAGCACGCGCGAATTCCAGACCAAAGGAATATCGTAATGAATTCCTTTTTGATTCATCATGCGGGAGAGGGAAATGCTATCGGCTTCCGAAACCACAATAGAATCGATCGCTTGAACAAGCCGTTTTTGAAAAATGATGGGAGCAAGCTCTTCTGGCAACGTCTCAAGGAATTCTGCTGGAAGCTTCATATATATAGAAACAATGCTCTCATACAACGTATCAAGATTTGTTGAAACCGAATCAGAAACTGCCTGATTCGCATTAATCATGTTAATAGCTTCGGAAACAGCTACGTTTGCTTGAAAAAATTGTCCTTTTGTGCAGGCAGCATCGGCAGCACCAATTAAGGTTCTGATCTCATTTAAGGCAGCATCCCCGATATGCGCAGGAACCCCAGAATCGATATTAGCTACGGCAGATCCCGATTGCACAACGTGGGCACTAGGGTTTGGTTTAGGGATTGAAACACTTTTATCTGGATGAAGTCGACCATGGGGAGCGAGCGCACACCCAGAAACGACTACCAATGATAGCACGCTTAAAAAAACAAAAAGTAAGGATAAAAATTTGTTCATTGCACGCAAGAGCTCATGAATCCGCACAAGGGCAGCACGAATAGATTTCACATTCAATTCGGTATAATAATACTATAAAGATAGGTAAAGGTGCAAACGAAACAGTGGTTTGCGATCGCCTCTTGAGCGTCGCAGCCTACATATCGTTCACAAAAGGGTATAACAAAAAAACAATTGCGACTTTGAAAAAATCAAAAGCCTTACACTGCAAGCGCTCGCAAGCGGGATCTGGGAATGCTACTCACAACATTATAGCGCATAACATGCCCTGCTTTAGACCGGCATTCAGCGACTGCGTTTTTAATGTTTTCTTCTACGGTGCCTTCCCGCGAGCCGCAATAATTAACGAACATTTTTGTTTTAAGCGAACATGCTTGACAACTAGGACATTGTTGACAACTGATTTTAGTGTGCTGCATAAGCCCTCCTCTAAAACAAGGTGATCAAAGCAGAGATGCACTGGGGCAAGGTAGCCTCATTAAAACTTTCTATCTAAGTATAATCAACTACAGGTTGTATGTCAACACGTTTCGCACACAACAGATTGAATAATTTGTATTATCTTGAATTCAAGCACTTTAAATTAGATTACTTCAGCACCAACATGAGCGAGATAGGTTAAATGGTTACAATTCAGCGCAAAAGAGATTCTAAAAAAGTTACTGTGAGCTTAAATAACCTTAAAACAAGCCGATATCGGGCATGAAAATCCATGGATCCATTGCGCTGCACCGACCGTTGCCCGCATTAAAACTGCTTGGACTTGATAGTTCCCACAGCTACACGCGTACTGGTTTGGATGGCGGTTTAAGCGACAGCCGGATGGTCGATGAAATCGCAGGTATCCGTTCTAGACTAACCCCTGCTTCCAGGGCAAAATTCTCCCACCGTGTTACTGCATTATACACATTCCAAGAGAGCGATTCGGCTTTGCCGCGCTTAAGGCCTGCCACCCGAGATACTTCCTTGATATCATTCCAGTCGAACCCATCTCGCTTTCCATTTATACTCATTTGATGCCGTCCCGTCCACATACCTGTTGGCTGATAACTATATACAACATCAAATGCTGGGGCCAATTGCCACTGCCCGTTGCGATCCATTAGGAAGGCAATATTCTTGACATGATCATCCTGGTTTCGCGCCACCATATTAAATATCATACGGCGAAACAGCTCCTCGATACTATCGATAGTAAGCCCAATGCGCCGTGCGATGGAAAAAACTTGCTCGTAACTATACGATCCTGCTGCATTATAATCGAAATGCGCCAGTGCTCCAAGCGATTGCATGTGAATCTTTTGTCCCGTAGTGGTGCGATCGAAACGGCGGGTCATAAAATGCCGACGCCCATTCTCTTCTAGTAACCGACATGGCATCATAGTAATTCCCGCATCCACTGCCATGAGATAATACGCATATTCGATCGCACCATACCCTTTTGGATCACTCAGTTCCTTATCGCGGTTGGCCGATACGCCATCAAACTTGATAAGCCAATACTCAAATCCGGTTGGAGCCAAAACCTGCCCCGATCGCACCTCATTGGTTGCTGGATTCCAAGCAATAACCGCCTTAGCGCGAGCTCCTCCCGCTGAAGTTCCTACTCTCAAAATATGCGACAAGCCCTCTTCGGTAGTATCTTTTTGGAGAACCACCGATACGTTTTCGCGCTCTGCAAGCACTGTCGATGCCAACTCTACCAATTTCGAAACGTCAAGTAATTCGGATGAACGTGCACGAGGACTAAGCATTGGGCCATACTCCAAAGCTCCCATACCGCGCGTTCCTGTATAGCACAGCCGTTCAATGGCATTAAATGATTCCGGAGTTCTCCCCTGTCTGGCAAGCCATGCATCGATGACCGCATTTCCAAATTTATCGGGAAGCGAATCGGCCACAAGCCCTGGCAAACCCTTAAATGCAGGTCGCGAAAGTGCCGGAAAACGGTAAATTCTCTTTGACAAAGGCATAGTAAGAGGCGCAACCTCAATGCCACTCCCAAGAATGCCACTACTATACTCAAACGAAGCTGTGTCATCGGTATCATCCAGAGATACGGCACCTATTGTTGTTCCCCAGAGCATTACTTCTGCAACAGTAGTCATTGTTCATCTCCCCACTTCCAAGGTAGAGGAGCCTCTCCAACATGCAACACACGGGGAGCTCTTTGACGTATATGCCCTTTACGCGCAAGATAGTCCATGGGACGTGGGCCAGATTCTGGCGCGAGTACGTTTATATTGTCAAGAAGCCCGAGCTCGCGCAAAACCCGTATAAGCGTTACAAACTGCACCGACTCCCCATTTTCCAATCGTTCGAGTGTGCGTTTACCAATGCCAGCACGCTTTGCAAGCGCAGCTTGCGACATGGCCATAGTAATACGAACCTGCATAACTCGGTTGCCAATTTCGCCAAGCACCGCCAGATCGCCTACTTCGGGTGTGATTTTCATAGATGCTCCATTTTTGCTTATTCGTCATATCATACGAATAATATACAATTAAGCTTAAGTATTCGCAATATATTACGATATAATTTATTATCACTTTATGGCGACTTAAATGCCTTTTTGCTTTATAATTCGTATTAAATGGCGACTTGATAAAAACTAACGCAATGACATCAACCAACAGACTATCAAACAAGAGCCGATATACATTAAAGTATGCATTTTGACACAGAGAACAACAAAAAGAAACATACACATCACTCTAACAATGGTATATTCTGTCAATTCTTATTGACTCAAGAATATAACCTTATGTATATTAATTAAATGATAGATATACACATTGGTAATGCAATTGCAAAACATACCATACCCAAGAATCTTTTTAATTAAGGAATTATAACTTCATATGCATTTACCACTGACAACAATCCCACTTTGGGGGCTTCCCGTATGGCCTACATTTGGGCTAGGAAATCTTCTTGTAATACAGTGCATACTCATGATGTATGCTTTTTACACGAAGAAAGATCTTAAAAAAACTGCCCTGGTATTTGCAGCAATGATCCTTGGCGCGGCAATCGGATCACAGTTTTTGTTTAGTGTCATGGGAGGTGCTCTTGGTGCGATTTTCATGGGCCTTGCCATGCATCGTATTATTCAATGTCAATTTCCTGCGAGTCTGCTTATTACCGTCACTCTCTTTAGTATGATTGCACTAGGGCGCATTGGGTGCTTTTTGTCGGGATGCTGCTTTGGCTCTCCAACACATCTACCGATAGGGGTTGTTTACGGCAACCACTCCCTTGCACTTTTTCTCCACAAAACGCTCGGACTTGTGGGCCCTTCTGCACAATTTAGCGTGCCCGTCCACCCTATTCAATTATACGAAACACTGTTTCTCATTGTTCTTATATTCCTTATCTTCAGATTCTATCGCTCATTTCGCAATGCACTTACAGTACCTCTATTTTCTATGGGAATGTACTACATATTCAGAGGTTGATTAGAATGGATTCGGGATTACTAAAATGTTTCATGGGGCATACTACCATGGGGACCACTTACCAGATTCCAGTGGCTACTCTTTGGCTTAGGTTTACTTTTAGCGCTATTATCGGTAGCTGCACATGTTTTTTCTGCAGCTCAAAAGCGCATTCCCATTTCCGACAAACCACTGTCACTTAAAGTTGCTGGGTATTGCGCAGTGATATTTCTTTGCGCTGCGCCACTTCTTTATTGGCGGGTTCCTTTTGGCCTGGGGGTTGGCCTTTTTGTCGCAACACTCTCTGTTATTAGTGTATATGCCATCGTGCTCAAAGAAAAAATGCAGCTCCACATTGTCCTTCGTCCTGCGTTGGTATTTGGAATGCTCACTCTCTGTGTTGGCCCCTACATTCTTCATGTAAAAGCAGGGGATATCGATACCAGTAAAGGATCTTCTCGCCCTGTAAATATTTACGAAGCAGACACCGCCAGCGGAAAATTGGTACGTAGAGGCACCTCTGCAACGCTACCAGATACGGTTACTAGTAATGTGATAGATAATGAGGCAGCGAATATACCCTCCTATTGGAATTACGCAGTTCTTGGAGGCGCATCTTTTAGTGGCGCAGCATGGAAAGATTACTCGCATTCCACGTGCGGTGGACCATCATACCTCTATCAATACCAAACCCATGAAAGGCGTGCAATGATCGGCGCCGAAGAAATTTTTATCAAACCTCCTCGGTTTTCCTTAACAATTGGGCAACGACTAAATATCGGCTCCTCGTATGGAACTTATAATGTATTAATAAAATCTTCAGATTCTGGTGCCCCGTACATTCCCGTTACCATTAATGTGCCCTACAATTCTACGAGTGTATTGGGTGCTGTGTATGGGGTGGCCTCGTGGCCTCTGTTTTCAATTGGGGGAGGGTTTACTTTTGGAGATGACAAAACGTTTTCATCTCATATTGTTGGTCGTAACCTAGTGCCGCTTTTTATGGCCAAAATCGGAACAACTCATGCAGCACTTCTAAGCTTCAACATGCCCCGCGCTGCAATGCCCTATCAAAAAGTTGCTGAACTACGATACGAATACTGGACCGACCCTGTTGGATTGTCAATTGGAATGGGTATCAACCCTTTTGTTGGATCACCGGGGTTAGTTGGCGGTGTTACCCATATGCTCACGAGCGGAGTGTCGTATTCTTTTCATGGCGGCTATTGGGATAGAAATCTTTGGTATGCTACCCTTGGTGTTCGTAAAGAAATCGGCGCACCAGGTGCACAATCACCAAAGCTTCCTTTCTCGGCTTGGTAATTCGCCATGCAGAAAGCTAAAAATCTTCTTCCTGCTTCTTTACAAGCGCTTTTGTTGACAACATTCCACATGCGGCAAAAATATCGAGGCCGCGTGAGGAACGAATTGTTGTTATAATTCCTTTTGCCTTAAGCTTTTCCTGGAATGCAAAAATAACAGAATCGGGGCTGCCCGCGAGCGGGGTATGGGGAATGGGGTGAAAACGAATAAGGTTAATGCGACATGATATTCCATGCAGAATGCGCGCAAGCTCATTGACATGATTTGAGGTGTCATTAACGCCATTAAACATAATATACTCGAAGCTTACTCGACGCTGAAGCCCAAAATCCCACTGCTTTATATTCTCGAGAACCTCGTGTATCGGATATACATTCTGAATAGGCATGAGACTTTTGCGTTCTTCATCGAAGGGAGAGTGAAGGCTAATGGCCAAATGCGCCTCGGTTCTTTTTAAAAACTCCATCATCCCGGGGATTACGCCAATAGACGAAACGGTAAATCTTCGCGGGCTGAGCGCGTAGCCCCAAACTGAAGTAAAAACTTCGAGGCTTTTTATTACTTCCTCGATATTATCAAACGGTTCTCCCATACCCATATAGACAAAATTGGTAAGTATATCTCGCTCTGGAAGACTTCGAACCTGATTAACAATTTCCCCTGACGTTAGCTGAGCCATAAACCCTTGCTTGCCAGTCATGCAAAAAAGGCACCCCATTTTACAGCCAACCTGCGATGAGACACAGAGTGTTTTTCGCTCTTCGTGCGGTATATACGCAGATTCAACAAACCTGTTTGACGCAGTAGGAAACAGATATTTTTTTGTGCCATCAATAGATTCTTGAAACGATGTAGGCGCAGAAATTCCTAAAACAAACTTTTCCTCTAGTTCATTCCTTATTTTTTTTGAGAGATTGGTCATCTCTTCAAATGCGCCAACATTTTTCTTATAAAGCCATTCTGTGAGCTGGCGCGCGGTGAATTTTGGCCACCCTTGCGAAGCAACAAGCGCCTCGATTTCGCGCAGCGTTTTTCCAAAAAGGGAGACTCTATTAATTGGGGGAGAAGGGATCTGGTCAGGCATACATTAAAAATACGTTTCTGCAATAATGCGGGGATAAGGAACTCCTTTTAAAAGCAAAATATCTCTCACCTGAACAACCATTTCGGCACTCCCGCATAAAAAATACCAGCAATCTGGCAAAAGCACCGCAAACGACATCAAATACTCAGTTAACCGCCCTTTATAAAATTCAGGGTCATTGCTTGTGGAAGAGCAACGAATATAGTTGCTTCCCAATTTATCGAAAAAATCTTGGCTATAATAAAAAGAGCTCGGGCTGCGCCCTCCATGAATGGCCTTCTTGTTAAGCCCCATGCCCGCATCAAGCATCGATTTAAAGGGCGCAATACCTGTACCAGTAGCAATCCACCATGCGGTTTCTAAGGTACCAAAAAAGCTCCCCCGGGGAGCGGACACAAAAATCATATCGCCTTTTTTGCACGCTGCAAGCTTTGGTGTTAGATATCCTACGGGCTTCTTATCAAACACTATTTCTACATAGTCTTGAGCCGGTCCGCTTGCAATACTATACAAACGAGGATTGCCTGTTGCTACACTATCACACGCAACAACTTGACCTGGGATAAAATAAAAATCCCGATTAAATCGGATTGTAAACACTCCCGATGCAATCTCAGAAATGTGGGTTATCTCGTAGGGCTTCAAAGAAAATAATGTATCATTCTTCATTAGTAGTTTCCGAATATAGGCATATTTTTTTGTTAGGGTAAATTCCGGATCCGCCTATTTTTTATGCTTTTAATGCGGCATGCCCCTCGCAGCAAAGCCTTGTCCAGAGGGCCTCCCGGAAATCTACGAACACTCCTATATCTTCATGATTTTCAGACACCTCACTGTGAGCTTGATAATATGCGAGAGGTTATTGCCACACTGCAACAAGTCCCCCAAAAGCGGCATACGTAAAGAGATACAAGACATTATTGATAATCAGAACTACGGGTTTTCGTCCCTCGAACTGCGTATTCAAACTATGCGTAACGGCAAACCCGGCCCAGATAACAAGACCAATCAATGCGCCAGAAATAAAACTGTGTACCCCGATGCTATGAATGATAACCTGCAACCCATACGAAAACAAAAACGTAGCAACGACAGCTCCCCCCATCAAACGAGGCACCGCCTTTAGGTCTTCAGGCGTCATCTTGGTTTTGGGGGTGTCGATGCCTACCCCAATTTGCCATGCTTTAAACCAAGGCACTGCTGGTGAATAGAAGAGCCAACTTAGAAAAAAATTGCCAATACCGACAACCAGAAACGGAATGAGAAAAAGATTAAAATCAATCATAGTTTATCTCCCTTGGTATCAACGTGTTATATGAAAAAATTTTGTTGCTGAGCCTTTTTTAAGCCTTATTATACAACTCAGCAACCAGCATTATACCCTTGTTTTCACTCAGATAATCATACGATTTACGGATAAAGTGCTACATCTATTGCTGAAAAAGCAGATTCATGCGTAAGGATACTCAATGTCAAGCAGTTGGAAACTCAAAGTTTAACTGACCAAGCCCGTTGTATTACAGACTTCCCATTTTCACTACACAGGAATTGTCATTATCGGGAAAGGTGATGATAGTAGACCTGCACTGTTTCGTATAATCCCAATTTATGTGCAAACTACCCATTTGCCTGATCGGCAACCCGTGGCATGATAATTGCAATTTAGCATGTGGAAAGTTACTGTAAAGTTCCACAAAGCACTTTTTATGGTTGATTTTTTTACTTACACAAAAACTGGAGGGGGGAAGGGTACGTAGGTATGTGGGATAAGGAAAATCATACAAAGTGAATCGTGCACAGGTGCAGGGAAAAACCTAAAGAGAGATGATCAAAATGGCTACACTACATTTTAAAAATGAACACATTAGGGGAAACACAATGAACAGAATTAACATCAATTTTATGCTGCAGAAGGGGATAGTACCTCTTTTGCTTACGGTTTTATTGGTAGGATGCGGGGTCTGGGACAAAGGCACAGTGAGGTGGTAGACTTTTTTTGACAATTTTATTTATCATTTTTAAGTGGTCTTTGTTGTTTAAAGTTTTGCATTAAAATCTTTCAGTGCATTACCGGGGGTCAGTGCTCGAACCCGCCGTTCATCTCATAGTCAACTATGCG
>JBBRUX010000015.1:0-75928 GCA_038247415.1 Chitinivibrionales bacterium | reverse complement strand
TGCCGGTGTAAACGGAGTGCCACCGGCAGTGCGGGAGGACTCAGGCGCGCAGTGCCGCAAGGACGAACGTACCGGCTCGCGAAGCGAGAGCATGAAGAAGGCCCGACGGCGCTCTTGGCGCCGGCGTGCCCAGATTCTTATACCCTTATTTCTTATTCTTATTGTTAGTATTTTCTCAAATTTAAAATCCCCATCCTCAATTTGGCGTACGTTTCACCTATTCTCATTATTGATAACCAATTATTTTGCCAATAACTTGCATACACCTTTTTATTTATTCAATCATATATTGTCATAACTACCAATAAAATCAACACAACCTTTTTTTAAATGCCCCCCTTAAACATTAAAATATTGTTTCTAAAAATCCTTGGCACTGCTCTTGCTTTTTATTCCTTATTAAAAGAGGGGCTCGCGAGAAAAATGTGTAAAAGGAGGAAATTATGATAACAATACTTGGGGCAAGTGGAAACACAGGCTCTAAAATTGCAAATATGCTTTTAGATAAAAATGTAAGCGTTCGCGCTGTGGGTCGAAACGCGTCGAATCTTGCTTCGCTTGTTGAACGAGGGGCAGAGGCACTTATTGGGAATCAGCACGATCCTAAATTTCTAGCTTCCGCTTTTATGGGTTCGGATGCTGCATATGCGCTTATTCCAACGCCTCGGGAATCAGAAAATATTCTTGCATCTTTCCAGGCTGCGGGAGAAGCACTTATTACTGCTATTAAAATGTCGGGACTTAAAAAGCTCGTCTTTCTTTCTTCTTTTGGTGCAGAGAGACCTTTTGGTAACAATAACATTTCTGCTCTTCATGCCGTTGAAAAATTATTTTCTCGTATCGCAAATGTACACGTTGTTTTCCTTCGTACCGGTTACTTTTACGAAAACACCCTACACTCTACGCATCAAATAAAACATGATCGCATTTACGGAACAGCCTCAGACCCACAGGTTCCTTTTTTTATGGCATCGTCGCATGATGTTGCAAATAAGGCTGTTGAATTGCTGAGCTCTTTGCAATTTAGAGGCCATACCATTGCCGAAGTATTTAGCGATCGATTAAGCCACCAGGAAATTACCGACACAATCCGCAAAAACATTGGTCTTTCTAAGTTGCCTTCAATTCAATTTCAAGGCACCGATGGCATAACATCCCTCACCAATACGGGGACTTCGGCTCACTACGCAACTATGTTTCTAGATTTTTCTATAGCTCATTGCAAAGGATTTGTAAGACCCATTGCACTGGATCCGCTTATTCCTAACGGAGAAACGCGATTTGACGCATTTGTTAAGGATACCTATGTTCCTGCATATCTGGCTACCCCATAAGTATGTGTCGATTCTGCTTTTTTAAAAACCTTTCTTTGATTTCTAAAAGGCACACTGATACTAGTGTGCCTTTTTTAAAGAGAGACCGCAGGCAGGGAAATGATGACGGTTAAACGTTTTGCAATTGCCCCGCTTTAAATAGAATTAAAATGAGCCAACCAAAATTGAGCGCTTGAAATTGAGTACCTGCCCACTGCACAAAAAGTATCTCTAACCTTAGAAAAATGCATTTGCTCAATGAGCGTAGTGTATTTTCAATTTTCTAAAAAAGAGCTTTTTTAATGACTTTACACTTTTACCACAACGTAGTAATCCGATTTTTTTGATCATATCAACCGATCCCTCTACCCGATCGATCATTCGCATTTGATCAAGACTTATTACCTTTTACGTTTTTTAGCATAAGGTTTTTACCATGGATATTAAAGCACAACTTGGCATTGATTTTGGATTTTCTACCACCCAGATTACTAATACCCTTGCTCTCTTTGACGAAGGGGCAACCATCCCCTTTGTGGCGCGGTATCGCAAAGAGCATACTGGCAGCCTCGACGAAATCCAGCTTCGCGATCTTCAACATCAGTACGATTATTACAAAGAACTCGAAGACCGGCGCGCTACAATCCTGGAGAGCATTCAAACACAAGGAAAACTAACTCCTGAACTGAGTGCTAAAATAACAGCAACCTTAAGCAAAACCGAACTCGAAGATTTGTATTTGCCCTACAAACCAAAACGCACTACCCGTGCAACCAAGGCAAAAGACGCGGGCCTTGAACCACTAGCGCGGCAGCTTTTAATTCTCGAAGATGCGCATACCGATCTTGCAGCCCTTGCAACTCCTTATATGGTAATCGACACAGGATATGACACCGCCGACAAAACACTGGCTGGTGCATGCGATATTATTGCCGAAGAAATGGCCGACGATGCAGAGGCACGCAAAGAATTACGCCGACTTGCCCTCGATGAAGGTCATTTTGGCACAACCGTTAAAAAGGAATTTGCCCAAGAGCAGACAAAATTCCAGATGTACTACGATTACAAAGAGAATGTGGCTACAACCCCTTCGCACCGGATGCTTGCAATGCTACGGGGGGAAAAAGAAAAAGTGCTCAGGCTTGAGCTTGTTTTCCCACGTGACAAGGCCGCTTCATATCTAGGTTCACGCTTTATACCGTTTCCGCAATCGGCGGCTGCGCCACTGCTTAAAACAACCATCGAGGACTGCATAGAGCGGCTTCTCTCTGTAGCAACAGAAACAGAAATCCGTAAGGAAATACGTTCCAAAGCCGAGACCGAAGCGTTTAAGGTGTTTGGATCAAATCTGCGAGAACTGCTCATGGCTTCTCCTGCGGGTCAATTACCCGTACTGGGCGTCGATCCTGGGTTTCGTTCTGGTTGTAAAGTAGTTGCACTCGATGCCCTGGGGGCATTTTTACAGTACGAAACTATTTTTCCCCACGAACCCCGCAACGATTTCGAGGCTTCGCAAAAAACCATTCGTTCAATGATTGCAAAACATGGCATACGACTTATTGCCATAGGCAACGGGACCGCCAGCCGTGAGACGGATTCGTTTATTCGCGCCTGTATAGCAGACATGCCAGCTCAGGAGCGCCCCATTAGCGTTGTGGTGAGCGAAGCGGGCGCAAGCGTGTATAGCGCTAGCGATGTTGCAATTGGAGAATTTCCCGATTTTGACCTTACCGTTCGCGGGTCAATTTCTATTGCGCGGCGCTTGCAAGATCCACTTTCTGAGCTCGTTAAGATAGATCCCAAAGCAATTGGTGTTGGACAATATCAGCACGATGTAAACCAGGCACTGTTAAAATCGTCACTTGAGGAAATAGTCGAAAGTTGCGTTAACAATGTTGGCGTTAATATCAATTTGGCATCCGAGGAACTGCTTCGCCATGTATCGGGACTTACGAGAACCAATGCTCAAAATATTGTTCGCTTTCGAAAAGAGCATGGTGCATTTACAAAGCGCGCTGCATTGCTTAAGGTTCCTGGCCTTGGACCAAAAACGTTTGAACAAGCTGCTGGGTTTTTGAGAATTCCAGATGCCCACTCCCCACTCGATAATTCGGCGGTTCATCCGGAACGCTATCCTGTGGTAGAAACAATGGCAGCAGCCCTGGGGACATCGGTCGATTCTCTTATTGGAAACAAATCGATGCTTGCAACCCTCGACCTTAAAAACTTTGTTTCTGACACCCTTGGTTTGCCTACCTTAGTAGATATTGTTGCAGAACTTGAGAAACCAGGACGCGACCCTCGAGCAACATTCTCGTATGCAAAATTCAATGACGCAGTGCAAACTGTTTCCGATCTCAAGCCTGGAATGATTCTGGAAGGAACTGTCACAAATGTTACCAATTTTGGTGCATTTATCGATATTGGCGTTCATCAAGATGGTTTGGCGCATATTTCGGAACTTGCAGATAAATTTATTTCCGATCCATCGACGGTTGTCAAAGCTGGGCAGGTAGTTAAAGTACGCGTGCTCACCATCGACGAAAAACTTAAACGTGTTGCCTTATCGCTACGAATTAATGAAACAAGGGCCGCAGCCCCCGACCATAAAACCGACACCTCGCTACGTATGCCACCACAGCAGGCGCAGCGCACGAGTCAATCATCATCCGATAAGATACGCCAATGGCAAAGCGCAACACACAGCTCGGAGACAAAGCTTAAAACGGTTAAACCGAAATTCAACATTCGTCAGATTGTAAAATAAAAGGGGCTGCAACAATTTTTACTATCCACGAATTCGTAATAGCCTATAAAGATTTAATAGTAGTCAAAACATTTTGTTTCGCCACGAGTGAATTGTTTTAAAATTTGCCATTGTACGATTAATTATTTTTATTGTAGAATAGATGCAATGGAGCAGTGGCCTTTCGCGTCCTTTTGAAGAGAGCACTCAACGAGTCACCGAAAAGCATCAGAAAGTAGCGTGCCCAGAACCAAACCATGACAATCATCTTACCTAAAGATTATCACGCCAAACAAGCGCTCGAACAGAATCGCATCATCTGTGTTCCGCCCGACGAAGCACTCAAAGAAGATATCCGTGCCCTAAGAATTGGCATACTTAACATTATGCCCAAAGCCGAATCCTACGAATTCAGCTTACTCCACCCACTGGGTCGCTCAATTATGCAAATTGAGCCGATCTGGATTAAGCTTAAAACGCATCAATATAAAAGTTCCGACCAAGAACATATTCAAAATCTCTATGTAACCTTTGAGGATGCCCTCAAACATGGCGGACTGGATGGACTCGTTCTTACCGGGGCACCTGTAGAAGAAATTCCTTTTGAAGATGTTCTTTACTGGGAAGAAATTAAGCGCATTCTTAAATATGCCCGGCATAACATTCCTTCTACTCTGGGTATTTGCTGGGGGGGCCTTGCGCTTGCCAAATTTATGGATATCGACAAAGTAAACTTTACGCGCAAACTCTTTGGTGTTTACAAAACACATAATCTCGATCGAGATCATACCATAAGCGGCGGGCTCGACGATATCTTCTGGTGCCCCCAGAGCAGATTCTCTGGTATTAGCGACACTATTCTCGAAGAAGAGCAACGCAAAGGAAATGTCCATTTGCTTGCCCACGCACAAGAAACTGGATATACCATATTCGAATCATCGGATAACCGATTCCTCATGCATCTTGGACACCCTGAATACGAGCCATCTCGTCTGGTAGAAGAATATACTCGCGACATGGCAAGAGGCCTAAAAACTGTTGACGAACCAGCAAATCTCGATCTGGGTAATCCAATCAATTGCTGGCGCGGGCATCGCAACGAATTTTTCTCACAATGGATTCGGTTCATTCACGAAACCACCGCCTATTGAAACTGCAGAAATTCTTGCAGGATCCATTTCCGAAAGGCATTTGTCTTATGCGCATAAACAACTGGATGAATACTCGTTTACCAACAGTAGTCCAAAAACTCGAAAAAAGTATTCTCTTAGGGTACGACTCAGAGCCAGATATTGGCCTGGATTTAGCCGGTAGAACCCAAATATACGAAGTCCTCGATGAAATTCTTGCCATTCTCTTTCCGGGCAGTTTTGGGAAGCAACGCGTAAACCGCAACGACATGAATTTTGTGATTAGCGATTCTCTTCGACATTTAAGCCATACCCTCTCTCATCATATTCAAGATGTCTTCAAATACCGTTGCTTCAAGAAAAAATGCTCCGATTGCACCTGCGAGCAACACGCAGAAGAAACCGTGATAAGCCTTATCGAAGGACTTCCGGCCATTCGACAAACGCTGCTTGCAGACATTAGCGCTGCCTATGATGGCGATCCTGCGGCTCATTACATAGACGAAATTGTGCTCAGCTACCCCTGCATAGAGGCAATTGCAACGCATCGGGTTGCCCATGCCCTTTACAAGCACGATGTTCCAATTATTCCGCGCATCATGGCCGAACGTGCTCACAGCCGAACCGGTATCGATATCCATCCGGGCGCATCCATAGGACCACGGTTTTTTATCGACCATGGGACAGGTGTTGTCATTGGGGAAACAGCTGTTATTGGAAAGAATGTGAAACTGTATCAGGGCGTTACGCTGGGGGCATTAAGTTTCAAACTTGACAAAAGTGGCAAACCCATCAAGGGAATTAAGCGGCACCCAAACATAGAAGACGATGTTATCATTTATGCCAACGCCACAATTCTTGGTGGTAATACTACCATTGGGAAAGGCTCGGTTATCGGAGGATCTACCTGGATCACCGAATCGGTAGTTGCTGGAAGTATTGTCTACGGCGCTCCAGCAAGCCGCGAAACGCTTATCCGACAAACGAAAAAAACTCCCAAGAAATGATTTATTTCGATCATAATGCCTCTACCCCGGTGCATCCTGCAGCGATAGAAGCTTTTACCAAGGCTTCTATCGATTATTATGCCAATCCGCTTTCACTCCATGCCTTAGGCGCAAAGAGTTTTGCATTTCTCGAACAAATGCGCGAACTTCTGGCGCACACCCTTGGAGCGTCTCACGATGAGGTGGTATTTACCAGTGGAGGAACCGAAGCCAATAACCTGGCGCTCTTTGGGGTATGCGTAAAACGGCCCGGGGATATTATTGTTTCGTCAATTGAACATCCTGCCGTTGTGGCGTGTGCAGAACACCTTGCCAAGCAGGGCAGAAGAGTACACACTCTTCCGGTGGATTCACAGGGTATTATATCTCTTGACGCACTAGACGCGCTTCTTTGCGAGAACAGTGCCTTGGTAAGCATCATGAGCGCAAACAACGAAATCGGCACGCTTCAGCCCATCACCGAAATTGGTGCCCGATGCGCCCGTTTTGGCGTGCCATTCCACACCGATGCGGTTCAGGCATTTGGCAAAATACCCCTCTCATGTAAAGATCAAAATATTTCGCTGCTCTCCCTTTCGTCACACAAAATGTACGGACCCAAGGGCTGCGGAGCCCTTATTGTACGTAAAGGCACACCTCTTGCGGCACACATTCTGGGAGGCATGCAAGAGCAGTCACGCCGTGGTGGAACCCATAATGTTCCCGCCATAGCAGGCATGCTTGCAGCAGGTGCGTTCTGCGAAGGAGTGCGTGAGAGCGAACACATTCGGCAAAAGGCCTTAACCGAAAGGCTTTTTTCTAAAATCTCTGCCACTATACCAAACTCAATTCGCAACGGGCACCCCACACTTCGCTTGGGAGGAACGCTCAACGTGAGTTTTCCTGGAACAACCACCGAAATGCTCTTAGCATCACTCGACCAAGAAAACATCTGCGTTTCCGGAGGCGCCGCATGCCACTCTGGTGCTCTCGAACCATCAGCGGTTATAACGGCTCTGGGGCGAAAAAAAACAGAAACAATTTCGGCAATTCGTTTTTCGCTTGGCATCTCAAGCACAGAACACGAGGTCGAAACAGTTGCAAACGTGTTATGCACCGTAGTTGCACGTCTGCGCGAACATAACAGGTGAAACGTATGGATCAACGTCCTCCACCCATTCGAGAAATCGCTTCACATTTTGGGCAACAGGCACACCACTACGAAGCAAAAGCACATATACAAAAAAAACTCGCTCATTTGGCATATTCATGCTCTGCGTATATTCCGCGAGAATGCACGCTTATGCTGGATATTGGTAGTGGCAGTGCACCCTTTCTGGCTCCGGTATACGAATCCTTTCCCTCCATGAACATTATAGCTGCCGACATAGCCCTTCAAAGCCTTATTCTTTGCAAAGAAACTAAAAACGCCCTGCCACTCTGTACCGACTTCGACCATCTGTGCATCAAGCGAGAAAGTCTGCTGGCAATTAGCGCTACATCATCGCTGCAATGGAGCACGAGTCTGGATAAAATTATGGGCACCATTGCCGCAACGCTCAAGCAACGGGGGACCTTTATATTTGGAATTTTTTTGCAAGGGACACTTCACGAACTCGAAAGTATGCGGGCCGCATTTGGTATATCCAATCCCGTTCATTTTCCCACACGGGAAGTTTTTGAATCACTGCTTGCTAAGCATGGCCTTGTTCTAAAAACAGCGCACCAGCACACACACACCGTCTACTTTAAAACAGCGCGTCATCTCATGAAACATTTTAGCGAAATAGGCGCCAGCGCCATACATCAAACCGACGCCAAGCCCATAGATATGCTGAAACTCTGTAAAGAGTATGCAAAAAATTATTCTGACCCACAGGGAGTTGTTGCAACCTACCAACTTTTTGGGGGAGCAGCCTCTCGGGAATAGCGCACATTTTTGAAGATGAAACAGTCGAGGTTATTGCAAAACCCGTGTTCACTGAGGCACTTCGACATTTCGACGACGCGCTGCTATGCGGCGCTTCGCTTAATGCACCTCTGTGCTGCGAACGGCTCCAAAACCATACCCCAAGACAGTGCCAAATTACCCTCAATAAAGTTTTGTGGGCCGCACCCCTTGACTTGCCAGACCTTACGACGTATCTTAATGGTCATAGCGTTATTTTTTAAAATGAGAACGTTATAAGATTTTATAACCATTTTCTTTTTTGTAGGGGGATTGCCATGCATCATACTATGGGTCGCATTGCGACACTCGGTTTAAGCGCTCTACTAACTGTAGCGTTTATTGGTTGCAGTGTAAGCGATAAAAAGCTTGCGGAATATGAAACAGGTATTGCAGCACTTACGCAAAAAGGTGTTCCCGATAGTATTCTTTCGTCTGCTCGGGTATTTCTTGCTCAAGCAGTTTATAGCAAAGGCAAGTCCGACAACAGCATGGCAAACGCCTCTGCTGATAGCTGCAAAAAAGAAATTGCAAAAGCCCAAGCATTTTACACCGAAAAAGCAGCAATGCTTAAATCATCCATCGATTCTCTCAAAAGCATTATTGCTATCGGCCGCAAGGGTTTAGAAGGCTATCCCCGCAAAAAGCTCGACAGTCTCGCTGCTCGCTCCGACTCATTTGCTGGAATTGGCTGGATACTCCAAACCGAACAAACTCTTAAGGTAGCTGCTGAATGTATTCCTACGCTCAAACTTAATAGCGACCGTGGCCTAGAAGTGCGACCAGAACTGATAGGAAGCTGGGAATCTGAACAAAAAAGCAGCAGCGAAACCGATAAAAAGGTAAATGCGATTGAAAACAAGATTTTTACCTTTAATGCAGATGGCACTGCCCTTCTCGTCGAAAAGAAAAAAGGGCAATCAAATCCTCGCCTTAAAGAAGATTGGGAATTTCGTTCCTACGGTACTTTCGATCTCTATGGCGACACCATTTTTATCTATGTAAATCGGTTCCAGAGCGTTCGTCAAAATTTCGAGGAACGGTATACCGAAAAGGGTAAAGATTCTTGGAGAAAGAAGCCTCAACCGACCTACGATTCTCTCATCACAGATGGAAGTCAAAATCGTTGGACTGCTTTTGTTGACCTCAAGACCGATTTTAAAAAGAAGAAATAACGTAAGTAGTAGATTTAAAAAAAGGGGAGTCTGTAAAGACTCCCCTTTTTTTTTGCGTTCGCACGCTATTTTTTGGAGGTCCTTAATCTTCAATACTTTACATCAACCATGTGCATATGTTAGAATTGTAGTATAGTATACCTTTTGCAGCCGCACGCCCTCTTTTGTGGCTGTATATCTTTGATTTTGCGTGAGATAGAGCATGTTCCATCATGGGTGAATCAATTCTTATCAAACCTGGTCAACAAAACAGGGCGTTATTGCCTGGTATGGTTGAATTGCCAGACGTCGGAAAAAATGCCCCGATGGGATCTGGTACAGTCACGTCGCTGATTTCCAGTGGCGGAATGGCCATAATCTACGAAATCTGGAATCCCGACCTGGAAGTTACCCGAGCAGTAAAGCTTTTGCATCCCGATCATTCCGCCGACTCCGAGGACCGCTTTTATACCGAAATGAAAATTTCGGCCAAGTTGCACCACCCCAATATCGTTGAAATTTACAGCGTGGGAAAATGGAACAACCTCCCTTACATCGAGATGGAACGAATTAATGGTCTCACCCTCGAAAAAACCATATCCGACAAAGGGGCATTACCTCTTGAGGTCTGCACAGCCATTGGCATAATGGTAGGGCGGGCGCTCAATTATGCGCACAATCAGCATTATGTTATTTTTGGCTCCGAGTACCAGGGCATTATTCATCGGGATCTCAAACCCGGCAATATCATGGTTGCCTCTGATGGAATTGTCAAGCTGATGGATTTTGGTATTGCAAAGCCTGTTACTGCAAATACCCATACTATCGAGGGAATGGTCATGGGCACGATGCAATACCTGGCTCCCGAGCAACTCGACGGAAAAGACATCGATATGCGTGCCGACATTTATGCGCTCGGCACAGTTCTTTACGAAATGCTAACTGGGGCGCAAACCTTTCCCGACACCAATATTGGCAAATTGGTTACCGCAAAGTTGCACAATAATTACATCCCGCTCGAAACATTTAAAATACAAATCCCCCCCACGCTCTCGGCGCTCGTGCACAAATGTATGCGCTATGAAAAAGAGAAGCGTGTTCAAAACATGCTCGAATTTCTTCATACCATAGGCGCTATCCATAAAGCAATCACGCCCCTTTCGCCCGAAGCGGTCATGGCTGCCTTTATGCAGAGCCACAACGCAGAAAAAAAATCGATTGGCCTTAAACCGCGAACAACCGCCATGTCAAACAAGGCAACCGCGGTCCTTATCGTTTCGTGTATTGGACTTGCTACGGTCATTCTGTGGTTTTCCCTTGTGTATGGGCAAGCGTTGCTCAAACCATTGTTTCGCAACCATAGCCAAGCCATTGCGCCAGTGGGCATACCTGCCGCGACATCTCAAAATCCCCCACGGGATATTTTTGCTCCGGATACCACACGAGCAGCTACGGCGCTAAAGTCTGCGGACAGAGCCGATGTAAGCCCCTCCGATACTGCGAAAGGTTTTCATAACGTGGATATAAAATTTATTCCCAAAGAAGCACCAAAGACGTTGTTTTCTCGAAAAGCAACAAAGCCAATTACCCAAAATGCAATCAAATCTATTCTTACTACGTCAAATGAACCGACACCTTCAGCACTCTCCCAATCAACCAATGGAGATCAAATACCTTCGGGCGATTTGGTCGAAAGGCTTTCGTTCCAATACAAAACCCGCTCAATTCTTACGCTTTTTACCGGTGAGGTGGAATCGGCCCATTTTCAAAACGCGCTGGCTTTATACCCCATGGTGCAACAAGATGATGCCCTAACGAAAAAAATTAAGATTTACAGAATGAGATGTCTTTCGGGCGTTAACGATCGCACCCGACTGCAGGCGTACCTCGACGCGCAAGAAATTTTTGATGGAGAATTTTATCTCGAAAAAGCCAAAGATAGCCGTTTGTCAAAAAATATGGTTCTCGCTACCGAGATGATCAGAAAGGCATCGGTATCGCCCGCTGCGTTTCTTTCTTCCCGTGTGTTTCGGGAATCTCTCGAATTTGAAAAAGCTACTATTGCCTCAGCAGTCTTTGATATATCTCCATCCGAAACAAACAAACAAGGTGCTTTCGATGCCTGGAATACCGTTAAAGCACTCATGCGCTCCTATCCCGAACATCAATACTTTCTAAAAGCAGATGCCGAAATAAAGCGTATCACATCGCCCTAGCCTTAGTGCACAGAAACGAAACATGCACATGAAAAGTTTTATGCAATGGCTTCACCTGCGATCTCTGATACTGTGTTGCACGCTTATTGTTTTTATGCCAATGCCCGTATTATCAATTATTCATGGTTCAGCATTTCCAACACCCGATACGCTTACGGGAGATCTGCCTCCGGTTATTCTTAATCGTAAAGCACCCTATATTGTTGCACAAGACATTATAGTTCCCTACGGGAAAAGCGTCGCCATCGAATCGGGCTCTGTATTTCTGTTTGCCCCAAAAACTTCTCTTATTATCAACGGTCAACTGCGCGCGTCAGGATCATCGGATAGAGCGGTTGTATTCACATCATTGCGTGATAACAATTATAACCGCAGTGCGAAAGATGGGGCGCAGCCTCAAGACTGGCAGGGCATTATGCTCTCTAAAGATGCCTCGGGATCTACCTTGCGCTTCTGTGCCATTTTGTATGCCGCAGAAGGACTCGTTTCGGCAACCCGGTATATCGAGCTTGCATCATGCCTTTTTTTACACACAAGGCCCGATGCATTATCCATCGAAGGTGTGCGCCAAACAACAGGAAATATGCCATGTGAATATTCACTTACCATCTCCGACCAGGCCCTTTCTACCGTACCGCTTACAAAACTCGATGATCCCCTAAAAACCAAACGCGCGCTCGTTCGCAGTGGTGGGATAACCCTTCTGATATCGGGAGCACTGGGAGGGGGCCTTGCAGCTTTTACCATATATCAAGGTATGCATGATAAGAGTGCATTAGCGCTCACACAGGAACAAAAAACAGGATATTACCTTGGGGCGGGTGTTGGGGCGCTCGGATTTGCGTGGGGCACAGTATTTACAATTTGGTCATTTACCTTCTAGTTTTATCTTCATGAACCAACAAAAACATTTTCACGTACAAAAACCTGCAAAATCAAATTCGCCCATGGAGTTTACCCACCGTGGTCTTCCACGCTACGTTTGGGCATGCGCAGCACTTACTCTCTTTTTATCGGGCATCTTTTTTTGGCTCTATCTTGCTCATAGAATTGCGCAATCGCCACAAAGCACTCCGCGTGCTTCTCGCACAACTCAATCTCCACAAGCAATCATCTACTCAAGCACTGCTTATTCAGATAGTACAAACTCAGCGGCACAATCTTTTTTCGATGACGTTCCTCAAGCTCGTTGTATACAAGGTACTTCCGGGCATTACGATGCATTTGAAAGTGCATCTCATTCATTTGACCGGGGAAATACTCAATGTAAACAAATAGCACTCACCTTTGATGGGGGCTCAAATACAACCAGCGCTCGCAATATCCTTGACACGCTCGCATCACGTAACATTAGGGCAACCATGTTTCTCACAGGCGTATTTATCAATCGCAACCAAAGCATTGTGGCTCGTATGATTGCGGACCAACACGAAATTGGGAATCACACCTATTCGCACCCCCATTTAACAACCTATTCAATCAATCGCCATGAGCAAACACTGCCAACCGTAACTTCCGCAACCATTGCTCATGAATTGGCCCTCACCGACAGCGCACTTTTTAAAAATTTTGGCATTCATTGTGCGCCTTTATGGCGAGCCCCGTTTGGCGATATCAATAACCAGATCATCGATTATGCGCGCACTGCTGGGTACACTCATGTTGGTTGGGTACATGGCGCAACCTTCGATCAATCGTTTGATAGTGGGGATTGGATCGCATCACCAGATCAACCTGGATACCGCACTCCAAAGCAACTTGTAGCTAAGTTTGTGAAACTTGCACAACAACTTCCCCACGGATTATCCGGAGGCATTATTTTAATGCATATGGGTACTCAACGAACAGACTCAACGCAGCAAACCTATCGAGCATTAGGAACACTTATCGATACACTAACGCACTTGGGATATTCATTTAAAGTTGTTTCCCAGCTCTTGGATACTATGCCATCAACACCTGTTACAACTCCCTCGATTTCGTCTAAGAAAGGCATCTCCGATGAATTTTGACCCTGGTTGGTTAGAACAAAAGATTCTTTCGATTCCGGTAATTCTTATAGCGCTCACCATTCACGAATATGCGCATGGTTATGTTGCCTTTCTGCGTGGAGATTCTACTGCTGCACGTGCAGGCAGACTCACCTTTAATCCCATAAGCCATCTCGATCCATTTGGCGCACTGATGCTCTTTTTTGGCCCTTTTGGTTGGGCAAAACCTGTTCCCGTCAATGCCTCAAACCTTAAAAATCCCAAAAAAGATATTATCTGGGTCAGCTTTGCCGGGCCCTTAAGCAATATGGCACTTGCTCTTATAGGCGGGTATCTCTTTCGTTTTGCGATACTTCCCTACCTCTCATTTGTCAGTTTTGGATCGTATATCCACATTTTTTTTAGTCTCTTTATACAAATCAATCTTGGCATTGCTTTTTTTAATCTGATTCCCGTTCCCCCGCTCGATGGGTCTAATATACTTATAGGATTTCTCCCCCGGGACAAAGTTATCCCCTATCTTAACATGATGCGGCATGTTCCCATGATCCTTTTGATTCTTATTGCAGTAGAATGGATGTTTAAGATACCAACAATTTCACTTGTTCTGTATCCCCTTTTCAAACCATTCTATTCATTCTTTCTCTTTTTAATTAATCTGGGAGCTTACGTATGATACCACAGCTCATTATTGCCGTCGCTGCTTTTTGCGGGATCTTTATTTTGTTTCTTGTCATTAGTCAAACGCTTAATTCAATTATAAATGCCCTTTCAAAAATTGAATATCTCCTGGTTAAAGAATTAGATTTCAAAAGAGAATCGCTGGAAATTAAACGCATTCTCAATGAAGAAAAAGCAGAAGAATACCGTCGTAATAATGGCAGCCGAGCTTAGGAGTTTATTTTGACACATCGTGTAGGAAAAATAATAGTCGTTTCTGCTCCTTCGGGTGCAGGCAAAACCACGCTCCTTGACCATGTACGTAAAAATCGCCCTGGTATGGTGTATTCGATTTCTGCGACAACGAGAAAGCCTCGCCCCCACGAAGTGAATGGGATCCATTATTTCTTTCTTTCAAAAAGCGAGTTCGAAGTACGTATTAGAAATAACGAATTTGCCGAATGGCAAGAAGTCTTCGGTAATTTTTACGGAACACCAAAATCGTTTATCGATACCACCATTAAATTGGGAAGCCATATCGTAATGGATATCGACGTATACGGCAAGAAAAAATTTGATGCGGTCTATCCGAAGGCTTCGGGAATCCTCATTATGCCTCCATCTCTTGACGAACTCAACAAAAGGCTATCTTCTCGTTCAACAGAAACACCGCAAGCACTCCAAATACGACTTAATGCGGCCCATAAAGAAATCGAATTCGCCCAGGAATTTGGATCGTATCAGTACACGCTTATAAACGACAAGCTCGAAGCAGCACAGGTGCACATACTCTCAATGGTGGATGCCATAACCGCAGGATAACCATGACACCACCACACGATCAAAGGTTAGGTATCTGGGCGTTTTCTCTGGAGAATTCGCCTATATCAATTGGCCGGGATGCATCTAATTCATTGGTACTTTCTGGAATAGGAATTTCCCGATTTCATGCATCTCTCGAACGAACAAAACACAGTACTATTCTTACAGCGTGCGACAAAAATATCGTTCTTGTAAATCATACAGCACCATCGACTGTTGAACTTGCCCACGGCGATATTGTTACTATTGGCGTAGTTAACCTTCGCATCACGTTTGAGCATGGGGTACTGCACATTGCGCAAGAGCGCCCAGTGAGCGATGCGCATGAAACATCTGCCGACCCGCTTGATTCAGACACGGTAGTGAGCGCCAAACTCTATACACTCGGTCGTGATGCTTCCAACACGCTGGTCATCGATCATCCCTTAGCATCACGCTTTCATGCTACGATTTCTCTACGCGCTACAGGATCTATTCTCACCGATTTGGGCAGTACCAACGGGGTTTATGTCAATGGCTGCAAAGTTCGTCGAATATTGCTTACCAAAGGGGATATCATCCTAGTTGGGCCTCGACGATTCTCTTTTGATGGCGTATCCATAATCGAAATCAACGATCATGATTCTGTAACCATAGAAGCATCACATCTTGTTATTGGTACTGCCACATCAATGCAGGTTCGCTCTGTCAATTGTACGCTCCCACCGGGAGAATTCATTGTCCTTTTAGGCCCTTCTGGTGCAGGTAAAACTTCCCTTATAAATGCTCTCGCCGGATTGCTTCCGGTTAGAAGCGGAACCATACTTTACAACGGACTCTCCCACACACGATATGGATCTGCTTTTGCAGCACGTATCGGATATGTGGCCCAAGATACCCGTTTGCACGAAGATCTCACCGTGTGGGAGACTTTTGCGCAACAGGCAATTTTGCGACTCCCCAAAGATTGGTCGCGGGCGGAACGCCACGCCAGAATCGACGATCTTCTAACGCAGCTCTCGCTCGTAGAAAAGCGGAATATTCTTGTTCGTAAATTATCAGGGGGCGAGAAAAAAAGGGTGCATCTTGGCATCGAATTGCTCCCCTCACCTGCTGTTCTTTTTTTAGACGAACCCTTGGCTGGCCTTGACAGCGGATTAGTATGTTCGTTTATGGAGCTTTTTAAACGCATCTGCGACAAAGGACATACGCTTGTTCTCACAACGCATACGCTCGACAAACTAGATTTAGCCCATCGAGTGTTGTTCATGCGGGATGGAGCACTTATTTATAATGGCCCGCCACAAGCATGCGCACAAGCCTTTGAAGTGCCCACCATTGCAGACGTGTATACGGCAACCACACTCCCCAAAAACAACACCACCGCACCTACCGATTCATACACGGTAGCGCATCACACAATGCCTCATGAATCTGCACACCACAGACTCAATGCCGTTGCCTGGCATCGTCAGCTTGGGGTTCTTTTTATACGCTATTGCACCTTAACAATGCGCGATACTAAGGGATTGTTTCTTTTGATGGGGCAGCCTGCCTTTATCCTCTTCTTGCTTACCTTTCTTTATTCGACCTCGGCGCAATTTATGCCCGTTTCTTTCTATTTTTGTATAGCAATATCAGTGCTCTGGTGTAGCTGCGCCAACGCCTCCTCACAAATAACGCGCGAATGGGCTATCTACGACAGAGAATTTCGCTGTGGACTCTCGGCGGGAGCATTTACAAGCGTCAAAATTGCCATTGGGAGCTTATCTGCGCTTTTACAAGCTACGCTCTTCTGGATTCTGGGAGGCTCCATTTTTCATATTCTTGGCTTTTCTGGAGTTGTCTTTATCATTCTTCTATGTGGATCGCTTGCTGGCATGCTTCTGGGTCTTTGCATTAGCACCGTAAGCCGCACACCGGCATTTGCCAGTGGAATATTGCCCCTGGTTTTTATTCCCCAAATATTTTTTAGCGGGGCCCTCGTACCATTAGATTCTATGCCCCTGGGAGGGGCCCAAATTGCCCTCGCAACGCTTGTAAAACCAATTTTTAGCCTTCTCAAGCAGCACTGCATTCTAGGAATAGGTCTGCCCAGCGGGGCCGAATGGATATCGCTTGAAATCATTGGATCCCTTTTAATTATTTTTATGTATAGTATACTTCGCTTTCGTACTATTAGGGTAAAACGCTAATATGAAACAACTCCCAAACTCTGCAAATTGGCTTCCAGAACGTATTGGAAATTACCGTATAGAAAGCACCTTGGGCATGGGAGGGATGGGTGTAATCTACAAAGCGATTCAGGAATCTCTGGACCGTGTTGTAGCCCTTAAGGTTTTGCTCCCATTATCCCACAACAACGAAGAATCCTTGCAGCGCTTCGAAATAGAAGCGCGGGCAATTTCCCTCTTGCAGCATCATAATATTGTCAATATCTACGAATATGGCATCGAGGGAGATTATCGCTATTTTGCGATGCAGTATGTTGACGGATGCGATTTATCTAAAAAAATAGCAGAAAAAAAGCCCATGTCCTACACCGAAGTCATAGACATTTCCAAACAGATTTGCAGGGGACTTCGGTATGCACACGGAAAAAACATTGTCCATCGAGATATCAAGCCTCAAAACATTTTGCTCGATAACGAAGGAGTAGCGCGACTATCAGATTTTGGTATCGCCAAAATCTTTTCGCAAGTCAACATCACCATGACCGGTGTTGCGGTAGGCACTCCAGAATATATGTCGCCCGAGCAAGCCGAAGGCAAATCTCCCGACCAGCAAACAGACATTTATTCCCTGGGCATTGTCATGTACGAGATGATCACCAAAATGCCCCCCTTTACCGGTGATAATCCTATTGCTGTGGCTTACAAACAGGTTCACGAATTGCCTCCTCCTCCCTCCAGCAAACGTAAGGATATACCCAAACGTCTTGAACTCATTATCCTTAAAGCACTCAAAAAAGATAAATCTGAGCGCTATGCCACGGTAGAAGAAATGCTGGATCATCTCGATTCTGTTGACATAAATGAATCCACAGGTCGGGCAACAGCAGTGTTTTCAATCCCGAGCAAAAAATCCTCAGCGCAACGCGCAGCAGACAAGCGAATCACCGATCGCAGAAATGGCGATAGGCGAGATTTTCGCAAAGGCATGTATGACCGCCTCGAAAACGATTCGCCCTTGACCCTCTCATTTTGGATTGATACTATTAGGTCTCAGTGGCTTTCCCTTTTACTTATTTGCGGTCTCACCGCAGTGCTCTTTTTGCACCTGGCTCATATTCTGCCATGAACACCCGACAAAAAGGTGCCCACGGCGAAGAAAAAGCCGTTGAACATCTGGTTCAAAATGGCTTTACTATTATATCACGAAATTACCGAACTAAATTTGGAGAAATAGATTGTATCGCGAGCGACCCAAAGGATCAATCTATTGTATTCGTAGAGGTTAAAAGCGCGATGGGGAAAAAGGCGGGTAATCCACTCTATTGGGTTACTCGTGCCAAGCAAACCCAATTGTCAAGAATGGCACAAGCATACCTTATAGATCATGGGTCTACCTCAGTTCGCTGCCGATTTGATGTCATTGCCGTATCAGGCAATGACATTGACCACCTTAAAAACGCATTTTACCTGTAGCTAATTTACAAAAGAAACGTAAGCCCGGCGGTCATTTTAAATACGGTATAAAAGTCACCAGTTTTTAGCCGCATTTCGAAAAAAGGCCGAATGTTGCTACTTACAGGAATGTCGATACCTCCAAAAATGCTGAATAATATTCCAACATCTGTATTTGTTGGCCCATGATACTGGCCATAATTATTATTATAATAATTATTATAATCTGCATCGGGATGCCACGTTGCGATATTTGGTCCTATTCCCAAACCCACAAAAGGATTAACAGGAATTGATGCTCGTAAAGGGAAATAATACCGTGCGTCAAAGTTGATATTTGCCTCAAAGAGGGTAGTATACCAATAGCGATTTGGGTTTGGATTATAATCGATATATTCATGGCGGTTAACCCAAAATTCGATATTAGGATACAATGCCAAGGTTCCCGCACCTCGTAAATCGATCCCGTATAAAAAATGTCCGCCCCAACCAAATGCAGCTCCTTCATTATCAACTATATCGAGCCCTATTTTTCCGCCAAATCCTGCTGTATTAGCCATAGGCGCAGATCCTTGAGCAGCAAGAGAAAGACTCGAAAGCGATATCGCCACGAGCAGTATTCGTGCAAGTGTCTTCATAGATCCTCCTTGGTTAGAATTCGGTAGAATAAGAAAGGCCAGCACTGCCTGAGATAGGATCGAGCGTTGGCTTAACAGAAAGCGCTGAGAGTGCGCCTCGATTTATGGCATAGCGCGCATCGATAAAAGCAATTACGCGATCGAGTACCATGGCAGCTAAAAAGACATTTGATACTACTCGATACGATGTAGCGCGTTCGATAATTTTCCCATATTCTTTGCGCAATGAATCGGCATCCCAACTCCACTGCAAATTATCTTCGGTATATTTTTTCATGGTTTCGTCGCGGTTATACTCGGGTATCCGATTGTATTCAACGCTTGAACCATATCGCCCAACCTGCGTCCAAAATGCTTTATCAGCCCCAGGTCCCCCGGATGTGTGAGCCCATGTTTGTGCATAGCCATGGGCATCGTTCTCTAGGCCATTGGCCGATTGATTGCAAAATACTATGGCTCCAATAGAAACCGCTTCGGTAATAAAATAGCCAAAAGCATGCTCTGGCTTGCCCATGTAATAATGCCCTAAACCAGGCAAAAGAATAGAGCCGCCAAGAGCGTAGATCTGGGGCATTTTAGATTCTTTACGAGGAACAAACAGGTTGACACTATCGGTAGTTGGCTCAGACTCGATAATAATTTGAGCTGTGCTTGACAACGCACCCAAAGCAATTAAAATGCAAGCAAAAAACCAGGATTTATAGCACATGTTAAAACCTTAGGCAGAGGGTTACTCCACTAGTCACATCCCACGCAGAAGCATATAATTGAGGCATAATCTTGATTCTATCTAAAACAGATCCTTTGCCAAGCATGCGACTATTATATGATTTGGCCATTATCCCTGCATCGATGGCGCTTATAAGATGATTGACAAGCAAACCATACAGCACATAGGTTCCAAGTCGATATTTAGTTTCTTTTTTAGACATAATCGAATGAAATTCATCGTAATTCGATGAAAATCCAAACTTATTGACATCATTTTTATCAGAAACAATAACATTATTAATAAAACGGGTGAACAAAAATGCGGGGACGCCCTCACTCGCAGTCGTATCTGTTGTTGACAATTTATACGTTGTATCGCCCTTTGTAAAAACAAGATCGTTATTTTTTGCAGCAACATTTCCAAGCTTACTCGCTATCGTATCACTCAATAAGGTTGGAGTACAATCATCCCATCCTTGACTATAGATATTTTTTTCACCATTGGCATCATTGAGCATGGCATAATACGATTTTTTGCTGATTTCATCGGTGCGCCCAGCAAGATACAGCAATGTATCCCGATACACAGGCCCCGTCGAATCCCAACCTCCATATTGGATTTGTAGAAGGGTGTCTACATATTTCGCATTATTGGTCCGGTTGATTAAAGCATTACGAAGTGTCGTATATGCAGAATCAAATTTTACAGAAGAAAAATGTACATCTGCGAAAGCTCTCGCTTCTTTATCGTATTTATTTCCGCGATTTATAAAAGCAAAGCTTGTTGCCATTCCAGCCAATTCGACACCAAAATAAATTGCTCCCCGGGCATAATGTTTCGAATACGCTTGCCCGAGTCCTGGCACAAGAAGCGACAGCAGCATGGCAATTTTAGGATTTCGGTATTCTTTCAGATTTTCTGCAAAATTAATAGACGAAGGTTTTTCTATTACGAGTGGCACAACGGGTTCAGCAGGAGCAGCTGGTTTGGCGGTATCTGGCGTGCTTAGCGCAGGAGCTACCAAGACATTTTGAGGCGGTGCAACCTGATTTACAGAATCTGATTTTGCTTCAATGGCCACACCACTCGAACTGTCGGGTACAGCTTTTTGTTCTGGGGTTGGAACAGCCGTTTCAGCGCCCTCTTCTATAAGAATGTCTTCATCTTCCGAAATTTTTGGCAGCGGAGTTAATGTAGGCGTGGCAGAAGGTTTTGCAGTATCGGGAGCACCTTTGCCTGTAAAAGGCATTGGCACCTCACGCGGATTCGACCGCATAGCACTGCGATGCCCTTGATTAAACATAGTATTGGTAGAATCGGGTGCAGCTACGAGCGCAACTGGCATCGCCCATACAAGTATTGCAAAAGAGCCCCAAGAGATCAGGTTACGAATTTCTCTCATTGCACACTACCTTCCAATCGATATGGTTATGCCAATCCTAAAACATCATGCATGGTGTAAAGACCAGGTTTTTTATCTGCAAGCCAGAGCGCGGCAGTAACTGCCCCTTTGGCAAATGTTTTACGGCTGTGCGCCATATGCCGTAATTCCAGACGTTCGCCATCACCAGCGAATAAAACGGTATGATCGCCAACAATATCACCACCTCGTACAGCATGCATGCCGACCTCGGTAGAAGTTCTTTCACCAACCATGCCCACGCGCCCATGTCGTATAGCTTCGTCGTACGATTTACCTATCTCGGCAGCAACAATCTCACCAAGTCTAACAGCCGTTCCGCTGGGGGCATCTTTCTTGAGACGATGATGCGCTTCTATGATTTCGACATCAAACTGATGCGCAAGCGCTTTGGATACCTGTGCGGTGATATGAAAAAGCAGATTAACCCCAAGGCTCATATTCGGACTATACACCACAGGGTTAGTTCGTGCCAGATCGTGAATTTTTTGTACCATGGGAGCTTTGAGCCCCGTTGTGCCAATTACCAATCGGGCAGTTGGTTGCGCTGCCACGGCATCGAGCACATCCTGCACCGCTTCGGCAGTGGGAAATGATATGACAACCATATGAGCAATTTTTGTGGGATCAAGCGTTCCCACAATCGGCACACCAATTGGTTGACGGCCAAGAAGAGTTCCATAGTCTTGACCAATAAGAGCATGTGTGGCTATTTCGGAACCCAACGCAAGACGAGCGTTAGAAGTGTCAAGTATCACCGTCCCAATCTCACGACCCATTCTCCCCAAAGCGCCCACAACACCAATAGTTACGCTCACACATGCTCCTTGAATACTGAAAGGTATACCGCACAACCCTCTATGGCACATTTACGATAGCAAACCAGACTCCCTCACTACGCCCAGGAGTTTATTTTTATTGCCCTCTTCCATTCCCACGAGCGGCAAACGCAGAGGCCCAGCAGCTAAACCTGCAAACGCCATTGCGGCTTTAATGGGGCTCGGATTCGTTTCGATAAAAATAGTACGTGACAAAGTCAACAATCGTTCGTGCAACACTAATGCTTGTGCCATATCGCCAGCAAAAAACGCATTGATCATATCAACCATAGGGGTAGGCACAAGATTTGCCACTACCGAGATCACGCCGCATCCACCGCAGGCTAGTATTGGCAGGGTTAATGCATCGTCGCCCGACAAAACTGCCAGGTGCTCACCGCAACGCCTATGAATTTCGGAGACCTGTGTTACATCACCGCTGGCCTCTTTAACTGCTACTATCGATTTAAGCGAACATAACCGTTCCACGGTTTCTGGCATGAGATTCACACCAGTTCTGCCAGGTACATTATAAAGTACCATCGGAATGTCTACTTTTTCGGCAACTGTTTTATAATGCTGATATAATCCTTCTTGCGTGGGCTTATTATAGTACGGCGTTATGCTCAGAATAGCATCGGCACCTGCTTCCTGTGCATGCGTTGCAGCCCGTATCGATTCGAGTGTATTATTGGACCCCGCACCAGCAATCACCTGCACTCTTTTTTTAACCTGGTCGATGGCAATATCAACAACTCGATTATGCTCTTCCCACGACAATGTGGCCGATTCACCGGTTGTTCCGCATGGAACTACACCAGCAACACCGCGCGCGATCAGATAGTCTATATTGCTTCGTAGTCCGGCTTCATCCACAGCACCATCTGCTGTAAACGGCGTAACAATTGCTACATAACAACCTTTAAAATTCATAACGCCTCCACGCCTAAAATTGACAAGTGGTATTTTTTTGGGGTAACTGGCACAAGGGCGATCTTGTTAGATCGCCCTTGTGCTGCGCTCATGCGCTTTATGCGATCTGCCTCTTAGGCAACGGTTTCTTTAACTACCCACACCTTAAGCTTGGCAAAAACATCTTTGTACAACTTAACAGGAACTGTGTACACACCAAGACTACGGATCGGGTCTTCGAGGTCGATATCGCGTTTATCGATATCAAACCCTTCCTTCTTAAGGAATTCTGCAATTTCGCCATTGCCAACCGAACCAAAAAGCTTATCCTCTTCACCAACCTTCACAGGTATAGTGCAAGAAATACCTTCGATTTTCTTGGCAATCTGACGAGCTTCCTTCTGCTTCTTCTCTTCGCGCTTCTCAGTTAACTTTCGTGCTTCAGCCACGGCTTTCTTATTACCTTCGGTCGCCAGAACTGCAATACCACGCGGAAACAGAAAGTTACGCGCATATCCGTCCTTGACGTTTACCACAGAGAGGGCTTCGCCGAGATTCTCTTGGTCTTTTTTAAGGATGACTTGCATGAGTATCGATACTCCTTGACAAACGGTTTCTGATTAATAAGTATTCAAATATTAGCGATTTACGTTCTCTGCAACAAACGGCAAGAGGGCCAAATGACGCGCACGCTTGATTGCCAAAGCGAGAGCACGTTGGTGACAAGCACAGGTTGCAGTTGTGCGACGAGGTAGAATTTTACCACGCTCAGTTACAAACCGACGAAGAATTCGAGGGTTTTTATAATCGGGCTCAACTTTAACCTCATCAAACCAGCAGGTTTTGCGAGCACGAGAAAACCTTTTATTTCCACGGCCTTCAGACCGACCTTCTCCACGTGACGAATGACGATTATCTCTGCTATTCATCGCTGTCTTCTCCTTCCATTGATGACTGTGACGCTTGCGCTAATTTTGAAGCATCAATATCGAATGGCAATACTACCTTAGACTCATCGCGAACAAGCGACAAGAATCGAAGAATGGCGGTATTCAAGTCGAAGTCATGTTCAAGTTTATCGGAAGTACCGCTCTCACCCTTATAAAGGAATATGCAGTAAAAGCCTAAACGTTTACCTTTAAGCTCGTAGGCGAGCTGCTGCTTTCCCCACACATCTGTTTTTTCGAATGTTCCATTTTGTGCAAGAAACTGCTCGATTTTCTGCTGCTGAGCTGCAAGAACATCATCGGGCAGTGAGCCGTCAAATACGACGGCGGTTTCGTAAGCCTTAATCACGCAGAACCTCCTCTGGTCGAATGGCCCGGAACATTTGTTCCGAACAGGATTATAATGAAGAAAAAAAGAACTACCCGGATAACCCGGCAAACCAAAACTATACAGTATGCTATCTAAACCCGATTATAAGCATTGAGTGCTTTAGCAATGCCCTCTGTTAAACACATTTCACAAACATCAGCTGCGCGCTTAACCACCGCCTGCAAAACAGGTTGTTCTGTTTCTGCAAATTCCCCAAGAACAAAATCAACTACATTTGCACCTGGAGGAAGCGGGCCTATGCCAATGCGAATACGGGGGAATTGATCGCCAATGCCAGATATAATAGACTTAAGACCATTATGACCACCATCAGAACCTTTTGCCCGTAGCCGCAGCGCTCCAACCGGCAAGCTAAAATCATCTACAAGTACAAGAACCGATTCTTTAGAAATCGAAAACTTTTGAACCAACTCTGCAACAGCTTCACCACTTCGGTTAACAAATTCTTGCGGCCATACGAGTGCAATATGTTTTCCGGCACAATCTCCACACGCCACCAAGGCATGATTCAAAGGTTGTTTTCGTGGTGTGCCCATGCGTTGCCACAATAAATCTGCCACAAAAAAACCAACATTATGGCGGGTTTTTTCGTAGCGAGATCCGATGTTGCCTATGCCGACAACAAGAAAGTCGATAGGTTTGCTCTCTCGCCCAGCGAAAGATCCAAAGAGTCGTTCAAAGAACCGGCGAAACGCCATACGGCGAAATTACTTCTTTGCTTCTGGCTTTTTTGCTGCATCAGGCTTTTTAGCCGCATCAGCCTTTTTCTTGTCGTCTCCCTTACCGGCAGCAGGGGCTGCGGCATCTGCAACAACTGCTTTTTCTTCTTCTTTTGCAGGACGAGTAACAACAGCCACCACTTCGTCTGGAGAAGATTTGAATGTTACGTTTGCAGGAGGAGTTAAATCTTTAATATGTATAGATTCACCAACATTAAGTGCAGATACATCAACAATGATTTTTTCGGGAATATTAAGAGGCAGACATTCTACAAGGATTTCTTTCATAGGATGCCCTAAAATGCCACCAAAATCTTTAACACCAATAGAAAGACCGACCATTTCGAGCGGTACCGCCATGGTTACGTTTTCTTTCATATTCACATGCTGAAAATCCAAATGGATGTAATGACCATCGATAAGCACATGCTTTTGAACTTCTTTGATGACCGCAACTGAATCGGTTTCACCTTCAAGCGAAAGATCGATAAGATGAGCAGTTTTTCTTGCGCGAACAAGGCGTGCGAAATCGGCGGCTTCAACTTCGATGTTTTTGCTCTGTTCGCCATGACCATAATACACTGCCGGAATCCAGCCACGAACACGTGCTTTGCGGCAATATCCAGTGCCACTGCCTTGGCGACCTTGTGATTTCAGCTTGACAATATCCACGGTACATCCTCCTGTTTATTAAAAAAAAATATTCAAAAAGAAGCTGGGGCGGAAGGATTCGAACCTCCGAATACGTGGACCAAAACCACGTGACTTACCGCTTGTCGACGCCCCAGTAGAAATGGAAACTGTTTAATATACTATTTGGCAGCAGAAAGAGGAAAATACTTTTTTTCGCGGAAGCCTGCAAGACCATCGTAAGTTCCATTTCGGTCGCGAGACGCCCCTTTTGGGGGCGCGAAATGCTGGCTCAATCTGTATCTCAGTATACTTTCGTAGATTAATAAGCTGCATCGTCCGATGCAGATTCATCGGCTCCTGCCACGGGAGGGTTTGCCTGTGCCCGATTAAGTTCCTGCTCAAAAGAATCTAATACCCGATCTTCGATCAGTTTTCTCATATCGTTATTGATTGGATGGGCGATATCGTGATAGGTGCCATCCTTATGCTTGCGGCTTGGCATCGACACAAAGTAGCCGTCCGACCCGTTGATTACTTTAAGACCCCGCACAACAAAGCAGTCATCAAACGTGATGCTTGCGAAAGCTTTAAGCTTCTCCTCACTGCGCAAACTGATACGTACTTCGGTGATTTCCACGTGATCGCCCCCTCTTGAATTCAGGTCATCAAAGCGTGTTTTGTCAACAAATGGCAAATTAGTGCCACGAAGACTTCTTTCATTAATATGTGTGGTGTACAATGTAAACGCAAGATCTTTAAAAAAAAGGTTTGAGAATAAATTGATCCAACTTGCCAACGAGCTACCGGAAACATGTATTTTATAAACTTTCTTATTTTGCCTATGCATTCATAATATTGGATGTGAGGTTCGAATTCAGGAAGCATCAGGTATGACATTTTCACACGCTAAAGACTTGCTTAGTATAGCCGATTTGTCTCATGAAGAAATCCAACACCTTCTCGTAGCAGCGGTCGGGCTTAAAAAAAACAGACTTATTTCCGACCCGAAAACTCTTGCTGGCAAAACATGCGTACTTATTTTCGAAAAACCATCACTTCGAACACGCATTTCATTCGAAACAGCAATTCACGAACTTGGCGGACATCCTATTAACCTCGATCCCTCCATGGTTCAAATCGGTAAACGGGAGACTGTTGCCGATGTTGCCCGTAACCTCGAACGAATTGTGCATTGCATCATAGCGAGAACCTTTTATCATACAACAATTGCCGAACTTGCTCGACACTGCTCTGTTCCCGTTATCAATGCGCTTTCCGACGAACACCACCCATGCCAAGCACTTGCGTTGGCGCTAACTATTTTCGAGAGAACCGGATCTTTTTCCGGACACACGGTTGTATTTATTGGCGATGGTAACAATGTCTGCAATTCTTTAATGGCGTTATGCGCAATTACTGGAAACAACTTTGTTATTGCTAGCCCGCATGGATACGAACCACGCAAGCAGATGCTCGATGAATGCTTAGTACTCGCCCAAAAATCGGGTAGTACTATTTCCGTGAACACAAGCCCAAAAGAAGCGGTTGCAAAGGCTACAGTAGTATATACCGATGTCTGGGCAAGCATGGGGCAAGAAAACGAAGCCGAAAAACGCAAACAAGATTTTAAGGCATTTCAGGTAAATACCGAATTAATGTCGCATGCGCCTAAGCATGCATTCGTCTCTCACTGTTTACCAGCTCATCGCGGGGAAGAGATTTCAAGCGATGTTCTCGATTCTGAAAATTCGATAGCGTTTGACGAAGCGGAAAACCGCTTACATATTCAAAAGGCGGTTATCGCCCATTTGTTTTCCTGATACCATTAACGGAAGGCACTACCATGGCAGATGTCCGCGTTCCGTTCGGGATCAAAGCCCTCGACAAAATGGTCGATGGTGGCTTGTTACCCGGATCGGCAAATTTGATTGAAGGTGCTCCTGGCACCGGAAAAACCACCTTGGCAATGCAATTTATTTTTAATGGCATTACCAAGTTCAATGAACCCGGGCTTATTATCACCTTCGAGGAATTTCCACAACAATATTACCACGATGCTCTGCAGCTTGGCTGGGATCTCAAAGCGCTCGAAGCACAAGGTACCTTAAAAATTATTTTCTCAGATCCAGAGACAACAGTTCAGGAACTGGATAAACTCGACGGCGAATTTGTTTCCATTATCGAAAAAATGGGAATTAAGCGCGTGGCCATCGATAGCATGACCCATTTCGAATCTCTCTCCATCGATGAATTCGATCGACGGGAAATCGAACGCCGATTTATCAATTCGCTCAAGCGAGAAGGCGTCACGAGTCTATTGCTTCGTGAAAATGATAGTCTTTTGGGAGAAATGAGTCGTGTGACAAGCAAGACTCCATTCATCGTGGATACCTACATGCTCCTTCGGTATGTAGAAATCGATAGTGCAATCGAAAAGGCACTCATTGTGCTAAAAATGCGCGGATCAAATCACGATAAAGACATTCGTTGCTTCCGCACAACGCCAACAGGCATCGAAGTAGAAGCTAAATTTTCAGGACGCGAAGGTATCATGAGCGGTATAACTCATCACACCCCGCAAGATGCATTTGTTAATGTATTTGGAAAAAAGAAATAAAGAATTATGAATAGCACCATGATTGGAATCCTTGTTGCCGGATACATCGTGAGTGTAGTATTTCTTAATATCGTATGCTATCTTATTTCGTCATTTTATCAACGAAAATTTTCCGAGTACTCCCCAAAGGCTGGTTTTTTATTTGCAGCAGTCATTGGGTTAGTTGTTGCTCTTAGCGTTCCCATTTTTAAGAATCCGTCCCTGATTATTGCAGCTGCTCAAACGATTGGCCTTATTTCCTGTGCTATTGCAATGGCACTAAATGTTATTAGTCTGTACTATCGAATGAAACGCATACGTAAATAAACTGTGGGGCATTTTAAGCACCATGATCATGTTTGAATATTTATTTCTTTTTGATTGTGCCACCATCCTTTTGTTTTTGCTGTTGGCACATCTTTCCTATCAGCTCGGGTCTGCGCTTAAAATCACTCCGATTTACAAGCTCTTATACCTGAGCATTGCGCTTGTGTTTTTCGCATTTGGTCTCGATTCACTCAGATACAGCTTTACCGTTCATATTCCCGACTATGTATCCTCAATTCTTCGATTCATTGCCGGAGTCCTTGCAGTTATCGCCATTCTGCCTTATTGGCATTGGCTCTTTGGAGAACACTTGAAGCGATAGGATGTATCGAATGAAAAAGATTCTTGTTGTTGATGACGAACCGGATATTGCAGAGCTCGTTAAACTTGTTCTCGAAACAAACGGCGAATACGAAGTATTTACCGAACTCGATCCGCTCTCTGCATATCAACGAGTTCTCGATTTAAAACCAGAAGCACTTTTGCTGGATCTCCACATGCCCGGCATTGATGGTTGGGAGATATTTAAAAAGGTGCGCAATAACCCCGATTTCAAATCGCTTCCCATAGGCATTCTTACTGCTCGAGCGGCCGGCTTCGATGAAATGGTTGGATTACATGTCATGAAGGCCGATGCGTACATTACCAAACCCTTTGGCAAAAAAGAATTGTTGACAAAAATAGATGAACTATTTACAAAAAGAAAATAATCGCCATATCCTGGTAGTAGACGACGAAGATGACGTTCTGGATTTCTTGCGCATCTTTCTCGAATCGCTTGGGTGGGTTGTTACCGTTGTAAATTCGGTTAACATCGCCTTTACAAAGCTCGAAAACAAATCGTTCTTTCTCGTGCTTACCGATATTGCCATGCCCGAGATGGATGGATATGAGTTCATTTCCAAAATCAGGGAACTCAAGATCCCGTGCCAAACAGCCCTTATGACTGGTTTTGGCTATAATCCTAAGCACACCCTCGTAAAAATTAATAAAACCATGAAATGCCCTTTCTTTTTCAAACCATTCGATCGCAATAAAGTGGCCGAAGGTATTGCTAGTGCATGGGTTTCTTACCACAAAGATCTGCAGGGCATTACCACCGCAATCTAATCCTTTTCCCCCCTCTTGTAAAAAATATGCAAAGCAATTTTATAACGATAAAGGGTGCTCGAGAGCACAACCTTAAAAACATCAGCGTCTCAATTCCACGTAACGAACTTACCGTTATTACCGGATTGTCCGGTTCGGGTAAATCTTCGCTGGCATTTGACACGATCTACTCAGAAGGTCAACGGCGGTATGTAGAATCGCTCTCGGCCTATGCGCGGCAATTTCTGGGGCTTATGGAAAAACCCGATGTCGATTCCATCGAGGGTCTTTCACCCGCTATATCAATTGAGCAAAAAACGACCAGTCATAATCCTCGATCAACTGTAGGCACAGTTACAGAAATTCACGATTATCTTCGTCTCTTGTATGCTCGCGTTGGAGACCCAACCTGTTATAAATGCCATCGCCCCATCACCCGACAAACAATTCAGGAAATAACCGACAAAATTATGGCCTTCGCTGTGGGGACAAAATTTTCCGTTTTGTCGCCCGTTGTTTCCGGACGAAAAGGCGAATACAAAGATCTTTTCGATAAACTTCTTAAAGATGGATTTGTCAGGGCTCGTGTCGACAACATAGATCATCTTCTCGAAGATCCAATCCCCCTGGATAAAAACAAAAAGCATTCGATCGATGTTATCATCGACCGTCTTGTAAATCAGAGCAACGTTCGGTCGCGCCTTACCGAATCGCTCGAAACTGCCTTTAAGCTCTCTTCTAACGGAACCATTAAAATTCACCTTGTCGAGGGCGACGAAGCTATTTATTCGGAACGCTTAGCGTGTCCTCATTGCTCGATAAGCTACGACGAACTCACACCCCGCATGTTTTCGTTTAACAATCCTTTTGGTGCATGCCCAACCTGCGATGGCCTTGGTTACCTTTTGGAAATAGATCCCGACCTGTGCGTTCCCGACACATCAAAAACGCTTCTTGAGGGAGCCATTGTTCCTTGGAATGGTGCAACCATTATGGGGGGTTGGAATCATCAAATCCTGGTTTCTGTTAGTAAACACTTTGGAATTCCCCTCGACAAGCCCTTTTCATCGCTATCGCAAAGCCAAAAAGAGATTCTCTTTATGGGTGCCGGCGACGAAAAAATAACCATGAAATGGCAAGCGCGTTCGGGAGAAGGTCATGGCCAATTCAATAAGCATTTCGAAGGAGTTACACCAAATCTCTTGCGACGCTACAAAGAATCCTCCTCCGAAGATGTTCGTCGATGGATTGAGGGCTACATGTCTCAAAAGCCCTGTCCTGCGTGCAAAGGAGATCGACTCCGCAAAGAAAGCCTTGCCATTTTTATTGGCAATCGCTCCATAGCCGAATTATCCAAAATGTCAATAGAAACACTCGGGCTCTTTTTTAAAGATATCACACTCACAAAACGTCACGAACAAATTGCCCGTCCTATTCTTAAAGAAGTTTCACAAAGGCTCGATTTTTTAAAAAATGTTGGATTATCCTATTTGTCACTTTCGCGAAACTCCGCCACCCTTTCTGGTGGAGAATCTCAACGCATTAGGCTTGCAACACAAATAGGATCTAAGCTAACAGGGGTCATTTACATTCTCGATGAACCAAGTATAGGGCTTCATCCCCGCGATAACGAAAAATTGCTTTCGACACTCACCTCATTGCGCGACATTGGCAACACCGTAATCGTTATCGAGCACGACAAAGAAACCATGTTTGCTGCAGATTGTATTATTGATATGGGGCCCGGAGCAGGAGTCAAGGGCGGATCTATAGTCGCTATGGGTACCCCAAAAGAAATCATGGCCAATCCGGCATCTGTAACAGGGCCTTATCTCACCGGCAAAAAATCTATTCCCGCTCCAACCTCTCGGCGACCGGGCAATGGAAAGCACATAGAAATTACCGGGGCATCGGGACACAATCTCAAAAATGTTTCAGCATCATTTCCTTTAGGCACTATGGTGTGCGTAACCGGAGTAAGCGGCTCGGGAAAGAGTTCGCTCATTAACCAAACGCTCTATCCTGCGCTTGCTAAAAAGCTCTATAATGCCAAAGCTCAACCATTAGCCTATAAGGCTATCAAGGGATTGTCAAATCTCGATAAAGTTATCGCAATCGATCAATCTCCCATTGGACGTACCCCTCGATCAAACCCAGCGACGTATACAAAAACATTCGATCCAATTCGCACGCTGTTTGCGACACTCCCAGAAAGCAAGATTCGTGGCTATGAACCAGGGCGGTTTTCGTTCAATGTAAAGGGCGGACGTTGCGAATCTTGTGAGGGCGATGGTGTCAATAAAATCGAGATGCATTTTCTTCCCGATGTGTATGTTGAATGCGAAGCATGCCATGGGAAACGATACAATAGAGAAACTCTCGAAATTACCTTTAAAGGAAAATCTATTGCAGATATTCTAGATATGACGATCGACGAAGCTCTTTTATTCTTTGATAAAATCCCGCAGCTCAAATCGAAGCTATCGGTTCTTTCGTCCGTTGGTCTGGGATATATCCATCTTGGCCAACAAGCTACAACGCTCTCTGGCGGGGAAGCGCAACGCATTAAGCTTGCAGCAGAACTCTCTAAACGTGCCACGGGCCAAACCCTCTATATTCTCGATGAGCCTACCACAGGTCTTCATTTTGAAGATATCCGGTTGCTCATGACCGTACTTGCCGAACTTGTTGACAGAGGCAATACTATTGTTGTTATTGAGCACAATCTCGATGTAATCAAATGTGCCGATTATATTCTTGATCTTGGACCCGATGGTGGGGACAAAGGCGGAATTATCGTTGCAACGGGAACCCCTGAGGAGATTGTTGCAAACAAAGCATCGGTGACGGGGAAATTTTTAAAGGAATATTTATAAATTCGAGAGAATAAAACTTAACGATTGTGTGGGATAGATTCCCCACACATCAAGTATCAATATTACAATTAATAATTTTTCCAATCGTTATCAACTATACCAGCTTTGCCATCATGTAATCTTACAAGTTTTTCCTTTACAAGATCCCGATAGGTATAATTAGGATTAATGGTCAGAATCTTCTTATATTCGTTATAGGCATCCTGCATATATCCAACGCCTTCATAAAGCTTTCCAAGCTCCCAATGCGCATCTAAATATGTATTGTTTATTTTAATACACTCCAGAAAATTTTCGATTGCTTTTTGAGGATTAGATTTTTTAGCATACACCAATCCCCTTCCGTAATATGCTCGAGCGTCGATCTGAGAGAGCGAAAGTAAATCTTGAAAAAACTTGAGAGCGCCATCAAAATTACTTTGTGCAATTTGTATCATTCCCATATAGAATACCGCATCGGATTCCCCAGGAGCAAGGGCGAGCACACCCCTCAGGTATTTTTCGGCTTTGGGATACTGATTTAATTTATAAGCAATAATGCCCGTTTGCAAACGAGCATCACGATTATCTGGGTCTACTTTTATTACATCTTCGTAGCAACTCAGTGCCAATTCGTATTTTTCTAAACCAACATACGCTAAACCCAAAGCATTCAAATATTTACGCATCAGGAGCGAATCGGCAGTTGCAATTTTAAGTTCCCCAATGGCTGCATAATAGTCTTTCCCATTAAGCAAACAGATACCAAGCTCTCCATGTAAACGCTTCGAGTCGGGATTTTTAGAGAGTAATTGTCTGAAATAACTCCCCGCTGCTGCAAAATCCCCTTTTCGCACATGCGCTCCGGCAAGCGCCTCCATATACTTTGTATCTTTCCGATTGAGGGAAACTGCTTGTGAATAACGGACAATAGCAGCATCAAGTTTTCCCTGCATATCAAGAAGTACACCCATTTCGCCAACAGCCCGATACGACTCTGGCGAGGCCTTTTGAGCGCGAATAAAAAATTCTGAAGCCTTCTCATAATTCGATTGATTACGATACAGAACCCCCAAAGAAACCAACACCTCATCACTTCGGGGATTTATAGCAATGGCTTTTTCATAGGTATGCTGCGCTTTCTGAATAGCATTCATGGTTTCATACAAACTCGCAACCCGAATATAATACGACATTTCGGTTGGCTTTAAGCCTATTGCTCGTTCCCATTCGGCAATTGCCGAAGGTAAATTATTGATAGATTGATACACAGCCGCCAAATTATTGTGCCACTCTGCATTTGTTGTTTCATTCAGAATAAGCTTTTGATACAGTGCAATAGCCTTATGTGGAAATCCATTCAATACATACGCAGTGGCCAAATTCGATTGCACGCCGGTATGCGTAGGGTCAAGTTGCGCAGCCTTTTCAAGCATTGTGGCGGCTTGCGCATAATCACCAGATTTTATGTAAGCATTACCAAGACCCATGTAGGCACGAGAGGATAACGAGTCATCCAAGAGGGCCGCATTTAGCAATTTAATTGCTTCGGGGATTTCGTTATGACCAAGAGCAATAAGCCCTTTAGAAAGGTTGTCGTTTGTCGGAGGGGTGCTTACCGCAAACACACGAGATCCCAGACCAATACAACTTACCACAAAAAGAGCTCGTACAAAATTCGAATATTTCATAGCACTACCTCCTACTCGATCATTAATTGTTGTCAAGGCTTACTTTTTTTGAGCTAAAAACAAACTATCTATATACTGCTTGGGAATTTTAGTAACTCCCCCGTATCCACCAATATAGATATTTACAGAATCTGAGTCAAACGATCTGATCTGATCGGTAACTAAACCATCAAAAAACGAAATGGTATTCCAGTGTTTTGTTGAGGGTGTATACACAAAGCATCCATGATCGCGTGTTCCAAGATACATCCTTCCATCAATCTGCCGGGCGCACATGCAATTATTAGGGTCATCCGCCATAGAGGTCCCATACAGTGCTTTGGGAATAGCAACTTCATTCCACCTTTTTAATGCGCTGTTTATAGTATAACATCCGTTGGTTTTTGTTACTACAAAAAGATTGTTTTCGTCAAGCATAAAAATCCCCATAATTCGGGATACATTCTCTCCGTACGTTGCCACTATCTTTTGATGTCTTATATCATACTGCTTCACTCCACCAGCAAGAGTTCCGTACCAGAGCGTTGTATCGCTAAGAGCCATGCACGTTGTTCTATCAATGCCACTTTCCTTAAGGATCTCGAATGTTTCATTAATTGTGACATATCGAAGAATTCCACTACTGCTTGCTAATAAAAGAGTTGTTCTGCTCTCTGGCACAATTGCTGCAATATCGGCATGAGGAAGCCCGTTTTCCAGGGTATAATGCCGACCGGTGCCAACGTCTGGAGCAATCCAACCAAACGATTCGAATCCGCCGTAAAACAACACCCCATGAGATGCAAATAAGGTTTGAATGGTTGGATCGGAAATACCCGATGCAAGCCCATAATTATGATGGTACTGCAACGTGTTCGAAGAAAATCTATCAAGAAATCCGCTTTGATACCCGTACGACGTCCACATAACCGAATCGTCAACTGCTAGAGCAGCAACATTGGGATGCGACAATCCTGCCCGCAATGGTTGCCACGTTACGCGTGTTTTAGTAAGATAGCCACTTTTTCCATCAAGTACGCCATACCAGAGCAAATCTCCACTCGAAACAAGAGAGGTAATAGAAAAATCGGTTGGAGATTGCTGTGCAGGATTTACAAACTGAAGCCAAATAGTATTTGCAGCGTGATAACGCCACAATCCATACGGAGTAGCGCAAAAAAAGCCATCTTCCTCATTCGAAAAACAAAAAGCCCCTTTACAAGGAAAACTTTTATCTTCATAGGCTGTGTCACACCCGGTCTTTTTAACATACACCCCAGCATCTGATGTTGCAATATAGAGACCCTCTGGCCTTTGTAGCACATCCCATATTGTAGACGATTTTGAAACAGAGCCCGGGCATGGAATTTTGGTAACTTTTCCCGAAGCAATATCATACGAAACCAGAATGCCCGCATTAGTTCCAACAAAGAGGCTCCCCGATATCATGCGAAGTGAGGTGACGGTTACACAATCGATGCCATCTGATACTTTAAATGGTTGCGGAACACTGTCGGGAGATCTCACTACAAAGAGCCCTTCGCCTTGCGCAGAACCAACAACGCCAATTCCTGGAATATTTACTAACGCTACTATTCGCGAAGGACTTTTTTGAGCGCTTTTGCAGCTATCAACGAGATTAGCGCCTCGTTTTAGAGAACACATTCCCCCAAGGGTTGAAATCCAGACTCTGTCGCTAGTAAAACAAAATCCCGTTACCTTTTCGGAAGGTAATCCGTGATCAAGTCCGATTCTGCGCCATTCGAATGTAGTGGTATTAAGAACATGGATTCCTTCTGCGGTACCAAACCACAGCATGGTTGTATCAAAAGGATCTTTCTCAATCGTATAAACTCGACTCACCTCGTGTAAACGAACAAGTTTATGCGCATCAAAAATAACCGACTGTTGAAAGTCATGCACGGCCTTTTGCATTGGAATAACAACCCAAATAATCCCTGCAATAAGCACTAGGCTTATAATGATAAGGGCAAGTTTCTTGATAACCCACGGTTTGGAAACTTTGCTGGTTATATGAGACGAAGATACAGTGCGGGATGAATTAAGCATTCTTATATACCCAGGTAAAGGCTTTGAAACAAACCTCAAAAGTGCGATGCTAAAAAAAAAGCGGAGAAGATTCCGCTTTACACAAACCAAAGAAATTCAATAACCCTTGTGCACGATCAGGATTGTGGAGGTACTAAAGAGAATCCATCAATTTTAAGATCTTTGGCAATATCAATAACATGCATGATTTTTCCATGGTACGTTTTCATATCTCCCTGTATAAGGAGAATATCATTTTTATAACCCTCTTTAAGCCGTTGATCCATTTTAAACTTTAATTCGTCAAAGCCCCGTTTGCGTTCGTTTTCCCAGTTTGTCCTATTGCCCGAAACGGCCAGTGCAATTTCTTCCCCATTGAGCTTGACCACGCCATCTTGCCGAACGTAATGGCTGCCATCTGCAGCGCGATCTAAAACGTCGGATTGTACATACACAACAATATTTTTTTCTTGTTTCTGCTCAGATTTTGCCTTTGCAGCACCCGGAGGAGGAAACTTAATTGCAACACCATACACATACTGAGCCGACATAATAACCATAAAGAAAATGATGCACTGCATGAGACAATCGATAAGCGCGGTGATATTAACATCTGCTTCCATATCGGTTTTTATTTTCATAACACTATGCCTATTTCTTTTTCTTTTCGTCGGGTTTTTTCTGAGCTTCTTTTGATGCAGATGCCAACGTCACAAATGCAAATTTTTTAATATCACACAGCGTATCTTTTGCCATATTTACAACCTGCAATATTCGACCATAAAACGCCTGGTTATCAGCCTTGATCATTAGTGGGATATCGTCGGCTATAGAATCTTTGATTTCTTTTTCTGTTAAGGGCTGTAAATTATTTTTAAGCCGCGAATAGTTACGCGCTTTAACCTCTATATCCACAACCTCTTTTTTCTTATCGTGCAATGCTTGGGGAATTTGCTCGAGCTTGAGGTATGGACTAATCTCAAAATTGCACTTGCTGCACCAATATGCAGGTGGTAGCTCATTTAATACTTTATCCTGATCTTCGGCAGAAGATGAGGGTTCCATTGAAGGTATTGGTTTTTTAAAGCGATCTAGGAGTGAATGAGCCAGATATTCACCTTTTTCATTGCGTAGCTGCAGCCCACATTGAGGACATTTATCGGGGGCTTTTCCTTTCCCAACAAATGCAACAAGCCCTGTCGAGTCGGGATTTATATACCCACCCGGCAAGATAGAAGCAGGCATGATATAAATTTGTAATTGAGACTTATCTTGCTTAGATGCATTATAGACAGGCGGCAACTTTAAAAGGTTATCGAGCGAAGCTTCCTTTTTCATTGAAATATTAAGAATCGCAAGCGCGAGCAAAATAAAGCTTGTTACATCAATCATAGAGGTTAGATTGATATTCGACTCAGCTTTTAATTTAGTTTTTTTAAAGCCCATAGCTCTTCTAACTCAGCTCTATTATTCTGCTAAAGTATCTATAACTTTTACGGTTGTTTCTTCTATTTGTATAACATGCGCTTCTGCGGTGTTTTTAAGCCAGTTAAAAATAAGGAGAGAAGGAACAGCAACAACCAATCCGCCGGCGGTAGCAACAAGCGCAACGGCAATACCACCTGCCATTTCATCGGCCTTAACACCACCAGCAGAATTAGACATAGCAGTAAAAGATTCGATCATACCAATAACCGTTCCAAACAACCCAACCAATGTTGCAACGTTTGAAATAATAGCAAGCCATCCTAAGTGTGCATCGAGCGCGGGTAATTCAACACCAGCTTTTTCCTCAGTAGCATTTTTAAGCCACGATTTCATCTCCATTGGACTTAAATTTTTATCTTTTGCATAATGATATTTTTCTATAATGGTTAAAAGAATTTCCGAGAGAATAGTTCCCTTCTTTTTGAGAACAGGAGTAATCTCATCAATTGCTTTTACTTTATCATTTCCGTGTTTATCCAGAGCCGCAGCAAAAATTTTAATAGCATTTGAAGGGGCAAATTTCCATTTTTCAAGAAAAATGACAATAAGCCGTTCAAGTGTAATTGCCATCATGACTACCGATAGTAAGGCAATTGGGTACATAACCCAGCCACCGGCAATAAAGAGCTCCACAAGATTAAGTTTTCCACCAGCCGTCATACCTGCTCCTTGACAAAAGTTTTACTATTAATGAGCTGTTTTTATAGATTCGGCATGTTCCCGCGCAAATTTAACCGGGTCTGCCCCACAATTTCCCTTAATAACATCGCCATATACTTTTAATGCATCTTTCCACTTGTCTATTTTATTAAGAGAAAAGGCATAATAATTTTTTGCACTGCACACATCAGCAAAAGTAGGATATTTAGTTACAACATCTCCAAATTTTTTAGCAGCCAGGGCAAAATTATCATCTGCCCAATAAATATTGCCCTGCATAAAGAGCGCTTGCGCATTGTACTTGCCCTCTGGATATTTCTTAAGATACTCATCGTATTCTCTAATCGCCTCAGCTTTTTTCTGGCCAAAAAACAAACAGTCTGCTTTTTGCAAATAAGCAATTTCTAAAAGAACTGGGTTTTTTCCACTTGCAACAAGTTTTTGAAATGCTTTGCGTGAGTCTGCATAGTTTTTAAGCGCCATATAAGCAGCAGCTTCAAAATACATGGTATTTTCGGTATATGCACTATCGGGAAACATTTGTTGCATTATTTGAGCAGCTGCAATTGCTTCTTTATATTTTTTTGCATTATTAAGCGCATCAGTCCATTTAACAAGTGCGCCAACGAGCATCGACTTTTCTTTACCTTTATAAAAAGTATAAACATTCTCAAAAGTTGCAGCGGCTAACTCCCATTTTTGCATGCCCACATAAACATCGCCAATTCCTATAAGAGCAATTGCACTATCTTCCGCAGTTTCACTTTGAGCAACAATCTCCTGATAATTCTTAATTGCCGCTTCGGGATCGGTCTTTGAAAGTATTTTTCCAATTTCGGCTTGTGAAGCGCGATAAATCTGGCCATCTTTTTTAAGAACCCGCGCATAGGTAGAAATTGCTTCTTTGTCCTTGCCTTCGTCTTTGTAAATAGATCCTAATTGATACGAGGCGTATGAAAACAGAGGATCATCGGGAAATGTGTCGAGCAATGCCTTATAAGCAGCCGCAGCTTTTTCCTTATTATTAAGACCTTTATAATACCCTTCTGCAATTTTCATATAGAAATTTGGAGCCGACGGAATAGAATCGAGCGGGTGTTTCTTAAGATACTTTTCTAAATAATCTACACCCTCAGATGGTTTTCCCATGGCAATAAGCTGGTCGCCAATACTTAACGATGCTTTATCGAAATAGTCCGATGTTGCATATGTTGAAAGAATAACTTTCATAGCGTCAATTGATTTTTGGTTTTCTTTTTGTTCGGCAAAAATAAGCCCCACACGATACTGAGCATAGGGCGCAAGCACATGCTGTGGATTTAAAGTAACAAATTTATCAAACCCTTCATAGGATTTATCAAATTCTTTACTCTTAAAGTACACATCGTACAATTGAACCTGGAGCTGTTTAGCTAATTCTGGTTGCAATTTTGTGTTTTTAAGAATATTGACTATGGTCGTTTCTGCATCTGCGTACGATTTCTGAGCAATAAACGTTCTGGAAATTCCTATACGAGCATTAAGGTTTTTAGTTTCATCTTTAGTATATCCAATAATTTGCCGAAATACGGCCATTGCTTCGTCAAGCCTTTTTAATTTGTCAAGCAATATCATTGCTTTATCGTACAATACCGAAGCCCGTTCTTCATCTTCTACGGCATCTTTATAAAGCCCTTCCCAGTACTCGAGCTCCTTTTCGGGATTATCTACATCCACACCAATCAATTTTATAGATGCAATAATAATATCACGACTTTTTATATCTTTGCTTGCTTTTTTAGCAGCATCGGGATTACCTAGCAAAACATAGCATTCGGTGAGTTGATAGCGGGCCTGATCAGACTCACGCATATTGACAAATTCTGGATTTTCAATAATTTTATTGAATTGCTTTATCGCTTCGGCATAATTTTGTTTCTGGTCTTCGCCAGTACTCTCTTGCGCCATTGCAACCCATACAAGCCCCGCCTGTAATAAACATTGTGCTGCGAGGGGGCCATTCTGATCGTATACATAACCATTAAGATAGTAATGGAGAGCTTCTTTGTAATTTTTGCGAGCAAAGTTCCAGTCGGCTACTTTTTTTGCAGAACCTGCAAAGTAAGAAGACTTTTTAAAATTAGCAACAACGCTCTTATAGGCTTCGATTGCCTTAGTAGTATCGGAAAGAGAAATGTAGCAATCGCCTAAAAGATACTGCGCATTTGCTGCAACCTCTGTTGACATGAAGGTATTAAGAATTACCTGATAGGCTTTAATAGCTTCACCGAACCGTTTTTTCTCGAAATAGTACGTTCCTATTTTAAGCTGTACATTTGCTTTTTTCTCGATTTCTTTAGAAAGATCCAGCGCGGCTGCAAATGCTTTGGTGCCCTCGGCAGGTTTGCCAAGCTTATTGTAAACGTCCCCAAGAGCTATATACACATCGGAAATAAGCTTAGTTTGTGAAAATATATTAACAAATTTAAGATATTCTTTTACTGCCTTTTCGTAGGCATTAAAGGCAATTTTTTTAGACTCACTACTACTATCTTTAGTTTCAAAAACCAGATCGCCTTCTTTAACATACGAATCTGCAATAAGTTTTTGAGCTTCGGCAAGGTTATCCGATTCTGGAAAAAACTGTCCAAGCAAACTAAACTGCATCCGCGCAGAGTCTGGGGATCCAAGAAGGATATAGCATTGACCAATCTGTTTAATAGCATCTTCGAGAGTTGATCCGCTCTCTACATTTTTTCCTTCGAGAGCAAGTTCTGCTTTTTCTTGGGCGAGCGTATAAATTTTTGATTTTTCTTTTAGATTGCGCTTGGCTTTAGATGCTTCATCGATATTGACATATACACCAGGGTTAAGTTCTGTATTTCGATACTTGGGAAAATCACGAGCTATTTCTCGGTTGCGCTCTATTTTTTCGAGATAGCGAATTGCACGATGCAAAAGTTCCATTGCTTCAGTGTTTTTACCCTTTGAAATACTCTCTGTTCCCTGGGTCGTTAACAATCGACCAATTTGCAAAAAGAGATTTTCGGCATATATCGTTTTGGGATATTGTTCTATAAGCAGATCGTATTGTTCGATTGCTTTTTCGTAATCCTGTTGAGCGTAATAACTCGCACCAACAAAATACATGGCAGTTTGTACAATGTACTCACTTGCCCAATCACGATTTCTCAATAAATCTTTATAAAGCCAACGCGGGAAAACTACTTTTTCGAGAATTAATCCGTGAAATTTTTTAAGAGCGACAAGCTCAACAACCGTCATATTCTTTTTAATAGTATAAGAATCCGAAAGTTTTATAAGTATACCTTTTGCAAGCAAATCATCTAATTTTGCACGCAGATCTTTATGCTTGCTTATTTCAAGACGTTCTGCATTCTCAACATAAAAACCAAGATTATCCTTAAGGACATTAAGAACTTTAACAATTTTAAGGGCGAAAATTGATGAAGGGGGAATCTTCTTTTTAGTAACCCGAATCGAATCGGATTTGGAAGGACTACTTTGCAAAGCCATAGCTTCGCATCGGACTTTCATGGTATCAATATCTTCGTCATTAAGCCGAAGTTTGAGAATAGTAGCGCCAAAATCAGATTCTGGTTTATTATAGAGGGCGTAAACGGAATCCCACTGTATGATATCGGGGGTAAAAAAAACGATCGAATCGCTGCGGAAAAGATCGATCAAATAATCGGCACGCGCCCGTGAAGAATCGTATTCCGATTTGCCAAATCGATCCTGAATTGCCGAAATACCATCTTTGCCCTCGGCAATAACTTTATCAATATTTACCGTATGAAAAACATTCTTATTCAATACCGGAATTGAAAGAAACAATGCGGCTATGCCAACCGCTATAATATTGATAAGTATGCCCATTACAATTTAATGCCTACTAAAAGAAAAATGATTATTTCCCCGTTTGAACCGTAACAAGCCAAGGATTTGAAAAAAGCGCTGTTGAAGTTGCTGGCGCGAGTCCTGTATTTCCAAACTGATCTTTTGTAACAACAGCCATAAGATACCTGCCGCTTGGCCAATCGGAAGGATCAAGTTTCCATTGCACTCCAGCGATATTTGCTGAAATTGTTTTTATAGGAAATGGGAACACACTATGACGTTGAGCCAATAAATAATCGACCGATATCGTGTCTGCGAATATTATAGGAGGAATAGTACCTGGAGGAAGAGGCGTATATACTGGCGTTACCCAATTAAGTTGATCGTCAACTTTTGATATGATTAAGTCTATTCCTACTACATTAGCAGCACCGCCATCTCTAACCCCGCCTGATCCTTGCAATGCAAATACAAATGGCGCAGTTATTGGCAAAGACGCATTATTAAGAGTCGTACTTGAAGTGACATCTGTATTAAAAAGTACTGCGGGCGCATATAAATCAAAACGCGTTTTAGTAAGCTTTTGAAGCGGGTCGCCAGATAAAGTAGATCCAATTGTACACATACGAGTATCCCCAAATTTTTTTCCAACAAATCTGGCAAACACTATAACCTCTTTTTGCCCATAGACAAAGCGTTGCGTTTTGCTCATATTTAAAATGCGATTATACAGCTCATTCGGGGTACCAGATATTGTTAATTGGCTCCCGGATAACGTTGTTCCTACCAACCGCTGCGGATTTTTTCCATAATATGAGCCAGGAACTGCAGTTTCGTTGAGCCGTGTGCTCGAACCACGAAGTTTAAACAAAGGTGGTAGCTGACCTCCATCAATTTCCGGAATATTCGGCCCCCTACCTAAGGTCTTAATCAATTGAGATAAATTGACTTTTCCCTCGGCATTAGAAGGATCAAACGAGTAGCTATATACCTTATCATCATCATGGGTCGCGCCCAAACCTGTCAATTTTGCAAAGCGAGGAGCAGTCTCAAGAAATTGTGCTGCCTTGCCATCCAAGGGCCCTTGGGAACTATCACCAATAGCAATCCAATATGAGAAATCTTGCTCGATAGTAGTATCTGCAAAAATCGAAACAGAGAAATTGATAAATGGCTTATACACATATAAATCTATATTCCCGCTCGCTGTCTGAATTACTTTACGCATTGTGATATTCGCGCCTGAGGTTTGATTGCGAATGTCCATTTTTATTCTATAGGGCGCAATTTTAATATCATCAACCACAGTATCGGTTTTTTGCGTTTTGCCTTGAAGATCTGTTTTGTAGGCTCTTTCTACATACACTTTTTTATCACCATTGCCATGCTTAAGTCGCCATAAAAAATTATGCTGCTCATCAAATGGCGGATCTTGACTTTTAACAATATTTAGGGAATCTGGAGCGTCAAAATCGGGAATATCAACCATTTCAACATCTGCAGTCAAAAGAGTATAAGTATAATCCTTAATAAAGGTAGGAACTAATTGCTTGAGGAAATTTGTGTCTGGAGGATTTTTTGGATCACTAAAGTTAACTTCTACTTTATTTCCTGAAATCTTATTTCGCAAAAAAGTGTGAATACTATTGGTGTATCTAACACTTTTAAGCCTGGAATCAGGATCAATATTTACTAATTTCACATGATCATCTGATGTAAACAAAGCGTTATTATTTATGCTAAATCCAATGTCAGCACCAACCGGAATTTGCTTTAAATCCGATGCTTTCATTAATCCATATGAGGTATCAGCATAGCCATTATATCGTAAAGATATTACAGCAGCCCGTACTCCATAACAGTAAATTGTATTGCTTAGGCCCAACACATCCCAAAAACTGCTACTATCTTTATTTATTGCAGCTCTACGTTCAGTTGGAAGCCAATTTTGATATTCAATTGAAGGATCTAGGCTATCGAGCGTTATCCGATATATTTGATAAAAACTTACTTGATCATTTGGAAGTTTATCCCAGGTGACCAGTACCTGATTACGTCCTGCGTCAAAATTCACCTTAACATTTTGTACTTCATTGGGGGCAAGCTTCTCACCAACCGCAATAGGATTTACGCACGATACTATGAGAAGACAAACACACAGCCCAAATAATAAAAAGTTTTTCATAGCTTTATCCTCTGATATTTTAACATTAAAACTGTACTGTATAATTTAAGGTTGCACCTTGAGTTGTTGCAGAAAGTTGCATATTTTTTCGAAGGGTATGCAATAACGACGTTTCAACGTCTGCAGTTTCTTTTTGAAAAAAGAAAGCATCGGCAATATTTAGCACCCACAAACCAACCGACAACCCTCCAAAAACCCACGTATTAACCTTTGCTTTATTTGTTCGGTTATATGCATCTTGCCATAGTGCAAATGTTTCGTTTACATCGGTATACGACCCACCTCGCTCAAATTCAATTTTGCGATACTTGGTTTCGTATTCGGATGCATTCATGGTTGCCATTTGATTAAATGTTAAACTAATAAGCAACGCTTCGGATGCCATAATGGAAAGTCCTTTAGCAGTTTGCCCATTGGAGAGCTGTCCCATACCTGGAAAAGCCACCGAACCAATAACAATTCCGCCATCTCGTGCGCTGCATAACGACACCATAATAACAGCAATGAGCCCAACGCAATACGCTTGACACTTTAAATTTTTCATAGTAGCTCCTCTTTAATCGTCGCTTAACTTCCGGAGAAAACTTGAACAAAGAATTCAGAGTTTTTCAGACTGAGAAATGGTTGGCCCGTTTGTAATACGGGATCATATGCATTTGCATTATAATACACATCCTTTTGTCGAGCGCCGAGAAAAATTGTGACATTGTATCCTTTATAACTCGATTTAGCAACGACCTGCCCAAGCCAAGTCCAAGAAAAAACATTATTATTTGGCGTAACAAAATCGAGAAATTGATACCCTTGAACACCAAATTGAAGCTGGGTATTTTCTGCAATCTTATAATTTATCCGCACAATAGGGACATTTGAAACTCGAGTGAAATTTGCGTTGCGAAATTTTTCTGATGCAACTCGGGCTTGACGCGCATTGGTAGTATTATTTAGATCTGATTTATCATCAAGACTATCAATCAGAAGATCTCGATTGGCATCATACCTCAGGTTTACATTCAAATTCGAAGGATCTCCTCCTGAATTTGGCCCATACATTTCACGAGAATTATATACAAGAATTTTATATTGAGGAATAATCTCAAGATTATTAAGGAACATGAACGACTTTCGCCAATCGTCTTCGTCGATTTTAAAATTAAAGTTATAGCTCACTTTATTGGAGAGATACAAATCGGTAAGAAATCGGGTGGGATACGAATCCTGAACTGCCGCAAAAATAGTATTTCCAGAATAGTTATCATAAAAGCTATAGGGACGACTAAATTGTCGATCAGGAATGCCTATTCTTCCTTGCAAGCCAATTTTTGCACGAATGCCATAGTAAAAATTTTTAATATTAGTATAGGTAACACTACCCACAATGTTATCTGTAATTGCTTGCCGATAATCGAGAGGATCGATATAAAACTCGTAATCAACAATATATTTTCCGTTGCCATTCAAACCACGGGATCTAATGACATCATCTCGAATAACATCCTTTGTTGCTCTAAACTCATTGCCGAGCTGATACATTATACCTTCGGTACGTTTGACAGCCTGAAAAGAAATCAGATTGTATAATTCAAAGGATTTTTTATCAAAGAAATCTCCATGGTCAACTTTAACAGACTGAAACGCGTCTGATATCCCATCAAGATCGTAATCCAGTATAGACTCACCAACAAGCCCCGCATCTACTGTTAGGTTATTAGAAAGAGTCCATTTTGTATTCAATCGAATGCCTTTAATACCGGTAGTCTTGATTCCATCTGCTGTAATTTCAGACCCCACTGGGTGCCCATAATCTGGTTGTAGATCATCGTCCTGATCATCGGGAATGCTATTATGATTTAAATCGTTTCCCATTTCAAACACAGAAGGATCAGAGCTAAAAAGCAGAAAATCTTCTAAGTAATCGGGAACCCCGTTTCGATTTCTATCGCTTTTTGATGCAACAACACCATCAATGTCATCATAGGGGATATACATGTTTGAAGGCAGTCGCACTAATTTTTGTAAAGAACCTTTAATTTTTCCGTCTGTATAAAAGGCTCCCTGTGCATCGGCACTCTGATCTGCAGGATACCTGCGCACATCATTTTCTGGGTAATAATCGTTATCATCATTATCGTCGATATTGTTCCATCCAGCATTAAATGGTTTTGGATAGGAAAGATAGTCTGGAAGCGACCCTCCTGCATAATCGGGATTGATTGAGATAAACTGTTTGTAATTAGTTTCCTTGAAATACCTACTCGCTTGAAGTAAATCGAGATTTGTTTTCCAATCTGGAGAAATGTAATACAGATCGGAAGCAATAGTCATTTTAGGCGTAAGATTCTTATCTAATTTGAGGGTACCCACCCAGCGATTATTTCTACCAAAATCACCGATTGAATCGATAACATCTCCACCAGGAAATTTGTCTTTTTTCTTATTCCAGGCAAATTCCCCTTTAAAGTTTACGCCCCCAATTTCACCTTTAAAATCTACACCATACGTTATAGAGGAAATATTGGATCCAAATTTGTATTCGTACTTGCCAAGATTATACTTATCTACTGAGGTAGGATTATCTACAAACCCGGGTTGGAGTATTGCGTCTTTAAATTGCTCGTAGGTCCAGGGTAATTGTTTTGCAGACTGACGAATATACGAGCCGAAATAGGTGGTTGAATGACTGTTAATAAATCTAGGTCCAATAGCTCCCATGGAAGTTGTACCTGCACTAATTTTAATGGGAGAATTTTGATCCCCATTATAAATATCTTCTACACTTTTATCGATATTTTGATATACAATTTCGCCTGTTTGCGGATCGCTGGTTCCCTGAATTCCCAGAGGTATCTGCTTACTCGTGGAAACGAAAACAGTATATTGACCAGCTACTATGTATTTAAAGTTAATTTCTTTAATTTCTCTTTCCGATTTTAGCGACTGTTTCCCGTCTGTAAACTTCCAGGTTTGAGGATCGGTATTAAAAGTAACTATTACAGGAATATTTCCTGATTGCGGCCTTGATAATGGCAATTCCTTAGGCAACAACGTAGAGTCGGGAACACCAACATAGACATTTCTATTTTTGTATCCAGAACGAGATGTAACAAGGCTACCATTGATATACATTGTAACATCATTAACATAGGCACCAGCATCATTTGAATCGAGAGGCGTTGCATCAAAAAATTCAAAATGAATTTCCCGTGGCATCCAACCCTCGGGCAAATCTCCCTCAAACCACTTTTCACCTTTTTTGGTATCTGAAACATGATGATTGATATAGGTTAATCCAACATCTACCTTATTCGCAATATTTTGTTGTGCATGCAAAGCCCATAACCAATTATAATCGCCAAAAGGCGATTTAGAAGAAAAATCATTTTGACCATTGATTCCTCCAGGACCCTGATCACCCTGGATATTATAATAATTATAAGGGAAGCTTTCGGTTGTCGAAGGGTATTCAACTAAAGAAATCGCATCTGTGCTTTTTTTCGCCAAGGCGCCAGGGCTCGTTCTAGATAACAACCCAGTAAATTGGAGATTGCTCGACCAAATATCCCAGCGAACACCTTTAAAATTTACTTTATTAAATGTCAATGGAGTAAAACGGGTTTGAATTTGGTCGCCAAGGATGAAAGATGATTTGGTACCACCAATAGCATCTTGGGTCACCACTAAATTTGAAAATTTATCAAAGAAATCGCTCTTTTGGAATTCGCTGCTTCGAGAGAAAGCTAATGAGTCCGGTATTGTTCGATCGCGTGTTTTGTGAATATTATAATCGCTATTATGCAAGTCATAAATAAATATACCATCGGTGATATGCTCTCCAAATTGGTCGTAGAGGCCAATAACATCTTTCTCGATCTTGAGCTTAGCGTAGGGTTCTTTACCGTAGTTCGAATAGAAGTTATTCGATTCCGAAAGCTTATCGGTAAGCGATTGAGCGCTGCTTCCTACTATTGTAAGAATAATGCTCAGAGTAAGAATAGATAACGTGCGATTCATGTGGCTAGCTCCTTGAACGCTTCAAGTACAATAATATCCAATAGGAATCAGATAGCCTCTACCCATGGAATTTAATCGTATGAGAAAATATATATTTTTCTCGACAAAACCAACCCCAACAGCGGTCTTATATTAAAACCTACTATGAGCATTGACAATTTAGTAAGGGCGCCAACTGCTTTCACATCGAGATTCTACGTTATAATATACTTAGAAATTTGTAGAAAGCTGCACAGGGTTTGACAAATCGTTGAATGCAAATTTCAACATGCGCCTACTAGAATAAGGCGCACAATTGGGGGTTTATCGGGAAGATGGCACCATTACAAAGCGTATTGCATCGCCAGAGCGGATAGAATCTACCTCTGAAACTATGCTTGCTTGTGACAAGTGAGGTGATTTAATAAAGCGGACTCGAATAACTCCTACGGTCTTATCCGACCATCCAAGCGTATCGCCAGCCACGATGATGGCATGATCTGGGCGTTGCACCTCTATTTCTTCGCCTTGCATTACATTGTCTGCGCTACCAAAATTAATGTACACGTCGCTACCGGATCTTTCCAAGACGCTTCCCACGCTATAACTGCGGTCTGTTTGCTTGGGTTGTTTCTCGACAGGTTTATAAAGGCACACCTTGTTTTGAATATCCTGCGAAAACGTTTTCATTACGATACCGGGCACACTTCTTTGAAACGAAGGCGATCCAAAAGGCGTAGTACTCATTTCGTAATAATCCATCTCGGGATTATTGGACTGAAACGTAGCATAAATTTTAAATCCACCATCTTTTTCGCTTGTATTAAGAGGAATTTGAAAAAGAGCCTGACCTGTACTGCCATCGAGCAGGTCGAGTCCCATAACGGCTGTAGCGGTATATGATTGAAGACCGCCCATGACCGTAATACCCCCGCCCCCAGTGGTATTTTTAACAACCGACGAAAGATCGGCACCTCCGTATAAGGGGGCAGTTGTATTGACTGCACGCTTTACAACCTTGAATACGGCTACGGTTCCATTGATAACATAATCGGCCTTAAATCGATGGGCCAACTTTACTATGTATAAAGGAGAAGTATACTCTACGCGGCTCCAAGAATTGGATTTGATACAATTTAAAACGCTATCAAACGGAACAATTGCAAGGCTCGAATCGTATTTGCCGTAAGAACCAATGGTATCTACCATGGTGCTAAAATATCGAGGAACATCAACACCCAATACCCAGGTATCCTTCAATTTGACACGATCATCAAACGGCAAAAAAAGGATCTTGGTTGTTGCAAACGTTGTGGCTGCACCACACAAGAAAGCCATAAACACGAGGCGAATTACTTTCAAAGGGACTCCTTGTTACTACCCGACGTGCGCCGTTTCATTTTTTCACGAGCTTTAAAAATGAGCATTGAAACGCGACTTAAAATACTTACTTCATTATCGCCACTTGTCTCGATAGATACGAAATTTATCTGCGGAAACATTCCTAAGATTTTTGACATAACCCCATCCGATACCCCTGATGACGGCATACAACCAAATGGTTTTGACGATATAAATCCATCGCATGTATCTGCCATTGCAATAGCTTCACCAATTTCCAGATTGCCTTCTCCCCCAAAAATTTCGGGATGATAATACGGTTTGCCAAGAGCCGCCAAATGATCGATAGAGTGCAGCTCGTATTTGCCTCCAAACTTCTCTGGATCAAAGAACTTGACAAATAGCTTATAAACACTAAGCACAATAAAGCGGCTTGTCTTTTGTTTGCGCAAACTCTTACGCCACGTTTTTAGCTCTAAAGGATCCTTTGCAAACCGAATACGTCGTTCTGCTTCTTTAGTGCGACGCCACAAATCGTAAAGTGCTCTGTTGGTAAAAAGACCCGGGTTTACCTCACACCCCTCATCCATCACAAAGCGGCGCAAGTTATAATTACCCTCATTGTGAGCAAGATTGGCAAAAACTTCTCCAGTGATATAAACGTAGGGCAATGAAACCAGACTACGACGAAGATTACCAAGTATTGTTCCAGCGCGATGCAATGCAAAAGGGAGTTTAAATAAAAACAATCTGCTTTTAAAAGCCTCATAGAGTTGCTGCTGAACATTCTCTACCGTTTCAAGCGCATTGCCTTTATCGAGTGCATACGGACGCAAAGCGCATTCTGCCATATGCATGAGATCGCCCAGAACAAATCCGATGGTAAAATTAAGATAAAAAGGCATATCAAATGAGAATGCACTACCTTTAGGAGAGGGCTCGTTGATATCTGAGGTGAGTAGAAACATGCGAAAATTTTTAAAACCCGCATCATTGACAACCTTGAAATACTCCATAGGGTACATGCCATATCGACAAGGGCCGCACTGCCCGCCCCCGCCTAAAAAAACATATTTTTTTACAATTTCCTCTTTTGAAAGGCCTGTTTCTGCTTCGATCGCAAACAATGTTTTGATAAGGGCACCAGACGTAAAGTACATCGGATTGCATTCCATGCGATTTCCATACTCTTTGCCAAACCGGACATCTTCGCGCACATGGTCGCCAAGGTCGCGATACCGATATCCATGACGATCGAAATATGCCCGCAACAAGAATGATTTGCGCCGTTCGATAAAGCTATAGATAATAGTTACCTCGGCTTTATCTTTCTTATGCCACAGAGGATTGGCATAACCCTTCCATTGTTGCTTCTTAGCAAACTTTGGCGCAACAGCCCCCGGTGATTCCGATTGTGTTTTATTTATTTTCATGGTATCAATCCTGATTAACTTTACTATGTGCAACACCTCGCGCGCAAAGCTTTTCTTCTTCCAAACGAAGGAAATAATCGATCGTTTCCAAACGGATCTGAAATGATGCCCGCGGTTTATTTTGATCGAGGTCGTGAAAGAGAAAATGCGGTGTTTCGGAAGCATCTAAAATTGCATCGATATAGGAATAGGTTGGAGCATCGTGCCCACATTTAAAGCTCGAAAAATCTACCACTGCAAGATTTGGATGGCGTGCAGCAATGGTAGCGGCCCATATTTTCTGATTCGTATTGCGGTTAAAATTTCGCTGCCAGAGCGAACGAATGCCCATTGCTTTATGCGAATTTGTTGTATCGTATTCGGGGAAGAGCGGCTTTAAAAAATCGTCACTCGTTGGCAACGATTCGATACACAAAACGGGAAATCCACGCTTTTGGAATTCATCTAAAATACCATGATTAAGCCCAGGATCGTGATGATAGGGATGCCCAATTGCAAGCACACCGATTCTATCATGTTCAACGAGATGATTTAAAACCTGCACCCCACTCTGTTGCAGCACATCTTGATACCGCGCTAGTGCCAAAAAGCCTTGACTAACTGCCCATTGGTTTTCATCGGGGGTTATTTTGAGCCTGTCTGCAAAATAATCGTACATGAGACCACATGCATCAAGGGGTCGATCTATTACTACAAGCGGCTTAAAATATTCGATATTTTTTTGCAGCAGGACATCTAGCTCTTTTGTAAATGATGCGTGAACAACTTCAGGCGTTCCCATTTGAATTGCACACGCAGTATTTGCAAGGGAATCGGAAAGATCTGTTAACAGGTGCGTAATGATGGGAAAACAGATATGGGTTACATCTTTATGCATGAGTAAATTATAAAAATGAGCAGGGGCTACTTTTGCAGGAAAACACGGATCTATTGAGCCCCAGGTATTACCCTCCTGCCATAGCGCTTGACTAGTATAATCGGACCAGATAATTTCGGCAATTCCTAGGGTACGAAAATAAGCATCAAAAAAAGGCGCTGCATAATACATATTGAGCAGCCTTGGCATACCTATTTTCATTGAAGCTCTCAATGCCGACGCATGTTCATCGGATCTTCTAAATTTTCCCTTTTTGTTTGCTCCGTAAAACGAACGGGATCCATCGAACCATTTGATCGGTGCGCAAGAAGTACCCTCTGGCGGCAAGCAATCGACTTTTGTTTGTGCGAAAACAGACACTGCCGCCTCGCCCACGAGATTGCGCACACCCGTAAGCTGTTGCGAAGAAACTTTCATAAATTCCTGGACTTCATCAAGACTTGCCATCTGACCTTTTTCACATTGATTTCCGGTAATAAAGCGGATTGTGTTCGCACAAAGCGTTACATCAACAAATGTTCGTTGACATTTATTGGTACAAAACCCGCACCGAGTTTCTTCATTTGCGCTCGTTGTAAAGGTTGCCAAAGCAGCCGCGGCAACTCCTGCAAACGTTGAAGTTGTAACGCGTTCGGATGCTTCGATGGCTGCACCTAAAGCTCCACATATTTCTGCGTGCTTATGAACATGTACCTTGGCAGAGGGTACTTTTTGCAGGATATAATCGACCTGTGCTTTAGCTGCCGCTACATTTTTCTGCGTTCCTCCTTGTAAAAGAAAGGTGGTACCAAATTTGGCAATATGAGGTTCTTGAACTACATAATTCCAGATATTTAAAGGAAGTACCAGGGCAAGTCCGGCCATGATTTCGCTATTTGTCCACCCGAGTTGCTGAAAATTTACCCGATCTTGTTCCATAAATACAGCGCATCCATAATTAAATGCAGGCGCTTTTCGAGCCGTAAATGCCCGCTCTGCGTATTCGTGAAGCGGCACGCCAAACTGTTCGGCCATTGACTGAAGAAAGTAGCCGTTTCCCGCACTACATTGCGTATTGAGCTTGAAATCTACGACGCGCCCATGCTTGAGAAAAAGAACCTTTATATCCTGCCCTCCTACATCGCAGATAACATCTACATCCCCATAGCTCGCCACGGCAGAGCGCATATGAGCAACTGTTTCTACAATAGCGCAATCGAGCTTGAATGCTGCCTTGAGTAGCGCAGATGCATATCCTGTAACCGCGGTTCCGCATATGTCGAGAGTAATACCCGCACAGCGTATCCAGTTTTGCATGCGCCCGAAAAGTGCAATAGCATCGGCAACGGGATTTCCACCCGAAAGCATATAGTCGCGATATATGATTAATCCCTTTTTGTCAATAATCACCATTTTGGTTGATGTCGACCCACCATCGATGCCAAGATAGCCTGAAAGTGAAGCCCCTGGCTCAAACTGAGGCGCTTTAAAAGTCGGAATTCCATAACGGGAAACAAACAATTCTACTTCCTGTTCGGTTTCAACAAGGCCAGCACGTATGGCGCCACTTCCTTCAAGGTGCTTTAATCGATCGGTAGTTATAAAATCTGCAAGTGCCCCGGGGCCTGCATACAGCGTGTCGTTTTCTTGCAACACAACGCTCTTTGAGCTGTTTGCTTCGCCAAAAAAGATTGCCCCCATAGCCGCAAAATAATGAGAGTCTTCGGGAACAAAAATGAGCTTGTCATCGGGGAGTGTTCGTGGCTCATGACCATGAAGAGCCCATGTTTTTCGAATGTAATGACGCCACACCGATGCGAGCACGGGCAAGAATCGATGCGGTCCCCCAAGCAGGCAGACGCGATCGCGCAATACATTCCCGCGAACCAAAACCTCCAAATTTTGTTTGACAATTGCGTGACAGAGGGAGACAATAACATCGATTTTTGACGCACCACTTTTTAAAAGCCCAACCACATCTGTTTCTGCAAACACACCGCATTTAGCTGCAATGTGATAAATCATTGCACCTTCATCTGAAATAGAACCAAGTAGAGAGGGATCTATGCCAACTTTGGCAACAATTTTATCGAGTGTTGCTCCGGTACCACCGGCGCATTTATCGTTCATATAGGTAAGCGCGCTCTTATTTCCTGCAGCATCGGTCTTCCAAACAATGACCTTCGCATCTTGTCCTCCGAGCTCTACCACGGCGCCAACATCGGTGAAAAGCTTTTCTACCGCATAGGTAACAGCATTAACTTCTTGAATGTAAACACCCTTGAGCAAACCGATAAGAGGTCGTGATCCACTTCCGGTAAGATAAATGCGTTTTGCATGATGAGGAAATTCGGCATCTATAGCCGTAAGGAGCTCGTAAACGTGCTCTAATTGGCGAGTGTTATGACGCACATAGCGTTTAAAAAGGATCGAATGCGATGTGTCCATCACCACGGCTTTGACGGTAGTCGATCCTATATCAATACCTATGGAACAATGCATAAGAGCCAAATCCTATCTGGGGAACGAAAGGAAGTAGTATGAATTCTACGATGTGATCTGCCCTTCTGAGGGATTCTTAAAATACGTATAATTAAAGTAAATTACCAATCGACAGACTCGCTAAATCGGGTATGCTGTTTTCACAAAACAAAAAAGGCCCAAGTACGAATACTTGAGCCCTCAACAAGCCGTTTTTAAAGAAAATTACTCGATTTTTAGAAAATTCTTGAGCTGGCGGATCGTGAGCAGTGCATCGGGTCCGCTAACAGGCAGACGCGCCCCAAACTCCCCGCTTATTGTTGCAGCCATGATTCCGCGGTCGACGCACGTGCATATTGCATTATATGCTGGATGAGAAGAATTCACATCAGGGAAGCGGCTTTCTGCCTGCCCACTATTTTTAGTGGCGATGGATTCATCTCCTGTTACTGCAATAATTGCATCCTCTACCATAATGGCATATTCACCCCGGTTTACCAATTCATCTGGCTTAAAAGTATGATCGGGATAGGGCTCAAGTCCTCTAATTCCAAGATCAACAATATCGCCAACAAAATTTTTAGCCCAATGATTTGCCATATCGGTTATGGCAGGCAATGTTGTTATCTTGTCAACATTCAAGGTGCGGCCATCGGCTGGCGCCTCGAAACTGGTATCATATTTCTTGGGTCGCTTTTTCGTAACGAGCTTGTCGATTTTCAATTCATCGATAAACAGGGCACAAATATCTGCACGACTTAATTTTTCGATAAGCGCAATTTTCTTTCCGATATCCGTTCCTGGGGCTGCGCGCTCGATGTCATTAACAATTTTAAATTCTCTATCGGCTTCGGAGGTAAATGTTGTATTCAGCTCGATAACTTTTGAAAAATCGACTTTTGCTTTTGAAAAGAGAAACGCTTTTTTATACGCATATCCTCGACGATAATACGCTTCTGCATTTGATGGCTCATTTTTTAGTGCTTTTGAGAATTCGCTTTCGACATTGTCAATCCACTCTTTCGCAGGTTTTTTGCCTTCGAACTGCATGGTGATCACCATGCCTTTGGCAATAAACGGAGCAGCGTCTTTGGGCGAAAGGCCACACGCTTTATCCGCCAAGGATAGCGCCTGTGCAAACCCCTTCTTTTCGTCTGAAAGTTGTGAAGCCTGAGAAGCTTTTCGTGCCGTTGTTAACGCAAGGCCTGCATACGCGGGGCCAAATTTCTTATCCAGTGAATTTGCCAGATTGAATTCTTCTTCCGCTTTGACAATCTGGTCCTGATCGAAATATTTCATACCTTGTTTATAATGCACTTCTGGGGTATCCATGTGCCCGCCAGCCTTTCTCGTTTTTGCACACCCTGCGGCGAAAACAAAAAGCGAAGCGACCAATCCCCATCGTATTAGATTACCTGCTGATATACTCATGAATACTCCTCGCAAAACAGTGAAAAGCTTTACAACACAAAGATTTAATTAACTACAAGAATAACCCTGCACTCGGATAAAAACTTGAGATTTTCTGCTGCACTACGTACATCTGATGCATCGGCGTTACTAATAATAACGTCGGTACTGTTATCACCCAATGCCCTAAGGCCCTTGATTGAACCGGGCATTGTGCCAACACGTTCGAGCTTTGCTGCCGATGCTACATCCCGCGCGTATCCTACTATTCCATATTTAACTGCCCATTCACGTGTCACATAGGCACTTCCATACACTTCTTTTCCCGATTCGTCAAGAATTCTGGGGCTAAGTGCTGGCTTAATCTTTAAACCAGTACAATCGATGATGAGCCCTGAAAATACTGTTGCAGGCTTATTTCTTTTGCTATCTACAAAGACAGCCGATGGCTTATCAGAAATTGATGGATCCATTAATTTTTCTCCCAAACCACCGATGCCATCAAGCGGGATCTTCATGGTGATTTCAACTGAGCCATCTGACATGTATTTAGTGCGCCCTTGCTGTTGAAAGCCTTTTACAAAACCATTAATACTTGTGGTCACCTGATCGTTCTTGGTTATATAATTTTCGACGGTTGTGGACCCCGTGAGAGTAATTCCTTTGATGGTTTCGAGCGCATTTCGCAAGGCGATCATTTGCGCGGCACGTTCGGCCCCGCCTCGCTGTGCTGCTTCGGGAAGATCGGGATTAGGGGCACCAATACCTGTGGAAATAATCGTACGATCGTTCCAGTCGATACCTCCTTTACCGTCGGGACCATTGACCACCGGCTGCATTTGGGCATGTGCTATTGCAGCCATGCCAACGATACTTAATACCATACTTGCCGTCTTACGCATACAACCTCCTAATGAGCCTTCGAGGAACTGACAAAATTAGAACACTTATTAATAATAATTCATTGCCATGCTAATCTCTGTGATGCGCATCACATTTTATCATCACCTTTTCGGGCAATCCCAAAAAGATATCCCACCTGAGAGAATGCATTGAGCCTATAAAACACATCTATTTCCCTATGAAAGGCTAATTTAACGCGCTTATCAGCAAAAAATCCGGTATTATCTTCGAGTCTTTTTGCCATCAGTGCATAATAATTATCCCATCCGCTTTGCGGAATAAGCATAAGCATTTGAAGCTCAAATCCAGCACTACGCAAAAGCGGTCGGTATGTTGCTTCTGTTTCGTAATGGTATTTGTTCTCTTCAAAAACTGTTTTAATTTCATCATCAACAGTTTCTGAATGTAGCACTAAATCTGAAAAGGCAAGCCAACCACGGGGACATAGAAACTCGCGCGCTTTAGCAATACCAACCCTTCGATTAACAAAAGAGAGTACTCCCCCCTCGACAAGTACCAAATCGAAGGGATCTGCAGTATTTTGAAATGTTGTAATATCTTCGTGTAAAAACGTGATAAGATGAGCTACTCCCCGCGAACGAGCATACTCCTTTGCAAAAACAAGATTTTCTAATGAGGTATCGATTGCGGTAACGCTGGCCCTAAATTCCGAGGCGATGGTAACAGCACCCTCGCCATAACCGCACCCTAAATCCAGCACACGGGAGGCGGGAGAAATCATGGCAAACTTGCCCGCCGCCATGGTACATTCGCGCCCCGCAGGAGAAGTGTAATTCGATGAAAGATCGGTAACCATGTAATTAGCGTACCTTTAGAAAAATAATAAGACCAACAACAAGCATAACCACCGAGACAATATGAAATCGCCAGGTAATTTTAGACTTGATTGCAAATGGATTTGCTGCATACCGTGGGTTAAGCTTCATTTTCAGTTGAAAATGATGGTGAATAGGCGCCATGAGAAAAATGCGCTTTTTTGTCAACTTAAATGAGCCAATCTGCACAATATCCGAAACAAATTCCATAAGGAAAATAATACCAACAATAGGTATATAAAATTCGGCTTTAATGAACACAAACATAATGCCGATCATACCTCCAAGACCCACTGCGCCACTATCGCCCATGATAATACTTGACGGAGGTGAGTTATACCACAAAAATGCCAGGAGTACGCCACTTGTTGCCCCGATAATTGGCAACACTTCTTCTACACCGGGGATATAGGGAATAAGCAAATAGGAACACCAGTGCAGATTGCTCGAAACATAGGAAATGAGCCCAACAAATGTAGCACAGGTGATAAGCGGTACCGCAGCGAGGGTATCGAAGCCATCGGTAAAGTTAACGCCGTTTGCCATCACTGCAATAACTGCGGTCATAAGGAGTATGAAAATCCAGAACGGCAGATAGGGGAAAATTTTATGAATCGACAAAAATGGAATGGTGATATGACCATTGATATTAGGAATATATTTGTAAGCAAGAATCGCCACGACAAGGGGAATGATTAGATAGAGCGCAAGCCGCAATCGAGCTGATATGCCGTCTGCCTTGTATTGATAATCCTGCTTAGTGATAAGCCCTGCAGCAAGCTTTTTCTTATTAACAACTTTGGCGATATCATCGATAGCTCCAATAATTGCAAAAACAACATAAATGATTAATGCAGACCCAACATACGAATTCATTCGCGAGCAGAGCAGCGCAATAGGGGTAATAATGAGCAGAAACAAGATTCCTGCTGGCATCACCGGCTCATTGGCACCAGGTGCCGTACCAAACTCGGATGTTACATTACTTTTACGCAAAAAATTGATATACGGCTGGAATGCAATCATTGCTGCAACAAAGGCTATGAGCGTGGCCATGCCCGTAGCAAAAAGTCTGGAATAAAACAGATATACATGCGTTGACTGATAAAGATATTCGAAAAACATGCGACAGCGCTACCTTTACATGAAGAATGTTCCTAATGGTACCATTAAAGCCACATCTGGAGAAATGATACTTTTATTTTTCTACTTTATCTTTCTGCTTGAAAGCCATAAGCAAGGATGCTCCAATAGCAACAAGAAGTATTCGAGGCAAACGTTTGCTGATTTCGGGACCAAGCGCATCCCAGGGAAGGTGTCGATTGCCAAAATGCAACGGCGCTATCTCGATACAAAAAAAGATTACCACAATGAGCGTAAAAAACAAAACAGCCCGCCCAACGGTACTTTTATCGAAGTGCTGCAAAAAATTGGCCATGCTTAATATCCTTCCAGCTTTGCTATACGGGTGATACAGGTTGCTTTTTTTGATCCATTTGAAACGGTAAGCTTAGCATAATATAAACCGTTGGCGATCCTATAGCCGTGCTGGGTAGCTCCATCCCAGGCAATTTCTTGATATCCTATTACATTATAGAGAGAAAACTCGCGGATTTTTTTTCCACTTTGAGTATATATCGCAAGGGTTGCATGTTCTGCGATATCAGTAAGCACAAAGGCAAATCGGGCACGAATTTCCCCCGTGGCGACAGAAGCCCTGAGTGGATTAGGATGGCATGATAAAAATTTTATCGAAAGATTTTCGCCTGGTATATACTTAAAGGTAATGCTGGTATCGTTACCGATCCAATCGGCAGCGGTTATTGTGAGCGAGTCGATTGACGATTGTTTATTTGGAGCGAGTGTTAATCGTAGTGTTTGACCTTGATTGGAAAGCGACGACCCGCTAATTCTGCTACTGTCAAGAAGTGACCCATTTAATCTAATTCGGATAGAACTCTGATCGATGCCGGTTTGATCGTTCATCGTTACATCGAAAGACCGATCTTTTGCTGCATAATCAAAAAAGGCAAGTTTTCGTCCTCCCACATAAACACTCATTGAGGGCGGAACCTGATCGGCAAAAGCAACTGCGCAAAAGCGTAGCGGAACACTAACCGGAGCCGGAACCAAAGACGCTACAGAACCCTCAATAACCCGCCACGCATTTGTTAATGAATCTGCGCTGGCCAACGCCGTGTGAGGATATGCAGCGTGCACACTGCTACTCGAGTCGAGAGGCGTTAGGGTTATTGCAAAATTTTTAAGCGAAGAAACTTCCGCTGGCCGCGTCCACAGCGAATATGCGCGAGCCCCATTGTTGCCTACCGAAACAAATGCAGAGGGCGTTTTGAAGGGTGCCACAGAATCGATCTGTTCGTCTGCAATAAAGAGCCGCACCGGGGACGTTGGCTGATTTACAAGAGCTAAAGCGCACCCGTTGTCGACAGACTTAAGGGTATCGGTAAGAGTTTTCATGTCTTGAAATGCAACCGAGAGTGTGCAGAGTGATTCATTATCGTCGGTGTATCTCTCGTAAACGGCATTATTGTAATTAAGTTTTACACGAACAACATGAACTCCCGATAGATCTGGCATTCGAAGTGCAAAGGGTGCAATCTTGCCGGGCCCAATGCTAGACGAAGAATTCCAGACTCCAAGCATTGTTGAATCTTCAAAAAGTGCTATCGACAAAGGAGTTGCTGGGGCAGTTCCCGTATTGATACATTCGCCAATGCATATAAAAGAATCTGCCTCAAATCCAAAACGGATTTTTTTACTGGTAAAGCGTATATCTGCAATTCCAGCAAGAGGGAACTGAAATGTTCTCGATTGAGTCGTAGTTCCTAAAAGTCGAAATGACACATACAATGCAAGATCTTGAGCAGCCTCGATGGCAGGAACAACGATAGTGGATGATTGCCATGTACTAGAATCGATCTGATTCATACTGAGTTCTTGCGCAGCCGGAAACGATGCAGTCGAGATTCCAGCTTTATCAACAGTAAACAAACATCGCATGGTAACACCTGTTGCCGGGGGTGTTGTACAGGTAATGCGTATGGTATCGCCTGGATGCGGTTGTGGTGGGTTGATTGTTGCACGTAGTACGCCAATTGTATTATGACAAAAAGATGCAGTCCCCTTTACACCAGCGGTATCGTTCCAGGCATACATGCGCATGGAACCCGAAGAAATAACCAGTGAATCTTTGAGCGCTACAAAAACTGGAGAAATGGTATTATTCGCTACCGAGCATTTTGACGTAAGTAATGTCCTTGAATCTGCAATAATTTGTGTAGACGCAAACAACGCCGGGATAGGAAGAACCACCGGTGCAGACGTTAGAGCATCTGAAGTTACTGTTAGAGCAAGTTCCAAGGAATCGGGTATTGTTTCAAACACAAGTGCGGGATCACCCAAAAGATTGTACTCTGCTATAAGAGGGATATACCCTGGATTGTCAAATGCAAGCATTGCAATTTTAGTCTGGTTAATCAAACTACCAACTGTTGTTTTTTTAGTCTGGCTCACCTTGTTTAAAAAAATTCGATTCATAACCAGATTGCCTTCGCGTGAAGTATATGCCGATGCCCCAAAAAAGGCAACTGCTCCGCCGGTTCCGCTACGAAGGAATTCTTCTCCCAAAGACGGATAGAAAATACTCTCAAAAAATCCTGTGAGGCATGTAAAACTCGCAACAATTGGAAGTCGGGGACCACTTTTCCAGCGGTCGTTATATAATCGTGCGACATCTGGTATTGTAAAAAAATTATTATCCGACCAGACGTTTCCCCCACCATGACCATTAAAATTGATCAAATATGTTCCGGCATTAATTGCTGCCACACATTGCGAGGTTGCATCGCCGGGGCTGCGATAATACGATGACGTTGGTTCTGCATCTAGGCGTTCTATATTCATTGCCCCACCGATCGTATACTCAGATACTTCAGAATTAAAAAGAGTGAAAGGCGGTTCGTATCCGCCAAGCAGGAGCACATTATCCCTCCAGGGTGAATAATCTCGCGTTGTGCACGCTTGTATTGTTTTTGCTATCATGAGAGCAAGCTGTGCTGTATCGGAAGCCGGCAATCGTCCTACGCACACGTCGGGAAAAAGATCGTCGCCTAACACGGTTCCAAAATAGCCATCATCAGAAGCAACGCCCCATCCCGGAACAGTTGATAAGTGCGTGGGGACAACCGTCTGACTAGAACGCAACACGTTTTTATACGCATCGTGGGTCGCATCTCCGGCTAACAGAAGATAGCTTGGAATGTGGTCGCCAAATCGCGAACAACAATCGGTAACAAACATGCGAATTGCCTCGGGATTGGTTACGCCTGCTGTATACCAGTTGTAAATATCCTCGATACAAAAAACTGCCGATGGAAGATTATGCGCGGTATGAAACTTGGATAAAACCGTGCTGGTTCCAACAAAAGCCCGTTTAGTAATAACAAGGTGATCTAGGGTAGAGGCAAGAGCTGCAACATCTCGCATGGTATCTAAAACTGCCTCGCCAGGAGCAAGGCGACGACGTATTGTTTGAGCTATAAAGTGGGATGGGTATTTGATACTGTCCTGAAAAACAAGTGTAAAACCTGGTTTCTTTACAGTACCTGTGTTTTTTACTGTTCCCCCAGTAATTAAACGCATATTATCGATATCCCAAATCTCAACCGCGGGTGAAGAAAAACCCTCAAGCGTAAATTGACGCACCGATTGTGTATCGGATGGTGCTGAATGAAAATAAAGCCGATCGTCGGTTGCAGTAAATCCCCGAGTATACAACACTTCGATATAATTGAGCGCGCTTTGATCGGGAAACCCAATACTTGCGGTAATAAACGATAGTGTATTAGTGCCGTTTACTAGAATTTTTGAGTCGAAAGAAGGACTGCTATACACATAGGGAGTTTGTCCATCCCAATGTATTGTGCCATCGGTTCCTTCAAGCGCTTGATTATTTATAAGGATTTGCAGATTATGATCGGGCGATGCCTGTTGATTAGCGGAAAGGCCCATGAGCGCAACGCGGATCTGCGCCATTTTCCCCACAAGAGGAGATTGCACAGTAAAGGGAACCGTGGTAATTTTGTTTTCTCCAACAATATCCCAATACCAAGCATCGGTAAATGGGGCAGATTCGAGTGGAGATGCCATTTCTGTAACCGTACCAACTCCACCAAGCCATCGAATATCATTATCTTCTTCAACATGAATGGTATCGTAAAAGGGCTGTGCAACGAGTGAATTTTGGGATCCTGTCCCGTACCGCGTTGGATCTCTACGGGGGGTACCATCCGCCAGCGCAACACGGACTCCGCGCCCTTCATCAAATGTTAGCCAATAAGCATTAGTATTTGAAAATTGCGACCAATAGGATTTTTCGCCCCTTAAAGCTTTTCCATAAAACATAAGAGTATCTGAGGGCGCCATGGTTGATCTATGGAGCGTTGACAGGTACAAAGGCATTTCTAAATTATTAACAAAAAGCCTATATCGTTCTAGTGGTGTAGATCCGATGGGTACACCGTGCTGTGCAAGATAGTCCCCGGTGAGTGCATATATTCCATCCTTATCAACTGCAATGCGCAAGCCCCTGCGAAAGGGCGGTGCTGTATACGACTGGGTGCGCGCTGTTTTGCGCAGTGTTGCTACCAGAGGAATTTGAACACTATTATTATTCACGCTCATTGACGCAACGTTGGTTGCCTGATAAACGTTCCTATCAAAGTTTAGAGAAATCACAACGTTTAGATGTTGATTGTCTGCACGCAAAGAATCTATGGCAAAAAATACAAAGTAGTTTTGACCAACAAAGCCTGCTTTTTTTACCGTTCCATAACACCTTCCCTGTATATTTTCGATATGTACCTGCGGCAGAGATCCTTCAGATGCACCTATGCTCACAACCATAGGTGTTGATCCGACACATTGGGAATCTGCGAGTTCTAGTGAAACAGAACGAGAAGAGACCGATACCGGTCGAATGAGCATGCGTGCAAAGAGGCCAGACGTGAATGCGAGGATTATTATACACACAAAAACAAATCGGTTACGAACGCACATGCACTGCCCTTATGACAAGTGATTCTCGATAATCGCCTGAATATGTTTTTATCCAGGCGCCAAGAAATAGTCGTGCAGGTTTTTTTACAATAACAGAATCGGGCAGTATGCCAAAAAACAACACTGTTTCAAATTCACCGGCATACTTAAACTCCGACCACGCTCCTTGAAAGGATAATCCCGAATCATTCCATACAAAAAAACATGATCGATACGGTATTGATAATCCAAACATTTTCCAGGAAATAGTGTCTGATTGGAGGGTGTCTGCTTGTGTGTCCCATTGTGCTGGTAATGCCATATAAAAAGTATCGATTCTTGATGTATCTGATGGCCTACCGAGAGTATCGAAAGCAAATACCCGATACAGCACCTTTTTAGCACCTCGCAAAGGATATTCACGTGCACTAAGAGGGTCTTCAAAATGAAGCGTAGTATCCGGTATTGCTGATTGCACAATCTGAAAATTAAGAGGCGCCGTATCAAGTATCGCTCTTTCAATGCTATAGGTTGACACAGCATTAGCAGTATCTGATGGAGGGGCCCACGAAAGTGCTATCGCGGGAACATACAAGCCATCAACTTTTTTTGCAACAAGCTTAGAGGAAATTGTGACTGGAGCGGATAATGTGGGAGGATACGAGTGGGCTTTCGTGATACACAAACATGACGCTGCAAACGCTAGTAATAAAAATATCCGAACAAACGCTTGTGCAGTGCTCACATACGCTCCCTTAGAAAAGACTCTAAAATCAAGCACGCTGCAATTTTATCTACTGCTGCTTTTTTACGTCGCTTCTTTTTTGGCCGTTCTGATAGAATCTGATGTGCAAAGACAGAAGAAAAACTCTCATCCACAAAGAACTGTGGCAGATCGATTTTCTCTTTAAGATGCGCGGCGAATGTTCGAACCTCCAAAGACATTTCGGTTTCGTTATCATAGCCATCGAGAGGCACGCCAAAAACCAATTCATCGGGGTTTTCTGCCCGAATACACGCCTCGGTTTTTTCGAGTGCATCGTGCAGGGTACCATTATGCGAGAGCGTACCAACGCTACGAATGACAAAGCCAAGCTCGCTGGTTGCAGCTATTCCAATACGTTTGCGACCATAATCAATGCTTAGAAGCTTCATCGCTTGCCTTTGTCCAGGCCATAAGAATTTCGAGGGTTGATTGGGTCACATTGACTGAAGGGGGCTTTTTATCGAGTATTAAACGAAATCTGCCCGATTGCATCCCGAGCATGGCCAGGACTGCCTCTTGTGAAACAAAATTCTGTGTGGTAGCATATACTACCTGCCCGTCTTGCAAATAAAGCATACCATCTGGTCCGTTTTTTTCTATAAGCAAGCATCCAGATTTGTGACCAATTTCGAGAAACTGCAAAAGCTCCATGAGACTACCCGGAGTAATCTCTCCTTCGAGCGCATGAATTTCTGCTCCTTCAATGGAGGATTGAGGCATACGATTTTGTAAAATGATTGGCGTTACAAATTTAAAAATATCGCGGTCGCTGATATTAACACCGAGGAAATGAGCAGCTTTTATGGTACTGTGCGCCTGCGCCCCTGTAGAATCTCCCACATTGTAAAAAACGATAACCGGGGCTGTACTTTTTCCCAGAAGTAATCTTTCGACGAGCTGCATTGGGTCTGGATCAACACGCCAGTCTATACACATGACATTAGGGACATACTGCATCATTAAATTACGCGCGGTTGAAAAATCCACTGCGTTAGAGACCGCAAATCCAATTTCGGAAAAGCACTGTTCTAATGGCATAGTCGCTTCAGAAAAAGCGGTACCAACCCGTGTGGATTGAGAACTAATAATTAAACATGTCTTTCCGACAGGAATAGAAACCTGGGCGCTTGCCGATCCGAAAATCTTTCGGAATAATGCAGATATGCCCATGAGCAGAAAAACCAAAACCAATATTCCCGCTAGGCCAGCTAATATGTAAAGCGGTAATTTTTTCAGTATCGCGTTGGCTTTAGTTGGATGGTACGACCTTACCGATGTTTGCTCAATCCAACCCACGGTATCTTTATACTTGATTTTACACCACGACTCGCCCATGAGCACAACTTCGTAGGTTTCGCCCTTATACACTAATCCAAGCATTGGAGATTCTGGAGAGCGGATTGCTAAAACTTTTGAAGGCGATTTAGTAATCTCGATTATTAACGGCTCGACAGGTTGGACTATGGCTGGCACAGAATCAGCACGTGCAGAATCGAAAGTTGCGAAAAGAGAATCTGCGGCTTGCGGCGGTTGTGAAGGAGGACGCGAATTAAACGAGCTTGCCGATTGAGTGGGTGTTGTATTGGTAAGATTTTCTTGTACAGTAGTAGGAACCGGTGCAATAGAGTCGGAGGACAACGAATCCTCCTGACCCCAGGTAATCTGCGCACCAACCACAAACAGTATTAATGAAATAGCCGCGTAGAGTACCCGTTGCATGAGCAAATTTTTACCTAGTTAAAGTTCAAAGCTCTTCTTCTTTTTGCTTCTTAATATTTAAGTATACAATAACAAACGTGATTGCTGCTAGTAGAAGAAGTACCAAAACAGGAACAACTGGAAAATGAAAGCCGCCATCAACAATTTCCACAGCCTGCCGTTCGACCCAGCCAGTTTTATCTTTTACTTTAACCTGGAGCCAGGAGACACCAGCATACACAAGCTCAAGTTTAGCGCCTTTATTGGCAGTCATGAGAACCTTAGATTTTGGATCAAGTTCTTCATACACGTTAACAAACGACTGCTTGATCAGAACCATCTGACCATCCTGAGCCATCGTTGGACACAACCGACCTACAAGCAAAAGTGCAAAACAAGAAAACGCTATCAGATGCTTCATCGAAAACCTCCGGATGAAGAAAAGGTTGCAGAAAGTGTTGTGTCGAGCACCGACAAGAATGCCGAGGACGACGATTCGTTGACCGGGGTCAATTGTATAGTAAGATACCAAATTGTCTGATCTTTTACAACTCCACTCCGCGCAAGTCGTATCATATCTTTTTCGGTGGTTAGAATAGTTGTGGTTCCCGATGAAACAATGGCCGCAATGTCGCCTTCTTTAAAAGCACAATGGTCATCAAATGAATGCACGCTATCATACGAAATCCCACTCTGATCAACCATATCTACAAATCGTTTGGGATTGGCAATTCCCGTTAAAAGAGCTATTGAACCATGTGAGAGGGGTGTTAGACGGGATTCTAGAGTGTTCATATTTACCCAAACTCCAGGGAGAGCCTTAAAACCACACACACTTGATCCAGGAAAATTTCGGGCAATTTCACGAGAGCGGCCAAGAATTGCATCTTCCTCAAGTGCCGATCCCATTACACAAATTACCGTCGCGCGTTGCAATGCAGAAAAGGGCTCGCGCAAATATCCCGCAGGCAGAAGGATATCAGTTTTAGAAACCTGTGCAGGTACGCACACAATATTTACATCCCTCTGCATTTTTTGATGCGAAAAGCCATCATCAAGCAGATATACGCTCTTTGAAGGAAGCATAGTATCCAACTGTTGTGCCAGTGCCGATCGATTGGCTCCAATTCCCAGCCACAAACCAGGATAGCGATTGCGAAGCATGGTGGGCTCATCGCCAGTTATGTGCCACGTGGCATTATCCCCAGGCTTTACAATACACGATCCCTTGTGCGGTTTTTTATATCCTCGAGACAGCAATGCAACACAATATCCCTGCGCTTGTAAATGCTCTATGATATATCCTACCAGGGGAGTTTTTCCCACTCCACCGGCATGAATTCCCCCAACACTTATCACAGGCCATGCATGACGATGCGCCCGCGAAGGATTTTTTGCAAATTTACTAATACGAGATTGCACAGCAAAGCCATAAAACTTAGACAGCAGCCGTGGTAGTAGTCCTGATCCTAGTGGTTCCATGATTACCCTAATGTTGTATCAGCTCATCTATTAAGCAGTTCTCACAAAAAAGCCTTAGCATAAAAAATTCTCTCGTGCCCACTCATGTCTCTGGTCGTTTTTATCGTAGTAAATTCTTTTATGTCAAACAATGCTTCTACCGATTTTTTCTGATTGGCGCCTATTTCACAATATACTCTTCCGCCTGGCTTTAAGAGTGTGCAGGCCTGTTGTGCTAAAAGCCGATAAAAAAACAAACCATCATCACCACCAACAAGCGCTTGTTGCGGTTCGAAATCCCGGACTTGCCTATCAAGATCAGCATATTCTTTTTTTGTTATATAAGGCGGATTGCACACGATAAAATCAAAAGAGCAGCGGGGCGCGCAAGCAGCAAGAAAATCGGCCTGCACAAGCATCACATTCTGATTACAATTTTTTTTAGCAACAGCAAGAGCCTCTTCTGAAATGTCAAGCCCAATACCCTGCCATTGGGGGCGCTCTTCACATACTGTTGCGGCAATAGCCCCGCTACCAGTGCACAGATCGAGAAACAGCGCCGGATCTTTTTTTTCTTGACTTATCACATAGCTTACGAGTTCTTCGGTCTCAGGACGAGGGATAAGAACATCGGGAGTTACTTTAATTGTGCGCCCATAAAAATGCGCAACACCCAAGACATATGCCAAAGGCATTCCAGTGTGCCGTTTTGCAACAGCGGCAAGGACTGCATCTAACTGCACATCCGCAAGCGCATGTGAATCATTAATAAATAAGGCAGTTCGTGTTGACCCGAGATAGTGCATGAGAATTGTTTGAGCCTCAAATGACGCACACTCACCCGCAACGCTCGCAAGATCCCGGGCTATTGTATCAAGGGCTTGGTGAATAGTAAACACGCTACAAAACTTTCATTAAAAACGGGGTGGGGCAGGTTTATAGGAATAAAATACTGTTTGATCGGGATCCTTGAAAGAAAAATCGATTCGATCTATTGAAGGCATTCGGAACGTGAAAGCTGTTTTCATTTGATACTTTGAAATCGCAAAATCACCTTGATTTATAAGATGCTAAGCAACTCGAGAGTGAAAAATAGCAGTGTAATTTTCTTTTCCAGGTTCGCATTTTTATACCAAAAAGGTTCCAAGGTCAAATCTTTTGGATGTTTCAATGACAGCATCAATTTCAGACTCAAATGCATTAATGACTAATTGATCTTTGATAACCAAAAACTTACCTTGATATTTTGAGACAATCTCATTTTGATGTTTGACGTAATAAAGAAATTCATTTTCAAGCATAGAAAACCTCCTTTTCCCATCTATTATAAATTAAATTAGGCCATTTCAGATAGATAATTCAAGGAAAAAGAAAATGGACGTCTACGCACTTATATACGCACAGGCGAAGGAGGAGCAAATTAAGACTTGTATGGCGAGGTTCGCCAGAATGCAGAAGCAGAATATGAAGTGTGGCCCTGAAAAGACCTCAACAGTGCTACCTATTTGATTTTAATCCCCTTGTAAACAAGATCCAACTGCGACGCACATGACAGCCCATACGGCGAGATAATCAATCGATCTTTGGGGATTTTCCCCTGTGCGAGAAATTTGATAGTGCCTTTATAAGGCTGCCAATCCATGTCGCCTAATGCTTTCAATTGACCCAGCGTATCCTGATATACTTTTTTAAAGCATGTGTAAATAAGTTCGGAACAATAAACCTTCTTATCATCCAATTCAAACTGAAAATCATAGGACCGCCCAAAAAAAGTTCTTACCGTATCCAGCAGTTGCGGTATTTCCCCCTGATATTCATCTTTAAGCCTGTATGCATCGACCGTTTTACCGGCGCCGCGTCCGATAAATTTAGCAAGGCGGGTCTCTTTAACTTTTGGGAATGGCTCAATCACATACCAAACTGATCCTTTTTGTTCCACAATGCCGCAATGGGCATACGGGGAGTGGGTCAGGCCTTTGATCATGTCAACAAGGGGCAGATTTTCCAAGCATTGGAAAAGAATATCCCCATTGCGGAGCTGGTAATCGGATAGGGTTTGGTCTAATGGGGAATCATCGCACGAGAGTAATAATAAGAGAGTTGACAAAATTGTAAGAGAGGCGTAAAATTTGCTGCGCATCGGAAACAATTCTTTTTTTGTTATTTTTTTCACCAATTGAGGCACCATACGGAATAGTCTCCTTTGCTTCTTGATACGCTTTGGCTATCTCTGTTATCCAAGTTTGATAGTCAGTTGGTATTTTCATTCCTCTTTTCTTCATTTGTTTAGTATCTCCTTTTGCATTTTTTTGTTGTATTTCTTCGGCGCACAGCTTCCTATTTTCGGGCCGGGCACATGGTGTGCAACAATCCATACGACACTCCGGCCTTTCCCCCAAAAAAGTGCTCATATCAGACTCTTCCACGTATATACCATTCTTATCTCAACCCTTCCCTACCCTAAAAATCCCCATGATTGCCTCATTACTCAATCTTTCTTTGGACAAAATATTATGCCGCCCAGACGTGTGGGCCTTTTTTTTGAGGGTGTTGTTCGGAGCACAATTTTGCTTGGGCGTCAAGGTCAAGAAGAAGCGGTGCGTGGGGTTTGGCTGTTTTCATTTAGAATTCTGGAGCTGCCAACATTATCCAGATATTTTCTCATAGTGAGCAGATTTATTACTGTGCGAGTCTAGTTTTAAAACAATACAGCAGTATCATTGCAAATCCAATAAAAAAGCCTCTTATTGACGAAGAGGCTTACATGCAAACCACAGAGCCACAAACTTTTTTTAATTCTTACTGTAAATTCTTTGAGCGGCCAAAGGGCGCCCTTGCAAATCGAATGCTCTGACTATTCCCGCTCGTTCTTGCTCTAAGCGAACACCAACTGCAGTGGCTCCAAAAGATCCAAGCGTGACAAGAGACCGAGCCTGATGAATTGTGAGCTTAATTACTTGAGCATTTTTTGGCACCTCGATTGAAGTTCCTGCTTTCTTTTGAGCAAATATCCACGGCATAATCTGTGAATCTATTGTGAAAGGTATATTCCAAATATGGCCACCCATTTTAGCACCATAGTTTTTTGCAGCCTCTATAAACGCATCTGAGTAAAAACCAACCTTAGGAGTCCCTCCAGCATTGTGGAGCGCTTTGACCATTTGCGCCTGAAATTTAAACGGGATGATATTGTCGCTACTATCGGCAAACGCCCATAAAGGCAAATCTTTAAATAATTTTGCCTTACTGGTATCACCACCTCCAGAAACAGGAAGCGCACATGCAAACCGGGTATAATTACCCCTACAGAGCACATCGTAGGTTCCATACCCACCCATTGAACCACCACCTATATACATTCTCGTTGTATCAACCGAGTATCGTGCAATCATTGAATCTAAGCCTTTAAGTGCATCACGTAAACAAGTGCTTTGCGGGGTTGTTTCAACAGAATATGATCCAGTATCCCAATTGGGATCTGCAGGAGTACTCCCAGGAAGATTTACCCAATGGTTACCTGCGCTATACTTGGGTGCTTGTGGGGCATACACAATACACGGATACGTTGCCTGATTTGCGCCTGAAGCCAAAATTGCTACATCTCCCTCATTTTCATTATTATGGGGCCACGAGCCATCTGCTGTGGCACTGGTTCCTGCCGAATGGAGATAAAAAAACAAGGGATATTTCTTAGTGGGTGTGTAATTTGGAGGAAGCGTGACCGAATAACCGATAATTCCGATAGAATCCTGAATCCACGCTGCTTGTGCACCTGCAAAAAGACCTGCAATCATCATGCTTAACCCCAAAGAAGCCGAAACGATACGTGCAGAACGCATAAACCCTCCTCATTTAAAAATATGTAGGAATACGTTAAATAGAGAGCCACTTATTTGTAGTAATGCCCAACATTCACACCGGAGATCGGGCGGTATGATTCAGGCAAAATGTCCGCTTGATGTAATTTAATTTAAGAACTAACATGGGTCTTCCCTTCGTGGTTAAGCGTATTTTCCCGCGGCACGGCGCCTTTGTACCGCGGGTCGAACATCACAGATAATATATTATACTTGAGGCTGATGCGATGCTATCACTTTCCCGACAAAACCTATGAAAAAGCGACTATCCGAAGAGCCACTTTACACCGTCAGCCTCGTCAGGCCGATCCGCTTCGATGTCGGTGGTTTTTTTCGCGAAAACCACGGGCACCGCCATATCAATCGCGGCCCGATTGCCAACTCCGAAGTGTTCCTGGTCGAAGAGGGTACGCTTTACATAGAGGCGGACGGACGGCAGACCGCCGCATCGAGGGGAACGGTGCTCGTACACCCGAAGGGCACGGTGCAGAAAGGATACCGGACATCAACGGGACCAACCAGGTATGTCTGGTTTCACTTCGACGCAGCAATGGAGAGGAGCGCCGATGAGCGGATCGCCGACGAACTACGCACTACGCTAGCGCAACCGCGGCACATATATGGCGAAGGAACGCCCGACGTGCGCATGCTGGTGGTGCCGGCGGTGATGCAACCCAGGCGATGGGCGGCGCTGCAAAATTTGGGCTACGTGCTCTGCGAGAATCGCGTCTGTTTCCGCCGCGAAAAGGACGGTCTCGTCGCCTCGTTCCTGTCGGCGCTCTCGGCCGACTTTCTTTACTACAAAGAATCCGGACCGACCTCCTCTTCGGCGTCTCTTGTGGACCGCGTGAAAGAGTATATCGACCACCATATCGATAACCCGCTTCAGGTTAGTCAACTGACTATTGAACAGATCGCCGAGAACCATCAACTCAACCCAGACTACCTGAACCGCCTTTTCAAAAAGGAAACAGGGCTCTCCATGCACGCGTATGTCCAGGAGCGAAGAATGGTTCAGGCGTGCGGTCTGCTGGCCCGGGGTTACCGGGTCGCGGTTGTCGCGCGCGGAACCGGGTTCGGAAACGCGGGGTACTTCGCGCAGGCGTTCAAGAGGTCTATCGGCTGCACGCCAATGCAGTACCGGACGCGCGTTCGGTCGGTTTGATGCGGAATCGAGCAGGTTCATTGCGGGAGGGGATGCTCGTTGCTCTCGTGAGATTGACAGCATCGGCGGCCTTCCTTAATCGCCCGTCAATCAGTCAATTGCCGGCCGCGAGCCGACGTCTGCTCCCGGCGCGGCGGCCGGCGCAGTCGAAAAAACCCGGGCCGGCAGGATCGGACGACCTGCCCCTCATGTCAACACCTGGCTCGCTCGCTAAACGGAATCGCGAAACGGCCGACGGTGCGTTTGCCAACTGAAAGAGGAAGTCACGCACCACGGCCGTCACGGTGTCGAGCCGATCGGCGCGGCTCACTCCGGTTCCCGCGGACTACTTGACAATCGTCACTGTCTTTGTCAACCGATCGCTATGGTGACATGCGGAGACGATATAGGCGCCGATGGCCAGATCGCGGGTATCGACGGCGATCGATCCGCTGCCTGTCACCTGACGCACCAGTCGTCCCTGCGCATCGGTGATACGGATCGTGGATTTGCCATCAGCGTCGATGTTCACGAAGGCGCCGATTTGCACGACCGACAATCCCCGGAGGCGGTCGCCCCGGATCGCCAGCACCGTGCTCGTCGAGCCGCCGCACTGGTCTCCGTACGTCGTCCCGTTGCAGATCCACGCATCGCCGCCGTATTGCATGTAACGCTGGTCAGAACCAATCTGGATCGACTTCTCCTGAGTCTTGAAATCCGCGGAGAATTTTCCTATGAAAAATTTGGGCACTTTGAGCATGTTAATCTGGGTTTGCACCCAGGAGGCGGATTTGCCCCACAGTGAACCGTGTCCTCCATATAGCATCCCATACCCGTGCAGTAGCCCTCGTTATTGTCGCCCATGGGGCATACGGCGGAGTAGTACTGCAGGTGGTTGGTCCAACGCGGCGCTTCGAAGTCCATGGCTAATGCATTATTCGGATTCGGCACGCCGGCCAGATTGATACTGAGATTGAGGAACCAAACCGTGTTCACCATGTTCGCATCGAACATGTAAACGCCTTGGTGATCACCCTGGCAATGATAGAAGCGATAGCTGTTGTCGGGCGCTATGTTGGCCTGGCAGCCGAAAGACTCATCCCAATAATGTCGTGAGTCGAGCCTGCCGGTCGGAATGTCGAGAATGTACGTATTGGGCCAGGGAAAGGCTCCCCCCAGCTTTTTCCCATCGGCGGAGACGCTGAATGACTCGTCAACACTTGAGCTGCTGTTGATGGTCAGCTTGGTCGCGGTGCTGCGATCGGCTGTCCCATTGGCGGTGAGCCTGACTTTATAAATGCCGTTGCCGCTCGTGCTCGAGGGGTACTTGGCATTGTCAAGACAGTAGAGATACTCATCGCCATTGGCGGGATCGACCCACATGGCGTTGACGGCCCAGTAGGAGCAATCGAATTTGGCCATATCGGATTTGGCCATGAGGACGTTTATGACGGGGGAAGCCGAGGTCAGATCAATGATGTACGTAGTGGTTCCCTCGATGTAGGTGACCCACTTTCCCGAGCGCGAGATGCGGATGGTGTGGCATTTGGTCAAACCCGTGACGAGGGTACGCTCTGTGCCGGTGCGCGTATCCAAAAGCATGAGGGACCTGCCCTCAGTGGCCGCTGCCGCCTGAGTCTTGGGCGTGTAGTCCTCGTTGCACCATGCCCAGCGCTGCCACACAAACTTGGCATTCGCGCCGCCGAGAAAGGTGACGATCGAATCTGTTTTGGCAGAGGCGAAGAGGCTCTGGAACAAGAGTGCGACAGCAAAACTCAGAAGAGCAGCATGGCGATTCATATAACATTGCTCCTATGAAAAAGCGTTACTTTACATTATGCGAAAAGCAACGATGCATTAGTTACTAATTTAAAAAGAAAGTCACCTTTAAATATGCAGCGATAATTTACTGTAATCTATAAAATGATATAACAACAACGAATCATATAATTAAAAGGCTTTTCAAGTAGTTATGGCGTAGCTTAATTGTCATGCGACGGCCATATATATAGCAGGATAAACAAACAATTGGCAGGTATTCGCGCAGATTCCCGAATCCTGATGGTAATTGGTTATCTGTTCACCAGACAACCGGCTCCAACGAGAGGGAGGACGGATTCGATATCTCTTGAAAAATGTTTTGCAATTTCATAGCCATTTCTGCCTGTCCCATGCGCTCATAAAGTAATGGGAAATGGCTGCCAAATTTATATATGCCAAGCGACGGTTATCCGGTATTACCGGGCAATCGTCACTTGCTTTGTCAACCGACTACCTTGCTGACGTGCAGAAACGATGTAGGCGCCGGTGGCCAGATCGCGGGTGTCAACGGCGATCGATCCGCTGCCGGTCACCTGACGCACCAGCTTTCCCCGGGCATCGGTTATACGGACCGTGGCTTTGCCATTCGATTCAATGTTCACGAAGGCACCGCTTTGCACGATCGACAATCCCCGGAGCTGGTCGTCTCTCCGGATCGCCGGCGACATGCTCGTGCCACCGCACTGGTTGCCGTATGTGGTTCCGCTGCAAATCCACGCGTCGCCACCGGTCTGTACGTAACGGGGATCCGAGGCTATCAGCATCGATTTTTCCTGTGTCCTGAAATCCGCGGAAAATTTGCCGATGAAGACTTTCGGCATCTTGAGCATGTCAAGCTGCGTTTGCACCCACGTTGCACTCTGTCCCCAGGGCATGGCGCCGGCTTGATCTTCCATATACGATTCATAATTATCGCCCATGGGATAGGCGGCGGTGAAGTACTGCACGTGGTTGCTCCAACGCGGTGCTATGAAGTCCATTCCGCCACTTGGCACGCCGACAAGATTGGTGGCCAGATTGACGAACCAATTCGTGCCGTCCTGCAAGTTCGAGCCAAACATCATAATGCCAAGGTGGTCTCCTTCACAATGAAAAAGTCTCAGCATATTTTATCATTCTTGCCTGTATATTTTTCAGATAAGCTCTCCTGGCTCGAGCAAAAACCTTAAAAGGAGGCCAATCATGTGCAGGCAATTATTTAGCTAAATAGTTAGTCGACCCCAAGTGCCCATACTGGTCATCAGCGGCAATCCGCCGTATCGGCACGACTCTTGATTGGTCTTTCCGGTTTTCAGCCCGGGGAGATATCGTGTCACGGTTACTGCCGCAACTACAAGAGCAGGCACTGCAGCGT
>JBBRUX010000014.1:0-76757 GCA_038247415.1 Chitinivibrionales bacterium | reverse complement strand
CCGGATCCATTGGGGATACGCATCAGCCGACCAGCGGGTTTCAAGATTGCCATCAACCGCGTTTGCCGCAATATTTGTATCGCTTGACGAAGCGGTTGTAGTCTTGTTCAGGGCAAGGTTAGTACGCGTGTCAGGGATTGGCGTTGGAACGGGTACCGGCGGAGTAACCGGATTGGGATTCGGATCGCCCAGATCCCGAAAGGTCATGGCCGTCCAAAAGCCCACCGTATTATACGACCAGTTGTCGCCGCCCCATTCGGTGGTCTTCTTGAATAAATCCATTGTGGGCGTGGCAAGGTGCTTGCGATTGTGGTAATGATTGTAGGGAATGTCCCAGCCGGGGTACGCACCGAAGTTCTGAGCGTCTACCCGGCCCGCTGTTCCTTCCAGGCCGATGAGAAGCCGGTTGCCCAGCGCGCTGTAAAGATCTTCTCCCTGCTTCCAGGCAATCTCGGCAGAGTTTGCGAGCGCCAGGACTCCCATTTGTTCATGCCGCTGATCCCGGGTGGTTTCCTGAGTGGTTCCATCGGTGAAGCAGTAGTTGGGCAGGGAACCATTGCCTTTTCCGCTCAGGTAATAGTTCTTCCCCCGATCATAGATGGCGCGATCATTGAGCACCACCCCCATCGACATCATCGCCTGGCTCATAAGGGCGTCCCAGTTCCCGTTGAAGCCGCTTGGCGCGAAATCGTACATCGTCGTGTAGAACTTGGTTCGGAGCATGTTGTCAAACGCTGTCCAGTCCTGGGGCCCGGAATACGTCGTGCGAACGATTTCGGCGGCATCGCAGAACATTGATGTTATCCACGCGGTGGCAAGCTTAGCGTTGTCACCGCTGATGGAGGTGAGTGAAGTTCCCCATGCTTTGCAGATGGCCATGACTTTTTCGGCATGTGCGCTGTTGCCGGTTATATACCACTGAATCGCATGGATGTAAGCGGCAGTAGCGTCGGTCAACGCTTCGTCGAATCCGATGTGCGGTTTTTCATAGTAACCCACATCGATCGTGGTGCGCGGCGCCGGCGCAAAATTCAGGCTGCTGGGAGTGCGACCAAGCTTTCCATCACCGTAACCCTGCCAGGCAATCATGTTGTCGTATGCGCCCTTCCACGGTTGTTGATTTGCAAGAATACGGGACTTCATGAGATCCAGATCACCGCGACTGTGCCGTACTCCCGGATGGGTGAATGTCTGGGCTACGAGGGACGAAGTTGCTGCGATGAGGCAGAACAAAATGCCCGTAATTATGGATGCATTGATCCTCAGTTTCATATTCAAAGACTCCTTTTTGATGATTCAAAAAAATATTACCCAAGGAAAAGAAACTCGCACCCAGCCTTTGCCTCAACACGAATCTCGTCTCAACCGTCCACTCCCCCACACGTCTGTAGGTTTGTACACTTTAAACCGAGCTCTTACCTAAAAACAATCGAACATTTTCCCATAAAACGCATATCTGCTACGGAGTGATGACAAGCTGCGGTCTGTTCGCCGAACTCTCTTTGCTGTTGAGGAAGACCACCTTGTTCGATTCCGCCTTGGCCGTGATGCACAGCGTAACCGTATGATCCCCCGCGATCTGGGCTTGCACAAATCGTGTAACATCCAACTCCCGGTAAGCGGCCGTACCATTGACTATCACGGTGTCGAGGGTTGACGAATTGGCAGGGGCGTTGTTCCACGTGATGCCTCCTTCGGTCCAGATGTCGGAATCGCAGCCGTGAATTATCAAGGAAACGTCCAAGCTATCATCCATGTTCTTGCCGTACACTATAAGTACTGCTTTGGTCGCCGTTGCGATGCCTGACACATCGAACTTGAGGTAAGCATTTCTGGTGTAGTCCAGGTCGGTGCTCAGCGCTTCCTTGACGGTAAGCTGAACCTCACCGCCGTAGTTAATCCCGGCGCCACCGCCACCGCGAACATGCGCATCGGCCAAAGGGTTAAGTGCTGCAATTGTGGCAGAAATATTTTTAATCCCTCCAGGAGCCACAGTAACCAAATCCAACAAGACAGGAGACGCAGAGTTGTTATTTGACGTTACGACCAACCGATAGATCCCTCCGGGTAGTTTGCTAAAAGCGAATGATCCGGTGGAATCCACCTGCGCACTTCTTTCCATCCCGTAAATCTGTAGCGAGTGCCCTGCGGCTGCCCCCTGCAGTGTCCCTGTGATGGCGGCAAAGGGTCGCAGCGTATCAACCCCGAGATCGAGCAGGTGGGTCGATGCGGAGATTGAGCATGAGAGAAGAACAGCGCCAGAGACATTATCGTTAATCTCGATTCGATGTGCTCCCAGGCCAATTCCCCGGATTTCGAACTCCCCATTTGTGTCGGTAACGGCATTTTCGTAGGTGGCGGATTTGCCGAGTCCGGTTGACTGCGCCAGAAAATATTCGCTTCGCAGCCTGACACAAGCGCCCACAGCGGGATGTCCATCGCTTCTGATGATTCGGGCGATAATGCCATTGGTGACTTCCGAACCGCCACCGCCTGCAGCAACAGTGGTTGACGATTCAGAGCACATGAGTATACATGAAGCGAGAATGATGAATGTCCAGAATAACGACCTCATATGTTACCACCCTTCGAAAAGTCATCGTGCAAAGGGAAGGCTTGGATGCTTATTTGATAAATTCCATCGGGATTTTCATCACGCCGAGCTAATTCCAAAAGTTCAGCGCGCAATTGTTCGATACGTATGCGGGCTTCGTCGAACGTGCGTCGTGACATGCTGAGTGTGAGATTTGAAAAGTCTCTCTTCTTTTTTGGCAATCGCGCTAGGGCATCTTTACTGATATCCAAAAGCTGCTGTTGCAAGTTGTGAACCGTGGCCGATTGCCATGCATCACCGGTGCTGGTGACGGCTTCAACGCGCTCGTAAAAATCCTGCTCGTTTTTTCTTATCAGACCGAGCTCCTCAAGAGTATGAATGGCCTCTGCAGCCTGGGCAGGGGTAATTGACGGCGTGAGATCGCGGGCAAGCTTTTCGTACTGATCCACAAATCGATGAATAGCCACGTATTCGCGTATAGCAAGATAGTACCACTTTTCATAGTAGCGGTATTTTTGCGGTTCGATGCACCTCACCGTCACCCTTCGCATCGCTGCAAGCCGATCGAAGTAGAACTGTTTTTCAACAAAGCTCTTTGTGTGAGCATATTTAACAAGAAGGAGGAAATACTCCGTCTCCTTTTTGGTAAACTTAAAGAACTGGCAAATCTTGAACGTGAGCTCCTCGGAAAGCCGCCGCTTTCCCTGAATGACATAGAGAATAAAGCCGCTCGATCGCAAGTCAAGTCGATCGGCAATGTAGCGAAAGGAAAAGTGGGAATTTTCGGTCTTCTTTTCCTGGATGTAGTCTTCGAGGAACCGGCGATAGTCGGTGTAGTCGAATAGGCAGATCGGGCTGGGAACAATAGGCTTGTTGGGTGTCATGGTGATAATATAGTAGAAACAGAGCCGGAGTAGAACGTAGGGTGAGAAGAAATCGTTCACCTTTTGGTGAACGATTTTTGATAAGGTCACTTAATTAGACATCATAAAGCATTTATTATGTTAAAGTAATGACACTATTATTCCTGAGAACGTTCACCTCTATTACGAGTTTTGTTGATGCGTAATCTATTGAGTCTGCTCAAGTTTTGCAGTGAGTGCCTGTCGAAGCGGGGATGGACGTACGGTCACTAGTCAACGAAAACCAACACCCGTGGGAGCCCAGCTACTAGTATTCACACATTCTCAATCTGAGCGTCACCTTCCAGTCTTATCTGCCGCAAATGTCAATTATGCCTCGCCCCTGCCATGCTCTACCAGACACTGAGCCTAGGGTGTGTATCGACAGCGAAGCTGGAACGTCCAAAATCTTAATTTTATCCTTGCTTAGTAATCAAGGTAATCCTGAGAATGCTTTCCTATAAGGCACGCTATCTCGATTATTGATTGTATCGATCTACCTACCCCTGTCATAATATGCCTCGTTCCACCGAAGCTCCTTGCGAATTTGGTCGACCATCGAATCTTTGCCAATAACCACGCACTCCATTCCTGCCATTTCGGCGAAGATTTCAAGATACTGCTGGGTAATCTCCTGCGTAAAGCAGGTATGATGAGCTCCGCCTGCAAAGATCCATCCTGCTGCAACCCGTGTCCATACCGAGAGTTCGTTCTGCACATCGGCATCCTGCCAGAACCCACCAATCCACATCTTAGCCGGAGAGAATGTATGCATCCAGCAGATAAGTCCGATGCAAGACGGTGAGTTGTTCGCCTCCCGACAAAGCGTTGCAATGGCATCGGGGCCCGTGAGAACCGGTTTGTAAATAACCTTTATCGGCAGTGCCAAACCCATTGCATCGGCGATGGTCTTAGAATTCTCTGCAACCTGGGCGAGCGTTTTCTCTCCATAGAGGTGTTGACTTCCGGTAACAAACCACACTTCATAGTTGTTTATATTGATCATCGTGAAATCCTTTTGATGTAAGTAATTGCTAGTATACTGTATTTTTTTTGCAATGGTCTGATACTAAATAATAGTCGAAGGCCCGATGCTTTCGCATAATTAAATATAATAAGATCATACTAGCATTAGGGACTTGTGCTCGCGGGCACAAACATCAGCGGCCATCACATTGCGTGGTGAGCAGTGGGGAGGAGTTGAATAGCAAGCCTGCTCGTGATACACAGAGGATTATTTTATCGCGATTAGATCATTTTAAAATGTGTGGTTGTATCAATGCCATACTTACAAAACGCTGTATCGATCCAGCTACATAAAGTGGAATGTTGAGAATTTTTCCGTTATGCTTAAGATTCAGTAAACTGCTGCGAATAAGCAATTTTGGGTTATAGTACTGATCATACGATTGCAGACTTTTGCTTTTGGTATTTATTCCTGCCTTGACTTCGAATGGAAAAATGGCTCCATCAAATTCACAAATAAAGTCGATTTCGGCTTTTTTTCCTTCACTTTTCCAATAATACAGTTGCGATTCTTGGGATGCAATCAATTGCTGCGCGCAATAATTTTCCACGAATGCACCATGGAATGTCTGAAAGAACTCTGACCCATGCGTTAAAATTGCTGGAGAAATGTTTGCCAAAGCGGATAAAAGTCCAATGTCAAGAGCATATACTTTAAATATTTCTTCATGTGCCATCCCGGCAAGCGGTAGTTCTACATGAGAAATGGCCTTGGTTTTATAAATGAGCCCTGCATCGGTAAGCCACTGCAAGGCATCGGCATAGTCGCGTCCTCGGGCACTTTGCCGTAAAGATGAAAAAACGAACCTTTTATTTTCGCGGGCGAGATGATTTGGAATCGAGTGCCAGACAGCGGATGGTTTAGGAATATCGGTTGCTTGAGCATGTTTTGCGAAATCGAGTTCGTAGGTGTCAAGAATTTCTTTATGAACTTCTCGCACCTGGTTTGTATCGCTTGTTGAAATATAGATCTGCACTGCCTCTGGCATGCCACCCACAAAGTAATAGATACGCAATAAGTCAATAAGATCGTTATGAAACGGTTCAGCAAATGGTTCGATCAGTTCACTAGTTTCAATCAGATTCCGATAGCGTGACTGGCCAATGGCATCTAGAAATTCCGGAAATGTCATGGGGTGAAGTTGTAAAAGATTGACTTTCCCAACGGGAAATGTACCCGGTGTAGACATTTTTAATCCCAAAAGTGAACCTGCCACTGCAATATGTACGTCAGGACGTTTTTCCTGAAAATATTTAAGGGATGCTAAGGCTGCGTTGCACGATTGGATCTCATCAAAAATCAGCAGTTCGTTTTTGGTATCAATCGATCGCTGGGCATATATCGAAAGCATTCCTAAAATTCGTTCTGGTTCAAGGCTCCTTTTAAAAAGATCCCCAAGTTCCGGTAGCTCTTCAAAGTTTAAATAGAGAGGGTTTTCGACGAGGAGATATTTTCCATGCAATGAGTTTTTGATTGATATCGCGCTTCATATGTTAAAAGATACAATAAAAGTAAGAATAATTTAAGATATTAGGGCGATTTTGGTGCAAATTAGCCAGACATTCAGACGATTTTCGTGCATAAATGGCAGATATTCGGCCGAATAGGGTGGATACTGAGACTAATTTCTCTGAGAATGCTTGGCTTTTTATTTATACTGTTTACTAAGTGGTGAAGTTGACTATTAAGACGGGCTGTCGAATTATCTTAATTTTGATTCATTTAGCAATCTCTTGTAAATCTTAAATCTGGGGGCGACGAGGAACCTGGAATGTGCAAATTCTTATTTAGGCTTGCTTAATTGGATTTTCGATAGGGCGGCTTTAAACCCTTGAGCATCGGATAATGCTTGATATTAAGCGTCAGCAACTCCATATCAGAAACAAGACATGTTGCGGCAATTATCGCATCTGGGATTTCTACCGAATGCGACGACCGGTACTTCTTCACAAGTTTCCCCGCTTCCAAAGCGATTTCATGCGTCGCCGAAACTACCGTATACAGGGAAAAAAGTCGCTTGACATCTTCTTCCTCTTTGCGATCCCGGATTCCTGCGTAAATCTCGGCCACTGTAATTGCGGAAAAACAGATGGGTTCTGATTCATCCTTGAATAAAGAGATGGCCTGTTTACCACCGCGCAGGAAATCTATCAGGATGTCGGTATCGACAATAACGGATTTACTCATCGTGAAGGCCTCCGACGCCATCCGGCACGCAGGTCACGGACATCGGGAAGATCTTTCCTGTTGGACCAAATTCCTGCAATTTCATCAAGGATCGCTGACTTATCTGGCGTACCACTTTTGCTGAGTAGGTCGTCGATCGCATGCCTGATCAATTCGCTCTGGCTTAGGCCTTTTGCCAAGGCTACCGATTCGAGGCCGTTTTTTTCATCTTCGGTCAGGTAAATCTGGGTGCGAACCATGGAATACCTCGTGGGGTGTATATATTAGCTGTATACATTACTATTATACATCATATTTTTGTTCAAAGCAAAACCTGATACCCTATTCCTGTGCAACAAACGACTATGGCGTTTTCAGGTTTCTACGAACTCACGCGAACAGTATGCATCCTGAACCCCTTGGGAAGAATACGCCTGATCATACAACCATTAAGGTACGTGAATATGCTTGCGGTCCTGAATGATGGATATATGCAAAAACGTTCAAAATAGAAGACAGAAAATTGGAATGATGAGAGTTCGTTTATATTACAGCACAATTAGCGCAGAAGAAGTATTAATATTTACAATCGTTCTCGGTGAACTCTACGCAGGGTTTAGATTTGGCACGCGCTACGACCTAAGCAAAAAAGCATTGGAAAAGTTTTTGACACTGCCCGATGTTACCATCTAGAATGTTGACGAAAATAATTCGGATCGCTACGGATAGCTTTACAAAACACTTTGAGTGTGTTCCCGGATTGATATGCATAGCACCTTTAAGAATGGAACCCCTCCTGCGTTAGCTTAAAAATATTACTTTGACATGTAGGACGCCGCGACTAATAGATTTCATACAATTTGAATCTGGGCGCAAGCATTCTTATGTCAATCGCATTAGTCAGGACTGGAGGGTGAAAGCAAAACGGAGTGAAGCTTTAAGTCTTGAATGCCTCAGTCACATAGTGCCGCATGGCATGAAAGACCGGCTCGCGAAGCGGTAATGCATCTGAATACACCCCTTCGGGTGTTCCGCGGTCGCTCCCAACGGGGGGGGGGGGGGAGCCCGTAAGGAGGGTCGGCGGTGAACCTGGAATGCCCGGATTATTATCTCTTTTTCCGTTCAAATACCACAACCTGCATATCCTCAAACACAGGCACGAAATCGGAATTTGTCCGAAACCAATCGGTCCTCAATTGCACTTGTGTAAATTCATCAGGTAGACACCACGGGGGATCATTGGTCTTTTGAACTATCATCTGATCTGATGTTTTCCACAACGCTGTTGTATCATAGACCATCCAGCGTACCGACCGCGACTTCCATAGTCGTCCTGCAAGGGGGGCGCCGAGTGAGACGGTGAAACCTTGTCGAATGTGAGTTAGCGCTGCGGCGTAGGAACTTTTGTAGGGGTGCTGCGCCCGGGAAGGAAGGCCGTGCCTCCAATGACCAGAAAATAGTACTAGCGTCAACACCGTTGACAGTGCGATAAGCCGCATTGTTGAAGGGGGGCAAAACGGTTTGCGTGCCATAACTGCAATCATCCCGAAAAAAGCCCAGAACGTCGGCTCTAGAATATAATGATATTGCACCTGTGAGAACCCACCTTGCAACAGCATGTTCACAACCGCGCACGGAACGGCGACAAGAGCCAGCGGACCAAAACAGACCAGAGAACTTCCTCCGCAGGTGATCACCCAACATAGATACTGCAATGATTCGGGCGAAACAAGCCGGCCCATGGTTTCCTTTACTGAAGGCAATAGATAGACGTAATAATAAACAGTGTCCTTGAGTACAAAAGGGAAATAGACCAGTTTGAGAAAAACACCATACGAAAGCCCTGCGCACAGAGGAAACAACCACCACTTTTTTCCCCGCCTTGTAATGATTGCCACAGCAGCCAGTGCACAGGCGGTCAGGACAAATGTTTCTTTGATAAGAAGCAGGAAGAAGAGCGATACGGCAAATTTTTTAAACCGTCGATCTGCAAAGGCCGTCCCGACAAGAACAAGAAACGGCAATGCCAGTGTGATCCCATGAAACCCCTTGAGCAGTGGCACGATAATCGCAGGCAGACAAACAAATCCCAACGCAAGCCATTCCGCCGAAACAGGGTCTGGAAGCGAACGGACCAGCCATTTACGTAGCAGAATCCAGGCAAAAAAGACGATCCCCGTCTGCATGATCAGGAGCCATTGGGCGGTTGGCCAAAGCTGAAAAAGCCATGAGACGGGAATGATGAAAAACTCCGAATGCATTGCCAGAATAGGCTTCCCCCATAGAGCATTCATTCCCGGGACACCGTGATGCTGATTCCAAAACGCCGACAAGTAACAGCCAATATCACCCTGGTCGAAGTTTGAATAATTAAAATAGTACATCATCCCCAAAAACGCGATACCGATGATAGCAATAAGAGAGAGTCCAAAGGGTAACCAGCGGGATGTCAAGTAAAAAAAGCGTTGCTGCAAAAACGAAGACGCGCACAGGACGAGCAGAAACAAGAACAACAAAGACGGCGCATACCATAATCCCGGAACATTCAATCTCGCAGAAAGCAACAAAGCCAAAAGCGGCCAGGCAAGGCAGATGAAAAGCGTTTTTTTGTCAATTTTTATAGGCACCTGATCGGTCGATTGCACAACGGTTCCTTTGCTCGTTTAGCTTGTTTATGGTACCACAATAATATATACGAAGCGTTCGTGCAGATCCATAACTATCTTCTTCTCAAAGATAGAGAGCGTATTGGGGATCAACGGTAGAGAGAATCATACCATCTTTGGCACGAAACCCATTACTGATAGCAGGCTCGTATTCATTTCATAATTGATTCCCTCAGCCATGTTCCTCCTAAAATGTGCCTAACGTACTCGCCCGATGATTTGGAAGATGGGTTTCCTTTTGAGTCAATTAATCTCCGAGCAGCAATATCGAATTGAGCTTGCAACGTTAAGCCTATCTTCTTTGTTCGATATACAATTGGTAAAGAAGGCAGCATCGAAGCTACCTTAGTCCCCGATTCATATTCATACGCTCCGATATCCGGCGAAGATCCTTTGTATCGATATCCAACATTGATTCCCCGATCTACCGTTAGTCCGATTGAGCTGACTGGATTGAAAAACGGCAATGGTTTTGCGCCCGTCATCTAAAGCTTAGGATCAACAGTATCATTTGCAGAAATCGTGCCAGTGATGTTCAATGACAAATTACGAATGATGTTATTCGTCATGGCATTGTGGCTTCCTATCAACGCTTTCGGGCCTAGCGAAACGAACCTCCCTCCCAACATCTTACTCCAGATGATATTATTTTTTATAGTCAATGAATCAGTTGCACTAAGCGAGTCTGCTAATGAGATGAAACCTGACGCGTGATTGTCGCTACCAATGCAGGTGTTGTTGAAGAATTTGAGATTCCTGACCGTTGACGTAAACGCAAACACCGTGGCATTATATCCGTAAAACACGTTATGGTGAATAATGCCGCCGCCGGCAGCGCTGTTTTCGGATGAGCTTTCGTGCATCAGGCAACTATCAATTCGGAAAATATTCGCTATCCAGCCCCTGTCGTTTGAACAGTATAATAGTCGATATTCAGAACCGGCTCATACTCATCTTCATTTCAGCGACCTTGCCAGAAATCAGTCTGCCATGTAAATCGTATCTGCCTTTCCCGTGTGCAATCGACAGTCCACAACGCCCTCGTATTCCAAATGAATTTTTTATTGAAGAATGCGATCCTGGCGATTGACTGTGTCGACTGTTTCCAATCGAAACCAGATCAACTGATTGCACTACCCGAAACCCATACGTCCCCGACGACACATAAGAAGCTAAAGACCGGTACCGAAGAGCGGGCGGCATTTCGCTCGGCATGGAACTGAATTTCCCCCCACGAGCGCTGGCCAGTCCACTCACGATTGGCTGCGGGTCGGCAACTGCCAAAGCAGCGTAGTTGCTCTGCGCCGTCACGTTCATTGTCCACTCCAGCACATTACCGATCATGTCGTAAAGCCCGAATGAATTAGGCTTTTTTTGAGCAACAAGATGGGTCGTTTGATTGCTGTTCACCTGATACCAGCAATAGTCGCCATTGACCGTGTCTCCCCAATCGTAAGTCGTTGCACTCCCTGTCCGTGCCGCGAATTCCCATTCGGCCTCGGTTGGCAAACGATACCCACGCCCATCCGGCCTGTAGGTTAGGTTCACAAGACCGGTGATGGTGTTGCCGTTGCCGTTTGTGTTGACATTCTTGCCTGTGTAAACATAGAATGTGTCAAGGTGATCGCGTTTGCTCCGCTTGTTGCAGTACAGCGCCGCATCATACCAGGTCACCATCTCCACCGGCGCAAACTCATTGGGATAGTAGGATGGGTTGAAGTTCATCAGCGACCCGAAGTCGGCCTGAGTTACCTCGGTAGTGTCCATCCAGTAGTTGTAGGTGAATGACACCGTATGCTCGGTATCGGCAATGCCCGCCTGTCCCATCAGAAAGGATTTCCCTTGTGCCGGGATCAGGACCATTCCCCCTTTGTGCGTGGTGGTTGCTGCCGATCCTGCGGCTCCCAGCGCAACCACCATCACTGATGCGGCGATCAGGTTGTGCCGATTGACAATGCTCTTTATCACCAGACCCTCCGGCTGTTTTTAGAAACAACGACTCGCGGAATCGCAGCCTTATTTTTGCTTGTCAGTTGAATGACAATGACACTTGATGAATTATCATTCTGTCTGATACTCCGCCCACGGATGTCAACCATCTTCACCATCTCTCCCTGGACAGTGTTTATAATGCCCGAGCTTCTCGTGTGTGCATTGCGAATCGTCGTTGCTCCTGTTTCGACAAGCTGCGCTGTCCCAAAAACCGATGGTGTGGCCCAGGCATCGTCGGTTGTGCCAGCCCACGACAAAACCGTCTTTCGCGAAGCTGTGCCGTCGTTATCGAAGGCGTGAACTTCCATTCCGATCATTTTTGAGACCGAGGCAGTGGTTCCGATAGTTGTCCAAGGAATGGTGAAGGCTGCTGTATAGCCCCCTGCAATCTCTTTCTGAGTCACCACAACTCCCGTTGCCTTGTCCGTGCCCGATGTCTCGAGACTGGTTTTTCCTCGAACGATGCGATACTGAATATCGTTGGCGTCATAGGATGATCCCTTACTGTTATCGCCATCCACATAGACTTCGATGCCGTCGTTCTGATAGGTCATTGACGCGCTGTTGGAGGCGATATCATCCGTCACTTTGACTAACACATAGAGGTTGGTTGCGTCCCACATCGTCCTGAATTGCACGGACAAATCCGCGGCGTTCGTGGGTGCACCCGTGAGAGCGTGGGTAAGGGGTTGCGCAGGTGCAGTCTGCCACTGCGTACTCTCGCTTCCGTCCATGAGAGGCATATTTGATGTTTTGCTGATCTTGTAGGCTTCCACCGGTATTGAGACAGTGATCGTGGTCTGCGCCGAGTCCTTCTCCGCTCCGCCGGTTGCTGTGAGAACAGCCTTGTACGAACCCGCTGTCTGATACATGTGGTTGACTTTTGATCCGATCCCTGTTTGTCCATCACCGAACTTCCATGCGTAGGAAAGATTTGTTCCTGTAGATCCCGATCCGTCAAACGCGACGGTCAATGGCGCAGCTCCCGATGCCTTGTCGGCTACGATGCGTGCGATGATAGTCTTGCCGGGAGTCGAGGATCCAACATTGGTGAGAGTGCTCAGGTCGGTGACGGTCTTCCACACGAGATCGGCTGCGATGTTGGCGAAGGCCTGCGTCACCGTTTCTGTCCCGGACCATTGCGCAAACGACAAGCCTGCGCCGTGGGGATCTTTCTTGAACATCACTGCGTAGGCTGTTAAGTTCTGCAGATACTTGCCGTCGGTGTTGAGGTGAATGCCGTCGGCAAAGAGACCAAAGGCGCCACTGTATCCAGGTATTCTGCCCGCTGCTGCCTCGTGCTCAAAAAGGTCCATGACGTGTCCGATGGGCAGCAGGGAAACTTCCTTACTCGGGTACATGGCTCTCAGTTTAAGCACCAGGCCCTCGTGATAGGCAGCCGTGCCATATTTGGGACAGAGGTCCTGTGTTGTGCTATGCCACAGGGTTTCCCAAACACTCCAGGAACCCCAATCCTTTGACATCCATTGCGTGAATACAAGAAGGCGACAATTGGGATTGACGGCCAAGGATGCATCGTAGTAATAGCCCATGTACTTCGAGTCACCGTCGATATTGAGCTCGTCGCCATTGCAAAATGCCTCGGTAAGCACGCAATCGAGACGCTTTGACGAGAATCCGGGAGGTAAACCAGGAATCAAATCCCAGAGGCACTTCATGCCGCACCCGGGGATGGTGTACCGGCCATGATTGCACACGTCTCCTTTGCTCGCAGCAAGGGTTGGAATACCATCGAATTCGTCCATGAGGCTATTGCCCAGGCCGTAGGAAGTGATGGTTGCAGAATACGAAAGGGATACTACGGTCATAAGAACCATAAGACATATGCGCATTTGTTTTCCCATTAAAAGTGAGTCTGTAAACTCATCATTTATTGACAAAGTTAAAAGCATTTGAAACACCATTAGATTGGATTACCCTGCAAAGAAAAATGCCTTTATTCAGATATGGCATAGAACTCGTGTGGGTTTGTGAACTTTGCCACATCAAACGTCCACTCATATCATACAGAGCCATCGACCGAATTCTGTCGTCTCTGACAACTCCATTTCTCAGTGACGCGAGAAGATACGATTGCGTCAAGGTACTCACCGAGGATATATTTGAATGCATCACCCGGGTAGTAGCATCGGAGAGCTTTGCCGTGCCGAATGCAGAAGGCGTATTCCACGCGTTGTCGGTTGTTCCTGCCCATGCAAGAACCGTTTTGCGCTCAGGCGTGCCGTCATTGTCAAAAGCGTGAACTTCAAGACCCATCAGCTTTGATGCAACAGCGGTGGTCCCGATCGTTGTCCAGGGAATGGTGAAGGCTGCGCTATACCCTCCAGCAATTTCTTTCTGAACCACCACAACACCCGTGGTCTTGCTGGGATCCGATGCCTCAAGCGCGACCTTGCCACGTACGATGCGATACTGAATATCGTTGGCGTCATAGGATGATCCCTTACTGTTATCGCCATCAACATAAATTTCCATGCCATCATTTTGATATGCCACCGTTGCCGAATTATAGGCGATGCCATCGGAAATCTTGACAAAGACATAGAGATTGGATGCATCCCACAGTGCCTTGAACTGAACCGAAAAGTCCGCAGCGCTGCTAGGAGCGCCTGCCAATGCGTGTGCAACAGACTGTGGTGCAACGCCTTGCCACTGTGCACTCTCGCTTCCGTCCATAACTGGCGCACCCGAGGTCTTTTGGATCTGCAACCCATCAAAGGCTTTGACAATAAGAATTGCGTCCCTACTCGTATCCGCTCCAAATGCATTCTTGACAATAACGCTATACTTCGCATTGTTGTCTATTGCTTGCACATTAAACAAAGTGAGTGTTGACGCTGTATCACCGGCGATGACCACACCATTTTTTCTCCATTGATACGAAACGGGCGTTGTCCCGATAGCAGAGACCGAGAAGGAGGCAGTTGAGCCGGGGAAAATTGAATCGTTGGATGGCTCAACTGTAATTGACGCAGGTGACGTACTTGACGTATTCAACCAAGTCATGTACCCGCGCCACTTTGGCGATACCGAAGGATCATCACCGACTTGCACCTTAAGCCCCCACACTTGCCCGATAAGAGTGTACCAGATAAATATGCCCTGGACTTTCGCCTGAAATGCATTCAGCGCATCGAGGGTGAGCTGTTCCTGAAAAGGGCTGTTGGAGATACTTTCAATACTGAAATTATCCGGTCCCCCTTCATAGCAAATAAGGGGAATACCCGAACCTGTCAACGCAGTTTGCGTGTTGTCCAGGAAATGAACGCAATCAGCAAGACTTGCCCGCATCGATGCTTCGGTGCCCAGGGGCGTATGCTCGCTTGCGTTCCAATAAGGCGCTATTGCATACGCATCTATCTTGACTCCCCACGGATTGCATATCGGACTTTGAGAGCAAGCCATGTGGTATTCGCACATGTCATTGGTGCTGCCGCCGCCGCCCCATCCGGCCTGCCCAGATAACACCTTAACAACTCGCGAGCTATTATCACCAAAGACCTTATTGAACTCATTCATCGTTTTGCAAGCAAAGTACACATATTCCGACCATCGGCAATCTCCACCGTTACCAAAACCATAAATATTTTTGCCATTCCATTTGAGCGGATTGGCGAGCCCATTGATATTTCTCTGGGCATCCAGCCAGCCCGTTTGATTGAAACCATCATTCCAGCATTCATTTGAGTACTCAACATACACCTTCAGGTTAGCGTTGAGGTTATTCTTGATCAAGGTGGCGAGTTGGTTGGAATAATTTGCATCTGTCATATGGGGAACACAAACCCACAGATCCGCATTCACACGATTGCACAGGTCAATCATCCATTCGTAGGCGACGCCCGATTGGCCACCGCCAGTCTGGGGCAGCGTTGCGCCGGTGTAATGATTGGCCGTTTTGGCGATTCGCTGGCTCCATGAAGCGACGGTGCTGCTGTTGGTCACCCCCCAGTCCATGAATCGAAGGCATTTGGCCTGGGCTTGTTGGATTTCGGCGATGAAGGTAGGGTTCCAGGGATTGGTCGTGGTTGTCCAATTGACATTGTGAGCAAAGTAGTTATACTTCGGATCACCTGCCGAAGATGATCCCCAGTCAAGACTCCAGAAGTTAAAGCCGACATTCATTTGCCCATGGACGTTGCTTGGCAGAGCACACAGCGTAATAAGCAGGAACACTGCAAAAGAGGGAAATTCCCACTTCCGACCGGATAGATGTATTGACATATATTTGCATGTGTCTTTCATGGATACCTCCCATTGAATACTTGTTTTAACGTGAAAAGTTCTTTTTTGAAACCAGAATGCATTTTGTCGAATTGTTATTTCCTGTCAATTTAGTGATAATCACGCCGGGTCCAGAGCTTTGGCTTCCTTGTGCAAAACTGACAGATCGACCTTGTATGTCAACCATTATCCCCGCACGTGCGCTTGCTTGTAGGTTGGATGGCTTGCCAAAGCCGGCGGATTTAGAGTTGTTGGGAAGGACTGGTCGAACTGTGGTGGATTGGCCAAGGTTCATAATGCCTTTGACAGCCATATACTTTGGCGAAGTGGTGATGTCCTGGTTGTATCTCTCAAGAATGCCCCACGAACCGTATTTGCTGTAGGTGCCACAAGAAGAGTAAAGCATCATCAACCCCGCGCCGATGGTGTTCTTCCAATAGCCCAGATAGGCCTCATACGCCGTTTTCATCCGCATGTCACGGTTGGCGGGAATGAATACGCTATTGTCAAGAGCCTCATTCTGGCCGTACGAACTATAATGCTGCCCTGCCTCGTAGCATCCATACTCAAGCCCGTTGTCATCCGCGAAGCTTTTCTGGGAGCTCATGATGTTGAAATCGACACTCATGTCATCGTTGATTCCCGCGAAAAGTTGATCGACGCTCGAAGCCGTTTGATCTTTGTCCCAAATGTAGGGAGCATTTGCATAGAACTCCGGTAAAGCGCCGGCTGGATTGTATTTGGGATTGTTCTTGTACCAGGTGTTGATTGCCGTATTGATCCATGTTTCGGGATTGGAGGTTGTAGTCTGCCAAGCGAAAACATTAACTACGCGAGACTTGGAAGTTCCCCAGACGTCTTCCCAGATCTTGAACATCTGTCCGCTACGGTAGACGTAGTATTCAAGCGCTCCACCTGTGGTCAACCCCAACTCAACCCCCTGGTCGCGGCAATAGCCAGTCTGCTCAAAAATCCAGTTCCAGCATTCATTCGAATACTCGATGTAGACCTTGAGATTCCCGTTCAGGTTATTTTTGACGAGTTGCGCCAGATGCTGGATGCAATCGTCCGAAGCATGTGCCGGCATGCAGATCCACATATCGGCGTTCATAGCGTTACACACTTGAACAGCCAGCTCAGGTGAGCCGTTGTATCGATCCGAGGAAAAAGTTTGACCTCCCCACATGCCGTTATAGCCAAGCGCAAGATAGCCCGCCGAGGGGATCTGATTCCAACGAGTGGCGGTGGAGCCATTTGTCCCCATCCAGTCCATGAATCTGAAGGCTGAGACACCCGACCATAGCTGTTTGAAGCTTGGATGGATTGGATCAGCCTGATAATTGTTCTCGAAGCCTGGAAGTATGATCCTCAAATTTTTGAGGTAGTTTGAAGAGGTGGTTGCATCGATAGAAAATTTCAATCCATCGGCTGACCCATGAATAACCGTCCAGATCTGATGACCTGGACTTACCGTTTGTTTAAGTATTGCAGAACCGGTTTTTTCTGATACGGTCCCTTCACCATCATAAAAAACGTGATAATCGCCAACGGGCCATATCTGCCCCGTTCCATCTCCAAAGTAAAGTTCGATTGATTGACCAGCATTCAGGAATTTCGGATACCCATTGGTATCAAACTGTTCTTCTGTAAATCCCGTGCCCTTTCGCTGCGCTCCCATCGTCTTGACAAGATCTTTATAGACGAATTCGGTTGCGTAGGGCGACAGTCCACCGAGGTTGATTCCGAAGCGTGCCGCGCCAACTGATGTCCAAGCGCCAACCAGAACAAAACTTAGCGCCATGATTGTCAGCGAAATCCTTCGCGTCAATAGTGTCGTTAGTTGAGGAACGTTTTTCATACTGCTTCTCCTTTGGACAAAATGATATTAAGGGCGCTTTTTTGCGCATGTTGAAACGAATAGTTTTAGGAATTTGTTTTTTTTTGCTGGCGCTAAGGCGCAGAACCGCAATGCAATGAAATCATACGAGATACTCTCCTTCTAGGGGCATGTTTGATTTGTTCGCCACGATGGTTCTGCATACGTATCGGCCCAGGCAGCGATGGCCGTCGGAAGCGTGCAGAGATGGTTTCCGGCGATTGTCAAGCTCGTAAGAGCTGTAAGATTGGTGATCTTGGCCGGAAGCGAATCCAGCGCATTGTTATCCAAATTCAATATCTTGAGTGCCGCGCAGTCCCCAAGTTCGGGTGGAAGCGAGTTTAGAACGCAGCTACCAACTCCCACTATTTCCAGGGCACTCAGCATACCGATTGATGCAGGGAGAGTGGTTAGGCGGCTTCGATAAGCAAATATGCTACGCAGATTTCGAAGCGTCCCGATAGATGCAGGCAGAGAGTCGATCTGGGTATCGTGAAACTCTATATGCTGCAAAGAGGTGCATGCGCCGATTCCAGAGGGTATCGTGCTTATTGGATTCTCACTGATATTAAGCGTGGACATCCACGACATCGACACGACGACCATCGGAAACTCCGTGGCCCCGGTACCGCGCATCGAGATGACGTTGAGCGACGTGCACGCACTCAGAGAGGTTGGCAGCGTAGTAATCTGCGTATTATTAATGTCAAGAAGCGTAAGCGAACGAATCTGCGCCACGCAATCCGGCAGCCGTGTCATCGGTAAACTATCGATATACAAATGATACAGATGAGAGAGGCGCGCAAGCGTTGCGGGAAGATCGGTGAGCTTATTGCCGCTGAGCCTTAGCTCATTAAGGAATACGAGCGACCCAATGGACTGATGGAGAACGTACAGATTCCGATCCGTCAGGTGCAGTGCAGTGATCCGGCGTACCGGTGAACTCACAACCGTTACCGAATCGACCCTCACCGCTTGTAATCCCGAACTATCAAGAAACGCCCGCACTGCCAGCGAATCGGTCCGGTAATGGCCGAAGTCTGCGTTGACAACCACCGATTGCGATGACGCAATGGGCTGCGTAGGGGTCAGGTCGGCTGATGAATCTTGTGTGGAAAAGTTGACGATGTATGATTGACCCGAAGGAACCGTAACTGCAAATCGTCCATCCCGATCAAGCCGCACACCGCGTTCGAGTCCACGTACGCGCACTACTGCTTTCACAAAAGGCCCACCCGCCGATCCTGCAATCGTCCCCATCGGCGAAAGGGTCCGATTACCGAGGTTGACCAAAGAATCTTTGATAACTGTGAATGGAATCGCAACGGCATTACCATATGCATCAACCGCCTCGATCAGATATTTACCGGTGTCAAGAGAATCGATCTTAAAGCGACCAAAATCATCAGTGAGAATATCATCGCTCATTGTAAGGCTTTTAGCAAGAGCTACAGTTGTATCGGCAAGGTAGTCGCTCGCTCGTACTCGCACGACAGCATGAGCTGCAGGGGTTCCGTTGGAATAGACAATTGCGGCGGTAACGCCATTGGTTGTTTCGGAGCTGCTATTCCCCGCAACATTTGTAGTATTGGAGCAGCGAACAAGCGTTACTGCTGCAATGGCAATCAGGAAGCCGACGGGCTTACAACACTTCATCGCCATGCCCCTTTTTGCTTGAGGTATCAGTCAAGGGAAAGAGTTGAATATTCAATTGGTAAACTTCATCGGGATCGGTGTCTTCTTCTGCAAGATGCATAATTGACGAACGAAATTCAACAATCCGCTGACGAATTTCATCCATTCGGCTGCGTTTGATCCCTACGGTAACTGTTGATATGTCCCTAACTTCGCGCGGATGCCGCTCAATAGATTCACCCGCAAGCTTTATAGTCTCCGAATGAAATGCTTTAACAGCGATCGAGCGCCACTTAGGGCCGGTACTGATGTGCGTATCGAGCACTCTCAAAATTCCATCAGAACCTGTTTCAACAAGACCGAGTTCCAGGAGCAAACGGACAGCATCCTTAGCCTCAGACAGTGAAATTGACGGACTCAGACTTCGCGCGATGGCAGCGTAGTCTCGCTCGGTAAATAATCGCATGGCAATAAGGGCGCGTACTGCCGTATAGTACCATTTTGTATAGAAACGAAATTGCCCGGCGTGCAGCGTTTTGGATTTGACGCCTCCGAAAGCGAGGATCTCCTCAAATGCCCGCTTAGCCTCGCGTTCGGTTCGGGCTGTGTTAAAGGCAAAAAGCCGCGTGAAAAAAACTTGCTCGTCATCGGTGAGTTTCAACAAGGAAACAATCGAATCCAGACTCTTCTGCGATAAATGGCGCTTGCTCTGAAAAACCCGCGCAAGATGTGCCGGGTCTATACCAGTCTTTTGTGCAATATAGCGAAAAGAGTAGTAGAAGTGCCGACGTTTCTGCTCCTTAAAGAAATCCCGAAGGAATTCTCGGTAATCCAAATAATCAAAAAGTGTAGGGTCTGTGATAGCCATACAGGAAATATAGCGTATAAGTTGCGCTTCGTGTGGGCTTTATTGAAACATGTGTTGACTGGCCAGTCAACAGGAGACGTTATTCTGTGCAAATTTTAATGATTCTAATGAAATGGCTCCAGAAACTTTCAAAAACTTGGTCAACAGTTGGCTGATTTTGAGACTTGCTTGCACAGCGCTGCTGGAGATTGAGGCACTGTCCTCGAATAGTTTTTATACTTCAGCTTCGGAATGTTCCGCGCCTGTTACAGTTTTCTTACTATAGGGAAGAATGATAATCGTTTGATCGTATGGCCATATTTTAAGAATATTTATTATTTCATCAGAAATAGGTAAACGATCGATTTTCCAACGAGGAGTTTGCCAGAGGTTTATGGTATTTGTATTCTGACAATTCAATCGGGGTCTTTCTACAGCATCATGTTCCCTGAATATGCAGGCCGGCATTACTGTTGATCAACGTATGAATTTTGGACCCTAAAAATGCATCCGGTAACAGCACAGCTTCAATTATGCCGTATAATTGCCTCCGGTATGTTTTGGTGGACTTATAACTCAAACGCCATCGAAGGCAATACTCTCACTCTGAGAGAAACAGAGCTTGTCGTCAACCGGGGGCTGACGATCGGCGGGAAAACGCTTCGGGAGCATTTTGAGGCTTTGAACCACGCCGAAGCTATCGCACGCTCCTCTTCTTCCACAAGAAAAAGATCGCCGGATACACAAGTAATTCCATAAGCACCGATGTAATAACACCGCCTACCATGGGTGCAGCAATCCTCTTCATAACGTCCGATCCGGTTCCATTGCTCCACATGATGGGCAAAAGACCAGCAAGGATAACTGTTGCCGTCATAATTTTAGGACGCACTCGCTTAACTGCTCCAACGTCAATTGCATCACGTAAATCTTGCAGGGAATGTGCTCCCCGCTTTTTCGCATCGTCATACGCATGATCGAGGTACAAAAGCATGATAACGCCCGTTTCAGCATCCAGCCCCGCAAGGGCAATAATACCAACCCACACAGCCAAACTCATATTGTAATCGAGGATAAATAAAAACCAGAAAGCCCCAACAAGAGAAAAAGGCACTGCAAGAAAAACAATTCCCGTTTTAGCAAGAGACTTGGTATTAAGGAATATAATAATAAAAATGATAAAGAGAGTTAGGGGAATTACCATCATCAATCTTTTTTGAGACCGTTGCATGTATTCCCATTCACCGCTCCAGGTAACGGTATAGCCTACGGGTAAGTTGACATGTGCAGCAACTATTTTTTGTGCAGTGCGCACATAGGTGCCCAAATCAATACCTCTGACATCAACAAATACCCATGCGTTGGGCCTGCTTCCTTCAGATCGAATAACCATCGGCCCATTGCTGGGGTTTATATCTGCAATTTCTCCAAGTGGGACTTGCATCCCATTGGGGGCACTAACGAGAACATGCTTTACTTTATCGATATTGTCGCGCAGTTCTCGTCCGTACCTTAGGTTTACCGTATACCGCTGCAATCCTTCTACTGTTGTGGTAATACTCATGCCACCAAGGGCCGTTGCAATAACCGATTGGACATCACTAATATTAAGTCCGTATCGCCCGGCTGCATCACGATTAATAACGACATCGAGATATTTACCTCCAACCGCACGTTCTGCAAATGCCGATGTAGTATGCGGAGCCATCCGTACTACCGCTTCTATCTGTTCACCAATTTTTTGCAACGTGTCAAGATTAGCCCCAGAAATTTTAATACCAACAGGAGTCTTGATACCCGTACTCAGCATGTCGGTTCGAGTTTTAATAGGCATTGTCCATGAATTGGTAAGTCCGGGAAATTTTATGGCAGCATCTAATTGATCAATGAGCTTCTCGGGCGTCATCCCGCTGCGCCATTCTTTTTGCGGTTTAAGCATTATCACTGTTTCCAACATATCAAGACCAGCAGGATCGGTGGCGGTTTCTGCTCTGCCGGCTTTTCCAAAGACTCTCTTTACTTCAGGAAACGATGCAATGATCTTATCGGTTTGCTGTAGGAGCTGTTTTGCTTTTGCAACCGAAACACCAGGCAAGGTTGTGGGCATGTATAAGAGATCGCCCTCATACAAAGGAGGCATGAACTCCGATCCAAGCTTAGAATAAGGAATAACCGAAATGCCAACAACAAGCACTGCAAGCCCAATTACTGTTTTGGGGTGCTTAAGGATTAATTTAACAATAGGGTGATATACCCGGATAAGAAAACGGTTGATAGGATTTGCAGTTTCGGGCCGGATTTTGCCCCGCACAAAAAAGCCCATTAAAACTGGAACAAGGGTAACTGCTAGAAATGCAGCAGCTCCCATTGCATACGTTTTTGTAAAGGCCAAGGGCTTAAAAAGCCGACCTTCCTGCGCCTGCAAGGTAAACACTGGCACAAATGAAACAGTTATGACCAGAAGCGACCAAAAAAGTGCGGGCCCAACTTCTTTTGACGCATCGAGAATAATATCCCACTGCGGCTTTCGCTCTTGTTCAGGAAGCAGGGCATTATGCTCCAGATGCTTATGTGCATTCTCTATCATGATTATTGCAGCGTCAACCATTGCTCCTATTGCAATTGCGATTCCTCCAAGCGACATAATTGTAGCATTAAGCCCTTGAAATCGCATGACAATAAACGACATGAGAATTGCAACGGGTAGCGTTATTACAGCAACAAACGCGCTGCGGGCATGAAACAGGAAAACAAGACACACAAGCGCAACAATAATTATTTCTTCGATAAGTTTATGCGAAAGATTATCGATTGCTCTATCGATCAGAGCCGAACGATCGTATACAGGAATAATCTTTACATCAGGTGGCAACCCAGTTTTAAGTTCCTCTATTTTTTTCTCAACGGCTTTAATAATGGATCGCGCGTTTTGTCCATAGCGCATGACAACAATACCACCCACAACTTCGCCAGTTCCATCTAGTTCGGCAACACCTCTGCGCATGTGCGGCCCGAGCGCCACATCGGCAATATCCCCAATACGCACAGGCGCACCAGCATATCCGGCAAATCCTCCTGTTTGTGAAGCTCCCATACCACTGGCAGAACGTGCCACAGGCTGGCCCATAGATGAGGCAACTGGGATTTTCTTAATATCATCGATTGACGAAATATACCCAATGCCTCTAATCATGAATTCCATTTCCCCAAGCTCTACAACTTCTCCTCCGCCATCGTTGTTACCATTTTTTATCGCCATTTCCACAGCAGCTAGAGAAATATTGTATGCAGACAATTTCGCAGGATCAACGGTTACCTGATACTGCTTTGTAAATCCTCCAATACTTGCGACCTCCGAAACCCCAACTACACTAGAAAGGCCATACTTAAGATGCCAATCCTGATAGGTGCGTAATTCTGCAAGGGATCGTTTGTCTGATGTCAAAGCATATTCATACACCCATCCCACCCCCGAGGCATCGGGGCCCAAGGTTGGTACAACACCCTCTGGCAGTTTTTTTTGAGCATAATTAAGATACTCCAGTACTCTGCTTCGCGCCCAGTAAATATCGGTCCCATCTTCGAAAATGACATATACCAAAGAATAGCCAAAAAAGGAATACCCGCGCACAACCTTGGCACCGGGAACCGAAACAAGCGACGTCGTAAGGGGATAGGTAACCTGATCCTCTATGACGCGCGGGGATTGCCCTTGATTTTCGGTATATACAATCACCTGAACATCGCTTAAATCGGGAATGGCATCCACGGGGGTTGTAAAGAGCGAATAGCCCCCCCCCACAATAACAAGTACGGTGCACAAGAGCACCAAGATGCGATTTTTAATTGACCATTCTATAATTTTTTCTAGCATAGGTATTCCTCAGAATTATTTCGTTAGGCTGTAATTACGATCCTTTTTTTACCACACGCATTCCACATATCGGACAATCTCCTGGCTTATCGCTTTTTACTTGCGGGTCCATGGTACAAATCCAGACATCTTTACTCTTTTTACTTGTCTTTAGAGATACAGCAGGTATCTTTTGTACCGTATCCACAGTATGGGCGCTATCGGATAAAGAACTCGGTGACATTGCATTTACGGCAGCTCTTAGGTTACTTTCGGAATCAATAAGAAACTGCGATGATGTAACTATTTTTTGGCCCTGTGTAACACCTTTCAGAATTTGCACATATCCATCGGCAGAAAGCCCAAGCGTTACTTCTTGTGGGCGATAATAGCCATTGCCAATGTCAAGAATTACAACCGATCTCAAACCCGTTCTAATAACCGCTTGCTCAGGAACAGCAAGTACCGGTTGTGGTTGTTTAGATTGCAGGGTCACGGTGGCAAACATACCCGGCTTGAGCGCATAATCGGATGTATTTTTAACCTCTATCCGAACCTGGGCAGTTTTTGCCGCAGCGTCAAGAATTGGTGAAATGTATGAGACAATTCCCTGATACGAAACACCCGGAGCAGACTGAACCTCAACTGCAGCAAGCATGTGCACAGAAACAAATGCGATATCATTCTGATACACATTGGCAACAACCCATACTGTTGATACATCTGCTATTTTATACAGAGAGGTGCCACTCATGACATTTTGACCAACCACAATGTTTTTCTCTATAATAATTCCGCTCATGGGTGCATACACGGGAATAGTACGACCCACACTCCGTTTCTTTGCAATGAGTGCAATCTGGTCGTCGGAAATATCGAGGTACGATAACCGTCTCAAAGTGCTTTGCACAAGAGGATCCGTTTCATCTGCATGCATCGAATCCTGCTTCTCTGCACTTTTCAGTGCCGATAGGTATTCTTCTTGGGCACTTATAATATCGGGGCTAAAAAATTCGAAGAGCACATCACCGTGTGCAACATGTTCACCGGTAAAATTTGCATGGAGCGATTCTATCCATCCCATAGTTTTTGTTGTCACCACTGCTTGCCGTGTTTCATCGAGATTGACAGTTGCGCCGGCCCTGATATTTTTAACAAGCGTTCGGTGTTCTAGGAGTTCGGTTGTCACCCCCATATTCTGAACCGTTACCGGATCGATATGCACAGCACCTTGACTGCTTTGTTGCGAGCCTGATTCAGGCGAAGTATTAGTAAACGGAACAAGGTTCATGCCGCAAAGGGGGCAATTGCTTTCTTTGTCGGAAATAATTGTGGGATGCATGGGACAATGATACATTGTTTTTTCTTGCGTGCTTTTCGCATTTTGAGGGGCCGCTTTATTGCACCCTCCCACGAGCGTACCCATAAGAACAACGGTGATTACTAAGCCCAGTATCCACAGAGCCGAAACGTATCTTTGTGTTTTTTTCATTGTAAACCATCCTTGTGAATAGAATAAACTGTGCTGCCCACTTCCCGCTCAAGTTGAGCAAGTGCACTAAGATATTTCATGACGTGCATATGATAATCATCTTGCGTCATCAGGAGCATTTTTTCTGCATCGAGCACCATAACAAACTCCTCTCCTCCACTCCGGTACGTCGCAAAAGCTGCGTCAAGGGTTTGATGCGCCAAAGGAATAATACGCGTTGCAGTTATAAGAACCTGCTGTTTACTGCTAGCAACTTCCAAGAGAGCTTTACTAAGAGATGTTTTAATCATCACTTTCATTTGTTCAAGATCTGACATCGATCCAGAATAACTAGATTGAGCCTGTTTTTCTGCAGTACTGGCCTTTCGAAAAGACCAAGGTGCTTCTGGTATTGTAAATCCAAACATAAGGGACCACGTATCGGGATTTCCTCGGCCAGCCATAGAATCTGTTCCACCTTTAGGCGCAGCGATATTTTGATATGTAGCTTTTATCATGAAATCGGGTAACCACGAGAGCTTTGCAACATCGGACTCACCTTGTTTCATGCGGGTTTGAGCAATCATAGCCCTAATTTCTGGGCGATATGCCATAGCCTTATCGATAAGCCTCATGGTATCGATTTGTATCTTTAAAGGATCAATTTCTGGCAGGGAGGGAAATGCGGTATTCAAATCACGACCCGCCAAACCATTAAGCATCGAAACCATGGCTTCTCGTTTTGACATAAGAGCTATCAGATTTTTTTCGACAACCAGTGCTTGCGTTTGCAATCGTAAAATTTCTGCCTGTTTGCCCATCCCTACCTCATACTGTTTTCGAGATATCCCAACAAGATCTGAATACAGTTTCTGTGAAGCTGCATTTATTTTCAATTGCCTATCAATGAGGTAGATATCATACACTGTCTGCTTAACCTGAAGGATAATCTCTTGCTCTAGAGAGGACTTTTCCATGGAAGCCATATCCACTTTTGCCAGTTCTGCATGTTTCATTGCATGCAATTTTCCCGGAAACATGAACATTTGCTGCAACGAATAATCCATTTCCATCCGATCCTTAAATGGATTGGGAAATGACGAAAGCGGAGTATTCATAGCCTCAATTGCAAAAGTAGGAGGATCGAGATACGAAAGCTTTTGAGCCTGGAAATGTGCAACCTCAATCGCGCGCATCTTCGATTGTAACGAAATATTATGCTCGCGCGCATCATTTACTAAATCAGAAACCGTTGTTTCCAAAAGCGTAAGCGAGGCGTCGGGAGGTTTTTGTTCCATTGACACTTGTGCAGATACCACTAGTGTCAAATTCATCACAAGTGCGAACATAGGTATTACCATTGTGGCTTTTTGATATAAGGGTAGTTTCATAGGTACCTCCAACAATTCGAGCTTTTAAAAATACTAAAGAATAAAAACAGAATGTTTTTCACTAGTCAAGATGTAATCAGATATCAAATCTTAAAATAGATGCCTAGCACAAGCAATAAAGAATTGTGTGCACAAAAGAAAACTCTTTTGTTGGGGATTCTCAAATACGCAGGGGAATTGGAAAATGGGGAGCATGAGGGGGATGATCAGATTTAGAAAAGGTTAATCCGTTTTTTGGTGGCATATATTCAAACGAGCAAAAGACTATGAGATACTGAAAAATGGCCACATTGCTTGAAGGAATTGACACGCCTTGAGTTTCGCCAGGAGGAAGGTCGGGAATCGACTTTTTTATGCAAGGGCATGCATTGCAAGCACACGGGTCTGGCAAAGCGTCACTTTTTTTTTCTGCAATGGACTTACCCGAACAACAACATTTTTTAGATAAATCCTTGTAACCTCTTTGATTTTGGTAGAATACCGATGCATAGGATGAATAAGCCAACCCAAGAATCAATAAAAGTGCCAAGAATTTTTTCATGAATGTATACCAGTTTTATAAATTTTGTATATATTATAGTATAATAAAAAACAGTTTGGTGCGCAATACACTTAAAGAACCTTATGTGCACCGTTATTTTAAAATGCAACGTTTCTAGTATTACTTATACCAAGTTAAAAATATTGTCGCAGCACTATTTTATATATTAAAAGGTGACAAACATTTATGTCTTGTTTACGACAATTTTTTGCTGTGGGGTTTTGCCTGGTTATTGGATGAAGCAATCATCGCCTGCAAAACTTCAACAACAGACCAAATGCCCCATAAGGGGAAATACCATCGACACATCCTATTCGCCCGTTTGGGCAGGAGATTCGGCTCACTCACCCAAGAAAGTATATTTCTGTTGTCCCCTGTGTGTTGACAAATTCAAATCAAAGCCTGTCAAGTATATTACCAAACTCGAGAAAATGAAACAATTTATTGAAACCGCCGCAATAGACCAGAAATGATTTTCTCAGACTCTTATCGGTCACCACATTTCTTTTTAAAAGGATTATATATGAAATCAATACCTTTACTTTTAAGTACCATTATCTTAGGCGTTTCTCTTGTCGGTTGTTTTGAAACGCCAATTTCGGCAAACAGCGGAGAAATTTCAATTTCTTCAATTTCTGCAACACAAACAGTAGTACCGGCTGGGGGGACATCCCTTATAAGCTGCAAAGTTAAAAATAGTAGCAACAAGCCCATTATTTTCACTTGGACAGCAACCGGAGCATATGGCAGATTATCTCCACAGGATTCGATTTGCGTTTTTTCATCTCCAAGCTGTCATTTTGGGAAAGCGGTTGTAGCGGTTACACTCTCCGACGAATCGGGAATTATAGCAAAAGATTCGGTAATTATTAACCCGTAAGGATCAAGTATGAAAAACATATTCCTAGCTGGATTAATTATGATATGCCTTGCGCCTGTACCCCTTTGGGCGCAAGGATGTTGCGGAATCGGGAGTTTACTTGTAGCTGGTGGAACGCCAACACTTTCGCACGGAACGCTTTTTATTCAGGCTGGTCCCAACTATGCGATGATCGATTCTCCAGCTGGATACAAAACCGATGCATCATTGACTATCGCGTATGGCATTACAAGCAGAATTTCGGTATCGGTCAAATCTAGCTATGCGTGGATACATTCAAAAAAATTCCAGCCAGCAGTTATTTATAACGATTCGGTATTTAGTCAATCTCGTACGATTATTTCTGACAACAACGACTTTGGCGATGGCCTGCTTGGTGCCCAATTGACCCTCATTCCTCTGACTCCGCTTTCTAAACAAGAGCTTAAAACCGGTGCCGACATTGGTATTCCTTGGGCACCCGATCAGAAGATACAAGACAACGCCCTCCTTTCTAAGGATATGCAGACAGGGAGCGGAGCCTTTACTTTTGGCGGGTTTGTTTCATACAGCAGAGCATTTCCTGTTCAATACCTGACTGTTTCATCAATGGCCGCCGGAAGGTTGAAATTTAAAAATCGTCGCAACGAAAGCCCTGGAAACGAAGCAAGCGCACTGGTTTCACTGAGTGCCGGGCCTTTCTGGATTACCCACGAGTCGATGTCTCTCAATTATAAAACAAGTGGAACAACGGTGGACGTCTATGGAGCAAAAGAAGTGTCAACGTCAGGCAACCGTCTGGACATTCTTCCCTCCATCACTTTTGAATTGCATGAACACGTCAAAGCGCTTGTCGAAGGAGAAATTCCCGTATGGCGTGATGCCACTCAACGGAAAAGTGGTTCAAGCTTTGGGCTGAGGGCGTCAGTATTAGCGTATATACCAGTTTTGTCGCAATGAAAAATCTCACAGCGCATAACCTCCACTATTCGGGCAATTTTTGAAGAACTGCCTCTTTTGGTTTTAACCAGACACGGGATGCGAGTTTTGCTTACGTTTAAACATTTTCAGAAAAACATGACCTTTCATGAAAGGATTTATATGCTACATCGAACCATGGTTTTGAATGCTCTCTGCATTATTTCAATCAGTTTGGTTTCACATGCAGAAACTGCCAATACTGCATTGACGGGAGATCCTGTCAAGAATACCAACCTCATGCGGAATACCTCCGCCGTGCTTAATATTGGCATCGCCCCAGCCTTCGATGTGCTTGGCGAAGGCGTTGGGAATCTCAATATCACCTTCGATAAAAATATGAATAACCTCGTTTCTCTTGGCGCAGAGCTTGGAGTAAAATATGGGGAACATATGCACATGGATCCAAACGACACCATGAATGCTGGATCGATGGCCATGGATGTACCGTATCGATTCATCGGATTTCCTTTGATGCTCCGCGTTGCGTTGCATGTTCTTAATTTTGGCGATCCTGCACAAGCTTCTGAGCTTTCTAAAAAGCTTGACGTTTACGTGGGGATTGGGGGCGGATATATACCCTATGCAAGCATTGACAAAATTGAACGAGACAAATTAAAGGCGCAGGGCGATCCGTGGGATCATGATGGCCATGCAATTTTAGCGGGAATTGTTGGTGTCCACTATTTTATAACACCCACGTTTGGTCTGTATGCAGAAAGCGTCCCCTCTATTCCGCTTGTAGAAGAAGGCATGGGCGAGTTTGGGTATTTGAGTCTTGGTGTTACATTTGCAATGTAAGAATTATTTGTTGAGCCATATACCATTTATATATTCTTTTTTGTCACGCATAGGACGCCCCAATGGCTGCACATACAATCCAATTTAAAGATGGCTCTGGGTACGAAAGTTATATGGGTATCTGGAGCGGCCTTGTTGGAACAGCTTTTCTGGATTGGATACATCCAAAACCAGGTCTGCGTTGGGTTGATATAGGCTGTGGCAATGGGGCTTGCGACCCGCATTGAACCGAGCACGCCTCCAAAAAGGTGATGCCATGGCGCTACCCTACCCCAACGGTTCTTTCGACGCAGCAGTAATGCCCCTTGTCATTTTCTTTGTTCCCGACCCTGCAAAGGGTGTTTCCGAAATGGCTCGAGTAGTGTGCCCTGGTGGCATTGTTTCTGCGTATGGTTGGGATTTACTAGGGGGTGGGTTTCCTTATTATCCATTCCAAGAAGAGCTACGAGCAATGGGGATCACAGTTCCTGAACCACCAAATCCCGGAGCATCACAAATTGAAACGATGAAAGCGTATTGGAAGGGGGCAGGCTTAACGACTATTTTTACAAAAGAAATAAGCGTGCATCGAACCTTCGCCAATTTTGAGGAATATTGGTCGATAGTTCAAAAAGGTCCAGCTTTTATACCGGTGTTAGCCACTCTGTCCCTAAAAGATATTGCTACGCTCAAAGTAAATTTACAAGCCAGACTAGTATCCGATTCAAGTGGGCGCATTTCTTGCAATGCTCTTGCTAATGCTATATATGGGCGTGTTAAGGAATCGGCTTCTTACGTTCGATAACCTTTGCAAAAAATATCATACCACTCCAACTCGCATAAATTTATCAACCAAGCCTTTTTCCACTCTTTCTTACGCGGCTCTCAACCTTCTTATTACTCTCCGTCGTTGGCAAATTTTCTGGCATCGTTGGTACATCGTAGACTTCCAACATTTTATATGGCTTATTAATAATCTGATCGGCCATTTTTTACCCTTTCAACAGACAAAAAAAAGTTCAGCAAAAAATTATTCTTGCTGAACTTTTAAATACTCTACCAAAGTTTACTCTAAGAAAACAACCTTCTCTTACATCTTCATATTTGAATGATCCATTTTAGCAGGAGTCTTGGCTGCAGGGGCTTCTTTCTTGAACTCCAGATTCATCCCGCATTTAGGACACTTTCCTGCAGCGGCATCATGAATTTCGGGATGCATTGGACAGGTGTAATATCCAGATACTGCAGGAGTTTCTTTTTTCTCACTTGTAGCCATGGCAATTGATATCGGTTCTTGACCCATCACTTCGAGCTTCTTTATAGCCGCTTGTGGATCTTTCTTTACTTCAGGCAAACACGCTTCGCAACAAACATAAATACGTTTGCCATCTGCATCTACAAAGAGCTTTTTATTGATAGCGTCACCCTGAATAGGGCACTTGGTTTGTGGTTTAAGTTTAGGTACAGCGGGACTTGCCTTTGCAGTATCTTTAGAAACGACCTTATCTGCCTGGGCAAACCCAGACGACACCATAGCAAGCGAAAGAGCACCGGCTGCAATAACATACACACTACGCGAAGAAAACAATTTCATACATTCCCCCTCGAAAAAGTTACATGTTTTTTACCAAATCGTCAATAAATTCTTAATTTTTTCTGAAACAGAGGCCATTTGGCTTTTGACCAACCTGAATCGTTGTAACAACCTGCTTAGTACTTGCATCAATCACCGATACAGTATGTGCGAGCTGATTGGTAACATACGCTTTAGACGCATCGGCATTAAAAACTATTCCATGTGCTCCAGCTCCGGTTGCACAGCGTGCGATCACCGAATCTTTGTCTACACTATTAATCACAACACTTCCACTGTCTTCATTGGTTATCCATAGCTCTCGATTCGGGCCGCATGCAACCATGCCCGGAGTAAAGCCAAGATTATAGGTGCGCGTTACTGTAAGTGTTCCCGTGTCAATGGCGCTTACTGTTTTACTATCCTCATTATCAACATACATCATGCCATTTGAGCCTGGCCATGCGCCTACAGGATTAGTACCAACATCAATCGTCTTAACCAACTGTTTTGTCATATGATCTATAACCATGACATTATGCGAACCGCCATTACACACGAACGCATACCGACCGCCAGGGGCAAAACTGACTTCCTGTGGAGTATTTCCAACTGCAATAGAATCGGTAATAGCAAGACTTGTACCATTCATTATATAGAGCATGCCGGCTGTCATCATTCCACATGTCCAAATTTCGTTTCCGGTTGGGTCAAACGCAGCATTATGATTCATCGACATAATGCTTTTTGCTTTTATAAGCGCGCCAGTTTTAGCATCAAGAACCATTACAGCACCCATTGCATCCATCATACCACCCATGTGCCCCATACTAAAATCCTGACCAGGAACCCCCAGACTTAGCTTAAGGCCATCTGGCGAAAGGGACACATGATGTGGAAAAGTTACATTATTCATTGCAATAGTTCCTGCAACCTGATTTGTAGCAGCGTTAATCACCGAAATTGAATGGCTTTCACCATTTACCACATATATAGCATCAAAGTCGATCGCTTTTGCCAAGGGCGTCGTCGTATAGCTACCTGCATTCATATTCATCTGATTCATACCAGTATCGGTATTACACGAAATGATTGCGAGAGCTACTACCAGCGAAAGCGATAAAGGCATTAAAAAATAGCGCATAATTCCTCCTTAAAATGTATTAGTCTAACTCACTTTAAGATATACGCTTCAAAGAAGAGCTTTGTTGCAGGAAAAAGGCTATTGCAAAAAAAAATCAATCCTTCATAATGAATTTAGAAAAGCCACCCCCAAAAAAAGAAAATTCGACAATTTCACACTGCGTACTATACATATATTTATAGGGTTAGTAAATAAGTTCTATCCATTGATTTTTAAGTACAAAGGAGCCCCCATGTCGACAAAAGAAATGTCACGTCGTGATTTTGCCAAAGTTTTAGGCACAACTGCTCTTGGAGCAGCGATAATTAGTCAATTTTCAGCAGGCACTGCAAACGCAATGGGCGGAGCATCACCGGCATTGCCCACGCCAATACTGTTAGACCTTACCAATCCACAATACCAGGCGCTGGCTCAACCCGGTGGATCGGTAAAAATTCCTGCACCAAAAGGTAACGCAAAACCCATAATTGTTACGCGAATCTCCGAAACAGAAGTAGCGGCATATTCATCGAAATGTACTCATCTCGGCTGCGAGGTTGGCATTCCGATACAGGGCGTGGCAACCTGCCCTTGCCATAAAGCAACATTTGATGCGCATGGCAAAGTTACCCATGGACCTGCAAAAAAAGACCTAACTCCTTACGCAGCCACACTAAACGGAACAATTATAGAGATTAAAAACCAACAGTAACATTTACACAGCAAAGAGACTTACAGTCTCTTTGCTGTGCAGGCATCCTACATTGCCCCATAAAAGCTTTCTGCCTACAGTATCTTTTTTGCGACTTCCTTAACAATTAAACTATTGACTCCCTTAATTTATATCGGTATAGTTAACCTTTGCACTAATCATTGCACTGCTATTCTTATGCATTCAACAATCACGCAAAGATAAATGCTCTTTACCTTTACAAGGAGATTCGCATGAAATCTGGCGGAGTTACTCTAACAAATACCTGTTGAAGCTTTAGTTTTAATGCATTCTTAATTTAAATCCGAAACGTTTTTTAAGGAGATCATAGATGAATTGTATTAAAAGCCTATCAATAGCAGCTGTATTTGCATGCTCGCTTATCGCAGCAGATAAACCTGCAGCTCCGTCGGCTGCTGAAAAACCAACGCTCGATCTTACAGGTTCTGTGCAAGTACAAGCCCAGCGCGCATTCTGGGATAACAAGGTAAAAGACAACTTAGACGAACTGTGGGGTCGCTTCAATTTTGGCGCAAAATGCAAAGCATCGGACTTTTCTTCAGAACTTAATATTCGTGCATTTCCCGAAGGGTTTGGCTATGCACCTCTCACAGGATTTGCATGGAAAGATTCAACAGACACGATATCGGCCAAGGTAAGCACAACCCCTATTGCCAAATTTCAGGTAGAGCAGGCCTGGGTAAAATATTCATGGAAATATATCGATCTTAAAACAGGTAGATTTTATACCACCAGCTCAAAAACACTTCAATTCGGTAACTATCTCGACCAAGATGCAGGCGGTGCATTTATGGGAAAGTTAGCGTATCACAATGCTTTTGAAGCTTCAAACAAGATTTTTATTCTCTCTTCGTCAGTATTACTGGGTGTATCCGATGTCAAGCTCAACACCGGGTATCTGCGTATCTACGAAGAAATTGCCCCTATCAAGGACCTCAATTTTGGCGTAGGGTATCGCGCAAATGTGTTTGACTTGGCTTACAACAAAGATGCAAAAATCGATAGCCGAGTAAGCATCGTTGCAGATTACACTATTATTAAAGATCTTAAACCCTTTATTGAAGTTGGTATTCTGGCCAAAGCAAAAATGCCAAACAAAACAGATGCTGTTGACACTACGCAAACTCCTATTACTTTCGGAACAACCATTCCAACGGGTGGCATCCTCAACAATCTAACAGCAGAATTCGAAATCATGAAAGACCGTCCCGGCAAAAAGGATGATTTACAATGGGATGTATACCTCGACAAAAAGCTTGGTACCCGGGCTCGCTTTCAAGTTGGCCTTGGCTCAGACAATACGGGCATTAAAACTGGCGATGTCCGCCTTGGAGTTCGATTTACATCACAGCTTAAATAAATATTTTTTTTAGGAGTTTTAGTATGAATCTTAAAATAGTAACAGCAGCAAGTATATACTGTGCGTTTGTAACGGGTGTTTTTGCGGCAGACCTCTTGCCTGCTGCAGTGCAAGCAAAAGTTGATGCCAAGGTTGCAGCGTATGCTTCGTGGTCTACCGATGCAACCATAGTGGCTGCGGTTAAGGCAAACAATACCACGCCACCTGCAGAAATCAAGGCAATGACAAATGATACCTGGAAAACATTAACCCTTCTTTCTCCAGAAGTTAAAGCACTTGCCAAAAATGAATTGGCCACGTATATCAAGGGGAAAAAAGAAGAGTGCGTTACAGAACTCTTTGTTAACGCTGCGGATGGCTCAAAAGTTGCCTATTTGTCCAAAACAACGAGCTGGATACATAAAGGCAAGCCAAAGCACGATCTCCCCATGACCGGTAAAAATTGGGTAGGATCTGTAGAAATTGACGAATCGACTGGTGTTCAATCGGTTCAAATTGCAATTCCGGTTCTTGATGGAAAAATGCCTATTGGATCGATAGTATTTGGGCTGGCTGTAACAAAGCTATAAGCGATACTAGAAAATTTATCTAGTAAAGACAAGGAAAATTTTTTCCTTGTCTTTTTCTGCTTACAAGAACTCTGTATATGTTTGCCTGATTTGTTTTCTTTTTCAAGAAACATGAGAATTTCAAAAGGGATGAGTATGAAACTATCAATCGCTAAAAAAATCTATCTGCTTATCGGGATTACAACCGGAACAAGTTTGCTGATCACACTGGTTTTTTCACTACTCCTTAACTCATCCATTAATGCTGGAAGAAATCAGTTTTTGAACCAGGCACAACAAGCTTCATGTTTACTCGATATGATCAGCCATGTTTCAAATGCCCAAAGCGCAATGCAACGGCTTCTGCGAGAAAGAGATACCGATACTATAGAGAGCCTGCTCATTCTTGATTCACTCAACATATCTCAAGCATTCAACCAAGCAGATACCGTTGACGCAACTAAAAGTATTTTGCACCCAAGCCTAGCCAAACTTAAGGCGGCTAATACGCCTGTTATTGCGTTGCTTCTGCAAGGCGACTATGCCGGAGCTCAGGAGCGTTTTATCTCTGAATCTGCACCGTGCTATTCTCATTTTTTAAAAGCGGTCGATATACTCAATGCAAAGAGTCAAAAAGAGCGTCTGGATCAAGAACTTAAAGCAACAACTAAAACCTTTGTAACAATAACGGTTATTACAGTAATTGTGCTCATAATCATACTCGGAATAATATTTGCTGGCATCATTCTTACAAGGTCAATTACGCAGACCCTCCGCCAATCAATCACCATGCTCAAGGATATCGCACAAGGAGAAGGAGACCTAACGCATCGGCTTTCGATACAGTCACACGATGAACTCGGCGAACAAGCTCGCTTATTTAACACGTTTATCGAGAAGCTGCATGGCATGATACAATCTATTGCTAATCACACCACAACCCTTTTAGGCTCTTCCGAAAAGCAATCGGCGTATGCTGTTCAAATCGCGGCCAATGCAGAAGAAATGTCGGCTCAAAGCCGCACTGTGGCCGCAGCAACCGAAGAATCAACTGCAAATATTAACGGCATGTCAACATCCGCAGAAATCGTTTCTACTACGGTTTCATCGGTAGCAACATCAATAGAGGAAATGAGCGCATCCCTTAACGAAGTCGCAAAAAATTGTCAAAAAGAGAGTGTCATAGCATCCAAAGCAAATGCTCAAGCACAATCGACCCGAGAACAAATGGAACGACTTGGCAGATCATCCCGTGAAATTGGAAAAGTCATAGAAATAATAAACGACATTGCAGACCAGACAAATTTATTAGCCCTTAATGCAACCATAGAGGCAGCAAGTGCTGGAGATGCCGGCAAAGGCTTTGCCGTGGTAGCAAGTGAAGTTAAAGACCTTGCCCGGCAAACTTCCCAGGCAACAGAACAGATTCGCACCCAAGTAGCGCACATGCAAACCAATACCGACACGTCACTCTCTGCAATCCAAGAAATAACAAGCATTATCGACGAAATTAATACTATCAGTCAAACAATTGTTAGTGCCGTAGAAGAACAAAGCGCAACGGTCAACGAAATAGCAAGAAGCATTGTCGAAGCAAGCCAGGCATCATCCGAGATGGCCCACAATGTAGGAGAATCTGCCAAAGGACTTTCGGAAATCTCGGTCAATATTCAAGGTGTCAACCAAGCTGCAATGGACACTTCGGCAGGAGTTACCCAAATTAAAAACGGAAGCCAGGAGCTCGCGCAACTTGCCGGAAATCTGCAAAAGATCGTAAGCCAGTTTAAGGTGTAATTTATTTCTTATCTGCAGAATAGCGCTTCGCCCAGGCGCTTTTGAGGGAGGGGGGCAAATACCTGATGCCCCCCATAAACTTCAAAAATCTCAAGCTGCATCTAGTACGTTCAATTCATATACACAGACATTGGAGCCTTTCGGGGAACTATTGCAGGCATGCGCTGGGTTGTGCTCCGTGTTGCTGCACTTTTAACGATATGGGTTGATCCATCGAGGCTATTAAACCAAAAGATAAGCGATCCATTAACCTTGATAAAACACTCTTTAAAATCGGCTGCCGAACCACACGGCGTTATGGGACCATACAAGCGCCGAGCCTCGGAAATAAGGGCAAGGCACCGGCTATCAAGTTCCGTTTTCTTCTTAAAAAGCATCGTGTGATCGAGACATCGGATCTTTTTCATACACCCCCAAAAAACCAAGATTGCAACAGATGATCACCCTATCTATAGTGTTATCAATACCTAAGAATACTTTTTATGGTATAAAAAGTCAATTGTTTATTTTTTTTAACCATGCTTTTTTTATTGACATTAATTTCCCGCTATGATACTTCTCCAATACCAGGGGTTTATACCACATTGTGGGGCATTGCATATGCTCAGCACTCTATAATGGATTGAGGGAAACCTTTTTCCTGCATACACTGTGGCGTGTCATATTTTATAAGCCAGATAAGGCTTTGTGCACTTTTTTGTTCGCATTTTTTTAGTCAATTTACATAAGGAGTACGTTCTTGATATCAATTGCATCTGGTCTCTTTACTGGAATGGTCCTTCAGCGCACACCACAGAATGTATCCCGTGCCACGATACAGGGAACATCTTGCGTGGATGGCGACATTATAGTTACCGTAAAGCTTAACGAGGTACCATTACGCCAATTGAGTGGGATTGCTTTAGGAAAAGCGGTCAATGGCTCTTTTAGTTTAGACCTTTGCGGAATCCCGGTTGGAGGCCCCTATACCATAGAACTTGGAATAAGCAATCAACCATCAAACCGCTCTATAACTTGTAGCAATGTGTATGTTGGGGATATTTGGGTTTTAGCTGGGCAATCCAACATGGAGGGGTTTGGATACATATCGGGAAAGCTGCCAGCCATCGAAACAGTTCGCGCGTTTTCCATGTCTGATATCTGGGAGAAGGCAGAAGATCCCATTCACACCACAGACACAGCCCAGGACTCTATTCACCGGACGCTCATCAACTCCTTTAATGCGGTGAAATGGATGCCAGATCACCTAGGATGCGGCCCTGGTGTTGCGTTTGGTCAGGAGCTTTTTGCAGCAACAGGAATACCCCAAGGTCTCATCCCATGCGCTCATGGCGGAACCAAAATGACCCAATGGGATCCTGCACTTATCACTAAAGAAGGCGAAAGTCTTTTTGGGGCCACCATGCGACGTATCAGAAAAAATGGGGGTTCCATTGCAGGTGTTGCATGGTATCAAGGATGCTCCGACACCGAAGACGCCACAGACGTTGCACTTTATTCAAGCCGTATGAAAACCTTTGTTGACGCGATAAGATTTCATTGTAACAATCCCAAAATGCCTTTTGTTATGGCGCAAATTGCGCAATCGTTTAGCAATACAGGCACTAGCGGCATATTTTGGAATTCGATCCAGGAGCAGCAGCGCCTTTTGCCCAAGGTCATTCCCAATCTTTTAACAATTTCCACTATCGACCTCGATCTGGATGATTATGTACACATAAGCGGAAAAGATCAGGCCAAAGTTGGCGCGCGTTTGGCACAGGCTGCCAGGGCGCTTTACTATAAAAATTCCACCGAAACACCTCCCATCGAATGTGCGTCCGTGTCTATTCGGAAAAACCCTTTCAATGGGCTGGCCGATGTGTATATCACCTTTACCAATGTATCAGGAACGTTGCGTTCGGACGGAAAACCGCATGGATTCAGTATTGTAGAAATGCCTTATTTGATTGATGATCTTATTATTTACAAAACAGATATAGAAGGCTCCACAATTATATGCCGAACCTTTTATCCCGTAGGAGAAGTGGAGCGCATGTTTCTTCATTATGGCCAAGGTACGCACCCGATCTGTACCATCTGCGATTCTTCCAAGCGTCCACTTCCTGTTTTTGGGCCTATAAAGATAGGATCACTCCCCGCAGCTCCACACATACGCTTCTTTAGAGTATCAACTTTTTTGCCCTCTGCTGGCAAACTTCACGATCTCTCTTGTCCAGAAATCAGTTCATTAGAACTTCGTCCAATATCCTTCAAAGGTGCCCTGTGCTCGATGCGCCCCGAAATTGTCAAACAGGGAATTACGGATCTGCTGTTTTATTTTATCACAACCGTGCGCTGCCATGAGCCTATGCACACTACTATTCGTTGTGGCTATGATGGCCCAGTCAAGATATGGGTTGATAAAAAGGAAATTCATTTCAACCCCGAAGGCATCAATCCTGTTTCGCCAGAAGATGCCGTTATTCCTTATGCGTTTGAAAAAGGCGATCACGAATTTATATGTGCGCTTGGCACCAATAACGGCGCAGCCTGGGGAATTATGCTGAGTTTTGAGAGAACAGATATCCACGGCAATGAAAATGAATGGAATGGGCCTGTGGTGGTAGAATAGTAATATGCTCCATATCCTAAAATGAGTGCTTGTCATTATTTTTTGTAGGAATAAGCTACATGGTCGCAACTTATTGGTACGAATAAGTTATGTTCTTACATGAATCGAAAAATTATTGATGCCCTTCTTGCGTGGAAGCAGGCTGAAAAACGCAAGCCCTTAATTTTTCATGGTGCACGACAAGTCGGCAAAACATGGATTTCGAAGAATTTTGCTGGGCCTTGGGGGAAGAACAGGCTGCGGATTTTCTTGCGCAACTCCGGGGTCCTCATGCACTCACGGCGTTTGAGCGCCTTGACGATATGATGCACAACCAATTTTGGGCAATTTATCAGCGATACCTTATCTGCGGCGGTATGCCCGAAATTGTCGACCTCTTTGTAAATACAAAAGATGAGCATTTAGCTGCAAGTGAAAAAGTTCGTCATCGTCAATATGAGCTCATTACTGATTACTGTGCCGACATGGCAAAGCATTCGGGTAAAACCAATGCCCTCTCAATTGAACGCGTATTTAAGGCCATTCCCGCATAACTTGCCGCCCCACTAGACTGGCTTATAGCTGCTGGGCTTGTTGTCCAATCCCCCTCTACCTGGCAGGCAATGTGGTAACAATTGTGGAGCAAAAAATCGATTAGGTAGTGCCTGAATAGTGGAGCAACTATCGCTTTACTTTAGCCGTCCATCTAATAAAAGAAGAGCCCGCTACCTAAACAGATAGCAGGCTCTTTACAAAACTCAATTCCGACTCTGGTATCAGATCTTATTCAAGAAACAGATCTGGCCAACGATCGTTGCCGCTATGGAATGTCAAGCGGACAAAATCTTTGTCGGCGTTGGTTCCCAACTTCCAGATATAAATATCGTAGTCAGAAACATCATGCTCGTGATCACCACGGCTTGCGCCCCATACCATATACTCACCTGTTTTATTGAGATGAGGAAAGTATTCATGCGAACGACGACCAGGAAGATCCATGAACTTCATTTCTTTTGGGATGGCCAAAGCTTCTACATTGCCAATTGCTTTACCATCGGCATCAAGCTCGATTTGAAGAACTTCTGTACCACCGTTGCCATGGCCTTCATTCATACGAAGAGCTTTCTTTTCGCCAGGAACAAAAGTTATTTCGCAACCACCACCCATACCGTTAAGTATTTTCTTTTCCACATTGTAAATTGCTGTTTTGCGAACGGTACCACGAACGGTCATAGCAAGAAATTTCCCAGAAGGAGAAAGTTCTGGCTGTTGCGCAACTGCACCTTTTTTGATAACAACATCTGCATCAAAAAGTTCTTTGTCGGACTCTTCCCCAAGTTTCTTTATAAAAACTTTTGGACCGCGAGCAAAAACAATAGAATCACCGGATGGACGCCAGGTTCCCCATACTGCATCTGAGGCAACTTTAGTTTCGCCAGTACCATCGACGTTAACTGTCCAAACATCCCACTTGTCAAAAAACTCGGCTTGCATTTCTGGAACCCAGCCCATTTTGCTACGAGTAAAGATCACTTTCTGACCATCGGGAGAAAAACGTGGGAACCAATCGAGGTGTCCACCTGTTGTCAATGGCTTCTGTTCTGTCCCATCTGCATTCATAATCCAAATATCGTGCTTTGAATTTGCACGTGAAGAAGACCAAACAATTTTACCCTTAACTTTGCCTTTAAAAGCATCAAGCGCTTTTTGCTCTGCTGGTTCTGCCTTTGTTGCAGAACCAAGTGGAGCTTCCTGTGCAGCAGCCAGTGTTGCACTGCCAAGGATGACACCTGCCAAAATCAATCCTCGAATCTGCATAGATCCCCCTCACAAAATGGTGAAAAAATGAATCGACTCGATAAACCTAATTTTAATGCTTTAAAAAATATAACATTTGCACTCATTCTGCTTGTGATTGATCTTTTTTTACCTATGGCTTCGTTAAATAGTTGGCCAAATTATAAATATGCCTTATAGCTTCTGCGCGTAAGGGGCTAGCCTCCGGCCAGCTCGTAGCCGCAGCAACCGCTAAAGAATCGACTGTCATTGATGATTCGAGCTGTATTGCTTGGACATTCGATGATGAGACCTTATAGAATAGGCAACTCGCCCCATCGGTATACACAAGCTTCCATTCTTTAGAATGATACACATTACGCGCCAAAGGCAAATATCTTGGGAAATATGCTGTTTGAATAAGCACCGCCCCAAGCGAGAATTTTTTTGCAACGGCCTCAAAAACTTGTGGCGAATCGAGAATGTTCAGGTACTCCGCAAAAAAAGCAGGTGACCGAAGAATAAAGCGCCCATCGATAAAATCCTTAACAGGCGGGTACATCTGCCACAACAGATATCCCCCATACCGATCGGTATTAAATACATTACCAGAATAGTCATGAATTTTCATATACTCAATTGCCTTTTCGGGAAACCGAAAAGGTGCAACACACCGGCCTTTTGGAAGCATCGAGAGCATCATGAAATGCAAAACCAAAAAAAGTACCAAAACGGTACCTATAACAACCACCCAAACGCCTGACCACGTGACCACGCCTTGACGTACGCTACTGTTGTTGCGCACCAAGGAACCGCATGCAACCGCACTGGAAGGTGCAGCCACCCAAAAGAAAAGAGCGGTATTGCGAGAAGCCATGAGTGCAAGAATAAAAAAGGAAATTACTATTGCATGTTCGGCCCACCCACTTTTCTTGCGAGCAAAAAAGCCCATAACTCCATACGCACCTGCAAAGACCAATACCACCATTACCCTAAAGGGATCGGTACCCCAGAGCTTTAAGAGGGGCATGTTTTCTGAAACATTTTCGGAGAAAATATTTTTTAACGAGGGATCTATTCGAGCAAATATCCGGTGCGCATATAATACCCCGTCAAGTCCATTAGGATTTATCCAACAGGCAGCAAGAACACCAAGTAGTGCAAGAATAAGTGGAACCGAATTGGAAATACCTTTTTTGGAAACAATGTTTTTTCCTAGATCTTCTAGCATATAAAAGCCTAGTATAGCAATCCCAAGCACATAAAGACCTTGACAATTTACCCATATCACCATTACAAAAGGCAATACGACCAGATAGCGCACAAAACGGGTGGAGCGAAAGCGAGTAAGACAAAACATAAAGAGTGCGATACATGCAAGGGTTATTACAATTGGCCGGGCATCGATCTCGTACCGTATCACAAAAAGAGATGCCACCAGAAGTAGTCCCGTTATGAATGCATCCCCCTTCTGTTTACTAATACGACAGAGAAAGAATGCTCCAATGCCCATACCACAACATTTGGCGCATAAAATCGCACCATATCCCCCCCATTTAAACAGGCCATACACCAACACCTGAAAAAGCCAATGAATATTGATCCAGACCGGATCTCGCGGTGTAAATGAAAAGGGGTCAACGTGCAAAAATGAGTGCGTGCGGAGCATCTCGCGCCCGGATGCTAAATGCCAAAAGATATCGGCATCGGTAAGAGGATACCACATAAAAAACATGAGCATGCTACAAAAAAGGAACACCCCAATTCTATCGAGGTTTGTCAGATGCGGTGGTTTTTGTTTAAACCTATCGAGATTGTTCATGTGATGTTAATTGACTTTTAAGGTTGACTGCCGGTGCATACTTCGAATCGAGAGCAAGAGCAGAATCCACGGCGTTGATCGCCTGGGTTCGCATTTCCTGTCCCGAAAGCGAAAGGGCATATCCATACCAGAGCGATGCGCTCTTTTTATCTCGTTGCAAAGCCTCTTCAAAGGCGCTGCAAGCCTTACGATTTTCGCCTTTTGAAATATAAAGCGTTCCCAAGTTTGCATAAATATTCTCAAGATCAGGACGTTTTTGAGCAGCCCTTTCAAGTAACGCAAGCGCACCCGAAACATCCCCCAATGCTGCCCGGCACAGGGCATTATTCCCAAGAGCTTCTGCAAACCCGGGAAACCGTTCATACGCTTTCGTATAGCATTGCATAGCCTCAATAAGATTCCCCGCTGCTTTGAAACTGTTACCTATATCATACCAGAGCATCCCCACAAGATTTTCTTTTGTTAATGCCTTCAAGGTATACCAAGAACCAGGGGCGATGGCATATTTAGCTCGATATTCATCATCGGTATACTGATAGCCATGTCTATTTGGTTCGAGATTATGAGATACGATTCCATTGTCAATACGCATAAAAACGTGTCCCGGAGCAGCAACACCAACAATCGGGATACAAAGACGCTCTCCAAGGGCAACACAGAGCAGAGTAACGCCAACACATGACCCTTTGTGACGAAGCTGTGTTGCATAGGGAAAATAAGCAGCCATTGCTATTGAGCCCGAATCAAATCCAATGTTGAGTGAATCGTAGACATACGCTACAAGACAGGAAATAGTGTCATCCATAGAATGCGCAGATTCTAGAAGTTTACCACAATGCCTTGATGCGCTATCGATAAATGCACCTAGACCAGAGCCATCAGCAATACTCTGCGAAGGACTTTGTTTATTGACAAATGCTGCAGCATTGGCAATCTCCCGAATTAGTTTATCAGATGGCTCCACCTTGGAAACGCAGTTAGGCACCAAGAAGCCCAAGCAGATACTGACGCATAAACTGCCAAACAATGTCTTCATGAAGTGCAAAACCTTATCAAAAAAATGATTCCACGCTTTTTATAGAGCGCATGTACTGTTTGACCAATGTGTCTTATGCATCTAAGCTAAACTTGGCTATGCATTTAAATTAATCTCATGCCCTGGCATTTTCCAAGCACAGAACACTTCGCCGTCCTAACTTAATGCCTTTATTTAGAAATGCAAGCAATCAAACAACCGTTTCTTAAGTCCCCCCTTTAAATGGCATGATTTATACTATTATGTGTATTATAAACAGGAAAATTTCTATACAAGACAGTATATTCGGGCTGCTTTTTGCTCCATGAGAGGAGCAACGTAATTTAATAGTTTCACCATACAGCGCAACAACTATTGACCAATGCTTGTATAAAAGTAGTAATCCTAGACCATATCGTGGAGGTTCTTACAGATGATAACAAATGCTTTAAGAAAACCGCTCGGGAATTTTTTCATTAAGAAATCTTTGCAAACCAGGCTTATCATAAAAATTATGGTAGCTGTGCTGATTGCAACGCTTACGTCTTCGGCAATACTGCTTGTTACCTATTTCATTAAATTCCAGAGCGTGGCTTTTTATAGGGTGATCCTCAACCATAATCTTGATATTCCCCCGCGAGAAAATATTGTATTTATTATACTGCCTAGTTTAATTGCGAGCGTTCTGGTTAATCTCTTGGTTGCTCTCTGTATTGGTTTTTATGCATCGCGTAAATATGCGGTACCTGTATACAAGCTAGAGCAATGGGCCGATCTTCTCAAAAAAGGCTATATTGCAGCTAAGCTTCGCTTTCGTGAAAAAGATGAATTCAAAGAACTTTCTACTAATTGCAATGCATTGGCAACTTCACTGCAAGTTCGATTTCTCGCTATTCAAACAGAATGCGCTTTGCTAAGAGCACAACATCCCGATTCTGAAAGTGTTAAAAAAATTGAAGCGCAGCTCGCAGAACTCAAGCTCGACGATGAATCGGTTGAAGTGCATACTGGTTTTTACAAAATTGGTGGACAAACAAATAAGCATGTTCAATAAAGTGTTTTTATTTTACAAAAGAAAAGACACTTGAAGGCGGGATACAATGTAGGCTTTTCTAAGGAAATCGGCCCCCTTTTCAATTGATCTGCTTTTTTTAAAACGTGAAAAGGGGGAACTATCCGGGCAAACGTCCATAGATTCTCGTGAAATCTTCTAAAAGCCTCAGTTTATCTTCGGTAACCATATCCATTGTAAATCGCCATTGCCAGTTTGCTCGTTCAACACCAGGGGTATTGAGACGGTGCTCACTTCCAAGCCCCAAAATATCTTGGAAAGGAACAATACAAAGGTTTGCGGGCGACGAATAGGCCGTCCGTAAAAACGACGTTAGGAAATCGTAACTTCCACAGCCGATATATTCACAAACGCGATCTTTTTCTACGGGAGACAAATTAAGGAACCATCCCAAAGAAGTATTGTTATCGTGCGTTCCTGTATACATAACGCTATTAGGAGAAACGCTATAGGGCAAATAAGGGTTGTCTGCATTGCCATCAAAAGCAAATTGCAGAACCTTTATACCAGGAAAACCTGTTGCTTTACGTAATTCGAGAACCTGCGGCGTTATATCGCCAAGATCTTCGGCAATAACTGGCAAGGCCCCAAGATCTTCTTTTAAAACGCCAAAAAAATCGATCCCCGGTCCTGGCTCCCATATACCTTCAATAGCCGTGCTGCATTGCGCCGGGATAGCCCAAAACGATTCGAACCCACGAAAATGATCGAAGCGAATGGTATCAAAGAGTGACAAAGCTTTACGAACACGACCGACCCACCAATGGTATCGGTTTTCGCGCATGGTATCCCATCTATAAATGGGATTTCCCCAACGTTGTCCTGTAACAGAAAAGTAGTCTGGAGGAACACCCCCAACCCGGACTTGCCGTCCTTCTTCATCGAGCTCGAAAAGATCGGGCATCGACCAGGCATCCGCACTATCGCTTGCGACATAATACGGCACATCACCAATAACTTTTATGCCCTTTTCGTTGGCATACGCCTTGAGTTTTGCCCATTGCGAATAGAAAAAGAATTGCTTTACTTTATGATTTCGTATTGTTTTGCGGTGCGAGCCCTTTACATCTTCGAGTGCAGCAGGAAACCTTAATTTATACGGTGCCTTCCACTCAAACCATGATACCCCTTTATGCAATTCTTTGAGGACCCTAAAAAGCGAATAATCTTCGAGCCAGAATTTCTCTTCATCGCAAAAATTTAAAAAAGCTTCGGAATCAATAAATGCCTCGCACGCTTTATCCAGCAACGCTTCTTTTGCACTAATGACGGCCCCAAAGTCAACTTTAAAACTTGATAAAAAGGGATATTCTTTAGCATCGGAACTATCGAGAAGGCCTTCTTCAATAAGTCGCGAGGGAGATATAAGTAAGGTATTACCTGCAAACGAGCTCAGCGTTTGATAGGGAGAATCTCCATACCCCGTTGGCCCCAAGGGGCACACCTGCCACGCACTTTGCTTTCGTGCATGCAAAAGATCGATCCAGCCAAATGCGCCGCCACCAAAATCACCAACGCCATAGCGTGAAGGAAGCGATGTTGGATGGAGAAATATGCCACTGTGCCGTTTCACATGAATGTCCTTTGCAAAAGCACGTTAAAAAATTAGTTATCCCGTTTTCCTGCAATAAAATCTTCTACTAAAAGACGCGCTTCTTCATCGGTATACTGACGCGGTGGATGCTTTTGAAAATACGATGCGGGCGAATACAATACTCCACCGATTTTACGATCGAGAGCAAGCTTCATACACCTGATTGAATCGATAGCTACGCCAGCAGAATTTGGCGAATCTTCTACCGAGAGGCGCAATTCGAGGTTCATGGGAATATCGCCAAAAAGCTTGCCTTCCATACGGATAAAACACACTTTCTGATCGTTTTGCCATGGCACATAATCCGATGGCCCTACATGAATATTGCGATTGTCTAAACGAGTGGCAGCAACCGATTGTACAGCTTCGGTTTTGGAGGTCTTTTTGGATGCAAGGCGGCTTCTGTTAAGCATATTAAGAAAGTCGGTATTACCGCCAGTATTGAGCTGATACGTTCGTTCGAGCTTGACACCGCGCTTTTTAAAAAGATCGGTGAGGGTACGATGGGTAATGGTAGCACCAAGCTGAGCCTTGATATCGTCGCCAATAATGGGAATTTTCTTATCTGCAAACTTTTTTGCCCACACAGGATCGGATGCTATAAAGACAGGAATATTATTAATAAAACCAATCCCAGCATCGAGCGCACACTGCGCATAAAAGCGCGTTGCTTCTTCGGAGCCAACGGGCAAATAATTAACCAGCATTTCGGCACCCGATTTTTTTAGTTCGTTTACAACGGTCTGCGCATCGGGCTCTGGGGTCGTGGCAACTTTAAAGGTATAATCGTCTTCGTAGGTACTCATGTGTTCTGCAACACCATCAAGTACTTTGCCCATAGAAACCGCTACACCTGCATTGGGCATTTTTTCGCAAAAAACAGCGGTACAATTAGGTTTTGCAAAAATAGCCTTATTGACATCGAGGCCAACTTTACGCTCATCAATATCAAACGCTGCAACCACAGAAATATCCGATGCGGTATATCCGCCCACATCCCAATGCATGAGTCCTATTGCATCCTGTGGTGTTTTATCTTTGTAATATTCGATTCCCTGCAAAAGCGAACTGCAACAATTTCCAATACCAACGACTGCTATCTTGATCGTATTCATCTGACTCTTTTCTCCTGTAAAAATAGGGGTCCGCGCGCTTAAATACTATGGTTTGTTTACCCGCACCATTAAACTACTGATTCGTCAACTCCATCACACCTTTATCGGTTGCAAAGAACATGTTTCCTTGTGTATCGATAGCAATTTTATAAACTGCCGGAATCGAAATCCCAATTTGTGCAGCATCGGTAATCCACTCATCGCCATTGTATCGCATTAAGCCACCAGGCGCAGCAAACCAGATTCGGCTATGCACATCGGCAAAAATACCCGAAATCCCGCTTTTAACACTGGTAAATATGCGCCAGGATTTCCCATCATAGCTATTGACATCTGCATCACCAACCGCGGCCCACAACGACTGCGTTTTGTAATCGTAACCAAGGGCAGCAATAGCATCATCACTCATTCCCGTGTTACTATTCTGGCTTGACCAGGTTGCTCCATTAAAAACATAAAGGCCTTTTTTGGTACCAACATACACCGTTCCCCGATCATCGGAGGCAAGCGCTGTGATAGGTTTTGTTTGCGGGCCAACTGTTGCATATGAGGTAATAAGGGTATTGCGGTATACACACAAACCAGCAGAAGTGGCAATCCAGACTGCGCCCGATCTGCTTGCATGTACTTTTGTAACTTCATTAGACGGTAGCCCCTCTTTTGTCGTGAGCAGGGTTGCTTCTTTTATGCTCTTAATTCCCAAACCTTGCGCCGACCCAATAAAAATCTTGCCGCTATTATCGGCATCCATTTCCGAAACAGCACTGGCAGGGATCGTTGCTATCGCAGGTAAATGAGTAAGCCCCTTCTTTTTTGAATCGGCAATTAAAAACTCGGTTTCGTTTACGTAATAAACGACCGATCCGGCAACGGCAAACGTCTTGACTTTTGTAGGCGATGGAAGGGTAGACCATGCAAGATCATTCTCTCCCATAGTAGAATCGGCTTTGCCACCTGCATACACCATTGTTGCAGAAGCAAGAATAACACAACCCACTATAATCTTTTTTACCATAGAATCCTCCAGTAACGCTAAATGTGCATGAAAATTTCAACACATCCGATTAAAATAATTTTTGCTCTTCTCATTACCACTTTTTATAAGGGTTCTTAAACAATGCCTAATTTTGCCTGCGCTGCTTTAATCTGCTCTTGAACCCTGTGACGGGCTGTTCCCCCATACACTGCCCTATGCGCAAGAGCAGCTTCAGCCGAAAAGAGGGCGTACACATCATCGGTAAAAAGTGGCGAAAACTCCACAAGTCTTGCAAGTGGAATCCTCCCCAAATCGATCTTTTCGGTAACACACATTCCAACAAGCTTGCCCACAACCTTGTGCGCCTGCCTAAACGGTAAACCTTTAACAACAAGGTAATCGGCAACATCGGTTGCAAAAAGGAGCGGATCCATATCCGCGGCCATACGATCTTGATTTACAGAGAGTGTAGCGATAACCTGCGAAAACACCTGCACAACCAATGAAAGCTGTTTAAAACTATCAAATACCGGCTCTTTATCTTCTTGTAAGTCTTTATAGTAGGTTAAGCCAACACCCTTAAGCGTAACTGCGAGACGGGTATAATTTCCAATAAACCGTCCACATTTTCCACGAATCAATTCGAGCGAATCGGGATTCTTTTTCTGCGGCATCATGGAAGAGCCTGTTGAAAAAGCATCGGAAAGCGTTACAAAAGAGAATTCTTTGGAAGACCAAATAATAAGGTCTTCGGCATAGCGGGAAAGCACAATGGCAGTGTTTGCACAGGAGCTTAAAAAATCGAGAGCAAAATCGCGCGATGCCACAGCATCCATAGAATTATCTGTTGGCTTAGAAAACCCAAGCGTTTGAGCGAGCGCATGACGATCTATCTCAAAGCCACATCCAGCAATTGCACCAGCGCCTAAAGGCATATAATCTGCCCGTGATGCGGTTTGCATAAAACGATCACATTCGCGATTTAATGCAGAATAAAACGACATCCAATAATGCGAGAGCAACACAGGCTGCGCTTGCTGGAGATGGGTAAACCCAGGAAGGATAACGGATTCGTCGGATGTTGCACGAAGTACCAATGCGCGCTGCAGCGCACCAATGCACGTTTGCAAAGAAGAACATGCTTCCATAACATAAAGCCGAAAATCCGTTACAACCTGATCGTTGCGAGAACGGCCGGTATGCAATTTTGCTCCAACGTCGCCAATGCGTTCTATGAGTATGCGCTCAAGAGCCATATGAATATCTTCATCGGATGGCAAAAATACCAGTTTGCTTTCGGATGCATCGGCTTCTATTGAATCAAGCCCTGCGAGGATTTTTTTGAGTTCATCGGCGGTAAGGACTTCACATTTACACAATGCCCCAGCCCATGCCCTATTATTGGCACAATCTTGCTTAAAAAATTCTTTATCGACTGGCAACGAATTATTAAACTGCTCCATGAGCTTGCTTGTTGATTCGGTAAACCGTCCATCCCACATTTTCATGGGTAAATGCCCTTTATCTGAAGTTGAAGCTTTGTTTGACCGTTCCATTCATTCTCTTCGAGTGTAAATGCAACAGTAAACATTTTATTCTTAAGAATATCGGAAAGATGTCCGCCTAATCCAAAGCCAATAGCATCAAAGGAACGCCCATTTGAGCTGATGTTGCACTTGAGATGATTTTCACCCACAATGCGGGCATCATTTTTAAAGCTGCAGTTATATGATACAAAAACTGGTCGGCGATTTTTTGGCCCAAAAGGACCCATCTGGTCTATAATTCGATAATATTTAGCATCTATTTCAGGAAGCGATACCGCCGTGTCAACAACGGTTTGCGGAATAAGATCGTCATGGGTAACGCGACGCTGCACTGCCGCAATAAAAGCCTCACGAAACAGTGGTATTTTGTCGATTTCGATGGTCATTCCCGCTGCGGCGGCATGCCCGCCAAAGCCAAGCAAATACTCTTCGCATTCAGACAGTGCCTCAAGGAGATGAACCGCGCCAATCGATCGACCACTGCCTTTGGCTTTGCCATCGGCTCCGTGCGCAAATAAGATTGTTGGCCGATAATGCCGCTCGATAATTTTAGACGCAACAATTCCAATTACCCCAGGATGCCATTTTTCATCGCCGGCCACAATAGCGCATTGCGTTTGGAGATTTACATTTGTTTCTATCCAAGCAAAGGCTTCTTTTTGCACCTGAGCATCGATAATGCGCCTTTGAAAATTTGCCGCAACAAGCTCAGCCGCATACGCTGATGCCTGTGCTTGATCGTCGGTAATTAAAAGCGCTACTCCAATAGTAGGATCCCCAAGCCGACCAACCGCATTCATGCAGGGTGCTAATTGAAACACAACCTGCGAAGTAGAAAGTGGTTTCCCGTCAAGTTTCTTTTCTGTAATGAGCGCGCGAATGCCAACGTGGGAACTCTCCCGTAAACGCGCAAATCCTAAACATGCGATTGCCCTATTTTCTCCGGTGAGCGGAACAATGTCTGCTGCGGTTCCTATTGAGGCCAAGTCGAGTAGCGATTCCCATATTGTATCGTTTTTGCTCCGCATACGCACAAGCCCTTGAACGAGCTTGAGTGCAACACCTACGCCTGCAAGCACCTGCTCTGGGTAATTACAGGTTGGGAGCTTGTGGTCTAGCACTGCTATTGCCTTGGGGATATCTCCTTGAGGCTCATGATGATCTGTTACGATCACATCTATACCTAATGTCCGCGCAAGCTCAACCTCTGCAGCTGCGGTTATGCCGCAGTCTACCGTGACTATAAGCGTACATCCTGTTTGAGCTACATTATGAATGCCGGTACTATTAAGTCCATAGCCATCGATAAGCCGGTTAGGAAGATAAAATGAAACGTTTGCACCTAAAGCCTTAAGTCCTCGAAAAAGCAAGGCTGTAGCAGTAACACCATCTGCATCATAGTCTCCATATATTGTCACTGGCTCAAGCGAATCGATCGCCTTCCAGATTCGCACGCAAGCATCTTCCATTCCAGTAAACAAAAATGGATCGTGCATTGCCTGGGCCGTCACCCGAAAAAAACGTTTACATTCATCGAATGTTGTTAATCCGCGAGCAGCAAGGATGCGCCCCAATGAGAGCGGTACCGAGAGTGCAACGGATACATGCGCAGCAATCGCTTCATCGACGGGTCGGAATACGATTCTGTCACGTGTTATAGAAGATTCAATCACGAAACTACACATCCATTTGAAAGGGATTCACCCACACCAAGCAGGGTTAGTTTTTCGCCCTCTTTGACTGCTAAAACCATGCCATTACTTACTTCGCCCATGAGTTTTGCCGGAGCCAGATTTGCAGCCACAACAACCTGGCGTCCTAAAAGTGCCTCTGGTTTGAAGTGTTTTCCGAGTCCTGCAACAATCTGCCGTGGAGTTATTTCTCCTAAATCAACCATTAGCTTAAGGAGCTTATCGGATTTCTTGATACGCTCTGCTTGAACCACAGTCCCCAAGCGTAAATCGACAGAACCAAACACATCAAAGGGGATAGTTGGCTTTATTGGCACGATGGCTGGTTGATCCACGCTCGTCGGAGGAACAAAAAGTTCCTTAAGCAGCGCTGCTTCAATGGGGGTTGCCAATTTTTGGGCAGGCGCAACCTTTACATTACGTAACGAAAACGCATAATCCTGAAGCGTAAAAGTGAGGCCCAGCTGCTTTTCGACAACCGCTGCAAGGGCCGGCGTGATTGGCTTAAGAAATACAACTAGTGCCTTGACAAGATTAGCGCACGTTACCATAACAGCGGCAGCGCGAGAAGGATCTGTTTTAACAGATTCCCACGGAGCGTTATCCTGGTAGTATTTATTACCGATAGAACCAAGATACTGTATTTTTTCTACAACGGTTTTGTATTCGATAGCTTCATACGCTGCAATAATTTCATGGGCGGTTTTTTCTACAAGGGCGCATATGGTTTGATCCCAGGGTGCATCGGGAATATACGAGTCGAACGATCGTTCACAAAAGATAAATGTTCTATGATGCAGATTGCCAATAGTATTTGCCAATATCGTATTAACCTTAAGTGCAAATTCATCCGCAGAAAGATCTATGTCCTGGGCACTATCGCCTAATTTACTCGCATAAAAGAAACGCAAATACTCTGCCGCCTGAGGGTGATTAATTTTGGCACGATAATCTTTGGCCAAAACAAATGTGCCCCGCGTTTTGGACATTTTCTCACCATTGACAGTAAGGAATCCGTGCACGTTAATTTTATTGGGGAGTTTCTTATTGGCAGCCTCGAGCATAACAGGCCAAAAAAGCGCATGGAAATAAACAATATCTTTACCAATAAAATGTACAATCTGAGTTTGGGACTCCTTTCCCCAAAAGGTGTCGATATCCTCGTTGTGATCGGCACACCATTTTTCTGTTGACGAAAGGTATCCGATTGGAGCATCGAGCCATACATAAAAGTATTTATCGGTGGTGCCGGGAATGAGAAAGCCAAAGTACGGGCCATCGCGCGATATGCACCATTGACGCAGTCCTTGTGTGATCCAGTTGCCCACGAAATTTTTCATGTCTGTTCGCAACACATCACGATCGTACACAAACTCCCTTAAAAATTCTTCTTTTTTGCCAAGTTCAACAAAAAAATGCTTGGATGTTTTTTGGATTGGCGGGTTTTTGCAAATAATGCATTTGGGATCGGAAAGGTCTGCCGGCTCGTAGGTTGTTCCGCACGCTTCGCATACATCACCATACTGATCACGAGCGCTGCATTTTGGGCATGTCCCCACAACAAACCGATCGGGAAGAAATCGCTTATCGTGCTCACAATAAAATTGACTTATTTCTTTTTCAACAATTAAATTATTCTTTTGTAAACTTGCGAAGATACTCTCGGCATAGTGCTTGTTCTCGGGGGAATTAGTGGTATAAAAAATATCAAAATCTATCGAAAACCCTTTGTAATCTGCAACATGACTATCCCATGCAGCCGCAATAAGCGCTTCGGGGGTTATATTCTTGCGTAGCGCAGAAAGTTCGATAGGTGTGCCATGGGTATCATCGGCACCCGGAAACAAGACACGATCGCCTGCCATTCGATGGTAGCGAACAAAGATATCTGTTTGTACCGCCTCAACCAAATGACCCAGGTGAATATCGCCATTTGCATAAGGCAATGCCTGAGTGACAAGGTAGGTACGACTATTCTGTTTTTTCTGCATGTTCAACAACCTCTATTCGTTTGCCTGTCTTAAAGGTCTCGACCGGAAACCACTCGAATGTCCCATCTTCGAAGCGGACCTGACCAAGCTCCTTAAAAATATTGATATAATTGACAAGACCTGTTTTACCCTCGATAACTACAGAGCTTCCCATAGCTGGAAAGTGTGCAGACACTTCGCAGTACCGGTCTTGCTCGTAACGTAAACAACACAAAAGCCTGCCGCAATTTCCCGAAATTTTTGTGGGATTAAGCGACAGCATCTGGTCTTTTGCCATTTGCGTGGTAATTTGCTCGAATTCCTCGAGAAATGCGCTGCAACACTGTTTTTTGCCACAGATACCACAACCGCCAATGCGCTTGGCTTCGTCGCGAACACCAATCTGACGCAGCTCTATTCTTGTACGGTAAAGAGCGGCCAAATCCTTGACCAGTTCACGGAAATCGATGCGCTGGGAAGCCGTAAAAAAGAATGTCATTTTAGAACTATCAAACTGAACTTCCGCATCAACAAGCTTCATGTCAAGTTTATGCTCGGTGATTTTGTTGTGGCACGTTTTAAAAGCTTCGTCGGCCTTGGCTTTGAGATCCTCATATAATTTCAGATCTTCGGGAAGAGCTATTCGAATAACATTTTTCGCTTCGCCTTTGCCGCGCTTGAGCCGAACAAGACCTCCCGCAAGGGAAACCTCACCCATTTCTTTACCGCGTTCTGCTTCAACAACAACAAAATCGCCTTTATTGATATCGAGTTCGGCGCGATTCCGATAGACAGCGCGCCGTTCTCCCTTAAAAACAACTTCAACGAGGTTAGCATTTTTTCCCATGTAATATCTCCGTTACATTCACAATCAGGTGTACTAAAATAAGGCCAGTATTTCCATGACTATCTAATGCACCACTTGCTTCCTGCAAGGCTGCACATATTTTGCTGGCCATTGCAACATCGGCAACTGCAAATGATGATTGCATTGTGGCGCCAGACTCTTTAATATACGTTTCAGAAAGGGTTGCATTCTCAAAGAGTGACGATCTAATTATATGCATCGCCTGCAACAGTATAGCTTTAAGATGATGCGCCCCTGTTTGAGCTAAACGATCTACGAGCGGGGCTCGAATGCTCCAATCGGTAGAAAGTGCTGCATTTAACAACAGAATTGCATCTGCCCGCGATTGCAGATCAGGATTTCTTGCATTGGAAAGGGCGCGGGAAAGAGACCCCATACTCGATGAAACTGCATACTCGATGGTTTCTGGTGAAAAGGGGGTCGATTCTAAGGCCTTTAACCCTTGGGTAAGTTCGGCAACCGATAGCCCGCCAAATCGTACGGTCTGACACCGGGAAACAATCGTTGGCAATACAGCATGATGTCGCGATGTTACGAGAAATAAATACGTGTTCGGCGGCGGCTCTTCGAGTGTTTTAAGCATTGCGTTAGCCGACGAATCTTCCAGAAGATCCACCCCATCCATAATCACCACACAGCACTCCCCTTCAACGGCACCGCGATTTACATCACGCATAACCTGTCGCATCCACGCAACCGGAATTCCGGGAGCTGCATCAAACGCCACCTCGTCGTAAGGATGTGAGAGCCGTGCTACAACAACCTCTCTTAAAAAATCCATACCTTCGTCAGAAAAACCATCTTCGCTCTTATGCTCAGCTGTTAGCGCTATAGGCACAATGGTGTGTAAGTCGGGGTGTACACCTCGAGCTATACGTTTACAAGAAGGACATTCCCGACAGGGCGCCGATTGCGTAGTAGAACACAAAATTGCACGCGCCATATCAACTGCAGCTGCAAAGGGCCCGCAGCCCTCCTCACCACATAAAAGATATGCATGCCCCAAGGTTTTTCCTGCAAACGCAGCAGCAAGAACCTCTTTGGCTTTAGGCTGCCCAACCAGGTGAGTCCACTCTAGATGTGCCATGCTTACATTTGTGCCTTACATACGTTAATTGGTAGCGCGAAGCGTGCGCTCGACGTAGCTACTACGGTGGGTACTACATTCGGGTATCTACAAAATACCTTGTGGCGAAGCTATTCTCGATGTGAATTAAAAACAGAACCAAGAGGTGTTAAAAGGCGAGCAATATCATTGTCTAAGGCTGGACCAGCAAGACAAACAATCTCTCCATGTGAATAATCGTTTTCCAGAAGAGGCTCAACAACATCGGCGATTAAATCGGGGATATAGGCAATAAGAATGCGTGATTCTTTATCGAATTGAAACGTAAGCGGACCAATATCTGCGGGCATACATGCCGATCCATATTGACCGACCTGGAGAGTGCCTCGATCGGTGAGTAGTGTAGCATCACCCATAAGCACGCTCACCGTTACACAAGAGTTAACGGCAGGCACCACAACCTCAGCTGCGGCAGCGGTATAAATTTCTTCAACACAAAAAAAACGGCAGGCGCTGCGAACCTGATGCACCAAAGGCCCAACCATTTTTTTAACACACGGGGGTACAGGGCGATTGCTCCCAAGTCCATAATAGACCATCGAGAGCGATTGCTCGATATGAAGTGGCCTGTCTATCGCGTTTCGGTTCCAATCGTAAAACCGCATTGTAGTATCGGAGCTTTGTTGCACTTCGTAAATTATCGTGCCTTTTAAAATTGCATGCACACAACCTGCGGGAATAAAGAGCATGTCCCCTGGTGCAATGGGAAACCGATCGAGAATACTTTCGATGGACTGATCTGCCAGGTGCGCTAGCAAAACGTCTTTGGTTACCCCGGGTTTAAACCCTGCGATAATTTCGGCGCCCGGAGCGGCATCAACAATATACCAACATTCGGTTTTGCCACACGGACCGTACCCGCCTTGTTGAGCTTGATCATCATTGGGGTGGACTTGAACAGAAAGATGATCTTGAGCATCGATAAATTTGCAGAGGAGTGGAAATTCCGAATGAGGGCTTCGATCACCGCACAAAAGCGGGCCGTGTTCGGCGTAGAAAGCATCGAGCGTGGAATTGGGGACGTGCTCACTCAGAATTTTGGAGGCGTTTCCTACGCGACCCGAAATTGCCCAGACTTCTCCTATTGGTAAACCAGGAGACGATGAAACAAAAGTAGTTCCTCCCCAAACTTTCTGCTGCATGCGCGGCTCTAACAGAAGGGGGGGAAGATTAATCATGGTTTAGGTGTCCTGTCTGTCCAGTACTTGTTCAGAAAACATTTCGATGGAACTAAAAAGGTACCCATCAAAAACAATGTCGAATTTGAGTGTCTCGAAAATATAATTCACATACTGATTAGATGAAATGATATAAATGGCACCGCCCATTTTTTTTACTTTATTGAGATTATATACCAGAGCTCCAATCCCGCCGCTGCATATAAACGTCACTTCGTCGAGATTAAAGACAATGTGACAAGATCCGCCATCAATCACTTGATGTATTTCTTTGTCAAGCAAACGAGCATTTTCCCAGTCTACCCGTCCTGCGGCTTTGATGATCTTGAATTTTCCGACATCCGTGACAGATAGTTCCATACGAAACTCCTTGTACAATTTCCATTGCTACTTGATAGTTACTTTGAGACATCCTTAAAATCGGCGTCTTTAATATTTTTACCAGCCGCATCAAAGCGACGAGCCGTAGTATTCTTGGCTGCAGCTTTTTGAGCGCCCTGTTTTTTTGAGGCACCAAAGAGCATCCGCCATACCAGTGTTACAAAAAATACCAAGAGACCGATTCTTATAAGCTCACCCAGTAATGCTATCATATCCGACCTTTGCGTGCAATAAATATTGATGAAGAAGTGTAACTATCCATATTAAAATAAACTGATGCCAATTTCGTATATTATGCTAAGTTCTATAGCCCCTCTTTGGGCTATTTTGCAATTGCTCGGGATTTTCCCAATTCAAATGCCACCTTGTATACGTTTAGAGCAGGAAAGGATTGTGAATATGTCGGTCGACATAACGCGCATCAACGAAAAGATTGCCGAAGAGTCAAGTTTTGTGAGTTTAGTGCGGGGTGAGCTTTCAAAAGTTATTGTTGGTCAAACCAAAATGATCGATCGCTTGCTTATTGGACTTTTAACGCGGGGACATATTCTTCTCGAAGGCGTTCCCGGCCTCGCAAAAACTCTTGCTGTGTCAACACTTGCAAAAGCAATTGATACGGGTTTTCAGCGGATCCAATTTACCCCAGATCTTTTGCCTGCCGATCTGATTGGTACCATGGTGTATAACCAGAAAACCGGAGACTTTGTCGTTAAAAAAGGACCTATTTTTACTAATATAGTCCTTGCAGACGAAATTAATCGGGCACCCGCCAAAGTGCAGAGTGCGCTGCTTGAAGCTATGCAGGAACGTCAAGTTACCATTGGCGGAACCACACATCCCCTTGCCGACCCTTTCCTGGTTCTTGCAACGCAAAATCCTATCGAACAAGAAGGAACCTATCCGCTCCCCGAGGCGCAGGTAGACCGTTTCATGCTTAAGCTCAAAATAACCTACCCAACAAAAGAGGAAGAAAAGCAAATCCTCGAGCGCATGGGTAAGGGAGAAATGCCTACCGTAGGCAAGGTGATTGATGCGGCGCGCATTACAAAAGCATGCGCACTGGTGAACGAAATTTATATGGATCCTAAAGTAGAAGATTATATTGTCAACCTGGTGTGCGCAACGCGAAACCCTGCCGAGGCGGGATTATCCAGCCTTATTCCGCTCATTAGCGTTGGGGCTTCTCCCCGAGCAACCATCTGCCTTACCAAAGCAGCGCGAGCACATGCTTTTATTCGTGGCAGAGGGTATGTAACCCCTGAAGATATTAAATCTATTGGTATGGACGTATTGCGCCATCGCATTCTGCTGACCTACGAAGCAGAAGCCGAAAGCATGACCTCAGAAGATGTTATTCAAAAGCTCTTCGATGGTGTAGAAGTGCCATAAGGCCCGCCTTATAACACAAAACCACCGAGATCCCTCGGTGGTTTTGTTCGATTACTACTTTTTATCAATTCTTAAAAACCTTCCACGCCAATCTTTCCGCGCAAAATTTCAGCACACCATTACAAATCGAAGAGATCTACTTCTTCTACTTTTTGAGCCGATTTCGAAGCCATTGCAGGTGCGGGTTGAGGTGCCCTTTTTTGAGGTACCGGAGGTGCCGATTTGATCTCAAAAATTGCAATATCATCGTCATCACTGTGTGCTGTCCCTAGTATTTCAATAGGTTTTGGGGCAGGAGCCTTTGGTAGTGACGCAGCTTGGGGCGGGGGGCTTTTAAATTCTGGTTTTGGAACTGGCTTAGCAGGAACTGGCTGCTCAACAATAATTTTTTGCGTTGCTGGCTTACTTCCAACAGCGGCCATTATAGGCTTGGCTACAACAGTCCCAACATTGATAGTACGCGTATCATGAAGCTTAGGGGCGATTGGACTCTCACTCTTGCGGAGTCGGCCACTGAGAGAAGCGAGATCCGTTGCATGCTTTTGCGAAATCGCTGAATCGGTTTTACCAAGTGCCGACAAAATAAACGCCTGCGAATCGAGCATGACGGCAAATGCCTCAGATAAAAGGCCGAGCCGCTGCGTGTGGGCCGAAAGAATATTTTTAATTTCGTAGGGCTCCCCGCAACTTGGGCACATAAAAGCATTATCAGAGATCGATTTATTGCACACCTTACAAACCATACGTTCTCCTTACAACAACAGAGTAAAGGGACCTAATTTTGTTGAATAGCCTCATCAATTAGTATTACTTAATCTAGGAGAACTTTAGGCCGATGTCAATATCCCTTAAAAAAAAAGGCTATCTATATTTAAAGATAGCCCTTATCTAAACTCTGGCAATGATATAATTCCTTTATTTTCAAGGCGTTAATGCAAATTACGTAATGTGTTATATCTACACTTAAAATAAAATACCGGAGACTATGGGGTTTAGGGAGAGCGCAAGGAGCGAAGTGATGGCCGGAATAAAGATAGGGCGCAAAAAAAAGAAAGGCTCTGGGGCAAACGCCAAAGAGCCTTTCTTATGAGACCAAACAATATACCTAATGAGCGGCTGTCGAATACTTAACAATCGCCACTCGGTTAGCAGCAACAGCGCCGGGGACAACAACCGTTTTTGGCAATTTCGCGTCTGTTCGCGAATAACCCCAAAGTTTTTGGCCATTCACAGAATACAGCGCAACACCTGCCACACCAGTACCTAAATAGAGCGATTTTTGCGCGTGTAAGCTTACCAATGCAGATGGCTTTGGCAAAGCCCTAATGATACCAGCTACCGCAGGTGGCTTAGCAATTCCCACTGTCGGAATTTCGGGTTTAAGAAAAGGATCCGAGAAATCAACAGCTTTACCAATAAACATGTTCATATTCGCCCCAATCAAACTATCAAACCGAAATTGCTTGGTGATGCCACTTCTTGTTTCTTCAATAATTCTTCTGTAAAAACCATTTCCAGGATAGGCTCTTTCGGCAAAAATGAAATTTGCACTCGAAATAGAATCTATGGTAAATGCCGCAATGCCGGTGTCATTTATCGTTGGCTTTGTGACAGGATACAAAAGTGTTCCATACACTTCGGTTCTTCCTCTATTAAACGTCTTGAGAACAGAACCAAGACCTTCTGTCTTGAGACCAAAAACCCACATATCTCCACCATTATTTTCGATGCGTGGAACAAGACTTCCTTCGGTAAGCGTTTCGGAGTTCCATTGACGCGCCCACACTTTGCTGCGATGCTGTTGATTCATATAGAAGCCAATTACATCTTCAAAAAACAGATCCCCTGCATTTGCGCCGGAAACGATTGTAGGGATATTGGTATGTTTTAGTGCAATAGCCCGTGAACAGTTATGAATAATAGTAGTAGAACCAAACTCAATGCCCTCAATGATCAATGCAGGGTCGGTGCTATCACCTTGATCGACAAGAATATAAAGCGTCGAAAGAGCAGGGGTCAAGCCATATCTCGAATACTTTTTTGCCACAATTGCTGTGGCATTTAAAAAAGTCTCTGTTCCATAAATTTTGCGAATATTTTTAGGAATTCGGATCGTATCTGCGATGCCATATGCGCCATAGAATTTTCCAAGTGTTGATGATGGATGCATTGGAAAATAAAGTGTTGTTTTATTCACCATACCAGCTTCAATAAGGGCCCGACCATTATTGAAAGCCTCTTTGTCGCCAATAGATCCGATATCAAACCAATTTGTCATAGTATTATCGTGAAAATCGGGAGTTTCTTTTACCGGCAATTTGAGTGGCTGGTCGTTACGCGCATCTGTAAACAATCTTCGTGAAGGCTGTGATGACCAATCAGAAATTGCTTTATCATTAATTTTAACATCTCGATAATACGTAGTTGCTTGGGTACCCGTTTCAATAGGAGGGCTACCAAGATTTGCACCAAGAAGAATTGCCATATTGCCATTTACAAGTGATTTACCTGTCCCAACAGTAGTAAGATTGCGAATTGCTACAATGTTGCTAGGATTATTAAACGCAACCAGTTTCTGGTTTTTGAGCGTGATATTTTCGAAGGTTGGGCCATATTCTGTACAACCTACCCGAATTCCATAATCAAAGCCCTCAACAGTAATATTGCGCAATAAGCAAGGCCCTGGCCATCCGCGCTCCATTATAATTCCACAATATCCTGTGCTGTCACCAGAAACAATGCGAATATTTTCCATAGCACCGCGATTATTGGCTATAAAATCGACACCAATAGCATTTTTATTGCCTTTTCCAATATTAATACCAAGATCAAAAAAATGATTTTTAAATTGCATATTGCCCGATGAAGTAGAAAAAATTGCTTTGGGGGTGGTAAAAGCGGCGGCATTATTTACCAGCTTGATTATTGAGTGCTCAGGGCCTTGACCGCGAAACGTAACATTGCATTTGTTAACCTCGGTAAAACCCATGGAATCCGAAACAAGATAGGTTCCTGCAGGGAAATAAATTTGCAAAGGAATAGTATAGTCAGAGCTGCGTTTTAGAATGGTTCGAATAATAGAAGTCGCATCGACTTTACCAGTTTTGTCGGCGCCATATTTCGTTACATCATTCCAACCTGGATCGAGAGGTGTAGGGTAAATTTTAGGAAAAGTTTCCTGACCAAGAGCGATGTTCGCCATGCTAAGCGCCAGAATTCCTGCTGCAAAAATCACTTTTTTTGTTCGCATATCAATCTGCCCTTCGGACAATGGTAAAAAACGTGTGATTCATATTTATATACAACGCTCTTGAAATAATTGCTTTTTACTCACACAAGCGTCTGTTGTCAAATTTCAAAAAGACAATCTGCCAGATCTCTGCTCACGTAAAGTTTGCACTTAATCGAATAAATAACACGATACTTATTTATACAAAAATCTTTTAAAAAACTTTATTTAAAAGGGCGAATTGCATTCGCCCTTTTAAGAAACCTTAAACAGTCCAAAAAAATTAGCGAGAGATAACAACTGACTGAGAAAAAGTTCCAGCGCTGCTCTGAGCACGAACAATATACGATCCAGCAACAAGAGTCTTTAATCCAAGAACAGCACTGCTTGCGCCATGTACAGAAACACTCGAGCGTACCGCACCTGTGGCGCTTACGACAGAAACGTCCCAATTATTTTGAGAGGGGAGACTAACCAAAAGGTTAGATGCTGTATTTTTAACAGAAAAGCCTAGTGCTGCATTGCGCAAAGAATGAACACTTGCTCCCCTAATTCCTGCTTCATTATTGGGAAGCGTTGGCCCAAAAGCTAAGCCATAAAAATTGCAAACACCACCAGAATTCGTATTAGCTGGATCAAAAGCTACAACGTAGACATCATGTACGCCTGTAACAGGTGTTTTTACCGAAACCAAACCAGTTTTAACATCAACCCCATCCCAACCTCCATTAGTCCAGTTTGTAATTACCTGGCCAAGCGTGTTACGAGATGCGGCCATAGTATCACCTGTGGAAAAATCGCCAACGGTATCCAAAACGATCCGGAGCCTTCTACCAGCATCATTCCATGGCACACCGTACCAGGTATAAATAGTATCACGCAATTTTAAACCTGTTGTTCCAAAATCCACTTGAGGGAACATGATCCAGAAATTGGGTCTAAAATTAGAAAGGAATGTATCGCATATTGCAGAGTCAAGGTCACAAATAGCTGAACGTGCATTATAGGGTCCGTAACTAGTCGGAAACATTGTTGCATTAGCCTGTGTGCTTCTTAAACCATTTGCTGGAAACGGGGTTAGTGGCGTAGCACCAACCTGCATTATTGTTGCAGAAACCAAAACAGCAGCAGATACCATCCCCAAAACTTTTGAAAAACTCCTCTTCATACCAAACTCCTCCAGAAAAAGTGATAAAAACGATTCTAACAACATTAAAATCAACACTAAAAACAATAACCACCACAATAAACCTTATGGATCATTATAGAATATAGTAAATTTTGTTTTACTAAGATAAAAAAAATAGTTTTCGCCCATAGAAGCGTTGATTTTTTATATCAACAACCGCAGATCAGCATTTTTCTGCAACGCGAACCAGTTGTTTTTAAAACACTCAACTATCTCAACGTAACGAAATACCTGATCGACCCACCAGGAATTACCCCTCGATTCATCCCACAAATACTATTTTAAATCAAGGGTCTTTCAGAGCTGCACAATTTCATTGCCCTTAATTCGGAATTGCTAGAGAGTGCTTGTTAAGCCCTTAAACGAGGATTTCAAATTTTTATGGATCAATCGCAAGAAAATAATCTCTCTTCTCCATTTATGCCCGACGATATCTCATCGCTTTCGGGCGCATCCCTTAAAAAAGATGATATCGATAATCTCCAGAAACTTACCGATCAAAATGTAATCGAAAAAGCAAGTGGCGATGTTGTTGATCACATTAACGACGACGAATTTGCGCTCTTATCGCTGGGGAAAAAACCTGGAACATTTCATCGTGACATAATTTTTGCGCTTATTCAAATTCGTTTGCCCGAAGCCGAGGCCGAGCGCGATTGGAAAGAAATTCTTAAGCATAAGTTTCTCATGTCTGAAAAGCTTGGTCGCAATATTGGCATTCATGTTGCAACTCTCGACTATTATACGAATATTAAAAAACGTATTGTTCACCCTAAGATTATTGACGCACGCGAATACGTAGACACAGCAAACAGGGCTCTTACCGACGACCTTACAAAAGCCTATAGCAGACAATTTTTTGACCAGGAACTTCGCAGAAACTTTACTGCTGCCAAAACCTATGGAAGTGTCTTTGCCCTCATCATGCTCGATTTAGATCATTTCAAAATCTATAACGACCTTAATGGCCATATCAAAGGTGATTTAGCACTTATCGAAACAGTGCGCGTGCTGCATGCTGTGTGCTCTACCGAAGATACTGTGGCGCGCTATGGGGGCGAGGAGTTTTCTATAATTCTCCCATCGCAACGCCTTGACATTGCCCTACGTACCGCAGAAAATATCCGGAGCGCTATTTTTGATTACCGCTTCGTTAACGAATCCCTTCTGCCTTCTGGCAGACTCTCGGCATCGTTGGGAGTTACAGCATTTAGGCCCGACATGACTGCCCCAAGCGAAATGGTAGAAGAAGCAGATGTGGCGCTCTACCGAGCAAAAAATGCTGGCCGTAATTCTATTAAGGCCTTTTTCAAGGGCCAAAACGAGTGAGCATTCTCTCGCATGCAATTACAGGCGAAAGTAAAATTGTGGCCTTGTTGGGTGATCCTGTTGCCCACTCGTTGTCTCCTGCTATTCATAATCATATCTACGCAACGCTCAATCTACCTTATGTCTATATTCCCCTTAACGTATCGGCAGCAGATGTGCGGAGTGTTGTTAAAACTCTGCGCAGAGTTAATTTTTGCGGAGCAAATGTTACCATCCCTCACAAACAGGCAGTTGTTTATCTGTGCGACACCATTAGTCCGCTCTCAAAAATTATTGGCGCCGTTAACACTCTTTACATGAGCAATGGAAAACTCCACGGCACCACAACCGATGCAGAAGGCTTTTTTGCCGCATTAGCTGCAGATGGTGTTACCCCTGCAGATAAAAACATCGTGATTCTTGGCAATGGAGGAACGGCACGTACTCTTTGCAGTGCAATGGCATTGCGCAAAGATGCTGCATCAATAACCCTTGTTGGGCGAAATAGTGACAAAATCAATAATCTCGCCTTAGAAATTAATAATGCCACAGGTGCAACCATTAAAACTTCTTCGTTTTCAGATGACGCACTCGCATCTGTATGCAAGGATTGCACCCTCCTGCTCAATTGCACCAATGTAGGAATGCATCCCGACCTTTCTCAATCTCCACTCGACAACTCCTTTTTTCATCCTACTATGTATGTTTTTGATACGATTTACAATCCGCACGAGACACTCTTTTTATCCCGTGCCCGCGCAGCAGGATGCAAAACTCAAAATGGATTGCGCATGCTTTTGTTGCAAGCGCTTGCTTCGCACACCTACTTTACTAATACTGTTGTCGATCCGTCGATTATCGATCTCACAGAACTTTCGGCCTTGATAGGTAAATGAGCCCATCAATCATGCTTTTAAGGCAGTCTAAACAAAAGAAACAATGCGGGGATAAAATTAGAATAGCCCAATAAACATTGGGCTATTCCCGATTGCCTATCTTATTTTTTCTTATTCTTCTCAATCAAATTCGCCGAAATCCTTGCCGATTCGTAAATAGTTGGCAACCCAGACCCAGGATGCGTTCCGCCGCCTACAAGGTAGCAATTGTCAACTTCTTCAAATTTATTGCGAGGGCGTAAATAGAGCATTTGTGTAATGGTATGGCCTAAATTGAAGGTCGCCCCAAGAAACAAATCTCGGGTATTCTGCCATTCTGCTGGGGTTATTATCTTTTCGCAGGTTATATGGCTTTCTAAATCTTTCATTGATGTTTGCTGCATAATGCGCTTGAGTACTTTGTCACGAAACGCCTTGGTAGAAGCCTCATCCCATACATGATTTTCCTTCATATTGGGAGTTGGTACCAGAATATACAGCGCCGAATGACCTACCGGTGCAATTGTTGAATCGGTTATGCTTGCATTGCGTACGTAAACCGACATGTCATCTGAAACGCGGGAGCGATTGATAATATCCTTTACATTTTCCTTATAATCGTTGGCGAAAATAATGTTATGGTGCGGCTCATCATAAATTTTATCCACACCCCAATAGAGCATGAATGTTGAACACGAATATTTTTTTTCACGTAATTTTTTGGGGGCCCACTTTTTGATTACACCGGGCTCAAAGAGTGTTTCCATTGCATGACCAAAATCGGCATTTATGATCACATTGTCGGCATTGATAATTTCCCCAGAAGCAAGTTCTATACCGGTAGCTCTCTTATTACTTACGCATACCTTCTTGACCGGGGTATCGCAATGAATTTTTCCACCCAATTCCCCTATCACCTGTGCCATAGCTGCAGAAATCTGGCTTAGACCGCCCTCAACATGATCGATACCCATCGAATATTCGATATAGGGCATTATGGCAAACGCAGCGGGGCACTCCCACGGCGACATACCAATATATTTTGCCTGAAATGTAAAGCAGATTCTGAGCTGCTCTTCTGTAAAGTAGTTTTTAAGCACGTCCATAAGGCTTTTGCCAAGAGATAAATGCGGCAAAGCTTTCAAAAGCGGCTTGCTTACCATTTCTTTAAGGGTCGAATAATCTTTTTTGAGACACGGATACATTTTATCGTAGCGGACTTTTTCGTTTTTATAAAACAGATCAAGCCCATTCTCGTTCCCAGGAAAATGCTGTGCAATTTGAGCTTTCATTTTTTCGCGATTGGGCGTTGGAAAAATTGAAAACTCTTTAAAAGTGAGCTTGTACATGGGGTCTAGTGGAACAACCTTGCAGTAATCATCAAGCGATCTACCCGCTTCGGCAAACATTTCCCGCAATACAAAGGTCATCATAAGGAATGTCGGGCCTGTGTCGAAAGTATATCCATTTATCGAAATAGGAGCGTTTCGTCCCCCTACGCCTTTTTTCTTTTCGTAAATGTCTACATCATAGCCACGCTTGGCCAGAATCATTCCTGCGGTTAAACCCCCTGGACCAGCACCCACGATAACTACTTTTTGCTTGGCCATATATAATTCCTTTGGATTACGATTGAATTTAATAGAAAATACCATTTGGACAAAAGCATCCTGTATATTTTAAGCTATGCTTTGGTTCAATATTTTTTTCTGCTCTACAGAATCGCTGTATCGTTCGAGCTTTTTTTATAGTAATGAAATAAATTATACGCCACAATTGCATGCACAGAGCTCTCACTATTTTTGAAGGATACTTTTCATGAGTACAAAAGCACAGGGTGATATAGGCGTAATCGGTTTGGCTGTTATGGGCCAAAATCTTATTCTTAATATGAACGATCATGGATTCACCGTTGTTGCCTATAACCGGTCTACCGAGAAAGTCGATTCATTTCTTGCGCAGGAAGCAGCAGGAACGAACATTATTGGCGCGCACTCGCTTGCCGAACTAGTAACATCTTGTAAACTCCCGCGAAAAATCCTGCTCATGGTGAAAGCCGGATCGGCTGTTGACGAAACTATAGAAAAGCTCCTTACACTACTAACTCCTGGCGACCTAATTATTGACGGGGGAAACTCTCATTATACCGATACGATCCGTCGCACAGAGTATGTGCGATCGCGAGGGTTTTTATTCATTGGAAGTGGCGTTTCTGGTGGTGAAGAGGGCGCTCGCAGAGGGCCATCAATCATGCCCGGCGGGGATGCTCAGGGATGGCCTCTTGTTAAGGATATTTTTATGAGTATCTCTGCAAAAACACCCGATGGTTCTAACTGCTGTGCCTGGATGGGACCAAACGGTGCAGGCCATTTTGTAAAGATGGTGCATAATGGTATCGAATACGGCGATATGCAGCTCATTTGCGAAGCCTATCATATTATGCGGGATATACTAGGTTTATCAACCGATGCCATGCATGATCTATTTGCGGAATGGAACACAGGAGAATTAGACAGCTATCTCATTGAAATTACCCGCGATATTCTGGCCTATAAAGATACCGATTCGAAACCGCTCATTGACAAAATTCTTGATACTGCTGGACAAAAAGGCACGGGCAAATGGACGACCACTAGTGCGCTTGATTTAGGCATTCCGCTTACACTCATTAGCGAATCTGTTTTTTCTCGCTCTCTATCGAGTGCTAAAGAAGAACGCCTCGCAGCACGCGATATTCTAAAAGGCCCACTAACCAGGCCAGCCATAAACGTTGACCAATGTATAAACGATCTTAAAAATACTTTATATGCGGCCAAAATTGTTTCGTATGCTCAGGGTTTTGCGCTCTTGCGTGCAGCCTCTCTCGAGTACGGGTGGAACCTCGATTTTGGAACAATCGCCCTTATTTGGCGCGGGGGATGCATTATCCGTTCTGCATTTTTAGGGAAAATTAAGGAAGCCTACAATGCAAATCCTTCCCTGGTTAATCTCATGCTCGATCCTTATTTCGCCACAATTCTCCAAACAGGCGCTGATAGCTGGCGTAGAATAATATGCCTGGCCGTTTCGTGCGGAATTCCTGTTCCCTGTTTGTCTACAGCAATCAGCTATTTCGATGGATACCGAACTGCCAATTTGCCAGCTAATCTATTACAAGCCCAACGAGATTATTTTGGCGCGCACACCTACGAACGAATCGATTCCAAGCGAGGCACATTCTTTCATACCAACTGGACGGGCAAAGGCGGCAACACCGTTTCGGGAAGCTATAAGGCATAAGCAGCGCAAGCGCATTCATTCCATTATTCCAATTTTATTCCGTCCTTAAAACATTTTGTTTTAAGGACGCCTCCTGATTATGCTCGCACTCTTTTTCTTCATGCTGGATATTTGCCGTTTTTAGTATGTAGTTACAAAATTACACAATTGATAGATTCTTTAATCTAGCATGCATATCTTATAGAGAAAATTTCACGCACTTTAGGTATGATCAAACTATCACATTTCAAGGAGACAGTATGAAACAATGTACAGTTAAGATCCTTCTGGTGCTCGGGCTTGCAAGCATGCCCCTTTATGCAGTGAGCGGTATTGGTGTTGCGAATATAAACTACGACTATTTCACATCCCGATCGCTTACCCTCTTTAAAGTTACCAATTCCCATGTTGACACAAGCTATAATCTTGTAACATCGGCAAAAAGCGGCGAAATCATTCTTGGACATCCTGTTATTAATACCCATGGTACGCATCTCGCCTACGTGATGAATGCAGGGACATGGAATGTTCCTCAATGTCGCATTAGAGTAATGCGCCTGAGCAACCCTTTAAAAACTATCGATCTTGCCCTTTTTGGTCTCGATTGTCCGGGAGGAGCAGTGTATGCCGCTGGAGATCTTGCCTGGCCCCAGGGAGACTGGATATATTTTGTAACCGATCGCTATTCGCGCTATATCTATAAAGTAAATGTACAAACTAGAAAAGTTGAATTTGTGGTTCGGGTAGCAAACGATTCCACGGGCAATTTTGGCAGGGAATTCAAAATGAGCGCCCTTGGTGAAAAGGTAGGTCTCGCCGGCGGACTTTACTTTACTATTAAGCAAGCACAGGATCAAAATGGTGTTATTAAGGGTACCAAATGGAGTGCAGGTGGTGGATTTACTGTGCAGGGATGCGGCCATACGATTTCTCCTTCTGGAAATGTAATGAGTAATCAGGTAGATCCTGGACATTTTGGTAGAATAGTTACTCCCCTTAACTGGACTACCCATACATTGGGAACATCGGTTAGTAATATGCCTGCAGATCGCAATGGCTGGTCAACCGATCGAACTGATACTAAAATTGCCTGCACCATTACAGACCCCATTACCGGAGAGCCTATCGTTGAAACAATTGGCGTTGGCAATTCAACCTATGGAAGTTCATTTGCTGTCAATTCAGACAAATGGGAAGCATTGCAATCGGGGTGGGCACCTGATGGGCGCGAAGGTGGCAACGGCATGAATACGGTACTTGTAAATTATACCGATAAAATTGCCATGAATGTTACGCGTTCTTTACGACGTAATAATCCAGCTAATACTGAAAGGGTCGAACCTCTGTGCACTGTGATAACCCAATGGGTTAAATCTGATGAAGGGACTTTCTTTGTTTCTGCACCCGAGTCGGACATTCTGCCTGAGCTTCTCAACGACTCTAAAACAGATTATAAAATCCCCGGCTTAGATGACAATACTCAGGTTGCAGCCCTTACCATGCTGCCCAAAACACCCGCAGCTGGATACCCTATTGGCGTTATCGAAAGCCGTAAAGATTACAGCAGTTTTGCCGGCCCCCTCCAAAGTATCAGATCATTCCGAAACGGTGCAACTCAAATTGCACTATCAGCGTCAAATGCATCGTTGCACTATTCGGTTACCCTTTTTAATGCGCACGGTGCAAAGGTTCTCAACAAGAACTGTGTCGGATCTACTGTTCTCTCTTTTGCAACGTATCACTTAAATCCTGGAATGTATCTGTTAAAAGTTGACCACGGCGTTTCTATTTCTACCGCTCAAATACCCCTGATGTAAATAGCTGCAGTGCATCTAAGCATACCCCTATAGGCACTTTTTTAAAGTTAGCCTACGGGGGAAACTTTAGCCACCTGGAATTTAATCCAGACAACCTCACATGATTGCTTTTTTTTGGTTTTTTGGGTAATTCCTTTTTAATTTCAAAATTATACTTTCAGCTGCATTTTAATCAACTATTATGTATTATATACCATTACTATTTTCGTTATTATAGCAATCATTGTAGAATGTTATTGTTAAAATAAATGTAACAAGTTATTAATTGCCTTTAAAATCAATACATTTTCATATCTTCAAAAAGGAGTTGCAGTGAGCGATCTTAAAAATGTCGATTTGAAAGATCTTGAAATTCGTGGTCAACTTGCCTACCGCGCGGGATTAAGCTATACTCGGCTCGAAGGAGAGTGGTATCGCGCACACGAAATTTTTACCGCAGATAAAAAAGGGTGGCCCGGAGATTGGGAAGGTCGCACCATTCTAGCCCTCACATTGCTTGCCCAGGTTACACACCGTCCACCAGCATATCTCGAAAAGATTTTTGACCGAATTCCCGAATATCTCAATAAAAAAGGCTATTTTGGCCCCATTTCCGAAGCAGGCATTGCGGGAGAACAGAGGCTTTCTGGGCATAGCTGGTATCTACGCGGACTTATCGAAAACTACAAATGGACAGGCGACACACGCGTTCTTAAACTCCTTAACAACTGCGTAGAAAACCTTTACCTTCCCGTAACCGGACATTATGCAAAATATCCTGTAAATGTGGCCCAAGCTGCAAAAAACAAAGTTTGGCTTCTTTCTCATTTGCAATCTAAGCTCCGTACCCATGCTTTAACCATCGACACCGGGTGCGCTTTTATCGCCCTTGATGGTGTTACCCAGGCATATCAGCTTAACAAAGAACCATCATTGCGCAAAATGATATTGCAAATGATAGAGCGCTATCAGCAGCTCGATTTCCTTGGCTATAATGTTCAAACGCACGCGACACTTTCTGCCGTACGGGGAATTATCCGATTCTATGAAACCGAAGGTAACAAAGAACATTTGGCTCTTGCAGAAAAAATGTTTAACATGTACAAAGAAGAAGCCTGGACCGAAAATTACGCAAACTACAACTGGTTCGGTCGTCCACGCTGGACAGAAGCTTGTGCTGTAGTTGACTCGTTTATCGTTGCAACATGGCTCTGGAAACATACCGGCAATGCAACCTATCTCGAAGATGCACATCATATCTATTATAATGCATTGGCCCATGCCCATCGTGCTTCGGGTGCAATGGGATCGGAACGCTGTCTTGGATCGGAATATGTTTACTTACGTGTTACGACATACGAAGTTCATTGGTGCTGCACCATGCGCGGTGGCGAAGCGTGGCATAAGGCTGCCGAATTTACCATGTTCCATAATGACAATCAGCTTATTTTCCCATTCTATCACGATCTTACCGGTACCATTCATTTTGCCGATGGTGATGTAACGCTCAAAGAAACCACGGGCTACCCCTTTGATGGTTCTGCAAAGTTTGAGGTTCTTGCATCCAGTGCCCCAGGAACCAAAACGCTCAAGTTCTTTGCGCCATCATGGACAAGCGGCAGCAAGACAAAGGTTTTAGTTAATGGTAAAGCTTGTGAAGCGAAGTTCTCCAAGGGATTCTTGTCAATCGAGCTTGTGCTTAAGAGGGGAACCCGAATCGAACTCGACCTTAAAATTGGTTTGCATACCCAGGGTCGCGTTTGTAAAAACAATACCCCAGGATATCATACATACCGACACGGACCAATGATCCTCTGGTGCGACAATCCCGAGGTAATTCGTATTCCTCGCGATCTGGAGCTTGCCCACGAAGGTATGGGGACGTATAAAACGACCTACACTCCCGGGGTTGCAAATCCTGGTGTGGTGTTATCGCCTATTAACGACCCCTTTACCCTTACTCAGCCAGATAGCGTAAAGCAAGTGCTCTTTGCTCCTAACCGTACAAAATCGCATGGCTAATTAATGTCACTATGTAAAGGCGCAGATACATTCTGCGCCTTTTTTTTACATAAACGCTTACTCCCCACAAGATAACCGCCCCACTTTTCAGGAGATTACATAATGTCGTGTTCAACTCAATCAGATGTTACCATCGAACGCACACTTATTACGTCTGAACCCTACGTCGATTGGAATGCGCAATGGTCGAGCCGTGGCGCATGGCCCGTGCAATGGATCTGCCATCCCGGTGTTCATGCAGACGATGTTGTTGTTATGGCGTTTCGTTCTAGCATAACCTGCGAGACACAACAAAAAGTTCGTTTACATATCACGGCAGACGAACGATATGAGCTCTTTATCGATGGAGAACGGGTAGCTCGGGGTAGCGAAGCGGGTTCGCCAGAACAATGGTTCTACGAAACCTACGACATAACCTTTTCAAAAGGGACACATGCTCTTTCTGCACTCGTATGGCATTTGGGTACTCAAGGGCCATCTCCCTGCACTCAAATGTCAATTAGACCCGGATTTTTTTGTGCAGCAGAAGGAGATGCCCATGCGCACCTTTCTACAGGAGTAGCATTGTGGGAATCGCACATCATAACTGGTTATTCATTTTCGTGGCCCTACCCTACCGAACTTCCCTTTACAGGTGCCCGTATTCAGATAGATGGATCAAAGGTACCCTGGGATGCGCTTATTGGGAGAGGTTCAGGATGGATCAAATCCCAGTCTATCGGCCATGGCGCCCACGCAAGCATGGTTGACGAACAATCAACAGCTACATGGCTTCTTGCTCCAGCAACACTGCCTGCCATGGCTTTAAACCCTGTAGAAAACATGCTGTGTCGACACGTCGAACGTATAAACACCTTAAGCACCGAAAAAATTCCTGTTTCAGAAAAAAGTGGAGAATCCTTAGAAGTCACAGCCTGGAATGCATTGCTCACTACATCAACCTCTTTACAAGTACCTGCTCATTCGATGCGACGCTGTATTATCGATTTGAATAATTACCATTGCGGTTATACCAATTTTCGGGTATCCCATGGTAAAGGATCATATATTCGCGTTGGTTGGGCCGAGGGATTATATGATGAAGTTCTTGCCAATGCGGGTGGCTATACGGTGCCTTCCAAAGGAAATCGCTCAGCGATTGAGAACAAATATTTTAAAGGCTTTGCAGATACCTTTCTTCCCGATGGGACAGCATCCCGAATGTATCGACCTTTATGGTGGTCTGCAGGGCGCTATTTGGAAATTGTCATTCAAACTCAGGATGAACCATTAACAATAGAGAATTTTAGCATCGAAGAAACGCACTTTCCTTTTACTTGGAAAGGAAGTTTCGAATCTTCCGACCCGCGCATGGCAGAATTATTTCCCCTTTACAAAAGAACTCTTGAAATGTGCTCTCATGAAATCTACATGGACTGTCCTCACTACGAGCAGCTCATGTATGTTGCCGATACACGACTTGAAGTTTTGCAGACCTATGTTATGACGGATACGATCGAATTGCCCAAAAAAGCAATAAAGCTTTTTGATGCATCTCGACGCCCCAATGGTTTAACACAATCGCGTTTCCCCACAAGGGTTACTCAAGTGATTCCGCCCTTTTCTCTTTGGTGGGTAGGGATGGTGCATGACCTCATGCTCTACCGTAGCGAGAAACAATTTATATCTGAGCGTATGACAACGGTACGCAGCGTGCTCGATGCGTTTAGATTCCATTGTACCGATGAAAATGTTATTGCTGCACCTGTTGGCTGGAACTTTATCGATTGGGTTAAGGCCTGGAACCGGGGAGTTCCTCCCGATGGAGAACGGGGTTTAAGTTCCCCAATAAGTTTGCAAGCGGCACTTATCTATAATCTTGGCGCTCAGCTCGAAGATTACATGGGAGAACCCGCCTTAGCCAAGCGTAACAGAGACACAGCGCAACGCATTACCGACGGAGTAAAAAAGCTTTTTTGGAATGAAGGCCGCGGAATGTTTGCCGACGACCTTGAGCATCAAAGTTTTAGTGAACATGCACAATGTTTGGCATTATTAAACAACGGCGTTGATGGCCAGGAGCGCAAACAGGTGATTGACGGACTTTTAACTGCCACAGACCTTCATCGTGCAACGATTTACTTTTCGCATTATTTATTCGAAACCTACCGCCACATTGGCAGAGTCGATTTGTTGTGCGAGCGAATGAACTTATGGTATGGGCTCAAAGCACTTGGATTGTTTACAACATTAGAAACTCCAGAGCCCAGCAGATCCGACTGCCACGGCTGGGGCGCTCATCCCATGTTCCATTACTTTGGGACTATTTTAGGAATAAGGCCCGTTACCCCGGGATTTACAAAGGCTCGGATAACACCACAACTTGGCACGCTCTCGTATGCCCACGGGAAAATGGTCCATCCGAGCGGCTTGATAACTGCACATATTGTAAAAGAGGGAGATACCTACACTGGCTCAGTAGAACTTCCTCGAGGCGTTTTTGGCGTGCTCGTATGCAATGGTGAAGAAAAGGAATTTACCGATAAAGTAAATTTTTAATGTGAAGTATTACATGTAAAAAATCGCCAAAAACGGGAGGGCTTCTGGGTTAGCAAATTAATTGCAACTCATCGGGGAAAATTCTAATCGGTTTTGCATAAGCAGCTATTTTTCTCTGAGAAATAATTGTTTCATGAATTCCCATGACGTTCACCCGTACAGCAAAGGATAGAAAATTAGCGTATTATTTGCATTAGTATTGAAACCTCAATTCATTTTTCTATAAAGATAAGGATCGTGTAACCCACTAAACAAAGGAATCTTGTATGCCTAAGATTTTTGCTGGTCGATGTGCGATTCTTCTTTTGAGCATGCCCCTCACTGCTTTTGCCGATTTGACAATAACGCAAGTACAAACGACCCAATCGCTTAAAAAAGGCCAACCCGATGGTGCTCCCACGATTAAAACGAGTACTATCTGGATAAGTCCCGATAAGCTATGCATGCTCGGTGCAGACGAATCGACGCTTTTGCTTGCTGCAAAAGATTCGCTTTATCAAATTAATACAAGCAAGAAGACCTACACAGGTATGTCGTTCTCACAATTGACAAGTTCACCAACACAAGAGAATGCCACACCTCCTGAAGTTGCCGCACTCATGGGCAACATGATGAAAATGGAAATAACAATACAACCCACCACCGAAACCAAACAGATCAACACGTGGAATTGCAAAAAATACCTGCAAACCCTTACGATGATGGGAACAACCACAACTTCAGAGCTCTGGGCCACAGAAGATGTCAAGATAGATCCAACGCTCTTTAAAAAATTCAATGCCTCGTTTTTCCTCCGTTCACAAAGTACAAAAGATCTGGCAGTGCAAATGCAAAAAGAATGTGAGAAAATCAAAGGGTATGTAGTCTATTCCGTTTCGACAAGCAGCATTATGGGAAAAGAATCTAATAGCACCATGGAAGTAAAGGAAATCAAAGAAAGCGCAGCCCCAGCTGGTACCTATGAAATTCCTGCAAAATTTAAAGCTAAAAAGTGGGAATGAGATTTAAGGCATTTTCCTTTTAGAATATTGGGTGCGCAATGGATTTCTTCATTGTCGCACTCTCTTTTTTGAGGAAGAAATCAAAAAAAAATCGATATCTGTCGATTAGCTTACACTATCAATATCCATTTCAATGCACATGAATTTGAAATGCTTGTCTGAAGACGCAATTGCACATCGATTGTTAATTGCGTTTTAAGAATTATTATATCCAAAACACCAACTTTATTGATTCCCGCTTTGATCATTCGTTGTTGTATTGAAATTAAACCCTTCCAGTCGATTGCCATTGAAAGATTGACTTGGCTTGCAAGTAAATCAGCAGTATTGCCTTTTTAGAAGGTTGCATGGAAATGGCTCGGTAGCCCTTTAAATCCTACTTGGAAAAATAAAAACTGATTATGATTATGATTATGATTATGATTATGATGGAAAGGGCCAGGTGGCCCTTTATATCCAACTTGGAAAATGCTTTCCAGATAGCCCAACCCCCTACCCCCACACTTGGGGGTTT
>JBBRUX010000013.1:0-77019 GCA_038247415.1 Chitinivibrionales bacterium | reverse complement strand
GACGACAAAGAGTGTTCGGAATACCTAAGGAAGTTAGACTGAAACACAGAATTGCAATTGCGGAAGTATGTTCTTAAATTAAATTACATCAAGCGGACATTTTGCCTGAATCATACCGAGGACCCTTTGATGGCAGCCCAAGAGATGTTTATATAGGAAAATTTAATTCCGATTATACCGCAATTGAGAGCACGTATCGAATTACAAATACGTCACAAGTTGATGATGCAACAGCTTATGGGTGGATTGAACCAGATCCACAAAATATTTCGGGCGATACGCTTGGCACTAGTTCAGACACTGCAGTCATTCTAAGTGTTGATTCTGGGTGGGTAAAATTGAATAGCCCACACGGTGGCGAAATATTTCATCATGGCGACACATTGACAATTAGTTGGTCGGAAGATGGGAAAAAAATGACCACCGCTAAAGGATATTTGTCCCTCGATGCAGGAAAAAACTGGATTGAGTTGCCAAATGCTTCAATGAGCAGAGGGAATCCGACTTGGGGCAGTTTTAAATAGGTAATTCCAGATTCTATTGCACTTTCGGTATTAACTGAACTTGTTACGATTAATTCTACAAAATGTTTAGTAAAACTTGCGGATTATAATCAATCAGCTCTGATGGGTCAATCTGATTCGGTATTTACTATTAGTGAATAATTGGAATGTCCGATATCAAATCGTTAAGTCAATTGATGCAAAAAAGATAATCAGTTGATATTGAAGACTTGTGGGTTTCGGCATAGGGCTTGGTTATGTCCATTCGCACGAGTATTGCTTCGCAATGACTTTTGCTATTGTAATGCATTTTATTTCCCCTACCTCAGAACCCCATACTTTACAATACACCAAATAGCCCTGAATCCATCTTTCCATCCGATCTTTTTTCCTTCTGCATAGGTTCGGCCGTAGTAAGAAATGCCGACTTCAAAGATACGTATTTCGGGGATTTTGGCAATTTTGCAGGTGATTTCGGGTTCGAAGCCGAAACGATTTTCTTCGATTGTTATGAATTTAAGAACGGAGCTTTTAAATACTTTGTAGCAGGTTTCCATGTCTGAAATGTTAAGGTTCGTTACCATATTTGAAAGCAGTGTGAGGAATTGGTTCCCAATAGAGTGCCAGAAATAAAGAACGCGGTGCGGGCGGTTTGAGATAAACCGGGAACCGAAAACTACATCTGCTTTATCGTGCAGTATTGGTTCCAAAAGAAGCAGGTATTCGCTAGGATCGTATTCGAGGTCGGCGTCTTGGATTAGGATAATGTCTCCGCTAGCGTGCGAAAAGCCGGTGCGAAGGGCCGCGCCTTTTCCTAGATTAACTGAATGATGAAATACACGGACAGTTTCATTGTGTAGACTTTCAAGGACCTCGCCTGTTTTATCTTGTGAGCAATCGTTGACAATAATGATCTCTTTGGTATTACCATCCCCAATAGAAGCTGCATGCACAATGCCAACTATTTCTTTGATTGTTCTTTCTTCGTTGTAAACAGGAATAACGATACTTATTTTCATGGTGTCTGCGAGTCTTTCTTGACTTTGCGTTGTTAGGGAAAAAACTATCTACTCACCCCTACTAACGCAACCGAAGGTAAAAAATTTTGGTTGGCAATTCGGTTGGTTACGGGATCGCTAGCCTTAAGTGTAATAGAAACAAGAGCGCGGTATATTCCAGGACTTACTGCCATTCCTACATCATTAAAGCCATTCCAATAAAAGAAGAGGTCTCTGCGCTGGCCGGGGAGCCACGATGTTCCATTATTAATTAAGTCTTGGATAGTGGGATCATTTTCGGCGTTGTGATTGAATCTTTTGTAAACAAGGTTCCCTATCGCATCGTAAATGCACAAGCTTGCACTCATGCCAACAACCTTGGTTACAGCGGTTGCTGTTTGCTGTGGTGAGAGAGTAAGCTGAAATAGTGTGCCGCCTCGAGATATCTTGCGTGTTGCTTCGCTTTTTGAGTACACGTGCAAAATGTTATCGCTACTTTGGATGCTCGGGTAGGGAATACATGGGTTTGGGGCGCTGATCATGGTGCATGAATCGTAGTAAACGATAACTGGTATAAGACGATTATTTGCCGCGGGTTTGTTGTGCTGAGTGGTTGCATCGGTAATAAAGGATGCGGTTGATCCGTTTAGCACTGATGTTTTTAAGTTGATAAACTGGCTGTTACTAAAATCGCACGTGCGCGCTATAAAAGTAACTGATGGTGCGGTATTTGCTAAAGATATTTTATCGAAATAAGGGATACTGTCAAGGAAGCTTAAAAGAGGAATATAAGCAGAATCTTTGAGTGCATAAACCGAAAAAAGATCACGCGGAGCGTCGGTCCAAAGCAGTTGGCGAGCAGTGGCGGTTTTTATGGGTTCGGAAAAAAGAATAGTAACAGTGTTTTTTTTTGCGCGTGGATTGAGATTGCGAATGATTTCTGATGCTGAAACGATAACAGGTCCAGCTCCATCGATAACTTCCACGACAACGGGATTGATGTTCTCCAGGGCAGCAAGGCGGATAGCAGGAATCCAGCCTGTTTGAGCTTCGTCAAGAGAGCGATCTTCTTTAAGATTGACATAATATATCGTTTCAGGGGTAGTACGCCCTGACGGGGTGATTGATTGAATGTCGAAGGTATTCGAGACGCCTCGTATTGCAGGGCTTCTCACCGTTGCCATGAGGGCATTTGGTTTTGAAAGGGCTTTGTCGAAATAAAGTTCGATACGATCGAGCAAGCCATTCCCATTGGTATCGCGAGTTATTGCTTGCGTGGCCGAAACTGTTTCATTATCAACGAAAACACACATAGTATCGAAAGTTCCATAAGTCCCGGGTGTAATGAGTTGGATACATTCAGATTCAGGGGAATTTGGAATACTAGTATTTGTTAATGACGTTCCATAGGCATTTGCAGGTAAGCCTAATGCTGATAGCAACGAAATAAGTATTCTGAGTTGGGGGAGACTATTCACAAAAAGTCCTGATCAAAAAATGTAGAGCGGAACTCTTAATTGATAATATACGATAAATCCACTATAAAAGGGAGAATTTCGGATACATTCCAATTTTTAGATGTCTACCTATTAATTCTTCATATAAATCCTGAATCTGGGCGACTTTTTAATTTCAATCCATTCGGGCGCCACGGTTGCCACCGTCGGCTCCATACCGATACAGAGAGGGGTATGAATGCATGGGGATCTTATGTCAAGCGCATTAGCCAGGACTGGAGGGTGAAAGCAAAACGGAGTGAAGCTTTCAGTCTTGAATGACTCAGGCACGCAGTGCCGCATGGCATAAAAGACCGGCTTGCGAAGCAAGAGCCCGGAAGAAGGGGCGACGGGGAAACCGGAATGCCCAAAATCGTATGCATTTATTCTTAACGCTTAAGCAGGAGGGCAAAAAACATTTAAGAATTACCTAAAACCCTTATTATCCAGCAAGTCAAGCAATTGACGATCGCTCGATTTAGTAGCCATAGAACGTGGAGATTCCCCCGTCACGCCAGGGAGATCGGGATGTGCGCCGTTTTCGAGGAGGAGTTTTACCATATCGACATTATGCGCAGAAACGGCATATATGAGAGCACTTCCAAGAACCTGGTTTTGAGCATTGACATTTGCTCCATACGAAATAAGCTGACGAACAATGGGGTAGGATCCAATTGATGCTGCGATAATCAGCGCAGTAGATCCATAGGTATTGCGCTTTTCTAGTTGTCCGAGTCCATTTGTCAGGCACGAATCGACGCGAGCAGGATTATTGTCTCGACAAGCAGCCATAAGAGGGGTGTAACCATCGGCGCCTTGTGCAATGAGTAACGATACAATCTGATTTGCTCCCATTTGCATTGCGATACGAAGAGGAGAAATGTTGTTCCGATCGGTAAGCGTGGTGGAACAATGCGCATTTAAAAGCAGTGATACGACTCGCGGATCGCGACGCTCCACAGCATAAAAAAGTGCATGCCGTCCGTTCATATCGGTCATGTCGCATTGCGCGCCATAGGACAAAAGCATAGAGACAATACCGGGATTGCCCGATCCGGCGGCAATCATGAGCGCGGTACGTCCATCCTTATCGGTTTGATAGGCGCTTGCTCCGTAGCGAAGCATGATGGCTGTGACCAGGGAATCATTGCTTCGAATGGGCCAAAAGAGAAGGGGAAATCCATCGGGATCAAAACCAGCAGCATTTGCCCCATGGCTTAAGAGTGCCTCCAGAATATTCATGTCGTGGCGTATGAGGGCCTGCATTAAGGGAGAAACACCTCGTTTGTCGGTGAGGTTTGCTTGGGCGCCTGCAGATAAAAGAAGGTTTACAGCAGGAGTATTTGCATATTCGATTGCTTTACAAAGTGGTGTTGATCCGAATGTATCGGTAGTATTTATATCTGCACCTGCAGTAATGATTGCTTTAATTGAAAGTGAACAGGGAACCGTAACCATAACCAAAAGTAAACTATCTAAACGAGAACCCGAAAGCGAATCAAGTGCAATTGAGGCTTTTGGTAGTGAGTCTTTTGACGGGGTATCATGTGGTCCAAAAAGGCATGGGTAGCTGTTTGTTGGACTAGATACGAGCAGAACTTTATGAGATTTGGTAGGTTTGCTTTCGGCTGCAAATAAATGGGTAGTTGCAATACATATCAAAAATATCGAAAACAAACGCGCACCTCGACCTACACGAAAAAAGGGGCGACTTACTGCAAAGATATTTAATAGAGTGAAAGGCATATATAAGTATACATACGAAAGTAGTTTCAAAATAGTGTTTTAATTGCGAGAATTTTTTTATGCGCGGTTGAGATTACAAAGAATTTAAAAACAAAAAAGGAAAATACAAAAACGTATCACGAGATGGTCGACGATACGTTTTTGTACCGGTATGGTGCAAAAATGTCGAATGGGTGATACTTTTTTGTGGCATATTTGTTGCAAATTATAATAAGCTTATCAAATATATCTTTTAAAGAAAATGAACAGAAAAAAATTACAAATTAGGCAAAAAAACTTTTGATTAAGTACAGAATTGAACTATTTTTTAACGCGCATTTTTTATACGTCGAGTATATTTTAGATGCTCTCTAGTACGATAGTAACAATTACTTATACAATATAATACACCTTATTAACCAAGGGTAGGTTCATGAAGAAACAAGGGCTCTACGATCCGGCATTCGAACATGACAGTTGCGGTGTTGGGTTTGTTGTAACCATTAATGGTGAAAAAAGTCATCAGATTGTAGTAGATGGAATTACAATTCTTAAAAATCTGGTTCATCGTGGTGCGGTAGGTGGAGATCTTAAGACTGGCGACGGCGCTGGTTTGCTTACACAGATCCCGCATGCTTTTTTTTCAAAAGAAGCCAAGGCTAAAAAGTTCGCGCTTGGCGCAGAAGGTTCTTATGGCGTTGGTATGGTTTTCTTGCCCCTGGACGAAACCCTTCGTAAAAAGACCGTTGCACTCATTGAAAAGGTTATTGTTTCGGAAGGCGGATCGGTTTTAGGGTGGCGCGATGTTCCGGTTAATCCCGACTGTCTGGGTGAGATGGCCCGTGATTCGATGCCTTTTATTGCGCAGGTTTTTCTTACGTGCGCAGGGCTTAGCGGTGATGCGCTCGAACGCACATTATATGTCATTCGAAAGTGCCTCGAAAGTGCTGCACGCAATAACGACTTGCCTATTGAGCAGCTTTATTTTTCATCGCTTTCTTCGCGCACTATTGTTTACAAGGGAATGTTTGTTGGTTTTCAGATAGAGGCGTTTTATCCCGATCTTTCGGATACAGACTTTACAAGTGCGATTGCACTGATTCATCAGCGATATTCTACTAACACATTTCCATCGTGGCCTTTGGCGCAACCATTTCGGTTCCTTGCGCATAATGGTGAAATTAATACGCTTCGCGGAAACATCAATAAAATGAAGGCTCGTGAGGCATCTCTTTCTTCCCCACTTTTTGGCGATGAACTGGCCAAGCTTGTTCCTATTATTCAGCCAGAGCAGAGCGATTCCGGTATGCTTGATAATGTTTTTGAGCTTGTTACGCGCGGCGGAAGATCTATCGAACACACTATGATGATGATGGTTCCTGAAGCGTTTGGCCAGAAGTATCATATCAGTCAAGATAAACGCTCGTTTTACGAATATCATGCTGCAATCATGGAACCATGGGATGGTCCCGCTGCATTGGCGTTTACCGATGGCATTAAAGTTGGAGCAACCCTAGATCGTAATGGTTTGCGACCGTCTCGTTTTGTTATTACTAAAAGTGGCAAGCTTGTATGTGCCTCCGAAGTTGGGGTTCTCGAATTTGCACCGGAAGATGTTTTACAGAAGGGGCGACTTGCGCCGGGAAAAATGCTTCTTGTAGATACCGCTATCGGTAGAGTTGTTTACGACAATGAAATTAAAGCAACCATATCCCGTCAAAAGCCCTATCGTCGTTGGGTTGAATCTAATCGCATCGAGCTTAAGGGTTTGTTCGAATCACCTATGGCCGTATCGGTAGACTACGAAGCAATTCGCATTCGTCACATGGTCTTTGGATACACGCTCGAAGATATGAATATGACCATTGCACCAATGGCGATAAGTGGTCAGGAACCTATCGGTTCAATGGGCAACGATGCAGCTCTTGCAGTGCTATCGGAACGGCCGCAGTTGATTTATGCATATTTTAAGCAGCTCTTTGCACAGGTGACAAATCCTCCTATCGATCCTTACCGAGAAAATCTGGTTATGTCGCTCATGAGCTTTATTGGACGTGAGCACAATCTTTTAAGCGAAACCGCAGAGCATTGCAAACAGCTTAAATTGCCGCATCCGATTTTAACGAATCAGGATCTCGAAAAGTTGCGTACAGTTAAGCTCACAGGTTTTTCTGTTGGCGAATTATCAATTCTGTTTAGTGCTAAAGCCACCGACGGTGGTCTGGAAGGTGCACTTAACAATCTGTGCGCTGCGGCCGAAAAGAAAGTTGATGAAGGTTGTTCGATGCTCATTCTTTCGGATCGGCTTGTGAATAAGGAGCATATTCCTATTCCGGCGCTTATGGCAGTTGCGGCTGTGCACCATCATTTAGTGGTGTGTGGTAAGCGTCAACTTACAGGGCTTGTTGTTGAAACGGGTGAGGCTCGCGAAGTCATGCATTTTGCAACGCTCATAGGGTATGGCGCCAGTGCCATAAATCCGTATCTTGCATTTGAAACACTTGTTGTTCTTAAAGAAAACAATACGCTTCCTGCGACATTGACAATAGAAAATGCCATCGAAAATTATATCACTGCCATTAAAAAAGGTTTGCTCAAAGTAATGTCGAAAATGGGCATTTCAACCATTCGTTCGTATAAGAGCGCTCAGGTTTTTGAAGTGGTGGGACTTAATTCAGATCTTGTGGATAAATATTTTCCAGGGACGCCAACGCGTATTGAGGGCGTTGGGATAGAATCAATTGCCCGCGAGTCGCGCGAACGTCACGAAGAAGCTTTCGATATAAATCGCGTGCAAAAACCGATCGATTCGGGTGGCAATATTCATTTCCGTAGTTTTTCAGAGAAGCACCTTTTTTCTCCCGAAGCTATTGCACTGCTGCAAAAAGCAACCAGAGGTGGTGATTATGCAGTGTATAAGCAGTATTCATCGCTTATAGGCGATGTGTCTAAAAACCTCTGCACGTTGCGCGGGTTATTTACCTTTAAAGAACGAACACCAGTTCCTATCGACGAAGTGGAGCCGGTTGAATCTATTGTAAAGCGCTTTGTGTCTAGTGCAATGTCATTTGGTTCTATATCCAAAGAAGCCCACGAGACCATGGCAATCGCCATGAATAGAATTGGTGCAGCAAGCAACTCCGGTGAAGGCGGCGAAGACGAAGCCCGTTATATTCCGTTGCCTAATGGAGATTCGGCTCGCAGTGCCATTAAGCAAGTTGCATCGGGCCGGTTTGGTGTAACTATTCATTATCTTGTCAATTCTCAGGAATTGCAAATCAAGATGGCTCAAGGGGCAAAACCAGGTGAGGGTGGACAGCTTCCCGGCGATAAGGTAAACGAAGTGATAGCAAAGGTTCGCCATTCAACACCGGGTGTTATGCTCATCTCGCCACCACCGCATCACGATATTTATTCAATCGAAGATTTGGCGCAGCTCATATTCGATCTTAAGAATGCCAATCCTGCTGCACGCGTATCGGTAAAGCTTGTTGCCGAAGTTGGTGTTGGAACGGTTGCCGCAGGTGTTGCTAAGGGACGCGCCGACATGGTATTAATTTCGGGGCATGATGGTGGCACGGGTGCTTCGCCAATTTCATCTATTAAATATGCCGGAATTCCCTGGGAAATTGGGTTGGCAGAAACTCAGCAAACGCTGGTTCTCAATAAGCTGCGCGGGCGCATTCGTATTCAAACAGACGGACAAATGAGAACCGGACGCGATGTTGTTATTGCTGCTCTTCTTGGAGCCGAAGAATATGGTTTTGGTACCGTATCGCTTGTAACTTTGGGATGTATCATGATGCGCAAATGTCATCTTAATACCTGCCCTGTGGGAGTTGCAACCCAAGATGAACGCTTACGCAGCCGTTTTACTGGTAAGCCTGAACATCTCATTAATTTTATGCGCTTTATTGCGCAGGAAGCACGTGAGTATATGGCGACTCTGGGATTTCGCACGTTTGATGAGATGATTGGCCAGGTGGATGTGATAGATTCTAATCAGGCAATTTCGCATTGGAAAGCTCAAGGACTCGATTTCTCTAAGGTTCTTACCAAAGTAGAAACTCCACAAGGTGGTCAGGTTCGCTGCATTGAACGTCAAAAACCCGACTTTTCGTTGTCGCTTGATCCTGAACTTGTCAAGCAATCGGAAAAAGCACTCGTGGATAAAACACCGGTTACTATTTTTGCTTCTATCAAAAATTATAACAGAACTGTTGGTACAACCTTATCTTCTGAAGTTGCTAAACGGCACGGATCTCACGGATTGCCCGAAGATACTATTAAATGTAAATTCAATGGCTCGGCTGGTCAGAGTTTTGGTGCGTTTCTGGCTCCAGGTATTACCTTCGAACTTGAGGGCGATGCCAACGACTACTTTGGAAAAGGTCTTTCTGGTGGAAAGCTCATTGTTTACCCTCCAAAGGGTTCCACATTCAGACCCGAGAATAATAGCATTACGGGTAATGTAAACCTTTTTGGAGCAACATCGGGCGAGGCTTATATCAATGGTATGGCAGGGGAGCGTTTTGCAGTTCGTAATAGCGGGGCCCTTGCGGTTGTTGAGGGAGTGGGCGATCATGCCTGCGAATACATGACCGGAGGTCGCATTATTGTTCTGGGAAGAACAGGTATTAATTTCGCTGCCGGTATGAGTGGTGGCATAGCCTATGTTCTCGATGACAATCAGCTTTTTGATACCTGCTGTAATCTCGAAATGGTGGATATCGAGCCTGTTCTCGAAAAGAAAGAACAGGAGTTTTTATACACCACGATTTCTAATCATGTCAAATTTACTAATAGTGAATACGCATCGCGACTTTTGCGCGACTGGTCGGCAATGCTTCCGCAGTTTGTGCGGGTAATGCCTATGGATTATCGCCTCGCACTGGAACGCATGCGTAAAGAAGAATCTAAAAATACCGAAGTGGTAGGGATGACCGAGGAGGTGTTCAGATAATGGGAAAAGCAACTGGTTTTATCGACTATACACGCAAAAATTATACGGTACGGCCCGTAGCCGAACGCATTGAGAACTATCGCGAATTTACAGAGCTGCAACCCGATGCGGAACTTGCTACGCAGGGCGCGCGGTGCATGGATTGCGGTATTCCGTATTGTCATTCTATGGGGTGTCCCGTATACAATGTTATACCCGAGTGGAACGATCTTGTATACAAAAACAAATGGCGCGAAGCCTGGGAACGGCTTGAAATGACCAATACGCTCCCAGAAATTACGGGTCGCATTTGTCCTGCTCCCTGTGAAACCGCGTGTACGCTTTCTATCAATACAAGCCCCGTCACCATTAAGCAAATTGAGCTTGCAATTATAGAAAAAGCATGGGCTAATGGCTGGGTTGTGCCAGTTCCTCCAACTCACGAAACAGGCAAGCGCGTTGCTGTTGTTGGCTCTGGTCCTGCAGGGCTTTCGGCCGCACAGCAGTTGCGACGTATGGGTCATTCGGTTACGCTTTTCGAAAAGAATGAAAAAATTGGTGGATTGCTTCGATATGGCATTCCCGATTTCAAACTCGAAAAAAATATTATCGATCGTCGCATGGAACAGATGGCTGCCGAAGGGGTAGTATTTGAAACAAGCGTTGCGGTAGGAACCGATGTGTCAATTCGCTATCTTCGCAATAGTTTCGATGCAATCGTCCTCACCATGGGGGCTGGCCAACCTCGTGATTTGGTTATTCCTGGTCGCGAGCTTTCGGGTGTTCACTATGCCATGGAATATCTTGTTTTGTCGAATAGGTTTATTGCTGGCGAAATCACCGAAGACAAGATTATCTCTGCAAAAGGCAAAAATGTTCTGGTCATTGGTGGAGGCGATACCGGTGCCGATTGTGTTGGCACTGCCATTCGTCAAAAGGCTAAAAAGGTATATCAGTACGAAATCATGCCAAAGCCAATGACATGGGATGAGCCAACTAATCCAAACTGGCCCTATTGGCCCCACATTTTGCGCACAGGTACTTCTCACGAAGAAGGCTGCGAACGCGATTGGAGCATCGAGACCAAGCGATTTGATGGCAAAGATGGCACATTGACAGAAGCACATTTTAGCCGTGTTGAATGGAAAACCGATCCTGCTACCAAGAAATTTGGTCCAATGAACGTTAAGGATTCGGAATTTTCCTTAAAGGTTGACCTTGTTCTTCTTGCTATGGGTTTTGTTCATGTCGAGCACGATGCTTTTCTCCAGCAGATGGGTGTAACATTCGATCCGCGTGGTAATATCGGCTCTAAAGCAGACTATTCTACGTCTGCAGATGGTGTGTTTGTAGCGGGCGATGCAGGAACAGGCGCGTCGCTTGTGGTACGTGCGATATTCCATGGCCGCCAGGCTGCGGAATCGGTTGATGCTTATTTGGCTAAGAAAAAATAGATAGCAATAAATAAGGGCAGGGGGAGAGGTTTTAAATGTAAAGAAAGCCACCCCGCACGAATCAAGAGCGAACAATCATTGTAACCGCCAATGAAATGAAATTGATTTTGTTTCTGTATCGAATAATTGACAGTAGGATTATTGACCGTAGGAAGATAAGAGGAGGGATAAAAAAAGAGCCGATGCTTAAGGCATCGGCTCTTTGCAAGCTAAGAAATTAGCAAGACGTTATTACTTCCAGGCTGGTATTAGTTTTTTAAGTTCAGCACCGGTAACAAGTTTTGTTCCATCTTCTTTTATGGTTGCATTATCTGCAGGTGTCGTTTTTCCAAAAGCAACTTTAACTTTTCCCATGCCGGTAAATGTAGAAAATGGAGCGGCTGAAACTGAAGAATACTCAAACCAGGCAGTTGTTAAAGGCAATTGATCAGTATTTGCAGCATTCAAAATTACAAGTGTTGCTGGATAAACACCATTATCAGCTTTGTAAGTTTCCTCTGATTGAAAAATAGCTGATAGCATAGTTGGACATTCCGACGCCTTCGCCTTATCCGACGCAGCCGAAAACTTAGGAATCGCAACTGCAGCCAAAATACCAACGATAACAATAACAATCATAAGTTCAACAAGAGTGAAGCCATTTTGTTTGAGAGCCTTCATGATAATCCTCCAAAAAAAATTAAAAATAAAAACTACAGATTAAAAACCAGAAGCAAATCAGCAAACAAAACCAAGTCTGACAATAGACTTATAAAAACCGTCTATTTCAGCTTCCCCCTTTCCGGGCCAAAAGCCCCACTGTTAGTGAAAGATCTAGTTATATAATATCTTGCGTACAAAAATGAGTCAAGAACTATTTGCGTTATTTGTCGGAAACCATAGAAAATGTGTCGGTTTGTGATGATTGTTGTTTTGGGTCATCGGTTCTTGGCCTTTTTAATATAATGTATAGGTGCTCGATGGGCAAGGTGCCAGTGCGCATCGTCATGTGCGGGGCTAGGTTAATAACTTCCCATCCGTCTTTGCCGGCTTTGTTCAGGTAATTATAGAGAGTAATATCAGACCAGTTGTTTTGCTGCTTGCCATTGACGTAGTGAACTTTCCAGGATATTTCTTTGGGTAGCACAAATCCAAAAATTCCTTTACCGTATTTTTCTGCAATTAAAAATTGGTATTCCCATTGAATCATGTGAATTCCCCTTGGTTATAGACGTTCGATCCTGATTGTTGATTCTAAACAAAGAAACACAAAAAGGGAAGGGAAAAAGAAAAATTTTTTCAAAAGTACCCTTCGAGTGCACTTCGACTGGCTCAGGGACCGAAAGGCCCGAATCACAGAGCAGCCCATCGCTTGAAGCCTCACCCCGGCTTCGCCACCCCTCTCTGTCAACAAAGAGGGGTAGGGGGTGAGGCATAAACGCAATTTACTCTTTGTTTTTTCTTAATTTCCCAAAAAACTCCGTCAGAATACCTTTGCAATCGGCCCCGTGTATCCCGCTTGTAATTACCGGGAAATAGCCATATGCTTTTGTGAGTTCCTGAGTATGGAAAAAAGTATCCACGGCCCCAAGGCGGGGATCGGGGGTTCCGTATACTATTCGATCCACTCGCGATTGTAAAAGGGCTCCAAGACACATGATGCACGGCTCAAGGGTTACGTAAAGGGTGCAGCCCTTTAAGCGCCATGATCCTGCGCTATGTGCAGCAGCTCCTATGGCAATGATTTCTGCGTGTGCTGTGGCATCGTTGCATTGCTCGATGCGATTGTAGCCTCGGCCAATAATGGTGTTGTTGCGCTCGATTACGGCGCCAATGGGAACCTCTTTTTCGTCAAGAGCCTTGTATGCTTCTTGAAGAGCAGCATGCATGAAACGTTCGTCGTCCATACTTATAGTACCTGATGTTTAAGGGCTAAGAGGCGGGGTAGCTCTTGTATGAAAGAATCCAGGGCCACAGTATTATCGCGATCGCAGAGGGCACTTTCGGGATTGGGATGTACTTCAAAGAAGAGCCCATCAACACCTATGGCTGCTGCAGCGCGAGCCAGTGGGATTGCCAAAGTTCTATCGCCAGAAGAACAGCCAGACCCGCCACCGGGTTTTTGTACGCTATGCGTGGCATCAAAAATAACAGGTACACCCAGTGCCTGCATTTCAATCATTCCGGGGTAATCGACAACCAGCCGGTTATATCCAAAAAAAGTTCCTCGTTCGGTAAGCATGCACGGGGCATCTGTTTTATCCAGTGCAAAGCGCATGTCGGCAGGGGCGGCAAATTGCCCTTTTTTAATATTGACAATTTTACCGGTTTGTCCTGCTGCAACCAAAAGGTCTGTTTGACGGCATAAGAATGCAGGAATTTGTATTATGTCAACAACTTGGCCAGCGGCTTCTGCTTCGTGTGCGGTATGAATGTCGGTAATGATAGGAAGCCCAGTTTTTGCGCGGATCTTATCGAGAATCGCAAGTCCTTCGTGCATTCCCATACCCCGAAAAGAGGTAACCGATGTTCTATTCGCTTTGTCGTAGGAAGCTTTGAATATAATGGTAATTGAATGTTTTTGCGCGGCTTGTGCCAGAGCATTCGCAATAGTGAAGCATAATTCTTCGGATTCTATAACACAGGGACCAGCAATAAAAAAAAGTGGTTCCCAAGACGTAAAGATCTCCGAAAAAGGAGGTGTAGAGGGCATGCTCATAGCATTACTTTCGGTTTAATTAAAAAAAAAGCCGTTTTGAAACAGGGTTGTTTCAAAACGGCATAGTATCACAAACAAAGGCCATTAAGCAGCAGGCGGCGGATCAAGGAGTGCCTTGCGGCTCAGCTTGACTTTGCCAAAACGGTCGAAACCAATGAGCTTAACGCGCATGATATCACCAACAGCGCACACATCGTCGGTTTTCTCAACACGCTTGTTGTCGAGTTCAGAAATGTGCACCAAGCCGTCTTTGCCAGGCAAAAACTCTACAAAGGCACCAAAGTCGGTGACTGTTTTAACTTTGCCTTCAAAGATATCGCCAACTTCGGGATCGATTACAATTGCCTTGATACGGGCAACTGCAGCGTCGCGAGCGGCTTTCCCTGTTGCAAAGACATTGACAGTACCATCATCGGAAATATTGATGGTTGCCTGAGTTGTTTCCTGAATTTCACGAACGATTTTTCCGCCAGGTCCAATAAGATCGCGAATTTTTTCCTTGTCGATTTTCATGGTGAAAATTTGGGGAGCGAATTCGCTTATAACCTTGCGTGAAGCGGGTAATGCCTGCTCCATAATGCCAATAACATGCAAACGAGCTGTTTTGGCTTTTTCCAAAGCAGTACGCATGATATCGGTTGTGATACCATTGATCTTGATATCCATTTGTATAGCAGTAATACCATCGCGCGTTCCGGTTACTTTAAAATCCATGTCGCCTAAGTGATCTTCGGTGCCAAGGATATCGGTAAGAACTGCAATGCGATCACCTTCTTTAATAAGACCCATGGCCACACCTGCAACGTGGGTTTTAATTGGTACACCAGCAGCCATAAGCGCTAATGAGCCACCACACACCGATGCCATAGATGAGGATCCATTAGATTCGAGAATTTCTGATACAAGGCGAATTGTATAAGGAAAACTTTTTTCGGAAGGAAGCACAGGCGAGAGCGACCGTTCTGCAAGGTGCCCATGACCAATTTCGCGGCGACCAATAGAGCCAATGCGTTTACATTCGCCAACCGAATACGGAGGGAAATTGTAATGAAGCATATAAGACTTATGATATTCGCCTTGAAGATTGTCGATGCGCTGTTCGTCGAGTTTTGTGCCAAGGGTTGCAACAACCATTGCCTGTGTTTCTCCACGTGTAAAGAGCGCTGTTCCGTGAGCACGAGGAAGAATGTCAAGTTCAACCGTAATTGGTCGTACGGTATCGCAATCACGGCCACCAATACGAACGCCCGTATCAAGAATCGTAGTGCGGATATCCACGCGTTCAGCTTCGTGGAACGCAGCAGAAATAGTGGCTTCTTTTTCGGGGAAGCGTTCTGCAAACGCTGCTTTTGTTTCTGCATGCAATGCATCGATGCCATCGTAACGGGTCTTTTTGTGACCGTTATAGCTAATGTCGTGGATGCGATCTTTGAGAAATTCATGCACAGCATCGAATACTTCTGTGTCGCGCACGGGAGGTGTAAACTGTTTAGCAGCAACACCAACTTTTGCCATAAGTTCTGTTTGAATGGCAATAAGCTTTTTGATTTCTTCGTGGGCAAGAGTAATTGCCTCAAGAAGGACATCTTCGGAAACTTCCCAAGCGCCACCTTCAACCATCATGATTGAGTCGGCAGAACCAGCAACAACAAGATCGAGGCTTCCTGCTTCGGTTTCTTGAAGCGTTGGAATTACCTTGAGTTGTCCATCAATCATGCCAATGCGAATACCGGCAATTGGTCCTTGAAATGGAAGATCTGAAATTGAAAGTGCAGCAGAAGCAGCGATAATTCCTACTATGTCGGCATCATATTTTTCGTCGGCAGAAATCACCGTTGTAATAAGCTGTACTTCGCGATTAAAGCCTTCGGGAAAAAGCGGACGAATAGGGCGGTCGATTAGGCGGGCAGATAGAATTTCTTTTTCGGTAGGTTTACCTTCACGCTTAAAAAAGCCACCAGGGATTTTTCCGGCTGCATACGCTTTTGCAACAAACTCTACGGTGAGTGGGAAAAAATCGCTATCGAGGCGCGCAGCTCCTCCGCATACAGTTGCCAACACCATGGTATCGCCCATGCGACATACTGCAGCTCCACCGGCCTGTTTGGCAAGTCTTCCTGTTTCGATAGAAACCTTGATTCCGCCAACGGTAGTTTCTACTGTTTGATAGGCCATTAAGATCCATTACCTCTCTAGAAAAACACAATCGATATGGGCCGGTTACTCCGGCAATCCAATTACTTTCTGATTCCAAGCTTCTTGATAAGCGAACGATAGTTTTCGATATCTTTTTTACGAAGATAGTCCAGTAGCGAGCGACGAGCACCAACCTTTTTAAGAAGACCATAGCGTGTGTGATGATCTTTGGTTTCGCGCTTGAGATGTTCGGTAAGCGAGTTGATTTCGTTTGTTAAGATGGCGATCTGGACATCTGTTTTCCCAGTGTCTTTTTCGTTTGTGCCATAGGTTAGAACTAATTCTTGCTTACGCTCTTTGCTGATCGGCATTTTTTTTCTCCTGTGAAAAAAAGGTTGTTATACTAGTAATATCTTTTGCAATTTGGGCGGTCAAAAGCGCCGGGTTATCAAATTTCTCATCGGGTCGAATAAAAGAATGCATTACAATACACCCTTCTTCTGAAACATTGGGGAGAGGTTCTTTATATTGTAAAGAATGAAACTCTCCGTGAGCAGTGCGGCCTTCAAATGTAGGGCAATCGCCCATGTAAAAAGCGCCAAACTGAACAGTTCCCTTAAAAAGCAGTTCTGCTGCATACACCCCCGGCGGTGGAAGAACTTTAACAGCGGGAGGATACGCAAAATTGACGGTCGGGAAACCCATTGTCCGTGCAATTCCAAGCCCTGCTATCCGCTCTGCGATAAGCAGATAGGGGTGACTCAACAGCTCTATTGCATGTGCCATATCACCAGTTATAATAGCCTGGCGAATAGTTGTTGAAGACACCAGTGCTCCAAAAGAGCTTTCTAGGTCTGCGACAAATAGATTAAAATGCATTCTGCTCATGGCATTCTGCAAAAAGTTCTCGTCTCCCGATTTGTTTTTGCCAAAACTATGATTCGATCCAACGACTATTTCACATGCTTTGAGGGTTCCAAGAAGCGTGTCGGAGAGAAATTCTTCGTGAGTTTTTGAGGCAAACGCTTTTGAAAATGATATACATATAAGGTAATCGAGGCCAGTGTGTTCTAAGAGAAGGCATTTTTCTTTAAACGTTGTTAAAAGAGCCATTGGCTCGTTTCCTAGAACCAGTCGGGTATGCGGCTCAAATGTAATGGCAACCGAGACTGCTTTGTGAGTATGTGCTCGTTCTATTACTTTATGTATCAATGAGATATGGCCTCTATGGACTCCATCGAAGTTGCCAATGGTGACAACACTTTTTTGTATTTCTGGAATAGAGGTCGGATCAAAAAGAATACGCATTGTAGTAAAGCACCTTATATCAAATTAAGAAACGGCCTGAGTAGGTTGATTTTGAAAAACACGAATGGGCTGCAACCGACTTGTTTCGTCGCTCGATTGTTTAAGGACAGCAAGAAGATTTTTACGAGTATCAAAAGCAAAAAAATGAGATCCAACACTTGAATTTTTTGTTGAAATGTCGACCGTAATACAAGCGGAATGTGCAATGGAACGACCGTGCATAAGATCCTGTATTTCACAAACACTGGGAAAAAACGCGTTTCTGCTTCCAAAGATCGAAAAAGCTGAGAGCGGTTCAGCGGGAGTGTCTGCCATAAGAGAATCGAATGATAGTGCAGATGCAACATCAAATATACCGATTGCTGTTCGACGAAGCTTTGTTACATGGCCAATAGTATCGCACGCTTCTGCAATAGATACTGCGAGAGATCGAACATAGGTTCCCGAAGAGCAGGTTACCTTGAATTGAGCGCTTTGACAGGATTGCTCTATCGATTCGACGGACAGTGTGTGAATAGTAATTGTGCGAGACTCAAGCGAAAAGTCTGCTCCTGCGCGTGCAAGGTCGTAGGCGCGTTTTCCATTCACCTTGATTGCCGAAAAGTGTGGAGGTGTTTGCTCGATTTCTCCTGTCAAACCCTGTATCGCACTAGTCAACTCGAGCAGAGAAGGCATGGTACCGCCGGTGTCTGTAATCTCACCTTCTGCATCGAATGTAGTAGTTGATTTTCCAAAGTAAACGGTGAAGGTATAGGCTTTTGGTTCGTCGGGCAAGAAGGGGAGAAGTCGCGTTGCGTTACCCAGAGCAATTACGAGCAAACCTGATGCAAGAGGGTCCAGGGTTCCTGCATGCCCAACTCTTTTTTCTTGGTAAATGTGCTTAATCTTTTTTACCATGTCAAACGATGTGGGGCCAATTGGCTTATCGATCAGGACAAATCCATTCACGAAAGTGTATCCAGCTCTTCTTTAATAAGCTCTAACATTGTAGCATGCGCTTCTTCGTAGGGAAGGTACATGGTGCATCCTGCTGCACAACTATGCCCGCCACCGCCCTTAATTTTTTGAGCCATGCGACCAACATCAACACGACCTTGCGATCGGAGCGAAAAATGAGCCTCGTTATCTTTGTACTTAATAAAAATGCCAACTTCAACACCAAGCGCCTGAACCGTAACATCGGCAGCACCTTCGGTGTCTCCGTAGACGGCACCCATCTGTTCGATGAGGGGCAAATTAAGCGAAAGAACGCAGAGTTTGCCATCGAAATAGAACGAGAGCGTATTCCAGATTTGTGCCCACAGCTTTAATGCGTTTACGCTTTTTGTTTCGTAAATTTTGCGATAGAGTTCGTGCGGTTGTGCACCTTCTAAGGCGAGCCTTGAGCATGCTTGCAGCACGGTATCGTTTGTGTTGCTAAAACGGAATCCGCCGGTATCAGACATGATGGCCGTATAGAGCGCTTCGGCAGTTGTTTGTGGCAGGGTGCCATACACCGTATGAAGAAAATCGGCTAAAATTTCACCGGTTGCAGCGGCGCCAATATCAACAAAATTGTGATTGCCAAATCTGCCATTGTCCCGATGGTGGTCTATGTTGACACATGTTTTTGCAATAGAAAGGATGTTGTCCCAGCCAAGGCGATCTGGGTTGCTACAATCGAGCACTATAAGTACATCGAAAAATCCTGGGTGTTGCACATTGACAATATCGCTAGCTCCTTGCAGAAAGCGAAATTTTTCTGGGACGGGATCGGCATTATACAGAACTACCGATTTGCCAAGCTGGCGAAGGTACCAGGCAAGGGATACTTGGGATCCAACAGAATCTCCATCGAGAGATCGATGCGAGGTAATGAGATACGTTTGGTTGGCGCGAAAAAGCGCATCAAGTTCAGGCCAAGTCATCTTTTACTTCTTTGAGCAGTTGTTCAATCCGCTGACCGTATACCACCCCGGTATCGATTTTAAAAAGGAAACGCGGAAAGTTTTTGAGTTTAACATGACCAGCAACAACTTTTTGAATAAAAGGAGCTGCATGGTTGAGCGCATCAACAGCTGGCTGTTTAGTCTCTTCTTCTCCAAATACGCTTATCAGTATGGTTGCATTGTGCTGATCATCAGAAAGTCGAATCTCGGAAATCGTCACAACCGACGGAATACGAGGATCTCTGATGTCGTTTTGAATCACCATACCAATTTCGCGTCGTAGTTGCTCTATAACGCGCTCTTTATGAAAAGGAGATGCCGGCATAGTACAATCAGCTCAGCTTTCTTGCAATTTTAACTTCTTCGTATACTTCGATGCGATCACCTTCTTTGTAGTCGGTAAATTGATCGAGTGTTATGCCGCATTCGTATCCGGCTGCAACTTCACGGGCATCATCTTTTTCACGACGAAGCGTTCCAATTTTTGTGTCGATAATTTCGATGTCCTCACGGATAAGTCGTGCTTTGGATCCACGATGAACCGTGCCGCTTTGAACCATACAGCCAGCAACCATACCAACCTTTGTGATTTTAAAGACTGCACGAATTTCAACCGTTGCAGTAATGTTTTCCTTGATTTCTGGTGCAAGCATACCTTCCATCGATTTTTTAATGGCATCGATGGCTTCATAGATGATTCTAAATGTGCGAATGTCAACGCCTTCACGACGCGCTAATTCACGAATTTTTGTGTTGGGGCTTAGGTGGAAACCAATGATAATTGCTTTACTTGCAGCAGCGAGCATAATATCGGCTTCTTTAATGGCACCCACACTCTTATGGATTACATTAACACGAATTTCTTCGTTACTAAATTTTGAACACGCTTCGGCAAGAGCCTCAACAGAGCCATCTACGTCGCCCTTAATAATAAGGTTAAGCGACTGGACTTTACCCGCTTTGATCTGCTCGTACAAATGATCGAGTGATACCGAGCCAATGCGACGCATTTCGCGTTCTTTTTGTGCAAGTCTTCTGCGAGCACTAATTTCGCGAGCATCTTTTTCTTCGCCTACAACCTTAAAGGAATCTCCTGCCTGGGGTGTTCCAGAAAGACCAAGCACAACAACAGGCTGAGAAGGACCAGCAGAATCAACAGATTGTCCACGTTCGTTGTATAAATCACGGACACGGCCAAAATGGATACCTGTAATGAACGAATCGCCTTTACGAAGGGTTCCTTTTTGTATAAGAACTGTTGCAATGGAGCCTTTGCCTTTATCGAGTTCCGACTCGACAATAACTCCCGATGCAGTACCCGATTTAGAGGCTTTGAGTTCGAGCATTTCGGTTTCGAGGGCAAGCCGTTCTAAAAGCTTGTCCATTCCAAGCCCGGTGCGTGCAGAAATTTCAACACAAGCAACATGCCCACCGTATTCTTCTACGACAACGCCGAAATTAGCAAGTTCCGACTTGACTTTTTCGGGGTTGGCAACAGGAAGATCTATTTTATTGATTGCCACAACAATAGGCACGTTTGCAGCACGCGCATGATCGATAGCTTCTTTGGTTTGCGGCATAACACCAGAATCGGCCGCCACAACGAGAACAATAACGTCTGTTACCTGAGATCCACGGGCACGCATAGCGGTAAAGGCTTCGTGACCGGGAGTGTCAAGAAATGTAACGGGTCCGCGGGGGGTATGAATTTCGTAGGCAGCAATATGCTGTGTAATGCCACCAGCTTCACCGGCAATAACATTTGTTTTGCGGACATAATCCAGTAATGAAGTTTTTCCATGGTCGACGTGACCCATAATAGTAACAATGGGTGCGCGAGGTTCTAGGGTGCCAATATTTTCTTCGGTGCTTGGTTCTTCTTCTTCTGCAGCGTATTCATCCATGAGGCTCGCTGCAAACCCAAATTCATCGGCAAGAAGTTCGATAGTTTCGAAGTCGAGGCGATGATTGATTGTTACAAACAGACCGAGTTCAAGGCATTTTGCAATAACCTGTGCAATCGGCTGTTGAATCATGTTGGCAAATTCAGCTGCGGTAACAAACTCAGAAACATTCAGGTTCTTTTTCTCTTCTGTATCTTCTTCGTCGGGAGCCGAGCTATCTTTTTTATACTTTTTGCGTGTCGACCCTGCGCCAATTTTAGCAAGGGTCTTTTTGACATTATTTTTCAGCTCAAATGCGTCAACTTCAGGACGAGTAGTCTTTTTCTTGTTTCCCTTCTTCTTTCCTTTATGAAAAGAATTAGTACCCTCAGCAGATTTTTCGGGACGTTCCGATGTTACCGTAGAAGCAACTGCTGCAACAGGGCCATTAATGAACCCGACCCGCAGCGAAGAACTATCGTAGGTTTGGCTGGTACGTCGAATTGGTCGTGAGCCTTCGTATGCAGGACGAGGCGCTCCCGGTGCTGCTTGCGGCTGGTTGCTTGGTGGCGCAAACGATGGCCTATAAGGTTGAGGAGATGGCACGGGTCCCGAGGAGCTATGCGGCGAATGAGGATGTGGTGTATGCGGCTGTGATGCTGGAGCACCGTTCGCTGCTGGCGCGTGGGTCTCTTGTTTTGGCGGTTCTTCTTTTTTCTCGGGAACGGGCGCACTTTCTTCTCTTTTTTTAGCAAGGAGGAGTTTTTTGCGATCGTATTCTTTTTTAATTTCGGCGCGTTCTGTCTCGAATTTGCGCTTGATTTCATCGCGCAGAGTTTCGTCAACAGTACTCATATGGCTTTTGACAGGAATGCCCATGGTACGCAATAGCTGCACCAATGCCTCGCTAGAGACCTTAAACTCCTGAGCCAGCTTGTATACTTTCTCTTTAGCCATGTGTAAACCTTTGATTAAGAGGAAATGAATTGCCTATTCGTACATGAGCATAAACCCTAAAAGTTACGAGATAGACTCCTCTGTTGCAACTGTTTCTTCGCCAGATTCGGCAGATACGATAAGCGGTTCGCCCAGAGCTGCTGCTTTGTCTTCATCGCTCATTGCACCAAATTCTTCGTCGCCATACACATCGATTTCTTTGTCGATAAGGCGGCTTGCTAAACGAATATTCTGACCTTCTTTGCCAATGGCTTGAGCAAGGTCTTCTTCTTTAATAAGTACAATTACTTTTTTCTCGCCAACAGGATGGACGCGCTTGACCTCTGCAGGAGAAAAAACACGACGAACCAGAAGCGAAAGCTCTGTGGTCCAATTGATGATATCGATACGTTCATTTGAGAGTTCGCGAACAATGGCCTGTACGCGGTTACCACGCATACCAACGCATGCTCCAACAGGGTCAACGCGTTCGTCGGTTGTTGTTACCGCAATTTTAGATCGGTGGCCTGGATCTCGAACAACTTTGACAATCTTGACTGTTTTATCAAAAATTTCTGGAACTTCAATTTCAAAAAGCCGTGCAAGAAATTCTGGAGAGGTGCGGGAAACAATAACCTGAGGGCCTTTTGCGTTGTCTTTGACTTCGAGAATCGATGCTCTGATAGTATCGCCCTGGCGATAGCGTTCGCGACGGATCTGTTCGCGGTAGGGCATAATCGCTTCGGTTCGACCCAGGTTGACAAGCACATTACCTTTATCGATTTGTTGAACGGTGCCGGTTACCAATTCGCCCAGACGTTCGGAATAATCTGCAAAGATCCTGTCCCGTTCTGCTTCGCGTACACGCTGCATGATAATTTGTTTTGCAGAACTTATGGCATTGCGGCCAAACAGTGCGATATCGAGGTCTTGCATGAGTTCGTCGCCGATTTCAAGTTCTGGGTCGATGGCTTTTGCATCGGTGAGCCTGATTTGCTTTTCTTCGTCTTCGAGAACTTCGATATTGTCAACAACGATCTGTTGGGTAAAAACTTCAATGATTCCTTTTTCACGGTCGACTTTAACTTCTACATGAACTGGTCGGCCAAGGTAGCGCTTTGCTGCAGTGGCCAATGCGTCTTTAAGACAATCCAGCACAAGGTCTACACTTATGCTCTTCTCTTTGTTGACACTGGAAATGGCTGCTGCAATGTCGAGCCCACGCACATCTTCGCTCTTAATTTTTTTCTTCATGATAAAAGATCCTTTGGCACGAACCGGTTTATGAAAAAGTTATTTCTACTTTGCCGTGAGCAACATCGGTTAACAAAAAGGTAGTTGCTTGCGTATCGATTTCCAGAATGACAGATTCATTTTCAACTGCTTTGAGAAGGCCAACAAGCGTTTTTACGGGGTGTTCGGCTTCAGATTTAAGAACGAGCTTTATAGTTTGTCCTATAACACGGGCAAAATCCTTTGCTCGAATAAGAGGCCTATCAAGCCCCGGCGACGAAACTTCGAGCGTGTAGTGCTGCACAGAAAAGTTTTCGAGGTCAAGAATGGTTGACAATGTGCTTGATACATTCTCGCAGTCGGTAACACTAATACCACCTGGTTTATCGATACACACCCGTAGCACAGATCGTGGCCCGGCATTCACATATTTGAGATCAAATAAATCGTAGCCCATTGCAGCCAGTTTGGCTTCGAGAATTGGTGTAATATGCTCAAGTGATGACATCGGATCACTCCATAATCAGTATATTTAAAAAGAAGGCCTTATTAAACAACACAACAGGCCTGATATGAAAAACGGGCCAAAAAGCCCGTTGTCGTTGCCCCAAATTGAAAGTTAAAGATACATTCTTTATTACGGTATCACAAGAATAAATCGATTTTAATGCGGGATCTATTTTAGACAGGATTAAATTGTAAGCAATTAGGTAGCTTGTTCGTAGCAAATAGTGATGCTAGTTTAGAGGCTGTATACTTTCGAGGATCAATTACAATCAGAAGGAGATTTCCAATGCGCAATCATGTGCTGCTTGGTGGTTTGCATAAAATTAGTGTGATTATTAGTCTCTGCATTCTTCCGGTAAGTGCTTTCGTAAGCGTTTCTCCCGCAGATCCATCGGTGAATATCGGTGGGCGAACAGATGCTACTAATCCCGATGCGATCCGCTTCAATTGGAATGGCGTTTATTTCGATGTATCATTTACCGGAACGAGCTGTTCGGTGCTTTTGCATGAGCAAGCCGATTCCAGTGCATATAACGTTTTCGTTGATGGAGTTTTTACCAAGTACTTTATTGCAAAACCGAGTATCGATACCTACTCGCTGGCCACAGGGCTTTCTGCAACAAAGCATGTTGTTACGGTTGCACGGCGAACCGAATCAGAAACAAGGATTACCATGTAATACGATATTCGCGGCAAAAGTGTTGGTTTTGCTTCTGGCAATGATATTTCTGTCGGCGTGTATTTTCAGGAAAAAAGTAGGTTGGCATTCTAGAAATCATACGGTTTTATGGATGTGGAGTGCTGATGGAAACGATTAAAGGGCCAAAAATATCGATCGAAATGTTTCGTATGGATTTACTAAATTGTCTATGAAAAAAATTGCCATACTCATGCCAAATTGGATCGGCGATTTCGTGATGGCGCTTTCTGTTGTCAATCAAAAAGGTGCTCATGATACGTGTAGTGTCATTCTTATTGTGCCAAAAAAACTCGAGCTTCTTGCCCGGTCTATTTCAACCCTTCCCATCGTGAGTTTTGTAAAGCATCCGCAATCAGCATTTCGCACAAGCCTCCGTGAGATACGTGCACATACGTGCGATGAATTATATATCCTGCCCAGGTCTTTCTCTGCTGCGTGGCTCGGGTTTTTGTCGACTATTTCGGTACGACGGGGTGTGCGTGGGCAACTGAGGGATCTTTTGTTGACAGAATCAATTTCGCCAAAGGGTTTGACCCGCCAAAATCACGTAACGTATGAATATTCACAGGTGCTGGGCATTCCTTTTATTTCTCCTCCCGATGCGAATGGTAGTTCACGCCTTATTGATAGCACACAAACCAATTCAGTAGTAATCTGCATTGGGGCAGCGTATGGACCTGCAAAGCAATGGACGGGATATGCAGAACTACTTACACTGTGGAGCAAAGCAAAATTCACGATACTTGGCGATGCCAAGGATTGTGAACTGGGAGAAGCTTTGGCCAATATTGACCCAGCAAGAATTAATTGCCTTGTTGGAAAAACATCGTTGGATGAAGCAATTAAGATTCTTGCGGAGGCGCGCGTGGTGATCTCTAACGATTCTGGGCTTATGCATGTTGCAGCGTATGTTGGAACACCAGTTGTTGGTATCTTTGGATCTACATCTCCTGCTTGGACGCGACCTTTGGGAAATAAGGTGCGCATAGCACACGCGAATGTTGACTGCTCGCCCTGCTTTAAACGTGTATGCCCTCTTGTTGACAAATATAAATGCATGAAATCACTCTCTGCGGTAGCTATTAGAACTTTTGCAGAAGAGATCATAAGGTAACATATATGTCAACTTCAAAAAAGATAGTTTTTATGAACTCCATTGGCGCCGATGTGTGGCGGGGTGGAGAAAAGTGGATGGTAAATGCAGCCGCAGGTTTGGCTGGGCGGGGTCATACGATTACCTGTATCGGCAAAAAAAAAGCGCTATGGCTTTCCAAGGCGCATGCCCGTGGTCTGTCAATTAAAGAAATGCCAATTCATGGAGATTTTGATCTGCGCATAATAATTCCCCTGATTGTGTACTTTAAACATCATAAGCCCGATGTTCTCTGCTGCAATTTCGAAAAGGATGTTAGGCTTGGAGGTATCGCGGCAAAAATAGCGGGAGTGCCATTGATTTACGTCCGCAAAGGCTTGTGTCTCATGTATGAAAAGTGGCGCTACAGAATGGCATATCGATACATTGTTGATCGCATTATTTCACCAGCACAGTATATTAAAGATCAATTCAAACAGTTCAAATGGCTTGACCAAAATAGAATTGATGTTGTTCATAATGGGGTTGAGTTTCCCGACACAGCGCGTATGAATCGTGGTGCACTTCTCATGCTGTGCACAAGCGCACAACAACCTCTGATCTTTGCTGCAGGTAGCTTGTTTTACCAAAAGGGATTTGAATATCTTATCGAAGCACTGTCAATCGTTCATTCTAAAAAAATCCCAGCACACGTAATCATTGCTGGCGCGGGAGACCAGGCGCCTTATAAAAAACTGGCTGCGGAGTTTGGGGTTGGCGGATTTGTCCATTTTCCTGGTCACCATAATAATTTACAAGAGCTCATGTATTCGGCAGATTGTTTTGTGCTTAGTTCGGTTGACGAAGGTCTCCCTAATGTTGTTTTGGAAGCAATGGCTGTTGGAACTGCGGTTATTGCAGCCGATGCCGGTGGAACTCACGAAATAATTTGTGACGGTGAAACTGGGTATGTTGTCCCAATTAAAAACGCGCAGGCGCTTGCAGAAAAAATTCTGAAAGTTCTTGGTGATCCTGATCTGAGGGCCCATATTGGAAATGCAGGATTGCAGCGCGTGAAACAATCCTTTACCAATAACGCAATGGTTGATTCGGTAGAAACTCTTTTTTGCAAACCAGTATGATGGAATTATAAATACGCTATGAATATTTCAAAACCGCTCAAAATCATGATAATAAATTCTGCTCGGGAGTGGGGAGGTACCGAAAAGTGGGCCCTTTTTACCGCATACGGCTTGGCTGCGCGGGGGCATAGTGTGTACTTTGGATGCAAGGGAAATCTTTTCGATTCTCATAAACAACACGGCAATGTTTGTTTTGTAAAATCTCCTTATGCAAATAATGTTGATATTCTCACACTTGTGCACTTGTGGTTCTTTTTTCTGTTTAAGAATATTCAGGTTGTTATGCCTTCTAAACAGAGGGAATATGTGCTTGCTGGTCTCGCAGCAAAAGCAGGGTGGCAAACCAGGGTTATTGGCATGTTCGGAATCGATCGCCCCCTGCATAATCTGCGCAATAAAATTGCTTTTTGCTACTTCTTTGACAGGGTATTCGTGGTGACAAAAATGATTATCGATGTATTGGCATTAACCCCGCAATTCGACAAAAAAAAATGTCGTGTTGTGTATGTTGGCGTTCAACCTAGTGCACTTTCCGATACACTACGAATAAATGCGCGACACGTCATTGGTTTACAAGAATCTGACATTTGTATTATGGGTATTGGAAGGCTTGCTCCGCAAAAAGGATTTGATTACGCCATCAAAGCAATGGCGCTTCTTATTAAGGAAAATCTGCGCGCAAAACTTGTTCTGGTTGGCGGTGGAGATGCCGGAGAGCTTGAAAAGTTGGCACAAGAAAACAACGTTTCTGAGCACGTTATTTTTGCCGGGTTCCGATCCGACATTCCAGATTTTGTGCAGGCCGCAGATCTCTTCTGGCTAACGTCTCGTTCCGAAGGTATCCCCAATACCATGCTTGAGGCAATGGCTGCAAAAAAGCCTGTCGTTTCATTTGACATATCGGGAGTATATGAGGTAATCGCTGAGGGAGAGAATGGGATACTAATTCCCTTCGAGAATATCACCATGCTTGCCGAAAAAACGGCAGCATTGATAGCAGATCCTACAGATATGCAGCGTCTTGGCGAGGCGGGCTATCAGACCGTGACAAGAAAATTCAGTATGGAACAGATGATTGACGAGAGCGAAAAAGAAATTCGGGCGCTTGTGGAGGGAATGTAGTGTAAGGGTGATTCTGCGAGGGTTGATCGGGCGTTTATCGTCTTTTAGAAATTTTCGAAGTGTGTATTTGTTATCAGAAAATTGTGTGCTGGGGAAAGAGCGAGTATTAAGATTTACGAGAGTAGCTTTTTATCAAGAAGATGGATGTGTACACGAACGATTCCTCTAAGCTTTTATGGGGCTGCAACAGGGCGCGGACCATTTAGTCGTATAGAGGCCCTTAAATGCCTCAATACGGCACAGGTGCCTCTTGTGGGCGGCATTATTAAAACGTCAATCGAAATGCAAGATTTAGATGCCTCTTTATTAGTACTAACACTTGATCAGAAAAAATATTTCCAGGTTCTTGGAGATACTAAAATTTCGCTGGTATTACATGGGTTTAACCCGTTAACATTTAGATTGTTTGAAAGTCTTTCATGTAGATCGCTCTGTATCGTTCAAAGTCTTGCTGAAATTACATTTGCAGATTGCGGTCTAATGCCAGAGGTTCATTATGTTGAATGCAAAAAATATTTGTCGGATCTTGTTTCTAAAATCACCTATTATCTTGATCATTTAAAGGAAGCTCAGAGCATTGCAGATGCTGGCTATCTTCATTTTAAAAAAAATTTTGCAATGCGCGGTGTTTCTCTGCCCGATCCGGTTTATAATCAAATGGTCTCGACGTGGAAAGGTGATTGGCAAAAAGGAAACATGTCACCTGTAAGGGCTGTTAAGCGATTGTTATTACCAATGGTTCATAGTTTGTAAACGATAATTTTCAAATAAAGTTACTATGGTAGTGCTTCATTACAATATTTAAAAGGAAAACGGTGTGATGGTATATCTCTGGGTAACAAATGGGTTGCTTTTGCTCTTATCTGGGGTGCTACTTAATCTATTTATCCGATACCGAAAAAAAGTACATCGGTTTTCTGGAAAAACCAAGATTGCAAACGTCCCGCGTATTCAAGAGATAGTATTGGAAAAGGTGCATAGTTGTTTCACCCAAAGTAATCTCGGATATTCAGTTGAATGTGAAGCATCGTTTATTCATAGAACGCCAAATTTAGCAGGGGGCACAAGCGATTCGGAGGCTTGGATTATTTCAGTATTGTCAAAGTATTCTAGTTTTATATTCGAATTTGGTACTTGTACGGGCAAAACTACGCATCACATGGCGAGAAATTCTCCTCAGGATGCCCACATTATCACCATTACTTTATCACCTCATCAAGTTGAGAAGTATACAAATAAAAAATACGATTCAAAAGAGGCAATCAGTTTTGCGTTGAGAGAATCCGCATTTGAGACATTTGTTTATTCAGGAACAGATGTGGAGCCGAAAATCACACAAATTTTTGGGGATAGTAAAACTTTTGATGAAACAAAATATCACAACAAATGCGATCTGATATTTATTGATGGTTCTCATGCATATTCCTATGTAAAGAGTGACTCCGAGAAAGCTTTTAAAATGCTAAAGCCTGGGGGAATAGTCTTGTGGCATGATTATCTTTTGAATTGCCTACCTACAGAAGGAGTCTGCAGATATTTGCATGAAATTTCTACAGCACTACCAATTTATCATGTATCGAATACAACGTTGGCTGTATATAAGAAAGATTATTGATTTGTAGAAATCTGAGTTGTGTTTGATGTAATGTCTGGCAGACCCGAGCTTAAAAAAGATCTCTATAGGTTTTGAATGTAAATTTGGCTGTTTCGTGCCAGGAAAATTTTTCTGCTTGTTGTAAGCCTTTTTCTGCCATTGTCTTTTGTATTTCTTTACTTGCAATGAGTTTTTCTAGAACAGAGGAACATGATTCTTGCGAACGAGGGTCAAAATAAAGCGCGGCATCTTCGCCAACTTCGGGCAATGAGGTAGCGTTTGATGAAATCACTGGGCAACCGCATGACATAGCTTCCAAAAGAGGCAGCCCGAATCCTTCATAGAGAGATGGAAATACGAGACATAGTGCATTGTTGTAAAGGGCTATTAAGTCTTCCTGAGGTATGTTATGCACAAGAAAGACCTGTTTTTCAAGGTTGTTTTTCTTAATGCGCGCAAGAATTGGCGGGTACAGTTTGTTTTTAGGCCTGTTTCCAGTGAGAACAATGTTTATTCCTTCGCGCAGGCTTTTTGGCAATGCCACAAATGAATCGAGTAAAAAGGGAATATTTTTTCGTTCTGAGAAAACGCCAACTGAGAGGATAAAGGATTTGCCTGAATTGAAAAATGGGTATTTATCAAGTGAATTGCGCGTGCATTGTCTTTTAGTAAATTGTGGAGCAGCAGAAAGGGGTATTGCTACAATCCTGTCTGCTGACCAAGGAAAAAATTCAATGAGAACCTTTTTAGTGTATTCTGAGTCTGCGATAATCTTTGTGCATTTTTTTAATATATCTGCACAGTTCTCCCGATAGAAATTTCTTTCTCGTGAGTCCGCCCAGCTAGGTTCATTAATCATGGGGATCAAGTCGTGAATCGTAATTATTGAGGGCTTTCCGCAATCGTTGAAAAGAAGTGGGTTCGTGCAATGGTAAAGGTCGTAATGCTTTTTTGCAGTCTTAAGTTCGATTGACTTACCAAGGGCGGTAAGCTTTTTCTTAAAAGGATTTCCGAGCATTTTTGGATTGGGGATAATCGGCAAAATACCAACGGATGGCTGTCCTTTAAAGATGGATTGCGATATCTTTCCTCGTTCGAGGTAGGTTGGAATAAGATACTGATTCTCTGGAAATTGTTGAGCTAAGGATTTCACAAGCTCGGTAGTGTACGTGCTGTTACCAAAATTGCCGCCTAGTTGAACAGGATCAAAGCCAATTTTCATTGAAAACCTTTATTTGTAGGGTCAAAAGAAAAATCTATAAAGAAAATACTTGTTTTATATAAAATGGCCAAAAATTATTTTCTTTTGTCTAACTTTCGTTGGTAAATTTAAATCATGCATCTAAGATGGGTGTTCTATATGAAAATAGCTTTTGATACCTATAATCTTGAAACTTCGGGAGGGAATGGAAATAGAACCTATACTATCGAAATTATTAAAGCATTGGCAGAACTTGCACCACAAGATCAATGGCAGCTGATTTCATATTGGCGAAGAAAAAAAAGAACACAAGCAATCTTCAATAATTCATCTGTATTTACCGTCAAGAGCATGTTGCCACATGCAAAAATTCTTGGGAAGCAATTAAAATGGTTGGTGAAGGCTGGGCATTCGATATTTGAAAAGCAGATTGCACGATCGTGTGACTTATTTCATTGTACTAATCCTATCAATTTTCCTTCAGCAATGCCGCGCGTTATTACGACAATTCATGATCTGATTGCTTTGCACGAAGAGCCATGGGTTTCAGACCATGTAAAAAAAGATTTCCGAAATCGCATACATTTGATAATCCACAAGTCGATTCTGTTATTCGCAAGTTCCGAATTTACAAAAAAAGAAATAGCCCAATTTTTTCCGGGAGCTGAGCAGAAGACGGTTGTTGCCCCGCTTGCAGCAGATCCGATGTTTAGTGTCAAAGAACCGAGCCGTTTGTTTTTAAGGAAGTTTGGAATTGACGAAATAGAAAGACCGTATCTTGTAACGGTGGGCGAAATTCACCAGCGCAAAAACCCACTTTCAATGATCAAAGCATTTGAATCTGTTGCTCATACAATGCCGGACCTTCACTATTATTTTATTGGAAGCTTTCGGCAGAGTGAATATGTAAATACTGTGCTCAATCACATCGCAACATCTCCATATTCGAATCGAATCAAAATAATTTCTAATGTATCAAATAATGATCTTGTGCATTTTTATAACAATGCCCTTGGCATGGCATATTGTTCCTATTTCGAGGGTTTTGGATTGCCAATAATAGAAGCGATGGCATGCGGATGCCCTGTTGTTGCATCGGATACAAGTTCTATGAGTGAAATAGCTCGAGGAGCAGCTTTTATGATAGATCCCTATAGTCAAGAATCAATAAACCATGGGATGCAAACATTAATTCTTGATAAAAGTGCGCGCTTGCAAATTCAGGAAAACGGTTTGCTTCGGGCAGCAGAATATTCATGGAAGCGTACTGCAGAACTAACATATAATGGCTATCAAAAAGTATTAGAACAGGAATGCAATAATGATGCGTGTAGCATTTGATGCCTATGCACTAGGCTGTCTCCCGGTATGTGGAATTAAAACCTATGGTACTGAACTTATAAATGCCTTGGGAGAGTCTTATCCCCACGATGAATTTCAGTTATTAACTTATTGGATGAAAAAAAAAGTATGTCTGCAACTGTGTGGAGAAAATCCGAATATTGTCATTAAAAACACTCTTCCTAATCCATTGCTTTTAGGAAAAGGCGTCATGTCATTGAACAATGCTATATCGTATGGGTTCGAAAGAATTGCTGCTAGTCAATATAATTTATTTCATTCGACAGTTCCGACATTTTTTCCAGAACGCTTGCCAAGGGTTGTCACAACTGTGCATGATTTAATTCCCTTAAAGATAAATGATTGGGTTTCACAAAAATCACGTGATAAATTCAAAAGTCTAATGGCTATTGTCATGAGAAAATCACAAGCGATATTTGCAGATTCTAAATTCACACAATCAGAAATTGAAACATACTATCCGGATGCAGCTTCTAAAACAATGACAGTTCCTTTGGCTGCTCATCCAAGCTTTTGTGTACGAGAAAGGAATCGCGTTTTTCTTAAAAAGTACGGTTTGCTTGAAACTAATCGGCCTTATTTGCTGTATGTTGGTCAGCTTCAGGATCGCAAAAATATTCTTGGCATGCTTAGAATATTTGAATCAATTGCAGAACGATATCCTGAATTTCAGCTCGTTTTTATAGGACAGGTAAGCAAATCACCGTATACCGATTCATTTTTATCAGCCCATGAACAATCGAAATTTAAAGCGAGAATGCCAATTCTCACCAATGTTGAAAATAACGATCTTGTAAATTTTTATAACAATGCGCATGGTTTTGTTTTCTATTCTTTTTTTGAAGGTTTTGGATTGCCTATTATAGAGGCAATGGCCTGCGGTTGTCCCGTTGCAACTTCGCGAACAAGCTCAATGACAGAAATTGCCGACGGCGCTGCCATCATGGTCGATCCGTATGATTTTGACTCAATGAGGGATGGGATGATTAAGCTTATTGATAATGCAGAATTGAGAATTGAGTTAAGGGAAAAAGGATTAAAAAGAGCTGGGGAGTATTCGTGGAAACGGACAGCTGAACTTACTTATGCGGGATATATGAAGGCTTTAGAAAAGGTTAGAAAGAGCAGCTAGGTTAAAAATATATGGTGGGTACTGATGTTTGTTAAGCATTTTTTACTAAATCTGAAACTTTTACTTAGTTAAGGATTCCCCATAAAAACCTTTATCTGTCATTACACGCCATTAAAAGAAAGACGAGTCTATCTCGAATCGGCTTTTGCAGAGCTTGGGTTTAATGACATCGAATGGGTAACGGAACACGATATCTCGCTCTATACAATGAATGAAGTGTATGATGCATCGCAGGAAGCGCTTGCTCAGCGCAATGCTACTGATTTTTCTAAATATGGAGTAAAACAGACCAGCACGCTGAGTAAAGCTGAGATTGAGGTAACCTTGCAGCATTTTGAGTGTTATCGCCGCATCGTGTCTAGTGGAGTTGCGAATGCTGTTATATTTGAAGATGATGTAATTTTTAAAAAACACTTTAAACAGCTTTTTAATTGCTTTACAGCCGAATTACCCACAGATTGTGATATATTTTATTTTGGAAAAGGATGTGGCCGAAGACCAGCTCCGATGACAGGATATGACAGAATTCAAAATATACTTGGCAAAAAATACATTTTTAAAAACAAGAAAAGTCAGAGCAGATTTACCGATTCGTATATGGTCTCAGCTCGAGCTGCACAAGCTCTGGTTCAAAATGGTTTTCCATTTCACTTGCCAATCGACTGGGAATTAAACTATTTGCAGCCAATGCTAAAGCTCAATGTGTATTGGTCGCATCCGATGATTACTTTCCAGGGCTCTAAATTTGGATATTATAAGTCAAGCATAAAGGAACAGCATAAAGCAAATAAAAGCAGCTAAATGAATATTGTTGAGGAGATTTGATCTTTTGGCTTTTCGACTTTCAAATTAAATACAAACGCTAATGTTTTAAAAATCTCTTAACTTAAAGATTTGATTCCATCTCCACATCCCTAAACGCCTCCCACACCTTCTCTACAGTCAAATCTTCTAAACAGCTATTAATTCCCTTGCTGCAAACATTCCCTTTCTGCCTGCATGGTCTGCACGCAATGGGGATACTGCATATTGTAACTTTTGGCCCAAGCGGTTGAATTCGTTCTAGAAATCCGGGGCCCCAAACAACAAGTGTGGGTTTTCCAATGAGGGCAGCGTAGTGGGCTGGTCCGGAATCGTTCCCGATAAATACAGAACAGGAATCGATCACTTTTAAAAGGTCTGATATGTTTTGAGCGGCAATAACGGTGCAGTTGGTATTTTCCGCGATCGTTTCAACCCATGAATGTAAAGAGCACTCCTGCGTGGTCCCCAAAATAGCTATGGTATGTCCATTGTCAATGAGTTTTCTTGCAAATGCATCAAAATGGGGCCATTGACGAGGTTTCCATCGGGCAAAGGGGTGTAAGAGTATTGTCCCTTGAGATGTGGAGCTTTTTGAGATTGTGGGGATAATGGGCGCAATCGTAAGGGTGTCGGCAAAGAGAGTGTTGAGCACCGTAAATGAGTGAGTGTGTGCAGGATACGAAAAAGTTTTATGGTAAAAGAGACTGGCTCCTTTGTAAACGTACTGCTCGCGCTCTTGCAAAAGACCAATTTTGCGGACCGCGCGAGATTGGTTGACGATAAACCCGCCCCAGATATTCATACTCAGATTAAAGGCATACGCATATGTATGCTGATTAATGCGCTCCATGGTTGCCATAAATGCTTTCACGGAGTGGTTTTCCTGAGAGATGTATTCAACGTTAAGCGAGAGATAATCAATAATTTCCTTATTAAGAGCTGGGCCAGCGCAGACTATTGAATAATTACGCAGAGTAAGTTGCTGTAGAAATGGAACCAGCAAAAAAAAGTCACCAAGGCCATCCGATCGGCACAAGAGTATTTTGTTTGATGCGGTAGAGGTCTTTTTTAATCGATGGCATAGCGAATCGAGATAGGTCCAGTAATATTTTGCAATTTTAAGGGAGAGCTTATTCATATATTCCTAGATGGTAAAATGGGTCTTTAAAGAAAATAGTATGTATTTTCTTACTTTCTAGAATTATTTATAGCCACAATCTTTTTAGGAAACCGAAGAAAGCCTAATTAAATGGATCCTGTTTCAGCAGTAATTATTACGCATAACGAAGAATCGGATATTAAGCGCTGTATCCAATCGGTGCTTACTGTTGCGGATGAAATCATCGTTGTGGATTCTTTCTCCACAGATGCAACAAAAGCTCTTTGCACTGCATATTCACAAGTAAAATTTGTAGAGCGTGTTTTTGATGGTTATGGGCAACAGAAAAATTTTGGGATAAGTCTTGCTAAAAACAAATGGATTGTATCACTTGATGCAGATGAAGTGTTGTCGCCAGAACTAATTAAGTCAATTAAGAATATAAAAAATAGTAGTGACTCAGACGGATTTGTTTGTAATCGCTTAACTAATTATTGTGGTACATGGATTCGTCATGGGGGATGGTACCCCGATAGAAAACTGCGCCTTTGGGATAAAACTAAAGGGCTTTGGAACCATGCCTTGATTCATGAAGAAGTGGTCCTTGCAAGTGGATCAAAAACAAGTCGGCTTGACGGGGATATAGAGCATTATTCATATGACTCTATAGCGCAGCATGTTGCGCAGGCAAATGCATTTACTAATCTTACTGCTCAATCAGCGTGCGAAAGGGGAAAGAAATCAGCGATGTTTTCTGTTATCATGCGCTCTCTGTGGAAGTTTGCTAATGATTTTTTTCTTAAACAGGGCTTTTTGGACGGATACCATGGCTTTGTTATAGCCCTCATTTCGTCGTTTGCCACATTTCTAAAATATGCGAAACTTCGTGAACTTACCAAAAAGCCCACATAAAAGCCATCCTCAAAGTATTCTCATTAGTCGTACCGATGGCATAGGGGATGTTGTTGTAACGCTCCCTCTTGCTGCGTATCTTAAAAAGCAGTTCCCGCAGTGCAAGATTGGCTTTTTGTGCAGATCGTATACCCGTGCAGTTGTAAATCAATCTCCTTGTGTCGATGAAATTCTTCTTTGGGATCCCGACAATACAACCCTGATGATAGATTCTTTGCAGCGATATGATACGATAATTCATGTTAAGCCCAATAAGAGCTTAGCATTTTTAGCTAAAAAAGCTAGAATAAAGCATCGAATTGGGACATCACACCGGTGGTACCATTGGCTCACATGTAATAAGAGAGTTTCTTTCTCACGCAAAAAGTCAAACCTGCATGAGAGTGAACTCAATTTTTTTCTTCTTAAATCTACGTGGGACCTAATGGTTCCAACTCGCAAAGAAATTATCGAACAGTACATGCCTCTTAAACCGGGGGCCGCAACAGCTTGCATCGAAAAGAAAAAACCTGTTGTGGTGGTGCACCCAAAATCAAAAGGATCAAGCCGAGAATGGGGGATTGAGAATTTCATGAAGCTCATGCCACTACTCTTGGATAATGGATATCATGTTGCTATTACGGGGGTAGCATCCGAAAAAACTGAGATTCAGCCTTTACTGGATGCGTTTCCAGAAGTTGAAGATAGGGTAGGAGCAATGGATCTGGATGCCTTTTTAGAGTATCTTAAAGCGGTTGACGCATTCATAAGCGCTTCCACGGGACCGCTGCATTGCGCTGCCTGGTTTGGAAAAGTTGCAGTGGGATTATTTCCTCCCATTACACCTATCAATCCTGCACGTTGGGCCCCTCTCGGTGCATCTGCAGTATTTCTTGTCAAAGGAGAAAGCCATTGCAAAAAATGCCAAAAAAATGAACTGTGCCGATGCATTCGAACTATAACCCCACACGATGTGCTCCAGGTTCTTCGCAAAGGTTTGACAGATGAAAAAAAATAAGACTCATCTGCCTAAGACAAATTGCCAGGGCGAGCGCATTCTTTTTTTACGCCCCGGAAAATTGGGGGACATGATTGTTTTAACGCCGATCTTGAAGGCACTTAAAGAGTACAATCCAAACATTGAAATAGCTGTTGCAGCGAGCGTATACAATGAAATTGTGATACGCCACAATGTGCATATCCAAAAAATATTTTCGGTCCGATTTAATTCATTTTTATCAATTATAAAATTGATTTTTGCAATTCGTGCAAATCAATATGATTGGGTTATAGATACTACTCCAGGCAATAGCACAACAATGTCGATTATTGCGCGGTTTAGTCGTAGTAAATCTTGCAGGATAGCAGGCATGCATAAGACAAAGCGACTAGGATGTTTTAACCGGATTAGTCACCCAGATGGAATACATATTGTTAAGAGAAATCAAAAACTGGTTGAATCAGCTTTGTCTATTGATCTTGACAAATATATGGCCACCTATCAAATCGGCTTAACTCCCCAATTACATCAAAAAGCAAATGAGATTCTTGGATGCACGGCTCAAACCAAGCCTATGATAGGAATCAATTGCAGTGCAGGACAGCCTTCACGTCAGTGGCCATTTAAAAAGTATCAGAATTTGATCGAAAAAGTTATTCGTCAATTTCCCCATATCCGAATTGTTCTATTTGCAACAGGGGAGCACCGTGCATGGGTACGTGATTTAGGAAAACAATGTGAGCAGGTGCTTGTATTTCCTCAATCAGATTTTCTTACGATAGTGGCAGCCATATCGGAAATGAAAGCCTTTTTCACACCAGACACTTCGCTTTTGCATGTAGCAGCTGCCTTTTCAATTCCCGTTACGGGATTGTACCCCGATGCAGGAGAAAATTTCCTTCGGTGGAAAGCATACAAGACGCCTTCGTTAGAACTTGTTGCTGCCCCAGGCGCTTCGGTAGCAGATATAAGCGTGGATGATGCATATTCAGCATTTTCGCAACAGATTGCTTCGATAGAAAAGGGTCTCGCATGAAAATAAGCGGTTTTTCTTTTGCACGAAATATAGGTTCTTTATATTATCCGCTTAAAGAATCTATCCTTTCTATACTTCCGATTTGTGATGAGTTTGTTATAGCTATTGGTAAGGGTGATTCAGACGACACGACTCGCTTGATTGTAGAGAATATCGGGGATCCTAAAATCAAAATAATCGATACCGATTGGGCACAATCAACGTATGAAAAAGGTGCTATCCTCAGTAAACAAACAAATATCGCGCTTGATGCATGCATAGGAGATTGGTGCTTTTATCTGCAAGCCGATGAAGTGGTGCATGAAAAATATCTTGAAGCTGTTCGCAATCGATGTGTTGAGCTTAATGATGATACCCGCATAGATGGCTTACTTTTCGACTACAAGCATTTTTGGGGAGACTATGATCATTATCATCGCAGCCATGCGTGGTATCCCAAAGAAATTCGCGTGGTACGCAATCATCGCAGTATTACGTCATGGGGAGATGCTCAGTCGTTTCGCAAAAACGGCGAAAAAATAGAGGTTGCTTCTGTACAAGCTGAGGTTTATCATTATGGCTGGGTTCGTCCTCCACTGTATATGCAGAAAAAGAAGCAAACATTAGATACTTTTTGGGGGACTCCTGTGCCGGTAGAAGAAAAACCATTCAATTACGGGCCTCTGAAGTATTTAGAAAAATTTCGAGATTCCCCTCCGGCTGTGATGAAAGAATGGATTGGCAATTTTTCATGGGCTTTGGAATTAGATTATACTGGCACAATACGAAGTGGTTTTAAACATGACCGTTTCAAATATCGCCTATTATCTTGGATCGAAAAGCACCTTTTTGGCGGAAACCAGGTTGGCGGCTTTAAAAACTATCGGCTTATTAAACGCTAGGCATTTTTTTTGACTGAAAGCAACATCGTAATTTTGTTGATCACTATTCGAAATGTATTTTTAGCAACTCTTAAAATTGATAAACACCCTAACAAACAAGGAAACAATCGTGTTGTTGGATCATTATTTAGGCGCCCTAACGGGCTTTCAAAAAGCAGCAATTAATTCGACAAAGCATAGCGCGCTACTTGTTGCTGGTATTGTTTGTCTAGGTATTACCGCACCAGGATTTGGGGCTGCACCTGCAAAAGCTCCTACAAAATCAAAGAGTACTTCCGTCAAGGTTAAGGCTCCTGCGCCAGTCCTAGAAACCCCCGCTTATATATGTGCCATCGATAACGATTTTGTTATTCTTCCCCTGTGTAGTTTCGCAAAAGGATCGTTTAATGCAATCTGGTCAAAACCTGATAGCTTTACAGATGCATATAAGCCGGCAGTCGTTCAGACCTTTCCACAGTCGATGAAGTATGCGATGGGAGGCAGTACTGGTTCTGTTACCCTCGATAAGCTGATTAAAATCGATGCGCAGTGCAGTGCTAACTGGGCCTATCTCACTTCAAAAACTCCTCGCGATAAGGCAGTTCATAGGCAAAGCCTTAAAGTTCGGCCCTTTAAAGGCTTGGCTACTAATGCTGCGGGGCTTTCATTTGCTTGCGAAAGCGCTATTGTACGGTCTTCTGAGGAATATGCGCAATACAAGGATATGATTGTGACTCATTTTGGAATGCTTGAAGAATCTAAAATTGCTGAATTGGCAAAACGGATAGGGTCTGGCAAAGGGTTTGTTCGCTCTAGCGGGTTTCCTTTGGCGCGTGGCGATAGGGAATTTGTTTCTACCAGTATAGATCTCTTTTCTGTTGCAGTGTCGGCGCAGTCGCAGCCCCTCTATCGATTTCATGTTGTTAAGAGATATCCGCATCTGCTTAAAAAAGAGAATATCGACTGCGCAGATGTGATAACGTATTCTGGATTTATTGTAAATAGCAATGGAGCAGGATCGATGCTTAAAGATGTTGACTGTGTGGTTGATAATTGCGAAGGATTAAAAACGCCAATAATGCAAGGGCTTGGTACTTTTTCAATAGCTGGTCAGTGTTTTTGGATTGGGCGAAGGTCGTTTGTTGAAGCAGAATTTTATGATATCTATGAACTTAAAGGAGGCTCAATAAGCAAAGTTTTTGAAATTAATGGAGGAAGCTGCATTCAATGATAATAACCATGTGATGTATAGCACCATTTTCTTCAGGAATAGCTATTTACAAGAACAGATTGGTTACGCAGTTGGCATGTGCTGCAACCAGAGGGTTGTATTTAATATCGTTCGCGAAAACATGTTTCATACCGCACTGATGTTAAAGATTCAAATTCTACTTCAACAATTCCCGATGCTTCCACTTCTACATTTGATGCAGCTCGCATCACAAGCGATGATGTGTCCGAAATTCGATAATAAAGAGATGGGATTTTTCCAGCAGGGATTGAATCAAGAATAAATTCCTGTTTATGCAATTCTTCTGAAGTAATCCAGTGAAGGTAATCGGTTCCGGGAATTGCCAGATAGCCTCCGACCGGAAGTGTCATTTCTATTTCAATCTTGAGGGTACCCAATTGCTTTAGAGTATCCTCGGAAAGACAAATGGAATCGTTATTGTTGACATTGTTTGGGGTTATCACGAGATCGTAATGGATTGCTTTGAGCCCATATGCGCTTTCCTCGGCAATAATAGTATAGGTGCCAGTATCGATTGTATCAAAGCAAAATTCACCTTTTGCATTTGTGGTGGTCTGGGCGAGTGCGCCTTGCAACCCATTGGCGTTGACATAGGGATCATGCATAAAAGCATACAGTCGAACGCGTGCTCCGCTTACGCCAACATTGGTCGAATCAACAATACACCCAAATACTTTAGCATTTCCCACATCGGTTCCGCCACCAGCCAGATTCCCTGATGAACCACACCCTATAAGGGCGCACAAGCTAAGGATCTGAAGCAGAAGCGTTTTCATGCGAACTCCTCTGCAACAGAAATTTCTTCTGATGGTTCTGCGGTATTGCTACAATGAGTGAGCGGGAAAAGTGCAGTTGTCAAGTGATAGATACGATTGGAGTCGGTGTCGGTTTTGGCAATTTCCAGCAGTTCCAGCCGCAAGCTTTCTATACGCCGAATGGCTGATGCATAAGCTTTAGGAGATAGTGATAGCGTTGTATTACTGATAGACCGGATATCCACGGGAAGATTTACCGTTGCGCGTTCTGCAAATTTTAGCATGGATCGGTGAAATTGACGCATTGCTGTATTCATGATGGTGCTGTGTTCGGTTGCGTAAACGCCAATGGTTTTTTCTGCGCGGGTAAGCTTGCCTTTCGCGGCGCGATGAATAAATCCGTTTTCTTCTAAAAAGAGCAGCGCTTTAGAGACTTCGTCGGATTTGAGAGGAACTATAAAATTACGTGCAATTTCCTGAGGATTTTCTACAAAACCAGGCAGATCAACGAGTTCGCGGATTGCGGGATGATACCATTTATCGAGATATCGGTATTGATCTGAACCAAGTACATGGGGTGCATTTTTAGGTCTGAGTTGATCGAGCTGATGCAAAAAATGAAGCTTTTCGTCGAGTTTTGTGCTTTGATTAAAAAAAACAAGGGCCTCAAAGTATGCTGCTGATGGTTTTGACAAGCGAAGTGCCCGTGAGATTTTTATGGTACTTTCTTTTGTCAGATTTCGTTTGCCATCAATAACATGCTTAATAAAACTGGGAGACGAAAAACCAGCTAATTCAGCCATTATTGCCAGCGTAAATCCTTTAATGATCTTTTTATGAACAGTATAGTATTCTTTAAGAAAAAGTCGATAATCGGAGAATATAAAGATATCTTTAGTGGCATTCATAGGTTATAATATACCACATTTATGAGCAGTTTGCTATTTTCTATTTTTTAATAAAATAAAAATTAATTATGATATAAGTTGTTGATTTGTATAGATCTTTATCCTTCATATTTCTAGAGATTTAGAAAATCAGGCTAACTTTCATTCGATTTTATGGCAAATCACTTTTTTAGACTGCACAATCATTATTTTACCTAAATTCCTTCACGTAAGGTTTTTCACAATTATGCCGGAGAGAAACAATGCATCAAAATTCCCTTAAGCAGATTCCTTTTGGAGCTCGTAGCGGATTCACTATTCCTCGTGTCAATATTGGAGCAATGCGTTTGCCCGCCGATGAAGATGAGGCAATTGCCTTGATACGCTATGCCATTGACAATGGGATGAAATATATCGATACGAGCAGGGGGTATGGCGACTCGGAAATTAAGCTTGGGAAAGCGCTTAAAAATGGCTATCGAGAAAAGGTTATTTTGTCAACAAAATGGTCTCCCTGGATCACCAAGATCGATCCTACCGACGATGCGTCAATGGACTCTGTGGTGCGACGAATTGAGGATTCAATGAAAAGGCTTGATGTTAACTATCTGGATTTTTATCAGGTCTGGAATATTCCCGATAGAGGCTGCTATGAACAAGCTGTTGTTAAAGGTGGCTTTGTAGATGGAATCCGCTCGGCGAAAAGCCGGGGGCTTGTGGGGCACATTGGTATTACATCGCATGCCCCTGTTTTGGACTTGCTTGATTTTATTGATGAAATGGACTGGTGTGAAATTATTCTGCTAACGTATAACATCCTTAACAGAACGTATGCTCCAGTTCTTGACAAGGCAAAATCAAAGGGCATTGGAACCATTGTGATGAACCCAGTTGGAGGCGGTAAGCTTACCGAAGAATCACCTGTTTTTGCAGATCTTGTGAAGCAGTCGGGAAGCCGAAACCTTTCTGACATGGCAATCAGGTATGTGCTGTCAAACCCATCGGTCGACACCATTATTTCAGGAATTTCAAAGGTTTCCGATGTCGATGCAACGATTGCATCGGGAGCTTCCGAGCCTTTAGCTCCAGAAATTATTGCAGGAATTGAGGCCCTTGTTGCAAAACTTTCGCCAACAAACACTCATTTTTGTACGAGCTGCGGATATTGTATGCCGTGTCCCTCGGAGGTCAATATTCCAAAGGTGATGGAAGCCATCTATCATGAACGGTTTTTAGGATTATCTAAAGAAGCTGAGCAGCTCTATACCAGCATTGGCACTTTATCGTGGGTTCCAGGAATGCGAGCAGATGCGTGTTCTAGCTGTGGAGCCTGTGTTTCCAAATGTACGCAAAAGCTTGATATCCCTAGAGAAATGACGGCTGCTGCAAAAATGTTTGCTTCTCGCTCATAGGTTTTTCAATCGCAAAAACTTGATCAAACGTGGCATGCCTTGCATGAGCGAAAAGGGCATGCCATTAATAATCCTCGCTACGCGTTATTCTAATTCAAAACATATCTCGACTCTATTTCTGTTCCCCAGTTTTAAATACTTCTCCACGCGGATGAATTGTTGCATTGAGCGCTCTGAGATGATAAAATAGTAAAGATATATATACCATCAATATGAGTATAGTCATGATTTTTAAAGACTCGATGAAGGAAATCCCATGCAACAGGGTTTTAATCTTGGATCTATCAAGCTTTCCTCCCCGGTAATTTTACCCGATGGCACCAGAAACATCGAGCTCGGGTCGGGTGTTATTTCCGAGCTTTTGGGCAGAGGGGGCATGGCCCATGTATATAAGATTTGGAATGCCCAGATGGAAAAACATCGGGCTGTCAAGCTTATGCTCCCTAACCTCGCTTCAGATGCAATTGCTCGTTTTCAAACAGAAATTAAAATAACCGCAGCTCTTTCGCATCCAAATATTATCGAAATTCATTCGGTTGGCGAATGGAATGGACTCGATTTTATTGAGATGGAATATATCGATGGCCTTACCATGGCCGATGTGCTTTTGCAAAGAGGTGCGCTGCCCTTGCCGGTTGTAACTGCGCTCGGGATATGCATATGCAGGGCGCTTAACTATGCGCATAGTAAAGAATATCTTATTTATGGCAAAAAGCATAAAGGCGTTATTCATCGAGATCTTAAGCCAAGCAACATAATGTTTTCGGCTGATGGCCGTGTAAAACTTATGGATTTTGGAATTGCCCGCCCGGTCGATGATTCTCTTATGACAACCGATGGCGCTATAATGGGAACTATGCAATACCTAGCGCCAGAACAGCTTGATGGAAAAAACATAGCTCCACAATCCGATTTGTATACATTTGGTGCAGTTTTATACGAGGCTATTACAGGACAAAAAGCATTCCCTCAAACAAATATAGCAAAGCTCATGAAATGTAAGACAGATAATGAGTTTATGCCACTGGACATGTTTGTTATTAAAATTCCGCCCCGCCTTAAACGGCTTGTTCATAAGTGCATGAAATTTGAGATGAATAAAAGGTTTGCCGATGCGAATAAAATGCTCAATGAACTAATTCAAATACATGCAGATTTAACACCCGATACCCCAGAACATGTTACGCATCAGTTTATGGCAATGAGTAGTGAAAACACCGTGTTCGCTATTCATACCCGATCGCTCTTCTATAAAAAAAAGAGAATTATTGCTTCCATTGTTTTATTCGTAATTGCGGTAGGCATTACTGTTGGCTTTTTAATGCAACCAGCTCCCAAAAAAGTACAGCCTCCTGCTCCTGTGATAGTCACCCAATCTATTACTGCACCGATTGCTTCGCCTAGTGTAAATCAAAAATCGAAAAAAAGTACAGAATCTAAAGTAAACCCAATTCACGTTACGCGCCCGAGCGTTAAGCCCACACCGGTGCAAAATTATCTTGATGACCTTAGAACGCGGTATGGATTAACAGACGAAATTGCAATTCTTTCAAAAGAAGTTGCAAATAACCGGTATCAAAGTGCAATACAGGTCTATGAGTTGTTATCAAAAGAAAATGCGGCATCGGATCAGGCTCGAATTTTGTATATGAGAAGTCTGTTTGCATTAGGTAAAAACGAAGAATTGTCAAAGGTTCTGAATGGAACGGTAATTGATGATGCTGAATTCTTTCTTAAAAAAGCTGCACTAGCATATTCTAAAAACGAAACATTATCGGCATTGCGCATGTTAGAACTATCGCTCTCTGCTTCAGCACGATATCTCGATGCCGAAAGTGCGCGCGTGGAATATCTCTATCTCAAGGCACTCTGTTCAAGTCGGATGTTTGACCAGAATATAAATGAAGAAAGCAAACGAAAAGCGATGGATTCTTGGTATGAACTGAAAAGTGTTATGCGCTCTAATACAAATCATAGCTATTTCAAAAAGGCACTTACCGAAATGCAAAGGATTGGGATGAATAATGCAAGTCGCTAATTTAAAGGTGTTATCCAAGATGCGAAAGAGAATCGTTAGAACGTTAGCGTTTAAGACATTCTCGGCGATTGTTGCCGCATCATTGTTGACATTAACGCAAGCACAAATAATTCTCGATAAATCCAATGGCAATTCAATCTCGGAAAGTAGCAATTTCGAGACAATCAGTGGTAATTTACCAAGCGTACTCCCCGCACTTTCTCGACCCTACCTTGTCACCGCAGATGTCTATGTTCCAGCAGGATCAAAAGTGACCATTGCCCCTGGGGCGGTAATCCTTTTTAAGAATTTTACCGGGCTCCATGTCGAGGGCACCCTGATTGTTGAAGGGTCGCTCCAAAAACCGATAGTGTTTTCTTCGGAGTTTGATAAGTACTATAGCAGTGGCGCCCAGATGATAGCCAATCCCTACGATTGGAATGGCATTTACATACACGAAAATGGCGTTGCAACATCATTTGCAAACTGTACAATACGCTATTCGGTTTTTGGAATAAATTCACTTACGCGATATATTCGCCTTGATGGAGTTACCTTTGCTCAAAATGGACGAGCCGATTGCACCATCGATGGTATCAAGCAAGGGGTTACTGCACTGCCTTTTTCTTATGCTGTAACGGTTGATGATGCGCGCAGTGAAGGCGTTCCAATTCATCTTTTGGCAGATCCTCAAGCAAAGAAGCGGGCAGTTTTTCGCTATGGTGGGCTTGGTGTTTTAGTGGGATCGGTAAGCTTGACAGTTGCAGCAAATGTTTTTCTTGGCAATGATATGCGTCGAATTAAGGAATTGCAGAATACCGAGGTTACGGGGCCATCGAGCAATTTAGTGACCCATTCGCAAAAAGATTTTGAAAATGCGCTTTCATCCAAAAATGTTGATGTTGCAGCATTTGTTGGATCAATAGCTGGGGCGCTTATTGGCGCATCAGGCCTTGTTGCATCGTTTACATTTTAAGGGATTGAAGCATGCGACTCAAAAGTATCATTGGTATAGTTGTCCTGCTTATTGGTATATGCATTGCCATGCATTGTGCACGAGAATATAATCCATTTTCTGATATGGGTAATGCCAAAGCGCATGTGGTTACACCGGTATTTGGCAGTGGAGTTGCTGCCAATAATCTCCGCATTTATTCAACCTATACCATTCAGCTGGTTATTTCTGTTTCTGCTCTTCTTGACTCTGTGTATATAGTGGTACCGCATAATCGTTTTGGGGATACCATGATTCTGAGGGCTCCCTTTGCCGACTCTGTCTATTATCAACGCATATCGGTATTTACTCCGCAAGATACTGCAATGAGTATAATTAGTTTTCGGCATAATGGGGATAAGCCTATCGAAAAAATTCCCGTTACATTTTTATCGCCTCTTCGCCCTTCGCCATTAATAGGACAACAGGGAAGCGTTGCACATTTTGCAACAGACTCTGTGGACGATAATGATGTGTATTATGTTTGGCGCTTTGGTGCCAATAGCGCGAATATTCGTACCGTATTCCCTCGGTTTGATGGAATGATCAAAGGAATTATGGATACGGTTGGAGTTGGAGCCTTATCGGTTACCGATTTACGCGGAGAGCATGAGAGTCCATCGGTGCCTTTTGCGTTTTCTTTGGTTGATCATGATGCACCGTTTATAAATCTGTATGGGTCGTCATTGCTTCTTGTGCATGGAGATACCATAACTATGGGAGATTCCATATTTTCATTGCAGGCAGTAATTGTCGATAGGGGTGTTGGAGCGGTGTCAAGTGCTGCCATCAATAATAGCAAGTTTGACAATGTTAGCAACGATTCAATATATACTCGCATATTTTCTTCGGTAACAGGATTTACATCTGCGCAGCCGCTTAAAGTAACGATTTCTGCAGTAGATCGCTATGGTAATATGGCACTTTCAACGTATTATCTTGTCTATTCTCAATCTGTTCCCTCCTCGCAAAAATATCAACTCGAATTTGTATCGCCCTCGCAGAGTCCTCTGATAACAAGCAATACCGACCAGATCGTCATTGCACGACTGAGCAGGCTAACATGTGATACGTCTGAAGTAAATGTGCGACTTACGGTGAACGATTCTCTGTATAATGCATTTGCTCCCACCGTGGGTGGATGTGTTGCAACGTATTGGTGGTCGGTTAAGCTTTCAACAAAAGTTGCGTCGTTAAGGCTTAGTGCTCTTACAAATATGGGAATTGAGATTGCCGCAAAGAGCACCTTAATTCAATGGAATGGCGATATAATAAGTGCTGATACAATACCCCCACAAATTTTAGAAGCAACAAGCAATAATCAGAATTTAAATGGATTGATAGTAAAGGAATTTGCTCTTCCGGTGCGCATCATTGCCTTTGATGAACAAAGTGGGATAGATTCTCTATTTATAAATAATAAGCAGGTTAGAGCGCTTGATTCGATCCCCTATGTTTGGATTGATACAGTTCCTCTTATTCATTCGATTTCTGGAACTGCTATTACCGTGCGAGCAAGAGATCATGCTGGAAAAGTTGCAACCCGAACTTGGCAGGTATACCAAAACACTCCGCCGGTTATTTACAAAGGGTTGTCGCAGACGTCGCTTGTTCGTGCAGGTATATTGTATGTCGATTCGATTTTGGTAGCCGATGCAGAGAATGATCAAATGTTTATATATAAAAAAATAATTCCCGATGGAATGACTCTTGATAAAGGAGTGCTACGATGGATGCCCACAGCTGCGCAGGCAGGAAAAGAGTATATATTAGATCTAGAATATTCTGATGGCTTTGGTTCTGGTCCAGAATATATTACATCATTTCAAGTTTTAACGCAAACGGCGCAGGCATGCACCTTACAAGTGTCATCTTTGTCAGGATCTATTGCGAGTGGTGTTTGGGCTGTTCCATCGCGCGGTCCTAATACGCTAGAGTGCACTATTCTTAATGGTCACGATCCTTTAGCCGGACCCTATAAGGTTGCAATAACGCAAAATAATGGATTTACATTTGAGTCATCAGAGTCTGATCAAATGTTTAAGGCTTTGGCGATGAGTACCGATTCGAGTGCCCAGGGCTCTATTCGCATTGTTGTAACAGATCGCTTTAACAATTCCGATACGGTATCGCTTTTAATTAATTACCCTTCGGCGTCTACGCTTAATGCACTTGCCATTTATTGTCCAACCGGTCCAATTGGTGTGACACTTAATGCTCCTGTGGTGTCTTTTCCGCTCTTGGTGCGTTTGGATGAATCTGTTTTAGATTTTTCTAAAATAGCACAAGGGGCTATTAAGTTTACCAATAAGAATGGTAAAGTTCTCCCCTTCGAGATCGAACGATGGAATGTCCTATCGCGCAGGGCAGAAGTTTGGGTGCTGCTGGATACGGTTGTCTCTTATGATCCAGATCAATCAATTACAATGCAATGGCCTGTTCCCATTGTGGCCTCTAGTCAAAAAGTATTTGATGCTTCGGGGCATAGAGGCGTGTGGCATTTAAGTTCTGAAGATGGTACCCTTTCAGATGTGTCTCTCAATCATTTGAACGCTCAAAACTTCGGTACCAAGGATACAAATGGCATTATAGGCAAAGGTCGTTATTTTAATGGAGTCGATACTTATATTCAAACACCAGACTCATCATTAAAATTTGCAAACGAGTTTACGGTATCTGCATGGTTCAAAGTAGAAAATAGTACCAAAGCTTCACATATCTTTTGGGAAGGAAATGCTTCTTGCAACGGCTGGGGAGATCAGGACATGCCTGAATCGCATGAAATGCATATGTCAATATCTCAAATTGGCGCTGTCACGTATAATGATGTTGCTTCGTATATTTTTAATTATGGGTATAATCCAGAATCCCACGGTCCAACAAATGCCGTTGTCGAGGTTCCCTTATATGGAGTAAATCAGTGGCATCTGGGAAGTGTTGTAATGCGTAATGCATCAACACAACCAGAAGCTTCTTTCTACCTCGATGGAGTGTTGCAGGGTGTCTCAAAAGGAGCACAAGCAGGGAGATCAAATTGGAACACTGCATTGCGGTTAGGTCGTCCGGGAACAAATGAGCGCTATTTTAAGGGAACGATCGACGAATTTACAATAAGTCTTAACCAACGCAATGCCGATTGGATAGCATTAACGTATGCGAATCAATCCGAAACCCCGCGATTTGGAATGTTTACAAAACCAGTGATTAGTACAGGAGTTTCTTTTAAAATTGGAGATACGCTTACTCATTACCCACAAACCGATGGCGGAAATAATGGATTGCTATTTGGTCAACAAATGTTTCTTCCTGTTGCTGCCTCCCCAGTGTCTTTATCGGTCTATATTACTGCGGCATTAGGAAAAATGAGGTTAGCCTTGTATGCTGCTGATGGCCCCAATGGGGTACCTGGAACCTTGGCAGCAGAAACAAGAGAAAATTCTCCAAGTACAGGCTGGAACGCTCTTCTGGTAACTAACCCTCAAGTTCTCGCAGCAGGGAGATATTGGCTCTATATGCAGCAGAGTGATGGAAGGCTTAGTTTTGGTGCTTCTAGCGGTGCTTCGGGCATTAGGAGATGGTGCACAATGAAGTATGGGTCATTTCCTCAAATAGCACCGAATATGGATCAATCGTCAACGGGATCTTGGTCTCTGTATGCTACTTTTAAATAGCCAAAGAAAACGCAATGCGTACTATGGTAAAAAAATGAAAAAACTTTTGATTAGTGGCGGATACATTGTTCTGGTGATGCTTGCAGGCGTACTTATACGATGTCAATCGCCGTATTCTCCTTTTTCAGATTATTCCCGCGCAAGAATTCATGTGGTTGCTCAAACATTTGAAATGGGGGCCAAAGGTAGCGTAGAAATTTTTTCTCGAGAAACGCTCAGTTGTGTTGTGGCATTGCCCCAGCTTGTAGATTCGTGTGTTGTAGCTATTCCTAATAGCCGGCTGGGAACCCATTTTTCGTTTGCAATGGACTCTCTTGTGCGATTGTCATCTCCTACTTTTAAAATAAATTTTTCGCTCGTAGACACAGGCTTATCAAAAATAGCACTTTCTACCTACCGAAAAAATGGGGAAATACTATCAGATGTAATTTGGATTAAAGCAATTTCTCCTTTGTACCAGAGTCCAATAGATGTTGAAAATGGAACAAAGGTAACATTTTCATCCGATTCCGTTAAAGATAAGGATGTTCTTTATCATTGGCAAATAGGATCTCATATGCTCATTGTCTCCTCTTTCGCTTTGCAGGAGGCGCTCTATTCTGCAAGTACTACAGATACTCTTGGCTATGTATGGGTTTCAGATTCTCGTGAAAAATTCATTTCTCCAAAACTACCTTTTGTGTGCAGTGCTCGTGATGAAACCCCGCCCCATATCGAGCGTATTAGTCCCCCTATCGAATACGCACATGGTGATACTATTGGGACATCAAGTGATACTGTGCCTATTGCTTTCCGCATCACCGATGCAAATTCTAATTCCGTGGCATACGTTTCTTTTAACGGAATTCAAGCGAACCCAGTTAGTCCTGATGTTTATACGTATATATGTACCAATATTATTGCTCAAACGAAGATTTCTCCTTTTCGGCTACAGATTGCTGCGGTTGACAGATTCCTTAATGCTGATACCTTAATCTTATGTGTACGGTATGATAGCCTTGCCGCTAATGCTGTTCCTTATAGCTTAAGCATTATTTCGCCTTCAACCGATACATCAAACAGTTCTGCTTTTTCAACAACACTCTTTGGGGTAGTTCGTGATTTTGCTCACCAAAATCTCTCTATGAATATGGTTGTAATTGTTAACGATAGTATGGGATTGCCTTTTGTGGCCCGAGGGGTAGGGAGTGCGCTTTTTAGTGTTTTTGTTACTATGCGGCAAGGGAATAATAATATTTTAGTAATTGCAACCGATTCAATCTCTAAAGCACAGGTGTCTTTACAGCGCACTATACTGTATTCGCCTGGCTTTGCAGACACCATTTCGCCAGCTATTATAGACGTTACCATAAATTCCCACCCAGCAAACATTCTAACCTACGAAGATTCTGACAGCGCACGTATTAAAGTATTGGCGTTTGACGAAGGCAGCGGTGTAGAAAAAGTTTCTATAAATGGTGTGACTGCCTTTCCGGATACTCAAAAATATGTATGGAAATACACTATGCCGCTCAAGCATAAGAGTCTGGGTAATCCTTTGTCGATTATTGTCACCGATAAAGTTGGAAAAAGTGCTCAGCAGTTTTATACTATTTATAAAAATGCTAAGCCTCAGATTTACAATCTTTTGGAATCGCCAACAACTAAAGTTTCGAGCATGTTTTCCGACACGTTTAGGATTGCAGATCCCGATTTTGATGTAGTGGTTGTCAGCACTGTGTCGCTTACCTGTAAAGGCACATGGGGGATAAACGACGATTCTATTTTTTGGTTTATGCCAGCAGTAACCGATACTGGCAGGCAATCGTTTACTCTAACTCTTTTTGACGGATACGAACAAGTGCTTGTTCCTTATACTGTTACTTGTTTGCCAGAGTTTAACCGGCCACCTACATTATCTTTGCAATCCACAAGCCAAAGACTCACTGGTGATACCCTCCTTTTGTCGGCTCAAACAGCGTTTGATACTATTATTGCCACAATTACAGATCCCGATTCTGTAACTGGTGAACAATTTATCATAAGTATGTTTAGTAATGGGGTACTCACTCAAAAAGAAATAGGCACCCAGAAAACCTTTTATGCCGTACTTGACAGAACAAAGTATTCAAGGCAGGCAACTGCAATTATTTTTCGGGTAGAGGATGCTGCAGGCAATAAAGATTCTATGCGTATTTATGTAACTGAACAAGCTACTACACCCGTGGCAAAAAAGCTCTTTTTCAATACTACGCCCACTGGGGCAAATGTTACCTCTGCTCTTTATAAATTTCCGCTTTTAGTTCGAGTCGATACTACTATTCTTGCAAATGCATCGCTTGCGCGAGGAGGTTTAGTATTTACAAAGAAGAATGGAACCGAACTGCCTTACGAAGTAGAGAAATGGGATACTGTGTCACATAGTGGGATTTGTTGGGTCCTTGTAGATACGATTCTTGCCAATTGCGATACACAATATATTACTGCAGAGTGGAGAGAAGACCGGAGTGGAAATCGTGCCGATGGGGCTCTTGTATTCGATACCGCCACAGGGTTTGCGGGTGTATGGCATCTTGGGGCAAATGCAACAGATGCAACCATTTACAAAAACAATGGAACGCTCAATGGCCCTCCTGCCGTGGTTGGCGCCATTGGTACTGCGCGGTCGTTTAATGGAAGCTCACAGGATATTACTATGGGAATACCCTCAAATGGGAGCTTAAATTTTAAAAATGGAAATTATACTTTTTCTACATGGTATAAATTGAGCTCCAATCCTGCTCAAGAGGGTTCTCTAGTAAGCAAATGCGACTATGAGACGCAATCTGGGTATAAAACCTTTATACAGGTAGTTTTCGGGAAACTCAGGTACAGTTTAAACCTAGGGGCATCGAGGCTCTGGAATGAATATGCCTCTAATTGGTATTCACCCGACACGAACTGGCATGTTGTTACGTGGGTTGTCAATCAAACAACGCGCAGCCTTACATGTTTTCTCGATGGAAATGTAGTTAAAATATCCGGGGGTACAACGCAATTAGGAGATTTTGTTCCTCTTGGGACGTTGTCTTTTACAAATGCTAATGAAAAATTTTCGCTTGGTAGCAATGCCGACCCAGGGAACCCCCTCTATTTTTCTGGGGTAATGGATGAAGCCATTGTAATGCGAAAAGCAATGAGCCAAGATTGGATACGTTTGTGCTATTATTCTCAGAAAATAGACAGTAGTTTTATAACAATACGATAAGACACAGAGCACTTTTTCAAATTGGAAGTATCATGGGATTATTTGACAGTTTTCGGAAAAAAAATAATTTGCTTGATGATGAAATACCACCTATTTCTAATAAACTAGATGCGCCTATTCTGGCAGAACAAACCGGGAAATCAGACGAATTTAGTAGTTCCAGGCTATCTAAAATAAACCCAGAATCTTTGCCATTGGCTGCCTTTTATCTCGAATCTATTCTTGAGCAGTCACCCGATTCAATCTATTTTAAAGATTTACAATCACGATTTACATTAGTGAGCAGTAGATTGGCAATGCTTATCGCTGGTACAACCGACGCGAATAAAGTTATTGGCAAAGCCGATTCCGATTTTTTTGCACACGAACATGCGCAAGCGGCTCTTGCAGATGAAAAGAGGATTATTCAAACTGGAAAGCCGATCCTCGATTTACAAGAAAAAGAAACATATCCCGATGGGCACATCACCTGGGCGCAAACAAGTAAAATGCCTCTTATCGACAATACTGGGACAATTGTTGGCACGTGGGGAATTTCCCACGATATTACGGCTCAAAAAAAATCGGAAGAAGATCTCAAAGCATCAAATGAGCAGCTTCACCAAGCTCAAAAAATGGAAGCATTTGGTCAATTAGCTGGAGGTGTTGCGCACGATTTTAATAATATGCTTGGCGGAATTTTAGGAATTGCACAATTGCTGGAGCGTAAATATGGCGCTGCAGATCCCCGCTTGCGCGATAACTTAGCCATGATTATAGATACTGCCAAACGTGCAGAAGATCTCACGGGTCAACTTCTGGCTTTTGCTAGAAAAACCCCCGTTGCCTTTGCACCCGTTGATATAAACCAGATTATAAGCAGTGTTGTAAAATTATTGACACACACGATAGATCGTCGTATTAAAATTGTTGAGCGACTGTATGAAACAGAGATAAAAGTTTTAGGAGATTTTGGCCAATTGCAAAATGTAATGCTTAATCTTGCAGTTAATGCGAGAGATGCAATGGCGCAAGGTGGAACCCTTACTTTTAGCTCTGAACTAGTAGGATCAGATTCTGCTTCTGGGTCGGCTAAGGTAACCCGCTATGTTCGCATTGGGGTAAGCGATACTGGCTGCGGTATGGATAGTGCCACGCTCGCCCGAGCATTTGAGCCCTTTTTTACTACAAAGCCACCAGGAAAAGGTACGGGTTTAGGGCTGGCAAGCGTTTACGGAACAATAAAAAGCCATAATGGTCTTATTGAGGTCGATAGTCAGGTTTCTAAAGGTACTACATTTTCGCTTTTGTTGCCGCTTGTAGAGCCACAAAAGCAAGGTTTGGCCTATTTAGGCGGTGCTATTGTGAGAGGCACTGGAAATATTTTGGTTGTTGATGACGACGATCTGATTTTGAAAGTTGTCAATGCAATGCTCAAAGAGCTCGGGTATACTCCGCATATAGAAGGAAATCCATCGAAGGCTGTTTCATGGTATTCCGAACATTGTCATGAAATCAATCTGGTTATCATCGATATGAATATGCCACAGATGAGTGGCTACGAGTGCGTTACTGCTCTTAAAAAAATTAATCCGAATGTGGTTATATGCATGGCAACAGGGTATAATCTTGCATCCGATACGCAAAAGATAATTTCGCGAGGTATAGCTGGATTTATTCAAAAGCCTTTTAATTTATCTGAGTTAAGTCAAACGCTGGCCGATCTTCTTGTGTAAGCAGGCGGCTACTTCATTGCTATAAAAACGAGTGCACCTGCTATATATCCGCACAATGCCAAGGGCACTATTAGTTTACAATACCAAAAAAATTCCAAGCCCGCACACTATACCAATATAGGGAGGAAGTCCTGTCAGCGCCTTGAAAACAGGAACCATAAGGAGTACCCCAATGCCGAGGATAAGAAGTATGAGTGGCAACGGCCCATCCGATTGTGTGTTCTGATGGGAAGTCATCGTGACAAGTGGTTGGACTTCCCGGGAGAGCATAACTGACCCAGGCCTACATAAAAATGTGGCAAGCGCTAAAGGCACAATAAGGCAGGCCAGCGGAGGCAAAAAGGTTTCAGAAATAATGTTTTGCGTTGTTATGCGTCCATCGATCCAGCGCATGAAGCGTGGTCTCGTGGCCGGAATGGGAAAATGATAGCAATGTCCAAAGAATGCCCGCAGTTAGCAAAACAATAGCAGCTTTATTAATCTTTAAAGGTGATTCAAAGGCGATAAACGCATATCCAAGAACAAAAATACCTATAAGCAGAAAATTCATGATTGTACCTTAAGCTAATAATGATTCGGGATAATCTGGATAAAAATATATATCTGCACTCCGTGGTCATGAGCAGGGTTATGTTGACCCTTTTAAACCACTGATAGTAGAATAAACAGATTGGTATCTCTCTGTGAACTGAGGAGTTAGGTGGATGAAGAGGTTTTTTTGCAGGTACAAACTTCTTATAAAAGCAATCACTTGGCTCCTTGCGGGATGGACTCTTACACATGCTCAAGACATATTTGTAAAGTCGATTGTTGGTGTGGTGACTGGGAGTCATAAGGGAGCTCCACAGGTAAAGGCGCTCTCTGTGGGCAGCGTTATTAAACAAGGTGATTGCATAAGCACCAAAGCGGAGTCTGGAATTCGGATTGCTTGGGATCAAGGATGGGCCCAAGTATCTGAAAATACAATAGTTGTTTTGCAGCACAGACATCCCGATACTTTGATTTTTAGTCTTGTCAACGGAACGGCACATATCAAGAGCCGAGGTTTATGTGTAGTTATATATGATAGCACAGCTTCAGTGTATATGCGCTTTGTTAATGGCGAGATGGTATGTCGGTCGAAGAGCGAAGCATTAGAAATTCTTCCGTTAGAAAATAAAGTGTATGCGGGCTTTTTATCGAGTGTAGGTGAACGTGTATTTCTTGTTGGGGAAGTTGCTACTAAGAGCAAGGGTTCGCCCACGTTTGTGGTGAGCACACCAACAGGTGAAGCCTGGTAAAAAACTGTATCGTGCGTTATGAAGTAAGTCTTTAATAAGGGGAATTGCATGTATAAAGGTACGCGGGCGTGGTTCCAAGTGGTATATGTCTGGGGCATCATTGTAATGATGGCTTCAACGGGTATGGCTCTTGAAACCAAGTTTGTCAGCATGATTGCTAAAGAAGCTGATTCTGTGCCAACAGTCTATCAGACAATTATTCCGGCAGGTTTATTGTTTGGGAATTTTACAAAAGAAAATGGCCCTTATTTGATCGAGGGCAGCATTATTGTTCCATCGGGAGAAAAACTAATCTTTGGCTCTGGGTGCAGAATCTTTGTGGGCGGAAAGTACTCTACCATTACTGTTTTTGGACAAATGCTTGTCAATGGAACGAGTACCGATCCTGTAGTAATCCGCTCTGCAAAAAAAGACCCCGATCCATGGGACTGGGATCGAATTTATTGTCGGTCTAAAGCCCGGTCTGTTTTTGAAGGGTGTGTTATTGAGCATGCAAATTATGGTGTGTATGTAGAAAATGGCTCTGCATCGTTTGACGGGTGCGAATTTAGGGCGAATTCGCTGTGCGGACTTGTTGTTCGCAATGCCGAAGTTAGCATTCAAAGAAGTTCGTTTTACAAAGGGCATGTGCAAGCGCTCCTCCTCCTTGCTGGCGCAGTTGTAAAGGCAGAGAGTTTAAAGATATTCGATAATACAACGGCTCTTGTGTGCGCTTCCCAAAGCGATCTTACGCTTATGGGTGGTGTGATTAAAGGTAATGGGACAGGGGTGGTAGCTGCAGAACAATCGCGTATTGCAATTATTGGCGCCGATATTATACACAATGGCAAAGGGGTTGTGACGCAACGGGCTTGGCCCAAAAAGCTTTTGGAAATGGTGTATGATAATCTTGTAGATGCTTCGGTAGAAACGCCCGAAAAATTTGAAGTGCTCGCTAAGCCGCCAGAACCAGTTCATACACTTGCTCTCCCAAAGTCAAATGGAGCAATTTCTCTTGCAGATGGATTTACTCCAGGATTTTCGGCCCTTGCAGCACAGCGTGAACAAACCGTAAGCTTCATGGGTAATGTTACCACCGGATTTCGCTATTATAAAGCCACTTCATCCAATCCCGATGGTTCTTTGCAAACACGATACCCCGAGGGCCCGGCGGCTATAGACGGATTTCAACCCGAGCTGCAAATTTTTACCAGCGGCCGTCAGCAGAATGCTGATATCAATCTTCTGGTTGACTTATATGGAAATCAATGGGTAGATCTTCCTCTCCATGTTAAAAAGAACATGGTTAATCTCTCTGCTAATTACCAGGCGCAGCACCTTGTGCTTGGGGACTTTTTCGAGAATGGATCCGAGACCTCTATTGCTGGTCGAAAAATTACCGGGTTACAGTATTCCGGAGAATTTATGCCTATCGGTCGCGGTTCTAATTTGTTGTCATTTAAGCTTTCTGGAGGAGAAACAGAAGTAGCCAAGGATACCGGAGATCACGATTTGTCAATATATAACAATACGGTAGATTCTGGAATGTCTTTGCGTCAACAAATAACCTATGTAGCCGGGCTTGCAATTAAGCCAAACCTTTTTACTACTATCAATGTTAAAGGGATTATTTCGCGCGATCAGACGCACAATCCAATTTTTAGAAAAGTCATTACCGATCCATTAGCGCCATTGCCGGTACGCGCACAAACCGGATGTATCGATGCTACTGTTAATCTTTTGGGAGGAGCTCTTGCTCTTACCGGAGAAATCGATATGGGCAATCATGATACTCTGGATACAAGCAGTATCGATGAGGCAAATGCAATCGCTTGGTATAATCCTCAAGTAAACAAAGCAATACCCTCGGTGTTTGGATCGATAGGTACTGGAAAAAATTACGCGCTCTCGTTTAATGCCGTGGGAACCTATAAAGGCCATGCCCTCAGTGGATCATACACAACCATTGGGCCTCGCTACTTTTCGGCAGGAAATCCATATTTAGAACCAGATCGCAGGGTTATTGCTCTTGCAGATGACAAACAGGTTACCGAAGATATTTCTGCTACGGTTAATTATTCGTATGAGCGAAGATCAAAATCACAGGTATTTGATTTAGAGCAGGGGACTGGATCTCCTGTAGATCGTAACACGCTATCGGCAAGCGGCGAACTTACGCAGAAGGGACGAGTGCCAGCTTTATCGCTTGAGTATACGGGATCATTTGAAAACAGTTTAACACGTGAGAATTATATCCCGCAAGGGGACTCGGTCGAAGCGATTCAAAAATTAACAACGCAACAATTTGATAACCAAATTGGTTTAGAAGCCAAGCAAAAATTCGAAAATAATTCAGATTATAGCATTAAATATCAGGTTCTCTTTAATAATGATCTTACCGCATATGCAGATGCAACGCAGCAAAATCTCGGAGATGGAATTCAACATCAGATTTCTGCTCGATCCTCTTTTCGTGTTAAAAAAATCTTTAAAAATAGAATTTCTGGTCGAATTGCTACAAAGCACCAGAATAGAAATTCATTCTCAGGACTCTCGTATAAAATCGCGGATTATTCGACATTTTACGTTATTCCGAGAGTTTTGTCATTGGATGTAAATGGCGAATATTCTCACAAGGCCGATTCAGAAGTAAGCGATTCGGGCACGAATGCTACTACAGTAACCAGATTTTACGCAGTAGAAACCGAGGCGAAGTACAATTTTAATCCCAAAATGTCGCTGGGACTTTTAATTCGATACGAAAAAAGTGCAGATCAAACAACAGGCAGCACCGATACTTATACAGCACCCATGGGGGGCTTGCACCTGACCTGCCTTTTTTAGAGAATTTTTAGCAAATGAGAAACGATTAATGCGAAGTATGTTCACACGCTGTAACGGGAGTATTAGAAAAGAAGCAAAACTTCTTTGAAATGCGTCTAACTGATTTATATTATAGTGGTATACAATAAATATTTATTAATGCGATTCTCACGCTGCTGTAAGTAGCAGGAGTATCACCAGGGAGCATCTGTTTGCAGCGTTTTTTAGCGAGCACTTTACTGATACGTTATATCAACTGGGCTCTCGTGCTTGGGGCGCTTTGTTTTGTGCCTAAAAGTGCCTATTCACAAGCCGAAGAATACATACTTAAGCCAGGTGACGTAATCTCTGTTTCGGTTGTTGAGCATCCCGAATTTTCTGGTAGGCACAAGATACGCCCTGATGGTCGTATCAACTATCCGGTTATTGGCGAGCTTGATGTTGCATCTCTTTCCTGTGCGCAGCTTGTCAAAATTATGCAGGGCAAGCTTGCTTCCTACGTCAACAATCCTGTTGTTTCGGTATCCATAGAGGCATATTATTCGAATCGTGTTTATATAATAGGTGCTGTTGGTCGTACTGGCGAATTCGAAATTTACGAGCCTATCGATGTCATGAAGGCAATTATTTTGGCAGGCGGTTTGACCAATACAAAAGTTAAGTCAATTAAAATTATCCGTGCCGATGGTAATGTAGTTCAAATCCCGATGGTTGGCTTTTGGGGAACCGAAAGTCGCCGAGATAATAAACGGTGGGTTCTGTATCCTGGGGATACGTTGTATGTTCCAACCTCGTTTTCGATACCGTGGGCAATGATTTCAACAGTTTTGGGTGTTATCAGTGTTTCGCTGGGCTTGTATTTGACAATCATGAGTCTTGGCAGCCGATAATACTCTGGCAGCAGTGCCAGAGCACACAATAAGTCAATCCATGAAACAACCCGTTATACTATCTGTTGGTGGTGGAAAAGGTGGCATTGGCAAAAGCACCCTTGCAGCAAATATTGCTACGATGCTTGCTAAAAAAACTGGATCTGCAGGGCTTGTGGATGCCGATTTTGGAGGCGCCAATCTTCATTTGTTTGTAGGAGCGAAAAGACCACGTATAGGACTGCAAGATTTCATTCTTGGCACTCAAACAAACCTTGCTTCGTGTCAAGTTGCAACCAAAATTCCTGGGATGTGGCTTATTAGTGGTGCTAGTGATGTCTTGGCAGCTACTACTCCAGATAGCTTAACCAAGCAGAAACTTATTGCATCGATACAGAACTTGATTGCAGATTACATACTTGTTGATCTTGGCGCTGGAACCGGATCTCATGTCGCCGATTTTTACGGTATTTCACCGTATGCGATCGTAGTTACCGACGGGCAAACGGTATCGCTAGAAAATGCATATTGCTATCTAAAGAATGGCATTGTGTGTGGATTACAAGCACTGTTTATACATCAGCCTGCAGCAGTTGCTATTATCAGTAAATTTGGAGCGCCACTTTCTACAGGAGAATTTGCAACAATGAACGATTGCATTGTGGCACTGCGCAGAACAGATGCAGCAGCGGCGGATAGTGCGCGAAGCTGGCTTTTAAAGCGTAGGCCATTTGTTGTTGTCAATATGGCACGGCATCAGGATGATATAAATCGAACCAAGCGTTTCATCGAGACCGTTGCGACCTACCTTGGAATTTCGGCCCAGTATATTGGGTATCTTCCCTGGTCCCATGAGGTTCGTGAATCTGGAAATGACGGCGTTCCTTTGGTGAGTGGGCGCAAAGCATCGGCAGTCATGGAGTGCTATTCTGTTATTGTCAACAATCTTATTGCACTCACGCGATAAAGCAGGTACCTATGGGATATATCAAATACTGGAATTTACGCGATAAACCCTTCGAAGAGCTTGGGGATACGCGCTTTTTCTTTGAGAGCGATGATCATAGAGAAGCTCTCGATCGCATGCTCTATGTGGTGAACGATCGCTCTATGAATATGGGTTTACTTACCGGAGAAGTTGGTTCTGGAAAGACTATTACCAAAAATGTGGTGTGTTCTTCTTTACCACGTCATGATTTTGAAGTAATAAGTTTCGAAAATTCTAATTTCTCTTTTTCCGATTTACTTTTTGATATTTGTCGTCGTATTACCTTCAGAGATGCCCGTATTGGTTTATCCGCCTCCTTCGATGCACCACGCCGCGGCGATTCATTTATGCTTATGGCGCTGTTTAAAAAGATAGTAGAAACCTTGGTATACGAAGATAAACGTCATTTAGTGCTAATATTTGATGAAGCACAACAAATTGAATCTAAGGTTCTCGATGAGATAAAAAATCTTACCAATATTTCTTCCGAGACACAAACCTACCTTACTATTTTTCTTATTGGTCAACCAGAACTCCGAGAAAATATTCGCATTTTACGTCAAGTTGATCAGCGTATCTTTTTGCGTTTTCATCTTAATAATCTCGATTTTAATAATACGTGCAAATATATCCAACACCGATTGCGTATCGCTGGAAGTATTCACGCTGGCCCATTTACGTCATCGGCATTCGAAGCGATTTTTCGGGCAACGGGGGGTATTCCTCGTGAGATCAATCGATTGTGCAAATTAGCGCTTAACTATGGATTTGCGCAAAATCTTTCCGAGCTATCGCATGAAGATGTTGCAGTTATCATAGATGATCTACGGACCAATGCATAATGGAAGAGCCTCCTAAAAAGAAATTTCGCCTTGGCGATATTGTTCGTAAGCTTGGACCTGCTCAAAGTTCCTCGCCTACTACAGAGCTATCGTCTTTAGCGCCAAGCCCTATCGATGCCCCCATTCAAGAAAATCCCCCGAGTAGGCCACATTCGCCAATCGCGCGACGTTTGTATGAACGCTCTGAAAAAACAGAGCACTTTGTTGCATCAGAAACTTTTGTAGCTCCACCTTCCTATAACAACGAGCATGTGCAAGATTCCAAGTCATCCAGCAGAGCGGATATTCCGCCCTTTGAAGATCCCCCACTCAAGGAATCGGTTGAAGTCGCACAAGCGCAGATGGTACGGGGCACAGGCACTCCTGTGCCGCCGGGATCGGGAGATACGTTTTTAGCAGCCGATCAGGATGAAGATGCATTCGATATCTATCGCTATTTAAGTGTACTCTTAAGACGTAAAGTTCTTATTATCCTTGCTTTGCTTATTGGTGGAGCAATCTCGATGCATGGGTATTTTACAGCTGCAAAATATTATAAGGCACATGCAAGGCTTCTGTTTACTCCTGGGTATCAGGAGCTTATGGGCGAAAACTCTATTCCTTGGGATATATGGGGTTCAACCGAGAAAAAAATAAGCACGCATCTGGATTTGCTTGCAACAAACCATGAAGTTCTACGACGCGTTTCAGAAAGTTTGGATAATAAAATTGCACCTGAGGCAATTCCTGGTGGTCTTACCATAGAGCGGGGGACGACCGGGACCGAGACCAACAACATTATAGAAGTGTATTATAAACATGGCAGTCCTGAGATTGCGCGCGATGTTGTAAATACCTTGTGTCAATCGTATCTTGCTCATATTCAAGAAGTGAATGCTCAAGATATTACGCGTATGATTGTTAAATTCGAAGACCAAATCGCAAAAGTTAAGGCCGATCTTAAAGATCGAGAAGATACCTTTAGACGTTTTAAAGAAGATAATCATATTGTTGAATTATCCAGAGGAGCTTCGGCAGTTGAAGGCAGGTATAACGAGATAGACCAGGCTGTGCAATCATCTCAGCTTGCGCTGATCGATAATAAACAGCGATTTGTCTCTATCAAACGAGAAATTAACGAACAGGATATCAGTGTTGTCCAATCGGTTACCTATAGTAATCCCTATCAGAATCAGCTCGCCGATCTTGAATTTCAGCTTAATACATTATTAGCAGAATACGGCCCCGATCATTTTAAAGTACAAATGGTCAAAAAGCAAATCGAGAAAATGCGAGAGATTCTTAGTTCTGAGGTTTCTAAAACCATCCGGTCTAAAACGCTTACCAAAAATCCAATTCGGGAAAATCTCATTCAGAGTATCGTGAGCCTAACCATAGAAAAAGCAACACTCGATGCGAAGCTTGCGGCACAGGAAAAACTCAAAATCGGTCTCGATGATCAGAAAGTAAAACTTCCCGCTACCGAGCAACAGTATATCACGTTACAAAGAGAAACAGAATCACTTATTGCAGCTCTCTCTCTCTTGCAAACACAATATGAAAAAGCAAAAATAAAGCGAGATTCGCAAGAAAGTGATCTTAAAATTCTTGAACTGGCACCAACACCCACAGGTGCCATCACGACGGCAAAATCAACTCAGCTCTTTGTTGGCTTTATTGTGGGCCTTATTTTAGGCGTTGCTTTAGCGTTCCTCTTAGAGTACCTCGATCAAACAATTAAAGATCCCAAGGATGTGGAGCGGCTGCTAGAAGTTCCCTTGTTAGGAATGATTCCACAGATTGAGGGGGAAAATGTTGTCCTCGACTTTGAATCGGAGGTAGGCAAAACCCGACTAGAACCATTTAGAGCTTTGCGAGCGTCAATTAAGCATCTACTTGTTATCCATAAAATCAAGACGCTTATTTTTTGCAGTCCCGTTAAAGGTGAAGGGAAAACTACTATTGCTATTAACCTAGCTATTAGTTTTGCAGCAGATGGCAAAAAAGTGATCCTCATAGATGGCGATTTACGAAGGCCACAGCTTCATTCTGTTTTGTCTATTCCCAAAGAAGGGGGACTTGCCGAATTGCTGCTTGGTACAATCGATGTCGCATCGGCATTAAAACCAGCGCGTCAAGAAAATTTAAAAGTTGTTACAGCAGGGGATCGTCCGATAAATCCTACCGAACTCCTTGGAACGCCACGCTTTGATGAGTTGATAGAAGAATTTAAAAAGCGTGCTGATTTAGTCATATTCGATTCACCTGCGCTGCTCCCTGTATCCGACGCCCTAGCTATGGCTCCCCGTATGGATGCTGTTCTTATGGTGTCACGAACGCTCTGGACTCCCATTCGTGCAGCACAACAGGCGAAAGCACAATTGAAGCAATTGAATTCTAATGTTATTGGTACTATCCTTAATGGGATATCTCATTCCCGTGGGTACTATCCTTATTATTATGGTTATTATCGCTATTATGCGTATAAATATACCTACGATTACGAAGAAGACCCATCTTCGCGTTCGACAATGCGTGAGTGGGGGCTTGCTGTTGAATCTCAGATTAGAACGCATCTTTCCGATTTTCGGCTTGCGGTGCCCCGCTATGTAGGGGTGGTGTCTTTGTTTGTCAAGGGGCTTTTGCGAAGGCCAATGTTTTGGATTTTAGGGTTATTATTGACAGGTGTGTTTGTGGTGATTCCAACAGTACTTCCCAAGCATGCCGTTACGATCCCTGCTGAAATTGCGTATGTTGGTCCAGCGGTAAGCTCTAATAATCAAGCATTGGGTACGTATGCTTCCCCCGATTCAACAGTCCAACCAACAGCACACGAGGAGATATCCCAGGGCATTAAAGATAGTATCGATCTGTGGCAACAAGCATGGGCAGCACAAGATGTAGCTTCATTTTTACAGATGTATGATACCGCGGATTTTTCGTATCCGCGAGGAGATTACGCTGCATGGTCCTACGAAATGCGGGATAGCATTCTTTTTTCGTCGCAAAAATCAGCAAACGTCGTGGTCGATTCGGTACAACCAGCGCAGCGAAATGATTCAGTTGTAAACTGTCAAGTGTATATATCTTTTCCTTCATCGTCGGATACGGTTCGCCTTGTGTATACGCAATTATGGAAGTATACCAATGCAATGTGGCGTATCGTTGCCGAAAAACATGCATTGGCAAACGGAGAATAGCGCTATGGCTCGTTCACCTTATACAATAGGCCGATACTGTGTGTATGCTCTTATGGTCGGTACTATCGGCTATGGAATCGTGCGCAATCTGTCCGATCATTTCGAGAATTCGCAAAAGAATACGTGCCTGGTTACGGTAGAGGGCAATGTAGAACATCCCGGGGTGTATCGGGTTCCAGAAGAATCAACAAATTTTGAAGTGCTACGAAAGGCTGGCGTGCGCTCGACCTCCGATTTAACGCGCTATTTTTTAGCATCTGCCATTACACCCGATCAATCAATTAATGTTGGAACGCTTGCAAAGCCAGTTGCGCTTAAACCAGATGCGGGTAGTGGGAGATTGGAGTTTTACTATGGAGATCTATCGGTTATTGCATCGGATGGCAGAACAAAAAGTGCTTCCGAGGGAATGGCATTATCTGATGGAGATCGAATAATAACCGAAGTTAAAGGTCAAGCAGAAATTACGCTTAATACCTTTTCGCGGATCGACATCGATGAAGTATCTGAGTTGACAATAAATAATCTTGGAACTCCTCTTGGAAATAAAATTGCGAGAAGGCTGAGTCAAAAATCGGGGATTTGCTGGTATAAGTTGTCGTATGCATCTAAAGGGGAAGTGTACAAAATTGCTACACCGCAGGGTAACATTACTGTGGGCGGTGGAGGCGGCGATTTTCTTGTTGACGTTCGATATTCCGATGTCACGATTCATAATATAGAGGGTTTGCTGCTTATCGAAAGACCCAATGGAGATGCCCTCAATATTATAGCGGGACAAAGTGCTATTGTTTTTGCTGACGGCCGACCGATTCAGGTTCGATCTTTAACGCGTGATGTCAACCCAAACGAAAAGTTTTCGCAACTTACCAAAGAAAAAACTGCTTACATGGTAAGAACCATGCCGTTTAATATGCTTTTTGTGGGCATACCCATGACGTTTTATTTTGTGAGTGTTCAATTTGAGCAAGGAAAAACGTATATTGTCAATGTTCCCCATGCAACAACGGTCGATCGCTTTGTGCAGGGCGTCGAAACACTTGATGGGGCATTGCTCTCTGGCGGACCAGTTTTTGCGTCCACCATGGTTGAGCGTATCATGAATGCCCGTGTCCCGCGCTATTCTATACTGACAAAAAATCAGATGATTCGGATTATTACCGCAATTGGGGGAGTTACTGTTGACGTCGATGATAAAGCCGCAGCATATCTTAAATTAAAGCGGGGACCACAAAAAATTAATGGCGAACAAGCAGCTATTTTTATACGGCCACTAATTTCCGGTTGGAAAGACTGTGAAGATCGTCAAGTCCTTCTGCTGAAAGCTCTCTTTGATCGCGTTCGAACAGGAGGGCTTGTAGTTACTACAATGTTTGCTAAACAACTGGTAACAGGAGTAGAAACTAATATGACCGTTCCCGATATCGTTTCAAATTTTTCTCGATTTAATAGTCGTAAAAGTTGGGCGCTTAAAAGTGTCCGACTTCCGGGCACTGAGGTGACTGTGCATGGATTTTCATTATTTGAGGCAGACCTGGAGCAATGCAAAAACCTTCTGGTAGCCGAGGAGACACCATGAGAGATGTTTTGATTATTGGCTGTAATGGCCAGCTTGGTGCAGATATGATGCACCATTTTCCCACCGATCGATATACAGTATCGGGAATGGATTTTCCAGACATAGACATTGTCTCTATGCAAAGTGTCGTTGATGCTTTTGATCGCTATTCCCCCCAAATTGTAATTAATTGCGCGGCATATACAGCTGTTGATAAATGCGAAACAGAACGCGATGCAGCGTTTGCAGTTAATGCGCAAGGTGTAGGCGTTTTAGGAAAAGTAGCACAAGCACGAGCGGTGCATATCGTGCATATTAGTACCGATTATATTTTTGATGGAAATAAAAAAGAACCCTACATTGAGATTGATCAACCCAATCCACAATCGGTGTATGGCGAATCTAAGTATGCTGGCGAAAAAGAGCTCATCCAATCGGGCTGTAGCTACAGTATTTTCCGGATCGCGTGGCTCTACGGAAGTCGTGGAAATAATTTCGCAAAAACCATCCGTACCATTGCACTCCAAAAGGCCCAAGACCGGACAGAGCTTCGGGTTGTAAACGATCAGCATGGTACACCAACCTATACTGTTGACGTGTGCAAACAAATTATTATGTGTCTCGATAAAAATGATTCAGGATTATTTCATTGCACGAACGAAGGTGCCTGTACGTGGTATGATTTTGCAAAGGCTATTGTAAAAGCGTATAACATACCGGTAGTCGTGAGCCCCTGCACTACGCAGGAATTTATCAGACCTGCACCGCGCCCAGCGAATAGCGTGCTCGAAAATCAAGAACTCAAGAAATTAGGTCATAATACTATGCGACCATGGGAATCAGCATTTGCTGACTACGTTGCAGAAACACTTTTAAAAGCTGAAAGGATACAGTAATGAAGAATCTATTGGTCACTGGGGGAGCTGGTTTTATAGGATCAAATTATATTTTAACCCGTTTGGCAAGCGCCGACACAACCCGGATTATAAATCTTGATGCATTAACCTATGCAGGAAATATAGAAAACTTAGCAGCAATTGATAATGATCCAAGATATGTGTTTGTAAAGGGTTCCATAATCGACCGGCCTCTTGTTGAAAAGATTTTTTCAGAATATGCGATTGATGGCGTTGTTCATTTTGCTGCCGAATCGCACGTAGATCGGTCTATAACTGGGCCGGAAATTTTTATAACAACAAATGTGCTGGGTACTCAGATTTTGCTTGATGTAGCAAAAAAAGCATGGCAAGGATCATTTGACGGCAAGCGGTTTGTTCATGTGTCAACCGATGAGGTCTACGGATCTTTGGGCCCAACCGATTTTTTTCGTGAAACTACCCCGCTTGCTCCTAATAGTCCCTATTCATCTTCTAAAGCAGGGTCCGATCTTATTGTGCGAGCATATGTGCATACATTTGGTTTTCCGGCAATGATAACTCGCTGCTCAAATAATTATGGCCCTTACCAGTTTCCCGAAAAGTTAATTCCTGTAATCATTTTTAATGCTCTATCGAATAAAGATCTTCCTCTATACGGCGATGGAATGTACGTTCGTGATTGGCTATATGTAACAGATCATTGTAACGCAATCCATACCGTGCTGCAAAAAGGAACGGTTGGAGATGTTTATAATATAGGCGGCAATAACGAAATGCCCAATATTACCATAGTTAAAAAGATTCTATCATTACTTGGCAAACCAGAATCGCTTATTAACTATGTTGCAGATCGCGCAGGGCACGACAGACGCTATGCTATCGATGCTTCTAAGATCAAACAAGATCTTGGATGGGAGCCTGCCATGACATTTGAGAAAGGGATTGCATCAACGGTTGAGTGGTATTGTAATAATCGGGCTTGGTGGGAAAAGCTTTTGTCTAAAAAATAATGATTAATCAGATTGTGTTGACTAAAGATAGGCGTCTATGCCCCGCATTTCTAAAGATCAACTACTCAAGCTGCAAAAGCGATATCCTACCGATGCTTCGGTAGGAGCGCTGTTTGGTATTCCACGACAGCAGATACACCGATTGCGCATTAAATATGGCATAGCGCCAGTTTCTAAGAGGAACGAAAAGCGCAATCAGGAGATTGCCAGGCTTTCAAAATCCGGTTTGGCTATTGCGCAAATTTCCAAACAGTATCGTATTTCAACAGTGCATATTTATCGCATTATTAAACAAGTGCAAAAAGAAAACTTTCCAGAAGTATCAACGGATTATTCCACGTGAACATGCCACGTTTTTTTCTTTCTTATTTTCGCAGAGCGGGTATGGGGGAATTGTGGCTTCTTGTTTCTGGCATTGTTCTGGTTTCTGCACAACAAATTGTAAAGTATTTCCAGCTGCCAGGATTAGTATGCTTTGCGGTGGGAACAAGTTTGGCTCTTGCAATCACGTGCGTCCATGTAAAAGTGATCCAAACAATTATCAGACATCGGGCAGTAGCTAGTACGCTCTGGGTTTTGCTGGGTAGTGCTCTCGTTATTGTTCCCCTTGTTTTTTATCCTTCTGGACAAATTGGAATTCATGGCGGATGTGATCGTGATGATGCGCTTGTAGCTGGGGGTCACTCTTTATTGCGTGGAGAGAATCCGTATAATCAAAAAACGTATCTGGGAAATGCTCTTTCCCCACTTCCTGGGGCACTTCTTATTGCAGCCCCCTTTGTTCTGAGCAATCATATTGAACTGCAGAATAGTTTCTGGATTTTTGTCACGATAGTGCTATTATTGTTACGCAAAGGAAAAGCGGATAGCAGAATTATTCTAGCAATCGGTAGTGCATTAGCGGCTGTTCCTATTTTACGCGCGCTTTGTACTGGAGACGATTTGTTGGCAAATGGTCTTTATGTTTTCTGTGCCCTTATAATTTTGAGCGCAGTTCTTAAGCATGCACAATCTAATAGAATTTTGGTAATCGTTTCCTTCCTGATGTGCGGAATCGCCTGTTCATCACGAATAAATTTTATAGTATTGGTCCCGCTCATACTAGCATATTCGCGCTTTTTTTTGCCTCGGAGATGGCTCATCATCTACGGAGGGATTTTAGTTTTTTCTATAATATTTTTCATAGCGCCTGCATTTATGGGTCAAGATTTTTCTGTTTCCCCATTTCATATATTCTCTAAACTGAATTCTTCCATGGATGGATCTTTACATGCTGCGGCTATCGCGTGCGTAGCAGGACTTATTGTTATGATATGGCAAATTGTAAATCTCAAGGAATCCCTGTCGTCTTTGTTAATTTCATGCACGCTCATACAGGGAATACCGTGGATAATTCTTGCCGTGCTCTCGCAAGCAAGCGGAGGGTACGGTATTGTTTGGTATTCACAATATTGCATGCTCTTTTTCTGTGTGTTGATAATTCCGCTGTGCGATAAGCTTGCAGAGCGCACTAAGGCTTTTATATGAAACAGTTCGAACAATCAATAGTATCCAAAAATTCTTCGTGGGTGGCACGGCAGATCATTTATGCCGATGTTCTTGATATTTTGCATACTTCGTTTTTTAAAAACAGAATAAAATATTTGCCAATCAAGGGTGCTTTCCTTATACAATGTAAATTAGCAGGTCGATTGAAAAATAGAAAAATGGTTGACATCGATATTCTTGTTAATCCTGAAGATTTTCATCGGGCCTCCAACGCATTACTGAATATTCCAGAAACTATTGAAAAACCAAATATCTGGTCTTTTGAGCGGAGTTTTTTTATTCCTGTTGCAGAAGGGTGGGTTTGTGTAGAGCTTCATACACAACTTAATTATCCGGAAAGATTTCTCATTAAAACGCAGAATCTTTTTGAAAGAGCGAAACATCAGAATGGTTCTGAGTATGCATTAGATCCAGTAGATGCTCTCTGTATTCTTGTCTGTCATGCGCTCGTTCATGTACCTTTTGAAATTTCTGAAACACTCGCCGATGAAATAGCATTGATTTCTACTCTGTCTGGATTTTCGTGGCAGGAATTCTGGAATCGTATTAGGAAAGCCGGCATCTATAAGTTTGCGTGTTTTGTAGTACTACTTTACGAAAAAATAAAAAATGCAGATGCATGTATTCCTTCCAAAGCTCGGCACAGCATTTTTCTTGCATGGATGTATCAGCGCGGATGGTATCAGGAAATGCCGTATGTGCTGCGAAGATTAGCATACGAAGCCCCTTGTGTTCGACAGCCGATTGCACTTATAAGGCAAAGAATCAAGCGGTTGATAGAGCTTTTATTATTGTGACGGTAGCAAGGTCGGACAAGCGCAGTGGCAAACGCCATTGGCGGGACCAAGGACAGCTGTCAGGTTAACTTTGATGCAGCATTGGGCAGCACGAAGTGAATGAAGCGAAATGGATTCGGATATAATAAGAGGTTTTTCATAGATTCTTTTCAAAGGTATCACTCCTGTTGGCAATCAGTTTTTAGAAGAGAGGGTTTTTATTTTTAACAAATGTTAAAAATAATGCATGAAGGTACTTTAAATGAACAAGTATCCAAATATATATGAAGGATTCCCGCATATCTACTTGAGCAACTATATCTGTGCGTGGCACATTCTCAAAACGTCGTGTGTTATCTCCAGAAAATAGGCATTGGTTTTTGCTGAGCGCAATTAATCGATGTACAATGACCGTGCCATTTAAAACAAACGCATAACATTTGCCAGGAAAGAGATTCGTATGGCGTATGAGGGGTACCTTTTCCCTATGACATAATGCAGGCAGCATCGATGTGCCTAAAACCACATGGCATGATGGTGTATCAAATAAAAAATCTGAAAGAGCATTAGTTCGAGCCAATGTCATGAGATGCTCCTTTACAGATTGCTTGTGCATCTGGCAGAGATGTGTTTTGACTGGCGAGGGGTGTTCGTTCGTAAGGTGTTGTGGCAATTTCTTTGACAGTTTCTGCAATGGCGCAGGCTAGTGTTGGTGGGTTAACCATGGCTTCGTCCTCATCATTCATGAGAGCTGGGCAAATTGCACAAAATCCAAAATGCTCGCACTGGGCGCATTTGGCAATAGAGCCATGAGTCATTGCTACTAAATGGGCGCGAGGGGTGCTTTCAGCAAGGATTGTTTGCAATGGACGTTTGTCAAAAATCGATCCAAATGATTTTTTCCTAAATGTATTGCAGGGGTAGAGGTCCCCGTGCGCATCGACAGTTATGGAAAGTGCCATTTCTTTGCAAAGAAGAGCCGCCTTATTGCCATTGGCATTTCGATTATTATAAAGATTTCTATGGTCATCCCTGAATTGCGGTCCAGAGTGGGAAAAAAATGTTTTCAAGAATTCGGGCGTCTGCGCTACCTGGTTTTCTGGGGAGTAGCGCTCTTTAAATGGCTTGATTTTGAGCAGGCCAAAGTACACTTCTAATCCGTTGGATTGTAACCATGATTTTGCTTGGTTCATTTCGTCAATATTGGATGGGAGGAGGTTGTACATAGCAATGGTTCTAATGCCAAAACTTTGCAATCGTGCTGCAGTTTTGATGATTGAATCCAGGCCCCCTGGCACTCCGGTATACTCGTCATGAATTTTTGCGTGGTGGGAGAAAATGGATACTTGAATATAGGTAATGAATTTTGCATGAGCACCGAGAAAATCGAAATGTTCCGGTTGCAGGCATGTGCCATTTGTAAAAATTTTAATATGAAAAAAGTCCTTGCTACAAGCATAGTCAAGGATTTTTAAAACTTCGGGGTGTAAAAAAACCTCCCCACCTGTAATATGCAAAAACATAACGCCGCTATCGTAGAGTTTGTCAATAATTTGTATCCACGTGGCGCCTGAAAGTTCGGGTTGGGCCGATTCCGAATCGATATAGCAGTATCGACAGTGCGCATTGCAGGTGTTGGTAATTTCGATAGAGCCATATACGGGGCGGCTTTGTGCTCCAAGATTTTCAAATCTTTCCCGTAAAGAGCTTGAATTCATAAGGGTGTTTCTGTAAATGAGATCAGACCTTTTTTTTCGCACTCAGATAAAAATGTTCGGGTGTCACTCAGTGCTTCTTCAAAAGATACTTCAAAGGTGTCCACAATTTTTTGAGCAATTTCATGTGGGGTGTTTTGGTTTTGAATAGCATCCCACATGAGTGCTGCGGTTGGGTTAAGAGCATGTAATACCGAATCTGCACGATTAAGAATAAAGTTTTCATCTTCAATGGTTCTCATTGAAAGGTTTGCAGTTGTTATATACATGGCTGGGCTTCTCCTAAAATCAAAGATGAAAACCACGGTTCAAAACGATCGTTTTTTGCAACAGTAAGGTCATCTGCTGGAATGGCTAATGTAAATGATGCGATAGTATCTAAAAACAGTGCTCCTTGGTTATTATCTGAGGGCAATAGTACAACTTCTTTGGCCAGCACGAGGGTATATTCACTTTTATGTAACGAATCGAGATTGTTTGCAACACCTTTTTTAAGTCTAAAACAGCGTCTAAGTGGAGCATCATACGGTTTGCAATCCGAAAAAACACCTCTTCCCGATAAAGGCGTCGAATAGATAGAGTACGTAGTGCTATTTCTTAAAATTACATTGAATTCGTCATGAAGCGGCAACCATGAGGGCTGTAAAAGTTTGTGAATGGTAGATTTGCCCACACCAGATCCACCAAAAAAACCGCACGCACCATACCCAGGTCGGTATAAGGCAGAACTATGAAAAAGAAATCCGCCAGCTTCAAGGGCTGCAATAGAAACGGCATGCTTAATAATTTCAGAAAGAGCTAAGAGGGGGGATTCGTTTTGAAGTGGCCACATGCTAATGGTTTTATCGGGTATTGAAATCGAACAGAATAGCAATTGGCATAAAAATCCATGGGCATAATCATTTTCAAAATACCAGAAATCGCCCCGTTGAGAAAGAGATTCTGGGGGTATTAAGGGGATATCCCCGGTTTTAACAGAAATTGTCCAATGTGCGCTGGGTATAGTATTTACCCAAGGATCAAGCGCCAAATACGCTTCGTTGGGAATATTTCCTTCGATCAGAAAATTGAGCGATCCAATTGAAAATGTTAGCATATATAAAAAATACAAAAGAGCCATACCCACGAGGGGTACAGCTCTAAAAAATTAAGTATACCTGCGCTTATCGCTGTAAGAGCGAGAGAACTCCCTGGGATACCATGTTTGCTTGTGAAAGCATTGAAGTTGCCGATTGAGTTAGAATTTGATTCCGAGTAAAAGTTGCAGATTCTTGAGCAAAATCTGCATCCCGAATAACCGATTCGGCCGCTTGTGTGTTATTTATTGAGTTCTGGAGGTTTGTTACCGTATGTTCCAAACGATTTACCATAGCACCAATCTTAGCGCGCATGGTACTGATGCGTTCTAGGCCAGTGATGTTTTGATCACCATTGTAAAGCGCTGTGTTCAGAAGCGGGTCAACATTTTCTCCCCCGTCAATAAGGTCGAGGTAGAGGTCAAGTTTGTTTTTAGCTGTTGCAGTGCCCACACCAGTCATAACATCTATTACCATGTCGCCAATATCATTGGTGGGATCCCAACTAAAATCATCTACGATATGATCAGGATCGATAGTTTCTATAGCCCCTGGGTTTTTGCTTAAAATACCACGTGCATTCATTTGACCAAACTGAATGGTGATCATATTTTCTGCATTGGGGTTCCAGGCTTCACGGTTACTGATAGTGGCTGCAGCATCTGTTGCTGTATAGTTCGCGCCAATCATCATGTTGAAATGGGTAGATGAGGATGTATCCGCTGCCCCAAAAACAGAGTCGTTAGCGTTTGTAAAAACATCATTGGAAAATTGGGTTCTATGCGGAGGACCACCTCTAAATGTAGACGAGTATATTCCAACCTCCCCATCGGCGTCGGGATTGGCAAAAATGCGCATACCATTAAAATTGGTTACCGCAGCTATTCGATCTAATTCATCTTTAAGGGCAGAGAACTCTCGCCCCATATACCCACGTTCAGTAGAGGTATAGGTATCGTTTTTGGCTTGGATGACAAGTTCACGCATACGTTGCAGTATTGTCGATTGTTCACCAAGAGCTCCATCAGCAACATTGAGCAGCGAAATGGCATCTTGCGCATTCTTAGATGCTTGGCCCATACCACGAACTTGTTTGCGAAGGTTTTCAGATACGCCCAATCCAGCAGCGTCATCTCCAGCGGCATTGATGCGCAATCCTGTAGATAATTTCTGGATAGACTTTCCAAGGTCACGATTCACGGTAAAGAGTGAACCCTGGGTGACCATGGCCGCAATATTATGATTGATTCTCATAAGCCAACGTCCTTGTTGGGGTTTGAGTGTGCCCTTCGTTTAAAAAGGGCGAAAAATGTATTGAAACACATACTATTATTAGTAGTAGTATGGTTCCTCTACGCTAGCCAAGCGTCCTTGTGGCTAAAGGGATACTTTTTTAGAGATCCCCCTCTTTAAATCATCGACAAAACAAAGAGTCACTTGAATTTTTACTAGAATATTTAAGTACTTTTCTCTAAAAAGACATAATGAAACTGTCTTTATAGCAACATCAAAGTATCTCCTATCTTATCTATCGGCACGAATCGGTATGTGCTTTAGAAAAAAAACAATATTTTACAAAAAAATCGTAAGAAAAAGATCAATACCATGAATTACAGGGTTTTGTTGCAGATTTTGCGTCCTGATATAATTTATATATATAGTAATAGTAAATTGCCACAATGCCCCAATCGAATTCCAAGCCCTGAAGGTGTCAGGCAAAGGAGATTGTATGCGTCAGGTGTGTACTCATCGTTTGGTATTGTCGCTTCTTGTAGCGGGCTTATTCTGCCTGCCTCGCGCACAATCAACAGAAGATCTCATGAGCGCAGGACAAGATCTTCTTCGTAATGGGGCCTACGCACAGGCAATCCCAACTTTTAAAAAAGTTCTCATGCGCGACCCATCCAATTTCGAGGCGCAATTTAATCTTGGGTTCGCCTATCTTAATTCTGGGCGAAATCAGAATGCTTTAGAAGAATTGCGCAAAGCTTCTGGAATGAACCCAAGCAGTGGCGCAGTATGGGCCAATATGGGAGTTGCGTATCAAAATACTAATGAAAACGGACGGGCAATTGAGGCGTTTACTCGTGCGATAAATCTCGAGCCGCAAAATATTTCAGCGCGGCTCAATTTAGCCTCAATGTATTTCAATGTCAATAAAGCCAACGAAGCTATTTCGCAATACAAAGAAATTTTATCTATCGATAGTAAAAATGGGCCTGCTGCTGTCAACCTGGCCCGCTTGCTTGTTACTAAAGAACGATCCCCAGAAGCAAAAGCGTATTTGCAAGCAGTAATTGATGCAGATGCCAATAATGCCGATGCATTGCATGAATTGGGCAAGATTAATTGGAAACAGGAAAAAAAGTATGATCTTGCAGAAAAGAATTTTAGGGCAGCTATCGCCATTACCCCGGCACTTCTCGAATGCTACGATGATTTAGGAAGCATGCTTGAGGAGATGGGCAACAAAAACGACGCAAAGAAAATCTATCAGAGCGCTTTGGTGTATGCCGATGATGTTTTGCAAAAGGAAAGTTTACAAAAGAGAATCGATAAAATAGATAATCCCGATAAATATAAAAATACCAAGTCATCTTCAACTTCAACGTCAACCGCAACGTCCCCGCACGACGAAATGCAAAAGATGAAAAGGGATGAAGACACCGGCACAGTTGGGCATATGGATGTCGGCAACCTGAACGTTTCTAGCGACCTGAGTGATTTAGCCCCAACGGATAATACCGAGCCCGATTTCAAGGCTGCTGCCAAGCTTCGTGCAAAAGGAAAAAAGTAGCACATACTAAGATATTGAGGATGAATGCAGCATTATTCATCGTATCGCGCCTTTATCGAAAAAAAGTTTGGAGAGCCGATACGCACAATTCCCCTCAATGGTGGTTTTACGTGTCCTAATCGTGATGGCACCTCGGGTGCCCTTGGGTGCGTCTTTTGCAGCAATGCTTCTTTTAGCCCTGTTTCCGCTACTCGCGACACGGTACTAGCTCAACTTGAGAGCGGTATTGAGCAATCAAAGAAACGATTCCGCAAATTTATTGGCTATTTCCAGCCTTATTCAAATACCTACGCATCTGTCAATGTTCTGAAAAATCTCTACGAACCAATAATTAATCATCCCGATGTTGTAGGGCTTTCTGTGGGAACCCGCCCAGATTGCTTTTCCCCAGATATTTATGATTATTGTGCAGATGTTCATGCTCGTACCTATTTGTGTGTCGAACTTGGCCTTCAGTCTTCACATGATAGTACCTTGCTACGCATTCGCCGTGGACATACGTTTAGTCAATTTTGCGAAACCGTAGAACATCTTCATACGAGGGGAATCGAAACAGCAGCGCATATAATTTTAGGGCTTCCCGGGGAAACCGAGGAAATGATGCTCGCAACAGCCAAGCAGCTTGCTCAGTTGCCCGTTCAGGGCGTTAAATTTCACCAGCTTATGGTTATAGAAGGTACGCCTTTGTGTGAAGAGTATCGAACTGGCACGTTTGAGGTACTCAATCTTTTGGATTATGCACAAATACTCTCAAAGTGCATCGAAGTTATGCGCCCCGATCAACATATTCATAGACTTATGGCATCAGCATCTGTTGCCAATGGGTTGGTTGCCCCCCTCTGGAGTACAAGCAAGCAAGATGCTTTAAATGCTCTAGGCAAACATATGGAAGCAAACGACGTTTTTCAGGGAAAATCGTGTTTAAAAGATCTTAGTAACCCATTTGGAGTAAACAAGTTGCGTAAACGCTGAGCCGATTGTATACTTATTAATGTTCAAGAGGTGAACAT
>JBBRUX010000012.1:0-86338 GCA_038247415.1 Chitinivibrionales bacterium | reverse complement strand
TTAAAGAAACCTCATGACGCTAACATCCTCCACCCTAAAGAATTTGCTTGGGTTTCGGGATGGGCAGGTAACAATGAGCACCTTCCGGTAGTCGCTATGGGCTCAAAGCCTGCTGCTAGAATACATTAATTAAAGGAGTTTAAAATGAAAAATTGCGCCCACAAGGCCACGATTGCTGTTCTATGCAGTGCTGCGATCTGTTTTGCCCTGAACCCCAATCCAGACAATCCCCCTAGAACGTCTGACTTCCTTTCTGGGGATTGCGGCGGAAATTTTAGCTCTCTACAGTATTTCTTTTGGGAGCGCAACCCCATTCTCAGCAACGCCTCGAAACAGGCCGAGAATAAAGCTTGCTGCGAGGAAAAGATTGCGCAGGGATTGCAGCCAATCGCGGGAATGGTACGCTGGGGAGGCGAGGGCTGCGGGAGGGATTCCGGCTATACCGAGTGGATTGCATCTCGTCAACAATACCTCGCCCGCCAAAGAGACGGGTCACTTTACAAGCCTTTTGGGGAATGTGCAGATGTCATTCTTCCGTCAACCCCACTGGATTCGGCAGATTGGCCGGCGGGTGTTCAAAATGCCCACTTTTACGACTGGGAGGCACAGAGGCTGGGCGGGCTATTTGGGAAGATAGGAATCACCGGAATTTTCGCGGCGGATTTTTTCGACTGCATTCCGCACAGTGACACAAAGAATGTCGATTTCAGCGACCGCAGCATCAACGACTTTCAGAAGTATTCAGGTATCACCGTCCCCGGCTCCACAACAAGCGCCCGCGCCGGCTACATTCTTGCCAACTGTCCTGAAAAATGGAATGAGTATATCTGCGATGGATACGCTACTTTCTATGGGCGATTGTGCAAGCAGATCAAGGTAACCACTGGACATACTGGGTTCGTCGGCATGCAGGGAACCTATGACGCGCCCACAAATCGCATTCTGGGCCGCGATATTCGCCTTATCAATCAACGCATCAAAGAAAATGGCGGGACATTCCTGCGCATTGTTGAGGTGCAAGGCGACGCCTGCTGCCGTAGCCCTTGGCGTCATGGCTCGGCGCTCACATATCTAGGATCGTTTGCCGCGCAGGCCCCGGACATCTGGGTAGGTTTGCAGACGGCCGCACCTTATACATGGCCGGTGTCGACCTGGACGTTACCGATTGCCGGCGACAATCCGTTTGAGGAGTCATTCAAGCGTTCATTTTCCTGCCTGACAACTGATGCACAACGCAACACCGTTTTGTACAAGTATTTAAAAGGCCACTACCTAGTTCCCGGATGGGGCCACATGGCCAACACCGATGGCACAGTGCGCAGAATGGTCCAGACCTACATGCCACAATATGGCAACGCCGGAATCATCCCCACCGACATCTGGGAAATGATACACGCTATTGTTCCGGCTCGGCCCTTTGGTCTGGCAGTTTACTTTTCTAAGGGAATCGCCGATTCTTACGAAAAGACAGGGGCAATCTGGAACTTCTCCGAAATCATCCGCAAGTACGAGAACGGGGTGTTTGGAGCAGGGTATTTCCTCAGCGACGCTGATATCGGCGGCTTTGGGGCGCATCCGGAAAACAAACCAACCGGATTCGTGACAGTAAACCTCGACAAAATGCCTGCGGATGAACGCGCGCAACTGGGTTCTTCACGGATTGGAGTTTGTTGACAATGCGTCTCTGGATCCTGCCTCCGAGACCGATGCATACACAAAGCAAGAACATTTCACGCTGGACTACTCAAAGAAGACTGCCGGAACCGAATGGCAGTATACCGGCTGCACGCTCAACCGCTTCAAGTATCCCAACGACCCGCGCTATCATACTTCCTCCGACGGCGCCTGGGTGCGCAGAATCAACGGTCAACGATTTCTCATCCTCACCGATATGTACACGAGCCTCTTGCAGTTCTATCGTTTCTCCCCGTCAACCGACGGCGAGACGGCAATTCCCTGCGCAGCGTTCTCGGAGCACTACGATGGATCCTGGCCACCCTATCAACCCGCGGGTAATGACTGGCTTTGGGTTGATAAGAACGGAAACGGTGACTTTGATGCCACGGAGCTTGAGGCCACCAATGATTACCCGTACCGCGGTGGCTGGTGGGTGGATAGCATTGGGAACGTATGGAAAGTTGTTCGCAGGACTACGCCAGACATAGCCATCATCAAATATCCCCTTCTTGGACTCTCTGCGCAAGGAGTCCCCCAGTACTCTAACGCAACTAAAGTTACAATGCCTGCACCCGCAATTTTTACCGATCCTCACAAGATCGAGTATTACCCGTCAACTGATGTCATGTACTTGACAGGATTCACAACCGACAACCCCTCACGAAGCGATGCCGCGGGAAGCCTGGGGTCTGAGGTTGTGCGCTATGATAGCTGGTCACGTGGCAACCGTACGCCACGTTGGCGGATTGTAATGCCTCTGATGTCGGATGAATGGCCCGACGCCGCCTCAATGTCCGTTTGCGGCGAATATCTGTTCGTAGCGGGCGTCAAGTCGTGCAGGGTGATTGTTTACAATGTCGCTACGGGCGATTCTATGGCGACCATCACACCTGGACTAGAGGTTGGCTCATGGCACGGATGGATCGATATTCCCTATGGCGTGCGCGCATTCAAACGGGCCAATGGTGAGTATGTGATCTTCGTCGAAGATGATGCCAATGCGAAGGTCATTATGTATCGCTGGTGCCCGAGCGGTAACTGCACGGAGCCCATCGTAACTATTTCTCAAAAGGAAAGCGCACAAGTTAATGCTTCGGCCCAGTTGGCTGTGCGGGCGATTTCCCGTGGCGCGTTTATACAGTTCTCGTCGCAAGGACCTTATGCAATACAGATCTACACCCCCAATGGACGGGAGGTCTACCGGCACATCGGCACTGCACACGGGAACGTTTCGTTGGCTGCGAGCTTACCAACGGGGGCCCATGTCGTGCGTCTTAATACGGAAGGGTACAAGCGGTCGTGTATTATCTTTTTGTAAATAGCACTACGACAAGGAACAGAATAAGGCTTTTTCTCTCCAGGGCAACTGCCCTTGGACTGTTGACTATACAAGGCAACCAAAAAAGTCTGTTTCGTCAGTACTATAATCTATTTTAAGTACATTAGGAATCCAACTTTATTGCGATAGAAGAGGTTACACGAATGCGCTATCTTATTGGTATTACTGCAGTTACACTATCTTTGACAACAATAAATAGTGCGGCGATTTTTCAGTCTGGTATAACAAAAGTTGCTAACTGGGCTTTTGCAGGGAACGCAATTGCTGGGCCTAACGATGTTAGTGGCATGGATATGAATCCCACAACCGGGTGCTGTGTCATCGTTTCGGACGAGACTCAGTTCTGCCAGCTAGGCAATTTGAATGCACTACAAAAAACGGTTACGTGGACTAACTCAGTCACACTCCCGGTCTCTGGTGGTACCACCGAAATCGATTTGGAGGATGCGGCTGTTGATGGCGACATGTTTTACATCACTGGTTCTCATGGAGTAGCCAAAAAGAGCGGTGCGATTGACGCAAATCGTTATGCGATTTACCGGTTTCCGGTTATTGCTTCAACCGGTATTGCCGGAACTATTCAGAAGAACACTCTTAAATCGCTTTTTGCTGCCGATCCCGTGATAGGGCAATATGTTGACGTAGCGCTTCAACGCAAGGGACTCAATATCGAGGGTATGGCTGCAAGTTCTGGTATCATTTATATTGGCCTTCGAAGTCCTAACTTACATGGTAACGCCTATGTAGTGTCAATTGCCGGTGATGCCATATTTTCATCCTCCTCAACAAAACCCTATACCTTAAAGGCTCTTGCCATAGGCGCCGGATACGGCATTCGGGCCATAGACAAAACCCAGAACGGGTTTCTGTTTATTGCTGGTAACGCAGGCTCGGAACCGAACGGCTCACCATATCTCACCTCCGATGATTATGATTCCAACCTACCATTCAAGCTCTGGTACTGGGATGGCGCAAGCTATCTCGAACAAATCGGAACAGTTCCTCTTGTAACCTCAACCGACAAGGCCGAGGGTTTGATGGTGCTTTCGGAATCCGACACTGATCTGGTATATCTCGGACTGTGCGACGAACCGACCAATGGCGCACCTACAGCCTATCGCATTCGCAAAGCGACTAGCACCCAAATCGCTCCGGTAATCAAGCAGGAGACAATCAACTCACGTCCTCTTAAATATGGAATACAGATCGGTTCGTCACACAGCAGCTACCTGCTCCCAAACGGTAGACGTGCCACAGTTACGAGTAGCGTAATGGTGCCGGCTATTGTCAGATAGCGTTGTGGCGGTGGTCTGGTTACGCGGGTTAGTTTGAGAAAGTGATGGTATAGCCAATAGGAATGCAAAGAAAAAGATCCGATAAACACGTTTTTTAATTGATAGTACAATGTGATACACTGCTCACCGGGCTTTTTGGGCCCCCTCACGAGTACGGCGGCAGCATTTTCCCGTGCGCGGCGATCAGGTCGTCGCACAGTGCCCGTATTTTGTCTATCGGCAACTCACTTGACGTATGCGGATCAAGCAGGGCCGCATGGTAGATCGAGTCCTTTAATCCGGTGAAAACCTCCGCGTCAACAGTCCTTAAATCTTATGTCGGTAATAGTTGACACCGGCCAAAGATCCAATTAGCTATTGAACCGATTATTAAAACTAGTACAAAACTAACTCTTTCGAATAAACCTCCACCACAGAGAAACATACTTCGGCAATTCTTGCCAGAGCGATTTAAAATGAAACGCATAACGCCATAACACCCATGCGTTCATGAATCAACGACTCTTTTAAAATATCAAGGATCCGCATTATTTCTCCGTATAACAAGAATTGATTACAAAGTTAAAATTTCCGTGACTAATAGGAAGTTTGATTTCTTGGAGGCGGGATGGGCGTATGAAGAAATTCCCTTTGCATCAGCTCTCATTGTGCCCGTTCGCTCTCAGATCCGCGCCACCGATCCCCGGTCAACCAGCTCACACACGCCGGGAATTTTCCCCTCCCGATCGGCTTTGACCGGAATGTCGCCGATCATAATGTGAGCGGCAAGATAGCCCAGGCGGGAGAGCCCGAAGTCAATTGTCGTGATGGGAAAGGTAACCGATTCGGGGGGTGTCGTCAAACGAGATCATTGACAGACGCGCTGGAATGTCGATTCTGGCGAGTTTGAACCAGTAGTAGTACTTTCGAGCAAGTTCATTGTTCTGGGCGATGATCGCCGTTACGCTCTTGTTGAGGACCAGTGATGCAAGTGAGGGCGTCTTGTCCAAGAGTGCAGAGCGGGTTCGCACCGAGAGCTGCGGCTGCGATGGCGCCATCGGGGTTTTGAAACGCTATGGTCTGTACCGAACCACCCGCGCTTTCTAGAAAGTAGGCTCCCTGCTTCACAAATCTAGATATTTGTCCTGATAAGTAAATATGGGATCGATAAGTCACGTCATTTGGATTGGTTGCACTCACGACAACGGGGCACTCCATTCCGCCACCCCAGTGAAACGGCCCGTTGATGTGGGATCCTATGTCATCAACAACGGGGATCCAACGCGTATAGCTGTTTCCCCAGTTCTGGAATACTGCAAAGCGTTCCTGCATGTTCGGAATCCCTTTGCTGCCTTGCTCTGTCATGTGAATATTAAGCCATGGGCATTTCGTATGCGCTACGGTTTGCTGTGTGGCCTCGCCAACATAGGGATGAAAGGCGATTGCATCCAAATAGGGCCTTGACTGCGTGTCGCTAAGAAGTTCAGACCACATCTGAGAATCCTCCCAGTTGGAGTCGAACCCCAGAGTTTTGTCGTGATAGCATTCTTAACAAACTCCTTACGCAATTCCGTCACGAGCTGGAGTTGTTGAGCGGATGTCATGAGACATTGCGGATATTTGCCATCGGCTACATCGGGCTCGTTCTGCGTTGACATTGCGCCGATGGCAATACCCTGTTCTGCGTAGGCCTGGATCATCTTGCGAAAGTACCGGGCAAGCACCGGAATGTACTCCGTGCGCATGTTCCCGCCTAGAACCGAATTGATAACCTTCATCCACGCAGGAGGACTCCATGCAGTTGCCTGGGGCTTGGGAGTGTATGCATCGGTGCACCACGCCCACCTTGTCCAGACAAACTTGGCCTGCGCGCCGCCAAGAAAAGTGACAACCGAGTATGATTTGCAAAGAACACTTTTGGGTTGACTATCAGAATAACCTTACCCTACGGGATGTCCCCTTTCTGTAAAACGTTTCAGCGACCGCCCGATAGGAGAACCGAACTGTTGCGACTTCCTTCTTTGAATGTCAGAACGTAAATGCCACGTGCATAGCCGCGTGTGTCAAAAATGCACGCGCCCTCAGCACTTCCCAGAACCCGACCCTGCGCATTGGCAAGGCGAATCCCGACCGGGACATTACCCTGTGTACCAACGCTGACCAGAGAACCGTTTTGACTGACGGTAACTCCCGGGCGTTGATTTTCGTGATTTTCAGGAAGGGTACCAGTGGCGGTGCAAGGGCTTCCGTCGGTCGTCCCATTGCAGATCCACGCGTCCCCCCCGTACTGGAAGTATCGCGGATCGGAAGCGACGAGGAACGATTTCTCCTGTGTCTTGAAATCCGCCGAGAATTTGCCCATGAAAAATTTCGGCTTTCCCGAACGCGAAATCCGGATGTTGCGAATGTCCTTCATGCCTGCCCCGACAAGGGTACGCTCTGTCCCCGTACGCGTATCCAGAAGCACGAGGGACTTACCCTCAGCAAACGCTGCCGCCGAAGTCTTGGGCGTATAGTTGTCGTTGCACCATGCCCAGCGCAAAAAAAACAATTTTGGCTTGCGCGCCACCGAGAAAGGTGACGATCGAATCGGAATGGGTTGCGGCGCTCAGGTTTGGAATAAAAGGACGGCAGCAAAACTCATAAGAAAAGCGTGGCGTTTCATAATCACTCCTTCGTGGAAAAGTTTAAGTCACTCAGCTCAAACCGGGCTCTTTGCTGCATTTCTTTCGACGCTCGCGACTGCGCAGAAGATGCAGGAGTCCGACTGTAGGATTAAGCTACTCAAAAACCTCTCGGATGAAAACGGACAATATCAGGATTCATCGTACTCTTGATATATTTTAGTTTAGGTACAACAACCAGTCGATCCATCATAAGAGCATTGGTTTCAGACGCTCGATCGGCTCTCAAATGGAAAGATGGCAATTCCTCGACTGACAAGCAAGGCGTCGAAATCCGGCATTTCCTGCGTGCTCATGGCATCAGATCAATACGAAGTAAATTTTGGCCAGAATGACGGCGATCTGTTCCGTGTTCTTCAATCTTTATGCGAGAACGCATGCATCAAAATGGATAATCTTCTGACATTTTACAGTAGTTCCCAAGGCAGCTTTTTCTTCCGGGAAGTGCGAACCGGGCAGGTATATGAAACGGAGCACCTGCGAACAATTGCAGACGCCTCAATTCAAGGATGCATCTATTTCATGATATGGCCACCCACTGAGGCAGATGAAAACAATATTGGAACTTTACTCAAGAACAAGAAACCGGTTGCAGTTCTTGACGAAACAGCCTCTCTCAAGCTGAGTCCGCAGATTGCTAATTCACGATATCTGCGGATCTACAATATTGCGGCTTCGGTGCAACCGGGAGTGATTGTGGCCCGGCATCTTTTGTCACTCAACCACCAACGTATTGCATTCTTCTCTGCAGATCACCACTATGCATGGTCAAAACTGCGGCTTAAAGGACTTCTGTCACACTACGAAAAGACTGGGCTCGCAGACGGCGTAGTTCCCTTTGTCGTCGAAACGCCCACGATTTACGAAGACTCTCAACGGGCGCTTGCCGCAAACATATCCAGCTACAACTTCAATGTCTATGGGCTAGGCACTGCGATGTTGGGTTTTGTTCTTGGCAGAAAACCCTATGTAAATGCAGGAGGAGTGCAGGGATATGTTGTAGACAGAAGGTCAACCGGACCGGCAAGAAAAAGATAGATCAGACCGCCGAACAGCATGGCTTCGGTATAGCCGACCGATGGAAGATTGAAAATGTGAGCGAATCGACCCATGTTTGGCTGCCGATAGTTATTGATGGAGAGGTTATACGCATTGCCTTTTTTAGTCCGTGGCACGGGAGAGTATGCGTTCCTGAGATTAATGGCTCAAAAGGGGAATATCAAGCAGCACGGGCCAGAATTTAAACATTAACGGTGCGCCTGTACAGGAATCGTAAAATATTTCATTTCATAGGCTCATGCCAAGCCTGTCGCCGCGTCCATGCTACGCAACTTTTTGCATCGGTCAATAGGAGACATTGCGCACCAATTATTATTTGAAAATCAGGCGTATTTCACGACACTCTTCAAAAAGATCATGGGAGTATCGACGCAAACGTATCACGGGTTAGGCTCGGAACGAACTACATGATCATTGGCACGTGTAGACAGAATGTTTTTTTTGAGCCTTCTCTGTTTATGCCCCCACCTTGAATGCATGAGGACTCCCACCACAAGGAGCATAAAAATACACTCCCCCACTGTCACCCATAAAAGCATCTGCGCGCCTTGAGAGGTGAACCCGTACGCATGCATACCTACGCCTAAGAGGTTGACACCGATCCACGCATACATAACCATAAGCAAGCCACATATCGACGCAAAGGCAGTACCCAAGTCACCGATTATTTTTCCGGCGCGTGCATGAAGAACTGCAGCACACCAGAGAATGATTAGCAGTGCGCCATTCTCCTTTGGATCCCATCCCCAAAACCGGCCCCACGCTTGGTCGGCCCACATGCCACCCAGCAATGTTCCCAGAAATGTGAATGTCAATCCAAATACAATCATTGCGTAAAGTATTCTAGCAGTCTCTGCAGTGGTATCACTACTCTTTCCAAAGAGGCGACGGAGTAGATACACGTGCCCCACGATTCCTGCAATCAGACATCCAGCGTAACCAAGCGCAATAGTAACGATGTGTGTGGCGAGCCAGAAGTTGTTATTGAGAACAGCCGTTAGTATTCCCATCGAGTCGCCGTCGGAGCCAAAGATGCTGCTTAGATGCAGGAAGAGGAATCCGGCCATTGACGCGATGAAGATCCCTAATCTTTTTCGCTGTGCATACTCTACAATAAGCCCAAGAACTATGCACACCCACGCAACAAAGATAAAGGTCTCGTACATAGTTGTGACGGGTGGACGCCCCATGATAAGCATTCGGGCAACAATTCCGGCAGTATGCGGGATGGCACCAATAACCAAAAGACACAACGAGCATGTTGCCGTCCATTTTTGTGCAAAAAACAAAGCAAGAAGCGAAAGAATTAGTGCTAGGCCATAGAGGATTTTTGCGATCAGGAATGGGTTGACTTTATTGTACAACAGCTCTAGGTCTACCCACCGAATACGTGAACCTTCTTTAACGGCATTGTTGATAACTTTACAAAATTGCACTGCTGCGGCATTTTTTTTCGATACGTCTTCCGCTCGATAAGCATCCCTAAGTCGCAAAAGCGCTGATAGGCTTGGGTCATTTCGCGATGCCGATCCGTAAAACTTGACAAAAGACCAAGGACTTTGCCAGTCGATCCGACTCGCAGAATCTACTGGTAACACGCAGAGAAAACCATTCTGCGCCTCATTGGATATTGCAAAAAGCGCCCTACCAAGCGCAATTGCCTGTGTGTCTGCGCTGCTCCAGGAGTGGGACGGCACGATTGCCAGCGATTTCATGACAGCGGATAGTTGCGGCGCATGCGCGAGGATGTCAAGGTACGAAAGCGCACTGTTCTTGAGGGGTAACCCTAGTTGCACGGCAAGGTTTGAGTCCGACACAGTGAGTTGCGGCGCGGAATCGCAAAAAGTAAATGTACTGGCCAAGGCAAAATACGTATCGAGTGCTATGCCTAACCTCATTACTTCGGTCTCGACGATTGATCGCTGTCGTGGTTCTAATAACGATGCAGCTTGTGCCATAGTCGAAATTTTAGGTACGCTCTGGTGCAATTGGGAGAAACTATATCGTCGATGCTTTTGGGGCTCAACACCAATCGCCTCGGCAAGCTCAGGATTATTGATAAGGAAGACTTTATCATCCACTGTCCGGGTTGGGTCAAAGATAGCGTCTGTAAACCAACCGAGTGCAGATTTCCCTTGGACGCTCTGCCGTCCAGAGAACTGCAAAAGTACCGATCGCGCATAGGTATCGAGTGGTTTGAGTCGGCCATTGTCGAGTATAGTGATTCGGCCTAGGTTGGAAGCAGGGGCAGCGGCTAAAAATACCGGAAGAGCAATAATTAACAAAATAAGAATTAAGAGAAAATTATGTTTTTTCCCCGTGCTATCTTTTTTTATCTCATTATTCAAAATTTGCACATTTGTCATAGAGAGCCACCCATTCGGGTTCTCTGAGTCTTTGTTACTTTGATAAGCATTCCCATAAAGTGAACCAAGAACCCTGCGGTCATGATAAGTGTTGCCAGATACGGCAACACTCTCCCCGAGTTTTCGACAACAGCAATTGTTGTTGTTTCTCCCTGCGGGGACTCGGAATACCCGCTTTGGTAAAATGTCAAGTTTTTGTAACGCAATGGCCGATTCATAGAAATTACTGCATCTCGATCTATTCCTGTGCCAGACACGTGCACCGTGCTCTCGAAACTGCTGGCAATGGAAGTACCTGGATGAGTTTTTTTCGTAAAGGCAAGGAGCCGTACGGTCACCGGGAGCTCACGGTAGCCCACCAATGTGCTGTTACGAAGAATTGCCGCAGAGCTCGAAAATTCTCCTTCGCCTAGTGTCAACACAGACTCTTGTGTGCCATAGTGAATAGCGGCTGCTCCGCAGATCAATACAAGGATCCCAAGATGAACAAGGATAACTCCCGATTGCTTAAGTCTTCGATCCATTTTCACGAGTGCCGATGCAAGGAGGTTGACCGCCAGGGCGGCTATGGTCGTATTAACCCCTGGGAATGGTAACCAGCCAAAAAACATCACCACCCATGCACCAAAAAAGCGCAGTTTTGCAGCGTATAAGCCGTGATCAACCTGATAGAGGGTGCCCATAACAGTAAGAAGAGCCAAGATCAGAAGGCATGCAACTGTAACGCGGAGAGATGCAAGTATTTTAAGAATTCGTGATAATGCAGATTGAGACTTCATATGAACCTTCGGTAGTAAACATATTCCGATGAACGCGCCATCGAGAATTTTTTGTTTTTTCAGCATGCCCAGACTCATTTCTAATAAAACAGTAGTTAAAAAAGGTACATCACGCGCCCCATCCAATACCAGTCTTTGGTGCGAGATGCGATTTCAGTATCTTGTAATATTTTATTTTTGAATGATGCTAACATTGACACATCCCAATTCGAAGTAATTGGGACTTTAAAACTCAAAGATAGTGGGTTTTCGACACAATGCAATGAATTTGATGCGCTCACATTGCTGCAATCCGAAGCCTGAGCTAGTAAGGCTGATGCTGTTACTATTATAAAGGAAGAAAGGCCCAGTATGTCGAGCTCTTGTTATAGACTCAAGGCGCAACTGCTTACCTTTAAAACGACATATAGCAATGCAGATAAGGACATAGGGAAGATTGGAAATCAAGGTCAAGAACATACCATCGATTCACTGTCTGTTCAAAACCGTGTAAACGAATATAATCGCAGCGTATTGCTCATTCGAACAATCGAATACGCAGTAAACAGAATAAACTATTACGATATGGCTTTAAAAAGCTTTAAGTTTAAACAACCTGTTAGCCCCACCGTTCTCACTGATTTGGAACTAAAGCAACTTAATATGCCGGTGCTCTTTATCGTTGGTGAACACGAAATAGTTTACGATGCAAAAACTTCTATGAGCCGAATTGAAAAAGTAAATTCACACATCAAGATAGAACTATTTCCAAACACCGGGCATGATCTCATGTTTACGCATACGGATTTATTCAATGCGAAGGCTTTAGAATTTCTTGACGATTCGAATTAACAGACATGAAATAATCCCATACGCTCGCGAGAAGGTTAGGCCATTAATGGAATAATGTGTGTGACCTTTTTAGCAATCAATTGCCTTTGCATCTATTGCGATCTTTAAAAAAAATAATCCCACCTTAGGTTATCAGTATAGTATATTGTCCCAAGAGGAATTTTCTGATATCCTTGCAAGCATTGCAAGAAGACTTTAAAATGGAAACTTTAACTTAATAGGAAGAACATGGTTCTATGACCGAACTTATAGCTATCCCGGCATCACTGAACATACGCCTACATCTCAATGCTTTTCCTATAAAACATGTGAACGAGACACTTTGATACAGGGTAAACAATATTTTGTTCTTAGAGAAGAATATTTGTCACGGTGGCAACTTGACACATCCAAGAGTAGCGCAGATTTCTTCGTTCATATTGGAAATGACTCTGTCATAATTTTGACAACTGACACGACTTCATACTCTTATCCTGAGGTGACGTTATACAAAAAAGCAACCATTCAAAAAGCATTCAGCTCCGATGAAAACATTCGAGACAAATACGCAACCCTCGTGCTACTTTTTTCAAATGGTTCTTCTTGGTATTTGCGCGCACTAAATGGTAATACTCCTCTTAAAAGAAATTATCTTGGCAAAGAAATTATTTTTGTTCCTGCAGGCTCATTCGAATGTTACAAGATTGGTTGGGATTTCAACATATGGCCTAGTAAAGAGTGAGTATGACGGCGGTATGAGTTTGCTAAGCAATTCTTGGGGTGATTCGATTGCGATTTGAATATTGAAGGTGGTGAAACATCAAGATCCCACACCCCATTCCAATTTGGAAATTCACTAATCAGAACAAATATGATGGAAACTGTGTATGGGAAAAAGTGAGAAAACAGATTGCACATACTAAGTTATCTATTTGTCATATCGGGCAACATCGATCATCATGCCCAAGCATTAATCCACCGCGCAACAATCAAGGAATCAAAACATGAAAACAAAATCTGAAATCGCAGTCTCTAAGTTTAACGAAGGCTTCAACTGTGCCCAAGCTGTCGTATTCTCTTTTTGTGACGACTTGAATTTTGACAAAGATACGGCCCTCAATGTCGCCTGTGGTTTTGGCGCGGGGATGGGGAGAAAAGAGGAAGTATGCGGTGCGGTAACCGGGAGCATTATTGCGCTTGGCATTAAATACGGCAGGACTGAATTAAGCGATACAGTGTCAACAGAAACAACCTATCAAAAAACCAGAGAGCTCATGGATGGGTTTGAACTGAAACACGGTTCAGTTATATGCCGAAAACTTCTTGGTGGTGTTGAATTAACTACAGAAAAAGGACAAAAACAATTTAAAGAGATGGATTTACGAAACAAAGTATGTGTTCATTGTGTACGGAATGCAGTTGAGATTTTGGAAGAAATTATGAAATAGCAACTACATTGCAACGCTACGCACCAGTGCCTGGACATGCTCTGGGTTTGTCCCACAGCAACCACCGATAATGATAGCTCCCGCGTCAACAAGTGCACCAACCTGCGTAGCCATCATCTCCGGGGTTTCGGGGAAGAGAGTGCGGCCATCGCAAACGATGGGCAGTCCTGCATTGGCATGTACTAGTATTGGCAGACACGATGCAGCACGTAATTGTTTGACAATATCTATCATTCTTTCGATACCATTCCCGCAGTTTGTCCCGATGATATGCGCACCGGCTTTAGAAACTGCATCCGCCATTTCCTGCGGTGATACGCCCATCATGCTCCGATACTCGCCTAAGGCAGTCTTCTCGAATGTGAACGTGCAGATCACATCGCAGGCCGTATTTTCCCGTGCAGCTTTGATGGCGATAGTCGCTTCATCAAGCGCCGACATGGTTTCGATGCACAGGGCATCGGCGCCACCAGCTTCGAGTGCGATTGACTGTTCGCGAAACACGTCGTACAATTCGTCCTCAGTCACATCACCGGTCAGGATCATTTTTCCGGTAGGGCCGATCGACCCCAGAACATGATGGTTGGACCCGGCAGCAACGCGTGAAATTGCTGCTGCAGCTTTGTTGAGTTCGAAGGCGCGATTCTCTAGACCATAATGTGCAAGTTTGATCCTGCTACCACCAAAGCTATTTGTTTCGATCATGTCTGCACCAGCATTGATGTAGCTTTTAGCAATGTCAAGAACATCGGTACGATGGGAGATGTTCCACAGTTCAGAGCATTCGCCAACTGCAAGCCCTTTGATTTGCAGGAATGTTCCCCAGGCACCGTCGGAAATCAACACTCGGCCTTCTTTGACTTTGTCAACTAATCGCATACTACCTCCTCGTTGCGAAGCGTCAGATGCCCATTTCGACCTGCAACTCATTTCTTCGACATAAATTTATCAACCTCTGAACGAGCTATACGAACCCATTCACTTATTCGCCATGGTTCATTATTAACAGTGTGCGTGTCTTTCAAAATTATCTCCAATGAGCCGAAACCTGCTATTTCTAAAGTTTTGTGGATATCATTTCTTATTGAATCCTCATTGAACGCCATACAGATATCAGAAGGATTCGGCTTGCGGCTAAATACATATTTGCCATTAACGCTATCCGCAATTTTCTCTTGATCTGCCCATGGTGAAACCGATATTCGCCTCAAATTGGGGATCTTCAAAATGTACTCTAACCGATCTTGAATCCCCTCACAGCATCCATAGCAGGAAAGGCCGAAATTCTCAACAACTGGTACTTGATAGGGAAAGATGAATTCTCCAAACAGATCGGGAGAAATTCCAACACTTTCTTGTGATTCAGAAAGGCCCCACAAATCAGATAAAGAAATCTTTGACGAATGCGATTTAGGAAGTTCCTTGGTCAAGCCCCATCCTCCAGACCCAACATGGTCGCATCCGTTATTGAGGCTTAGGATTCCGCGTTCTTCGCACCAATCAAGGAAATGAATTTGCTCATCTCTTAGCCAGGCCATCAGTCTATGCATTCCTTCTGGCTCAGTGAGCATCAGAACCATGAAATTCTCCAAACCCACCAGGTTTGTTGCAGTTGCGGTGAGACCCGTTGTCCACCATAAATTTCCATGAATCCGTGGTTCAAGAATGCCTGAGAACATGTCTTGTGCAATTTCAAGCTGCTTCATCGTTGCAGTGCGATCAAGGCAGGGCTCTCTGAATTTCAATTTCGGGAAGTCATTTTCTAAATCCTTGATAGGATGTTCCCATGTATAGCTTCCTCTGTTATCTCCATGACTAAGTGGAATGTCGAAGCCAAAATCGCCCGAAGAAAATGTCCATCCAATATTGAAGTATTCATCCACGGCAGAGTCATCTTTAATCACTTCCCACTGGTAAATAATCTGCCGTAGCTGCCGTTCCCAGCTACGAAACAAATCATTTTCACATTGAAGAACTGTTTGTGGCACTAACTCAGACCACGCACCCTCTGGAAATGATAGCACAACCGGCCGGTCAGCCTTTAGAGAATTCAGATCTGAAAGAAGCTTTTTTTGCGCTGTCTGTTCGGGAAGCATGGCAATCTGTTTTACTCTTTCCCCAAGGGTTCTAAGAACGGCTTTGTCTTTTTCTAAGTTGATAGTCATTTTCTAACCTCTTCTTTTTTTCTCTTTGTTCGAGCTTGATCCTGCTGCCAACAAAGATGTTGCTTAAATCATGTCCGCATATGCAATCGCAATCAATCAGCGTCTAATCGAATTGTCAATTCCGAAGATATCGCGTTTTGCTTCGAGATAATAACAATAGTCAATAAACGCTACATCTGCTTGCACGCGATGGTCAACGTGGGGGATAAACCCACCTTCGTCTACAATTGGTTTCAGACGAAGCAACTCTTTTTTGATAGCATCCTTGCCCTGCATCAGCACCACCTTGTCAAACCCGCCCATCATGCGTACCAGTGGATACACGCTCCGAAGCGTTTGGGGATGAATACCCGCATTAACCTCCAGAGGGAACACGATATTGACACCATTGTCGATCCATGTTGGAACCAGCAATCTATTATCGCCATCGCAGTCGACAAACGAAAAGCGGGTGCCCTTTGCGTGATACAGATCCATAACTCTTTTGTAAATTGTCCCACATTTTTCAGAAAACCAGTCGGGCGGAACAATAGGTCCCGTTTTAAAAGCGATATCTTCCCACCAAGCAATGAGATCGACATCTAAATGACGCGTTGCTTCTGCAGCAATTGCCGTATATAAATCTCCGAGGTCATTGAGTATTTCGTCAATTAATTCCGGCTGCATATACACATTAAGGCATATGCCCTCAAAACCCATTAAATTGCGCATAAGACCTGCTGTGCTGCCGGCAAAAAGCTCAAGTATGTAGTTGCGGTTTTTAACGGTATGTGCGATTTCCTCTATCCGGGTAGGTAGACGATCATGGATTTGCGGCAATAAACGCTGCTTAAAGGGCAAATAAGACTCGCGATCTTTAATGGGAAAATCAAGATAATGCGGAATAGTATCGGCCCCATCAGTAAACACTTTACATTTTACGCGATCCCCATCGTATTTTATAGTGTATGAGCCTTGCTGCTCGATAATTTCTTCTGCAAAAGCAGGAAAAATTCCTGTAGAAATAGGAAGGTGCTTTTTCCACACGTCAAATCCGAAATAGATATCAGCCGCATCGTTGTCAACAACCTCTTTTGGAAGTCCTTCGCCATGCCAGCGCCTTAATGTGTCGTTCCAGTATCCAAATTCACAATCTATAATGCGATCGTATTTCTTGAAGTCCATTATGGCAAAAAAACGGTCGCGCGGAGACATGTTGCCCAGCTTGACGTCTACATTTGTGTATGAACAGGTACTCTCGTAAAGTGCCTTCATTTCCTGGGCATCCATTTATCTCTCCTTGTTCGCCTTATTATAAAGCGTGGTTTGGGATTTCTATTTTTTTCGCCGAAAGCATGTTGTCAATTCACAAATACTGCAACCATACTGCAGCTCCTGTACCGATTTACCGATACCAATGATCCCGCTTATGGACTTAATGGGTGTCATGAGCGCCGACTGCGTTAGTTCTATGCCACAGAAACGCTCAGGAAGAAGAGAAAAAAGCGCATGTTGATCGGCAACCGGCCATCCGCAATATCCTGGGCTGTAGCGTAGCGTAATGGCGTCTCTCTCCAAAGCCCTTTCCTTGCGCAGGCTTGTCTGGATGCGATCCATGGCACGCTCCACCGCCTCCGATGCCAGTGTATCCGCAACATAGCCGACAACAAATTCATCCTGCTCCATAAGCTCCTTTGACCACTTCTCTAGAGCAGGACCGGCGGTGCAGGCGAAAACTGCCACCCGCTTCGTATGTATCAATTGACGCGCAATGGTATCACCGATGTGCATGACAACATTATTGGCAGAGAGCGTATCGCTCGCCAACTCTACCAATTCGATAACCCGATACCCGCCGATAAGTGGCGGCATGAGAGCTGCCTTCGAGATACATTCACGGATGGCATCTTCCACGGGAGAGGGAACATCCGCCCCATACCCCAAAATCGCCGAAATATCCGCTGGCTCGATCGACAAGGCTTCCAGAGGAATTTCGAAAGTGACTGCATTCATATCGTAAGCTCCTTGACTAAGCAACACATGCGTTGTCAAGCGTTTGCCAAATGGTGACTATGCCGCTAGCCGATTCAGATAATCCACCGCCCCCTGAGGGTCGGCAGAAAAGCTGTCGGCGCCAATTTTTGTTGCGAAATCCTGGGTAAGGGGCGCTCCACCCACCAAAACTTTTGTTGTGGGATGTTTTTCCTTGAGTGCGGCAACCGTCTTTTCCATGTTGATCATCGTTGTTGTCAACAGAGCTGAAAGGCCGACCACGCAGCCAGGATGTTCCTCTATGGATTTGATGAATTTTTCGGGTGCCACATCAACGCCCAGATCGACCACTTCCCAGCCTGCGCCTTCAACCATCATCGAAACAAGGTTTTTTCCAATGTCATGCAGATCGCCGATCACAGTCCCGATGACAAACGTTCCCTTGCGCTGCACTTCTCCGGAAAGAAAATACGGCTTGAGATGCTTCATGGCAGCGCTCATGGCTTTTGCGGCCATGAGAACATCGGGGACAAAGACTTTATTTTCGCGAAATCGCACGCCGATCTTTTGCATGCCGACAATAAGCGCCTGCTGGAGGAGATCCTGCGGTTTTGCTCCTGCGTCCAGAGCTGCACGGGTCAGTTCATCGGCGCCATCCTGGCCTTTGAGGTCGGGTGGGTAGGGAGAAACTTTGTTGATTTTGCCCCGTTCGACACAGATGGCAATTTTCGAAAGCAATTCGGTCATACAAGCTCCTTTGAGATATATAAGTGGGTGTGATCAGTGTATCCTGTTGTCAAAGAAGATATTCTTCTTTCAGGAACTTCGACTCGTCAAGAGTTGGCAGAACCTGCGAAATAAACGCATCGCGGTTGGCAGGTAATGCACTGAGTGTGTCGCCCAGCATCACGATCCAGGACACTTCCATTTCGGGAATTGTCAAGGTGCCACTGCTATGCGCCTTTTCAATCAGCTCAAGGGCCTTGAGCGCCGCAGCCTTTGTTGCCCGATACTGAGTTTTGACATGCTCAAGTGTTGCGCTGGTCATTTCCATAGGAGGAAGGGTGAAATTGAGTTCGGGATACACCTCTCCCCCACCAATTACCAGACCCCGCCGGGTGGTTACGGGATGAGGGGCAACACCAAACACCAGCTGGCGCGGATCGGAAATTGCAAGATTCGAATACTTCGGCATGGCGGTTCCTTTTGTAAGTGGTCAGGTTTCGCGAATAAGAAGATCGGGTTGAATGACAAATTGATCGAGCTTGATATCTTCGCCTTTAAGGCCGGTGATAATTATTTCGGTTGTTTTGGCGACCATCTCTTCTATATGACAATCAACAGAAGTTATTGCAGGAGTAAAGTATCGGGCAACATCGGTGTTTCCGTAGCTTACAACACGCACATCCCCCGGCACAGAAATACCAGCATCCTTAAGGCGACCAATCACACGGACAGCAATCGTATCGTCGCAGCAGAAAATGCCGGTGATGTCGTTTGATTGAAGCCACTGAATGTCGATCTTTTTGACACTATCCACAACAACAGGTTGACGCGATGGACGTTTCGCTTCGAGCGACTGCTTATAGGTTTCTTCCATCATTTCCAAAACGAAATTGCGTCCCGACCACGTTTCGCTGTGCACAAAGGCGATGGATCCCCGTGTGGAATCCATCAGAAACTCAAGAGCGCGGGAAACGCCCAAGTCATAGCTCTGGATCACATAGCTAAAGAATGATCTGGTCATCGTATGATCCAAAAGCACAACAACGGTATTTCGTGCTGTTAATCTCCGATAGAACGGAGCTGTTTTTGATTCATCAAGTGTTGGAACAACGATTATGGCTTCGTAACGGTCATTCACCAACTCTCCAACGCGTCTGATTTCTTCTTCCCAATTATTGTAGCTAACAAAAAGCTCAAGCTGTCTTCCGGCTCCTACAGCTTGTTCACGCAATCTGTCTACAATCTCCTCGTAAAACGTCGAGAAGAATGGAAGAATAATCCCCCAGATTTTCCGTCGAGCACGAAAATCGGCAATAAATGATCCCTTCCCAGCCTGCGATACGATAAGCCCATCGTCAACCAGTTGCTTAAGTACCTGTTTGGCTGTTTCTCGGGAAACACTGTGGCGCTTCTGCAACTCCACAATTGAATCAACCCGATCGCCTGGTTTGTACCGCAAAAGCGTGATAGATTCTTTATACTCATCGGCAATGCGTCGGTATATTGGAATATGCGGTTGTGTTTTTTTTGTCATGTTCTTTCTTATCAATAGGTTATAAGATATTTCGCAGCCATTCTAACATGAACTACAGTAAGATTCTCAAATAATATACCGCCAAAAAGTTGAAAAGTCAAAAAAACATCACATCACATCACAACTACTTTCAGGGGAAATTACTTCGTCAGTATCTCATTTGCCTCAACTATTTAAATGGAGTTATCTGTTCTTATTATAATCCGCCAGAGCTCCATAGAAAGCCTCTATATTGGCAATGGGCGTATACGGCGGAATATCACAGCCCGATGACAATACAAAATTCCTAAAATGGGCGACGCTGTTAAGAAGGTTGCTTGTAGCATCAGCGACTTCATCGGCAGTTCCGTTTTTAATTATTCTTGCCGGATCGATATTACCAAATAGAATAATTGTTTCAGGAAGTAGCTCCACGATTTCCAGCATATTGACTTTATTCCCGAAATGCAAACCCAGCGCGCCTGTTGACAGCATAGTTGGAACATGACTGGGGTCTGCTCCGCAGTTGTGAAGTACTACCATGAAAGAATCATCCTGTACTGCATCAACGATTCTTCTTACATACTGCGAAGAGAATTCATGGCACTGGTCAGGGGAAAGGAGTCCTGCTGCGGGTTCTGCGATTATGATTCCGTTTGCACCTACGTCTTTCATGGATTGCGCGTACGAGCTTAGAAATTGTGTTGTTTTATCAAGCAGTTCATGGATCGTGTCGGGCTCGGACAGAATTGCGATCATAATTTCTGTCATATCATAGAGCCGTCCGCTTAAAGAGTACGGGCCGATAATGCCGCCAAAAATCGGCTTATCGCTAATTGTCGCTGCAGCTAATTTCACGGCCTTAATGTATTCGGCGGTTCGCTTTTCCCCGGACTTGGGCACTCTGAGCGCCTGAACGTCTTCCGGGCCACAAAGAATCTTATTTGTAACTGTTGGGACCTCATCATCAGAGAAGGCTATAGGACTGCCGAATGTCTCAGCTTCAAGCGACAAATCCATAATGCTGGTGGTTGCGCTCGATGCGTATTTTTTGCTCAAAGCCTCGATACACGCAAAATGAACTTCGCCGTTAGTTATTGCATCAGTAATCTTTTTATCGATAAGGTCAAGGCCCGGGTATGTCATGATGGGCATTGCGAGGCGTTTCTGAGAATTAATAATCGACGTGGTCCATTCGCGCATATTCTTTTTCATACAGGTTTCTTTTCGAATTTTTGTTTGGTTCTGAAGTATTGTTTTTTTGTCATGATAATTAGTATCAATAGGTTATGAGGTATATGGCACCCATTCTAACATGAACTGCATTAAGCTTCTCAAATAATATACCGCTAAAAAGTTGAAAAGTCAAAAAAAACATCACATCACATCACATTGTATAAAATAACCCTTACGAAGGTTTTATTGTTTCATCATCGGCCATTTCCTGCGGTGAGACTCCCATCATAATCCGATACTTGCCCGAGACAGTCTTCTCGAAGCTTGAGCAGAACGTACAATCAAACGATAGCATCCTTTTGAGTGCAAATTCGTATGATAAGATCGCTTTATTGCGGCATTTGTGCATACTTACTTAATTACCACCATCATCTGGCGAATCACTTTCCTGATTTATTGACCAAAAGGAATCGGCGAATGGCAGACGACTGCTTCGGCGAATCTAGAAGAACTTGAAATCCTGTGCACCAGATTGCGGATCGATCCTCAGGATTGGCGGGGCAGCGCGGGTGACAGCAGAATACTCATGGGCGCCCACATCATAGGCAATTCCTTGCGGTCTCTGTGCTCCCCAATAATCATTTATCACCGCGCTCAACGACGTTTTGGGAATCTGCCCGTGGGCGTGGCTGCACGTGGCCGGCTTCAAGATCCCCAACGACATCTCCCTCGTCTCCTTTGACAATCTCCCGGAGAACTGCATTCTCCCTTTCTCATCCGTTGACTTTGGCTTCTCCCGTCTGGGCTATCTCGCCGCCCACATCCTCGTTGGAGATCTTCCATTGCCGACGCATGCGAAGGGAAACATTCCCGGAGTCTGTTCGCTGGTCGATCGGGGTTCGATGGGGATGAATCGGCCCTGATTGGACTCATGGCGCCTTCTACCTATCAGTCAATACGCCTCTGGAACGTCGAAGTTCCCTCAATGGGGTTCATTGGCATTCACAACGCCGATTTGGCGCAACGACCTGTTTCGACCGCTAATGCCGGGGATGAGTCTCCCACTAACTAGAAGCACCGCACCATCCCCATGGGTAAGATTCATTCCCAGAATCGTCAGTTCTGGCCTGCGCTTGACCGGGGCTGCACAGAGGACCTTGGCACGTGCCGGCACGTTGTAGATTGTCGTGCCGATCGTATTTGTCAATGCGGTAATCGACTGGGCAGGAAGCGTGATGTTTGCAAGTTGATTTGCAGCCACCGAGATGATTTGACCGTACCCTGACGACGTGAGCTGATACGCTTCGAGCGGGGTCGTCGGCGTCCACCCAGCAAACGAGACCGATACGGTTCGCTGCGATTTGGTTCGGTTGGTCAAGACCAGTGAATGCCGTCCGTCCGGCGACTTAGATGCAAACGGAACAATAACCGAGTCTTTGCCGCTGTTAGTGGCTATGCGGTCGCCGTAGACAAAGGTGTTGAAGATGTGGTACACGTGTGCTGCAGGGCGAAGGGTATAGCTGTTATCCATCTTTCCGTACGAACCGTCCATCTCATTCCATGCAGCAAATACCATTGATCCGGGACCGGCATCGCTTGACAAACACATACTGAGCGCATCGTAGATCGCCCCGCATATCCCGTTCTGCTGCGCTTGAGCCAGATTCCACGACCACGCAACATTGAATTCATCATAGAAAACGGGAATTCGCCGATTCGGGCTTTTCTGCTTGAGATAGTCCGACATGTACTGGCTATACCACGTGGCGCCGGCTGCGTTCCACACGGCCTCATCGGTCATGCCGCCACCGCCACCATAGCAATGGAAGCTCAAAAAGTCGAGATTGCTGAGTGTCGAATCAACGAACGTTTTGATCTGATCGGAGTAATTGGGACGTGACACTGCGGGGCCGCCGGTTTTTATTGTATTATCAACGTTTTTCATGGCGGTGGCTGCGGCGTTAAAGACCGCAGCTTCTTGTTTGCCGTTAAGAGTCCCGTCGCGTTCGTTGGGGAGCTCCCAGTACTTGACACCAAGATGATTGTCCACATTTACGATTCTCACCAGATCGGCACAGAAGGAAGCGAATCCTGCGATATTCGTTACCTGATTGGAGGAGGTCAGCCCATCGGGGATATTGATGCAGATGTTGGTGATGCCAGCGTCTTTGAGTCCCTTGATTGCGTACTTGACAGTATTCCAGTCAACCGAAACATTGACCTGCGCGGCTACCGATAGCGCTACCATTGCCACAAGAATTGCTGCTCGAAACATTGCGAACCTCCTTTTGATAAATTTTGACTATCGTGATGGCTCAATCAACATCACAGCGGGTTTCTTCGCCGATTCGTTCACGATGCAGTACATGCCACGCGCCAGCTTGAGCGTGGAGTTCGTTCGGAGCATGCCGGCGACCGGATCGTTGATCTCGGCGATTCTGCGTCCCTGCAGGGTGTACACGACCGATTTCGACGCCTTCGTCACCGACGCGCTCATCGGACGCCCCTGCACAGCCATGGTCGTGCTGCTCGGTGAAACTTCGATGCCGTTTTGTTTGCCCGCGCGGCGGCAGGGATATGCGGATCGACGGAGCCGCTTTGTGAAAGTATGCTTGATTCACAAAGCGGGATCTACAATGATTGATGGCTTGAGAAACTAGCCTATCGTGTTATCATAACAGACGCTGTGAAGTTACCTATGGATATTCCCTGCCGGTCGGTTGCATGAATTCGCACGAGATAGGTCCCGGCAGGTTGGGCATGGTCAAATGCAAGAACGGATGTGCCAGCTCGAACCTGGCGGTTGACTAACGAGTTCCAAACCCGGCGGCCATTCATATCAAACATTTCAAGCCGAATTTCGCCGCACAATGCAGAAAGTGAAAGTCCTAGATTAACACTGAGGATGGTTGGCGTATTTCTCAGAACAATTGATTGCAAACCTAGGGTTCCCCGGTGGCTCGTGTACCTATACTCTATTCCGCTTGTATCGTTTCCAGTAGTGTCGGTAGTGGTATCAGGGGGAGTACCGGTGCCTAACATACTGTCGGCGGCAAAAATAGTTAAAGTTCCATCCCATTGTGTGCCACCACTCCACGCTGTAATCCACCCACAGCAGGCAGTATCAAGTGAATAGCCGCTTCCCCCTTGGTCAAACCCCACATAATTCAAAGCAGAGCTTTGATTAAAGCCTAGCCAGTACGATGTTCCACTCACCATGGGAAGCGGGGTGCTCAAAGGCACTTGCTGGTAGCCTGCAGAATCTCTAGGAGCTTGCGCAGTAAGAGTTGCCGTAGAGTCAAGCAATGCGCCGGGAGTTCCATCTAGGTCTACATAAATAGCCATGCTCATGGTTCCCGTTGGAGCGCCCGCCCAAAATAGTCCCATAGTGGTGGCTGTAAAGGATGATGATGCGGTAAACTTTGTTACGTATATTGAATTGGCGTTGAGCTGATTATCTTCCCAAGGGCTTATATCGCCGATAGAATTCAAACCTGCAACTTCTTGGGACATTCCGCACATAAGAGCAAAAGCCCCATACACTATGCTCTTCGAACCTGCAGTCATTGTTTTTTTTCAGTCGCAAACTTTTTGTTAAAGCCATTATCGTCTCCTTTTGTGTAAAAGATGAAAGTATCTGATCTGTATCATGTTTTCTAGAGTGTGATAGTAATTTTATTGCCCAAACTAGAGCCAACAATAAAAATGCATGATTGCCAACTAAGAGCCAAAAATTACTTTTTGAGGGGGATTCCGTGAAAGGATGGAATATGCCTCGCGTATCACATTAAAATCATTGTTCAGAAAGCAGTGGCGCTGTTGCAGTTCGTGTATAATAGAGTAGAATTCTCAGGAAAGAGATTCTTCAAAACAGGCTTTCATTTTTAACGTATTTTAATAAAAAGCGTTAAATAGTAGGTTTTTATTACATTAGAAAGTACCGTTATGTCTCCACACATTCCTTTACCATTCGGCCCGATCCCCTCCCCCGTGCAACTCAAGTGGCACGACCTCGAATACTACGGGTTTCTTCATTTCACCGCCAATACCTTTACAGGAAAAGAGTGGGGCTATGGCGATGAAGACCCAGCCGTCTTTAGCCCAACGCAGTTTGATGCAGAAAAGATAGTTTCTGTTGCATCGGGAGTTGGAATGAAAGGCTTAATTCTTACCTGTAAACATCATGACGGGTTTTGCTTGTGGCCTTCTCGCTATACCGAGCATTCAATCAAGAACAGTCCCTACCGAAATGGCACAGGCGACATTGTTGGTGAATTGTCTGCTGCATGCAAGAGTCAAGGAGTCAAATTCGGAATTTATCTCTCGCCTTGGGATCGCAACCGGGCGGATTATGGCGCTCCATCCTACCTCGACTATTATCGCAACCAGCTGAGGGAACTTCTCGAAAACTATGGGCCACTCTTTGAGGTCTGGTTTGATGGGGCAAATGGCGGGCAGGGCTATTACGGCGGAGCGCGCGAGGAACGACTTATTGACAAAAGATTATATTACAACTGGCAAGCTACCTGGGAACTTGTGCGAAAACTGCAACCACATGCGGCGATTTTCAGTGATGGTGGCCCCGATATCCGCTGGGTTGGGAACGAAAACGGGATAGCCGGGGTGCCCTGTTGGGCCACGTACAACCGCGACAACTTTTACCCGGGGCTTGCGGATACAGAACTGCTCAATTCCGGCGAACGCTTGGGAACCCATTGGGCTGGGGCCGAATGCGATGTTTCGATCAGACCTGGGTGGTTTTATCACGAGGAAGAGGATTCAAAAGTGAAAAAGGGGAGCGAGCTTTTCGAGCTCTACCTACAATCCGTTGGCCGTGGCGCTTCACTCTTGCTTAACGTTCCGCCAGACCGGCGCGGATTGATTTGTGAGAACGATATCAGGGAACTTACCCTTTTTCGCAAGCTTCGCGAAATGGCCTTTGCAAAAAATATCGCACTTACCGCCAGCAGGATTTTAGGCCCATCACGTGGGCATGATCCTCAATTCCGACCCGAAAATTTGATTACTAGCAATGAAGCAACGTACTGGGCAACAGATGATGGCCCGGAACCGCGGAAAGTTGTTTTTGAGTTCGCAAACCCGGTCACCTTCAATATGGTGGGATTACGGGAACATCTGCCTCTTGGACAGAGAATTGACAAATATGAAGTAGCAGTCGAAATCAATGAAGCCTGGTGTACGATTGCATCCGGATTGTCAATTGGCCCGCGTCGCATAGAACGCACACAAACAGTGTCGACGCAGAAGGTCAGGCTGCGGGTGATTGCGCACGGATCATGCCCAGCGCTCTCGGAGTTCGGCCTGTGGTTTTGTAGGTAAAATCCTAGGTGATCTTTCAAAAATGACTGATTCGATAATATTTCGATAGTATAAAAATGTTGTGCCTGTATACCGTCTTAAAATTTCGCGTAAACGATACACTACTCCCCATATTTGGGAAATCGTTCTGATTTACCGTGCAAATTTGTTGTTTCTGCAATCCCACAGCGATTTTCTCCATGGCTTGATTATTGCTAATTTACTATTAATCAGCACATTGAGTCGACATTCTAAGTTTGGCTAACAAAGGTATTACTATTAAATCGATACACCGAGCAGCTTTAATTATCAGTTGTTGTATAAGCGCGATTTTCGCTCAAGATACAATCGTAAAAACGGATTTCTTGGTGGAGAAGTTTTATACTACAATTCATCAGCCTCTGTATTGGTTTCAATCGAATGTAAACTGGTTTTCGATGGCTAAAAATTATTTTTGGTCAGGAAAAAGCATAGATCGAGCAAACCAATGGCTTAAAGCTATTGAGGAATCGGAGAATTTAGGGGTACTTATAAACCATGGCCAAATCGACCAAATACATGCTTTATTATCGCAGAAACCCCCCATTGATGCCGCTTCGAAAGCAAAAACTGATACGCTTATCACTGATGTTATTCTGCATTTCATAAAGAGTTTGCAGCAAGGCAGTACTCGTTTCGATCATGATCAAATTTCCATTAATCGCGACTCGCTGTACATTTCACAATTGCTCAAACCAGGGTTCATGAATTCTGTTTCTACTAGTATTTCGTCGCTGGATTGCAAAGATCACGATTATACTATTTACAAAAAGTTTTTGAAAGATTCCCTTACAATAACCGATACAGTAAAGCGCGCAATCATTATTGTAGCAATGAATTACCGACGATATCTCAGTCTCAATCACACTTCGGAATTTGTTTTGATAAATATTCCGGAAGCCGAGGCATGGTATTTCAAGAACAATGCGCTTGCTTTAAAAATGCGTACGGTAGTGGGTAAAAAAACAACTCAAACACCAACAATCGCATCATACATACCGAGCATAACAACATTTCCCTATTGGAATGTGCCCCGCGATATTGCAATCAAGGAAATTTTGCCCAAAATCCAAAAAAACGAAAACTACCTCGAACAAAACAACTTTGATGTAGTTGATGCCAATAGTACTGTGGTTGATGATGATGGGCTCAATTGGAACGATTTCAACGAAAAAGACTTTCCTTATTATTTCCGTCAAGCTACGGGTTCAGACAATGCTTTGGGTGTTGTAAAATTCAACCTAGAGAACCCTTTTAGTATTTTTTTGCACGGAACAAGCAATCAAAAAACATTTGCAAACGAGTACCGGTTTCTTAGTCATGGTTGTATCAGATTGGAAAACCCGTTTGACCTTGCCAATGCATTACTACGAGGCAAACTTGACATAGAAGAATTGAAGGAAGGTAAAAAAGATCAAGTCCAAAGTGTCAAACCGCTACCCGATAAAATCCCAACGTTCATTATTTACATGCCCGTACGAATCGATGGGAAAACAGTCACCTTTTTAAATGATGTGTACGGATTAATTAAGGAGCGTTGATTGACACATGTATATTGGATCCGGATTATACAGGAACAAACACGTTCCGCCCTTTATGATTTCAATGATCGGTTTATTCAATTCAGGAGGAAGCGCAGGGCAGCCCAAACTTCTTCCTAATCGCCCGTTCTTTTTAATGAAACTTTCGGAGACATAATCGGCGGCATGCATAATGATAGCACGTCTGCAAGCATTATCATTAAAGCCCTTTTCAACGCCATTGAGTGTTAATGCAAATCCGGTATGCGAACCTATGAGCGTTTGATCGGTAACATAAAAGCCCAAACTACTTTGATAGGAGCCATCACAATTAGAGAAAGTTTTGGCAAATTCTTCACCAGTTTTACGGCCATGGGCAACATAGGTATTGAATAAAAGTTTTTTGTGTATCAAATCTATGACATAGAGCCGTTTTTTATTGCTTGATTGCGAATAGTCAACGATGGTTACAATATTTAAATTCTGTAATTTGCCTTCTGCCTCAAGTTTTCGGAGGCCCTTGATTGCAAGATTGTAAACATTGGAAGTTAGTCCAGCTTCAGATACTTGTAAAGCAGTATAAACGTCATCGGGAACATCTTTAATGACATCGCGGTCGGTCGCATAGAGAATGGTTGTTGCCAGAATAAGGTGGACGAATAAAAAAAAGCGGATTGTATTTTCCATAAGGCATTAGTCCTTTTATAAGGGGCCCTGCTGCAATGGCTTATCTTGCCAATATAGTTCATGTGCATGCGTTAAAAACCAAAAAGCATAAACCTTACCAGTATAGTATCCATTGGCACTCAAGAAAGGAACGAAAGGGATTATGAACATGAAGCATAGTTCAGACAAGCACCCCGAATTTTTAGATGAAGAGCTTCCTTTTGGTCTCTCAGAACACACGGGAATGAGCCCTTTGGAAAAATCCAAAGAGGGATTATTGGGTGAAAAAGCTCAAAATAACGAGAGTCTCCAGAAACAAGGTACCTTATCAAAAGATAAATATCTTCGTCTTATGGCCGAATTTGACAATTACAAGCGACGAACTGCTCACGAATATGAGCGTATCATTGAGACAGCAAATGAGCTCTTAATTAAAGACATTATTGAAGTGCGCGAGAATTTCGAAAGTGCTTTTAAATCAAAAAGCACGAGCGAAATCTTTTTTGAAGGAATGAAACTGAACGCTGCAAAGTTAAATGCTCTATTAAAAAAAAATGGTTTGGAAATGTACGGAGACGTGGGTCAGAAATTTGACCCCCAGCTTCACGATGCACTTATGTATATACCTCACCAAACACTATCCGAAGGAGATATCGTAGAAGTGCTAGGTCATGGTTATACCCTTAAAGGAAAAATAATCCAGCATGCGCGAGTTGTTGTTTCAAGTGGAAAACCATTGGAAACCTACGTTAACCTGCAAAGGTAGTTATTTAAATTGCTAAGAATTTGTTTTAAAAATCAAACCCCTCAACAATACGAAAAAAGCACATGAATATTAAAGATTATTATCAGATATTAGGAGTGCCAAAAACGGCAACAACGGCCGAAATTAAAAAGGCCTATCGGAAACTTGCACTCAAATTTCATCCCGACAAAAACAAGGGCAATAAGGCTGCTGCTGAAACATTCAACGATCTTAACGATGCAAACCAGGTTTTAAGCGATCCCGACAAAAGAAAAAAATATGATACCTTTGGAGCAGAATACAAACAGTACGAAGAAAGAGGCCCGCAGCAACAGGGGTTCGACTGGAATAAGTACAGGCCAGCGCAATCTCAAAATGACCGGGATTTCGGGACACAGTTTGACGGCGATGAGTCAGACATTTTTGAGTTTCTTTTCGGGCGTCAGGGCGGACCCAGACAGCGGAAAAGCCCCGCTATTTCAGGAGAAGATCTCAAAACCGAAACAACACTAACGCTAGACGAAGCATATCACGGTACGACGCGCACCATTCAACTCGAAGGGCAGAAAATTAGGGTAACAATCCCACCAGGTATTGCGCACCTTCACGTTTTGCGAATTGTAGGAAAAGGAATGCCCGGGTACAATAATGGTTCAAATGGGGATCTTTATCTTACCATTAAAATTGCACCCCACCAGGAATTTCATCGTAAAGGCAACGATCTTTTTTGTTCCTGTCAAGTAAAACTATACACCGCAGTTCTTGGTGGCAAAGCGTTGGTCAAAACACTTAAAGGTGCAGTAAAAGTAACAATCCCCAAAGAAACTCAAAACGGTACGGAGCTACGTCTTCACGGACAAGGAATGCCTCTCTTTGGGCAAAAAAATGATTTCGGCGACGTATTTGTAAAACTCGACATACAAATTCCCGACCATCTCAGCGCACAAGAGATTGATTTGTTTAGTACGTTGGCTTCTTTACGAACGTAGGTAGAGCTTCATAGTAACGCCGCCTGGCGCGTGCAAAACGATCGACCACGGGTTGATGGCTGTTGTGCGCTGGAGTATTAGGATCGTGGCTTGACAGCTACGACAATATGATTATTGGCTTCTTCGCGCAAATCCCCCAAGCTCAAAATTAACCCCAATGGCAGGAGCACTATTGCTGCAAGAATCATTACCGGTAGCAACGGATAAAAAAGAAATGGGCGTTTGGATTGAAAACGTGTTTCGGAGTATCCGGGTAGATTAAAAATCTTAAAAAAGAAGTATGCCATATCCGATGCAACCGATGACCAAACGCCACCAAGTCCAGCATAATGCTCAATAGTCAACCCAGTTGTTTGTAATGCCTTTTCTATCCAGTAGGGAGTAAAGTTGTAATAGATTTGAGGAATCGAATGAAGGCCAGCTGTTTGCGGAAACACAATAACCGCCTGTGCTCCCGGCTTTAACACACGACTAATTTCTGCAATAAGTTTATTTGGCTCAAAGACATGTTCGAGTACATGAATGCAAAGAATTGTATCGAAGCTATTTGATTCAAACGGAAGCGTGCATCCATCGGCAATCACCGTCTGCGCGCCAACGGTTTCCGCTTGCGTGGCATTGGGCTCGAGAATGATCCAGTGGTCGAATTGAAAATTCTGTTTACGTATACTCGCTTCAAAAAAGAATCCACCGCCAATATCCAAGACCGACCCCGTGCAGACGCGACGTAACACATCGAATATTCGACGATAGCGAAGATTGCGGCTCCAAAAAATAAGTCGTTGAGAAATTGTTGCGTTCATGCGAATACTATTGACATATAAAAGTTACTTGAATTTATTGGAATGGGCTAGCTTGTAAAAGAATAATATTTACATTTGCACTTTTTTTGCCGTGCCGCCATGGCCAACGGGCTTTTCCAGTCTCGGAACTTTTTAAAATAGCAGGTATTGAGCACTAAATCAACACAAAAAGCAGATTAGCATTGTCACCGAGTAATACGTAGTTGATTCGCCCCCAATCGAATCCAATTATCTGCTGTGAGGAGATACAAACCCGTTGTTAGATCGGATCCTTTCAGGTACGCAGAAGATACCCCGGCCCTTAGACGCCTTCCTTTTTGCCGCCGTCGATTATAGCTGCCTATACAATTGATAAGCAACGCTCTTTTTGCCTCAGATGTCATCTTGTATCGCAAGGATAGTATTTTTGACAAGGGCGGTTGGATAGCGCTTAACAATGCGCTATCGGAAACAACGTATCCCTTCTGCAGCATTCTGGACAATCATTTCAGCACCCTGCCAGTTACTAAACTTGCATTTTCATCGAGCACTCAAAATGCATTTCTCAAAAGCATCGATCCCCAACCGCGCACTATTTCTTATTGGTCAGGTATCTTCTATTGACCCTTGACATTGGGGCGCATAGAGGGTTTCTATCACGACCTCCGTGCCGCCACCCAAATCGTATGCCGGCCCCCTCGCCTACTGCCAGTTCGGGCCCGGGCGCAGACCTCTTCCACGTCAAAACCGATGTGTCTCAGCCGCTGCGCAAATGCCTTATTGGGCTCCGCCGACCAGATTACCAAAACGCCTCCTGACCGCAGAGCTTTAAAAGAGGCAGAGAGTCCAGCAAGAGAATAGAGCTTGTCATTTGCGTTACTCGTAAGACTGTGAGGGCCATTGTCTACGTCTAGTATTATCGCGTCAAAGATCCCCGATGCATTTCCCAGCATGAGCATAACGTCAACAACATGGACCGACACCCGAGGATCGTTAAGCGCGTTCCGACTCAAAAGAGCCAAATGACTCCGATTCCATGAAACCACCGCAGGCACTAGTTCGGCTACGTCGACCCGCGCGCGCGAACCAAGCTGCCCCAGTGCAGCAGCTAAGGTCATGCCCATGCCCAAACCCCCAATCAAAACCCGTGGATCTGGACGTTTTTTCATTCGCTCACAGGCGAGCTTCGCCAGGGCTTCTTCGGATCCACACATGCGACTGTTCATGAGCTCCCGACCATCCACGCGAATGGAGTACTCGTCGTCACGTTTGTAAAGATCGAGTTTCCCGCTGCCACCTGGCACCTGTACTGAGTCGAGTAATTTCCAAGGAATCATGGAAGAATATGTCCTAGCGCATGAAGGTACTGCGCTGACATACGCGGAACTCTCCGACCCGATGCGGTATACCCACTTCGACCGTTAGGTATTGACAAAGAGTGGGACACCGGAACCGGTAGAGTTTTTTCGCTAAGTCCTGCTGAAGCCTGATGCGTCACACGAACATCGTAAATCACCACTTCGCCATACGCCGTCGCGATATCGCCCTTGGAGACATTCGACTGCGTGTAGCACCCGGCTTTGAAGTAACACCCGGTTTCGTTTGCAGCAAAATCATCGGCCGGGATCGAAGCATCATTGAAGTAGGTCTTGACATGGCCGCTAGATGCCTCGAACTTTATAGTGAAAATCGTGCCTAGCTGATATGAGTTTGTCAGTACAGCCCCACTGGTTCCATTGTATTCGAGGAAGAGCTTTGACCCTTCCAGTCGCACCATCAAAACGTTCGGAATGAACGTCGCTCTTTTCGATACTTGTTTTATAAGCACAATTACTCCTTCGCTTTAATGACACATTTCAAAACCGCCTACACACTACTTCACCACCAGAGGCGTCCACAGCCAGGCTTCTCCTTTACGCACGCATACCGCATGCGCTCCCGAGGCTACATTGCCGATCGACACCTGCGCCGATAAGCCGGTCGCAGTAATCGCGCTGGTTGACACCTTCTTGCCATCGAGCGCATAAATCTCAACTATCAGATTGCCAGTGAACGGAACGTTTGAGAGCGTGACCATTTTTGATGAAGCAGAAAATTGCGCTGTCATACCCGCAGTCTGCGAAACTTCCTGGGCTACTCGGGGCGCGACTCCTGTTGAGGGCTTGGTCCAGGTAATTGCTTCGATCAAGGTCGTATCAGTCTTCCGCGTCTCGATTCTCAATGATGTCGGCGTTGTCTTGATGGCACAAAAGGCAAGCGTGTTTGCCAACTTGAATCCTGTCCACGTTCCGCCTGTTACCGTATAAAACGGCGCTCCGCCAACACCGATGACGATGTATAAGGTGCCAAGGCTGTCGGTGATAGTCTTGGAAGTTGATCGAGGAAGATTCTTATACATAAGATAGCTACGCTCGTAGATGTGATCGTGGCCGCTGAAGACAGCGTTGACTTTAAAGCTATCACACAGTCCGATGAAGGTTGAGTTCTGACTTCCGCCGTGTTCTCCGCTGCTGTAGATGGGGACGTGAAAAAAGACGATCCGCCAATCCGCCGTTTTTGCTGCCGTGGAAGTGAGTTGCTGGCGTGCGTAGGTAAGGTTGGAAGATGAGGGCTCATACCCCAGGCAAAGGAAGAAACAATTGTCCCTCACGAAAGAGTATTTGATGCTGTTATTTCTCACCATGGCCGGCCTTAGCGCCAGAACAGCAGCTTCGGTCTCATGATTTCCCCGCGCAATGAGGTATAGCGAATCATCATTAAGTTTCTTTGTAACCGGGTTTCTGGTAATGTGCTCTTGCCAGATAGCCTGCGGATACCCATCCCACAAATCCCCCGTATGCAGTACCAGATTGGGATTCATTTTTGCAAATGCTGTCAGTACCTGCAGATGCTGAGATGCATTTGTCCTGCTGTCACCATACGCTATGATGGTCTGATTAGCCTCACTCACTATAGTAAGCGCCAATACTACTGACAAAACTAATATAATTCGAAAAAACATGGTCCCCTCCTCAGGAATTGGATAAATTGACTTGCTTCACAAAGATACGATTGCGCTGTCTAAACTGCAAAAGCCGCGAGTCCCTACCGCGATGTCTGGGTCGTTCGATCCGCGGTGACCTTATCTGCGAGAATCCCCAGGATCAGACGCCTGCCAATGCCGAAGCCCGAACTCCGGTTGTGATGATCCGGCGCCGGTTGATGCAACGGCCAACCCCGCAAGCAGCAAATCAACCGATTCAAGGGTATGCTGTTCTCCCCAAGGGACGCCGAAATTCACGTCTGGTAACCTGCAGATAAGATAGCAGAAATTCCTTCTCTTTGAGTGGTTTTGTTTGCGACAGTGTTACACGGTTATGCAACACCCTGCGAAAAAGGCTCCTCGAAAGCAACTGTTGCCTGGATGATCTCGTGATACCAAGCGTCTCATCATCCATAGTGCTTTCGAACATTAACCGCTTTCCAAATAAGCATCGGATCGATAGCGACTGATTGCGATGTGCTGCCTAAAGGCCCAACGACGTACAAACCTTTGCAGACCATCAGGATGCGCCCCCGTTTGATAGTAGGCCAAAAGCGCATTGCACGTTTGAAGGTTGCCGGGTGCTTCGGCAATGAAGAAGCCGTCAACGTAGCCGTTGTTCTTCAACTGGACGAGAATGTCGCTCTTCTCGTATCGGTAAATACTCACGCTGCCGGCCTGAATGAGCGAACATCAGCTCTGCCCCGTCTGGCCGCAGATCATCTCCTGATTCTCTACGTCAACAAGCACTGGAATCCCGGGCGTCTGCGCTCTTGCGGTAGGGACCGGCGCCGATATCGAGATCCATGATTTCATGCCTGGTAGCCCCTTCATACATGGTGTTCGATGCACGATTCAGATCAATATCCCACAGTTTTCCTGACGACAAAAAGCTTCGAGCCCGGCTTCTGGTTTTCGTATGTCCATGCAATCCACGATTGAGAGAGAGCTTTGCGCTGTACCCGGATCTCATCCGCAGGATCCGTGATGTCAATCTGATCATCAATGCCCCCGGCTTTGCCGTGACTTCCAAACGATAGTGGCCCATATCGATATCATAGAGCGCAAACCGTCCCAGGGAATCCGTCAGGATGTCAGCCCCATAGGTTGACGACTTGCCAAGTGATGGGGGCCGTGTAACATAGTCGCTACGGCGCAAGCGAACAACTGCCCCCTTAACAGGCACTCCGTTCGTATCCACGATACATGCTGTGATGCCGTTTGTAGTTTCGCCACCCGAACCACCCGCAACATTTGACGCACGCGTCATGATCAATTTTTCATCATTGAGCTACGATTGTATCGCAGAGGATTGTTACGCATTTTGTATAGAAAACAGCGCTCCATGGGATAGCTTGGCATGGAACACCCTAACTTCAAATGGCATTTCTCTGAGTGGGAACAAGCAAATTGCGCGTCGCTGTCATTTCAAAAATGTAGATTTTGCAATTTCTGTTACAGGAGACTCATGCCTTGTAGAATATTGTAAAGTAGAAAATTTTGCAGGCGACGGATTGCGGGGCCTTGGAGACTACGATGTTTTTCAATATAATTTCATATCGGGATGCTATGCTGTCAATGTCAATCATGATGATGGGTTTCAATCGTGGTCTGTTGGCCCGAGCGGTGTTGGAACAGATACCGTGAGAGGCATGATTATTCGAGGAAATACAATTATATCGTACCTCGATTCCGCCCAACCTCTGCGGGGGCATGTTCAGGGCATCGGCTGTTTCGACGGCTTTTGTAAAGATTGGCTCATAGAAAACAATGTCGTATTTACAGATACATGGCATGGCATTTCGCTGTACGGCGCTATCGATTGTCGAATTCTTAACAACACAGTACTCGATGAAAACTTCACCACCCCTGGCCCGCCTTGGATAGGCGTCTTTGCTCATAAAAATGGAACTCCAAGCAGAGGCTGCATAATTCGTAATAACCTTGCAACGGCCTTCAACCTTACCGGCAGCACAAGCGACCATAATATACAAATAAAGAATTCTGACTCAGCGTATAAAGCTTTTTTTGTCGATTATACCAAAAGTAACTTCCATCTAAAATCATCCTCCCCAGCAATCGATTCTGGCTCAGCAGATGTAGCACCATCACTAGACCTCGAAAGCATTGCACGGCCACAAGGGAAGCAAATTGACATCGGCGCGTATGAATACAACCCAACATCTGCAATACAGACGTTTCAGTTTAGATCCTCTCAAGAATTAAAGAATCTAGGTTCTAAGGACCTCACAACGGGTCTTAAAAATAGAGTAGTTTATTCATTAGCTGGCAAAAAATGCCCTAACAATAAAATTTACACATCAGGAATAGTAATCACCTCGCACAATGGCCGTATAACCAAAACACTTATTTCGTCTCGAAGAAATTAGAACAGCTGATCAATGCTTGACATTTCAGGTAAAACCGCAGCGCATCGGTCTTCGATATCACCTGCAATTAGAAGGAATGTCAAGTAGCAATGGAAAATGGCGTAACGGGCGAAATCTTCCAGAGTCCGCAGTCTTATCACTGGGTTCATCGATTTATTTTTGCAGCAATAACTGGTGATTTGAAAAGTTAAGAGAAATATCAAATTGACTAAGAATATTATTTCCTATGAATCCATTTATTTTCAGCTTTGTTTCAAACAATCCGAATTCAATTTTCAATTAAAATCCAAGAATTTTCGTATTGGATTTCAAATGGGATAAAAATGAGTCCACTCCTAAACTCAAAAGTCATTGCAAAATACTTATCATTGGAACATTTTCAAGTATAAAATCATTAGCAGTATTCGGTTTGGAAAGGTGTGTCGCAGCCAAACGAAACCAGTAGGGCAATGCTCGGAAGCCGCCGGATGCGGAATTTGCATAAGAGTAACCCAACATGTTCGCCTTTGAGGGATTTCGTGGTTGTTTGCAAGCCGGTATAGGTCATTCCTTGTGAGAATCCAACCCGTTTCGAATCTCCTCCAGTATCTCAATCTGCATTTCCTGCACGCTCATCATCTTCGACCATTGATCGAGCAAAAGGTGATCGACTTTCTCGTGAAGAGTTCTGATCTCGATCTCCGATTTGAGGTTTACTTTGTAGTCATTCTCAGATCGGATTCGATCCTTTGCCGCCTGCCGGTTCTGACTCATCATGATGATGGGCGCCTGAATCGCGGCTATACAAGCAGAATGCCAAAGAACAGAAGAATGAACCTCCAGCTTCTCCCAAACGAAGCCATTTTATCGGCTCTTTTCTCACCGACACTTTGCGTGCCCCCCCCCCCATGCTTTCGTTGGCATTGGATGTTATCAAGTCATTTTCCTGAATGCTCTTGAGCACATATTTGTCAAAATTATCGATTGTTTCTCTTTCTTCCGAAATCACGGCAGTTGTGTACTTCACGCGATAGAGATCGAAGTCAGCACGACAAATGCGACAATCACCATTCCAACCCGGATGATCGGCGATCAGGAGCCGCTCAATTTCATGGCGTATTCCATGACCCTTAATCAAAGTATCTTCCGGGTATGATTTACCGCATATCTCGCAAGGGTAATTGTTCATTGTGTATTCCTTAGCCATGGATGAAAGACTTGAAAGCAAGTCTTATTTGACAATTTTAAGCGCTGAATATGTTTCTTGTCGTCTAAAACAGCTCAATTTGTCATTTACTATGCATCTTTTCGAAATTCTACAGTAAGAATATTCACAATATTATCATGCTCATGAAGCCGCTTGCATCATTCATACCATTATCCTCAACTCATGACATCTTTTCCAACGCGTGGCATTAGGCGAGAGTGCGGCAGCGCAAGTTTTTCTCCTCGCTGCAATCTCCTGAGCAAAAACCCCGCTTCCAAACAAGCACTTTCAGAAAGGGGAGGCTATTGTATCGTTTCACGCAACCAAACGAGAGGTTTATCTTTCGGGCTCATTGCCTAAATACATGTCATATTAGTTTTAATTGCATTAGTTTTCTTTTTTGAGCTGAAGCACTGGAATCTGCAAATGTGACGCACATCACATTTGTAATGGAAAAAATTCAATAATTTATGAATGTATACAAAAGCAAACTAGTTTTAAAGAGTGTTTTGGCAGATGCCTCAACATTTTTTTCCCAATCATACCTTTTTAAAAGAGTCTCGCATGAAGATGTCTCGTTTGTTATTCGCTTCCTCTCTAGTTGCAGGAATTGTTATGTGGGGTTGTCAGGGACCCAATGATCTTTCATCAAAAGCCCCAGCAGAAACTGGTGAGTTCACCTTTTCATGTGGAACCGTTGCTTCACTCGCAAAAAGTCTTGCAATTGATTCCGGTACAGTTAAAAAGATTGATGCAGCAATTGTTACTATTACAGACTCAAGTACTAACAAAAATGTCAAATACCAAGAAAGAATACAGCTTTTTAATAGCAACAATCAATTTATAAGCAATGGGATATTAATGCCAGTCGGATCTTATAAATTAACCCAATTCGCACTTGTAAGCGCTACAAACGAATTACTCTATGGCACACCGCTAACATGCTCCACATCAGCCAAATTCGTATCAACATCTCTTCCCATTCTCTTCAAAATATCTGCAAAAAACACAACTTCACTAGCTTTGCAGGTCATTCCTTATCAGGCAAATATGTCAGCCGATTTTGGATTTACAAAATTTGGTGTTACAATACGGGATACGACTCCCAACGTCGCCCCAAAAATAACCCTTATATCCCCTACCAATAACGCAACGTATACAACTACTGATAGCGTCCCTCTTATTGCATTGGCATCCGATTCAGATGGAACAATTTCACGGGTGATATTTTTTATGGATAGTCTACCATTAGGGACTGATAGTACTGCTTCCTTTAGAGTTATGCTTAGTAATTTAGCTGTCGGTGGTCATCAATTTTATGCCAGAGCATACGACAATTTTAATGCTAGCGCTCAATCCGCAAAAGTCAACATTACCGTTAAACCCGCTGTTGTTAACAAGGCTCCCCGGGTAGCGATAACATCCCCTATAAATAATGCTTCTTACAAGACTACAGACAGTATCGTTGTTTCTGCAACCGCATCAGACTCTGATGGAATAGTTAAAGAAGTGCTTTTTTATTGTGACACACTTCTTATTGCCATCGACAGTGTTGCGCCCTATAAAACAGCGTTCCGAAATGTATTTCCAAGCTCACATAAGGTTTACGCTATAGCGTATGATAACCAGAATGCTGCCACTAAATCTGCAACCATAAGTTTTAATGTTACACAAGGAACTAACAAGCTTCCTTCTGTAAGCATTATTTCTCCTGCTCACAATGCGTCTATTTTAGGAACAGATAGTGTTGTGGTATCTATGGTCGCATCAGATTCTGATGGTACCATCAAGAAAGTCATACTCTATAGAGACAGTGCACTGATTGCCACCGATAGTATCGCCCCGTATACCATTAAATTGGTAAACGTGCCAGTAGGTCCTCATCAGATTTATGCAGTAGCCTATGACAATTCAAATGGAACTAAAAAATCAATGCTAGTCAATTTTACTGTTACTGCGAATCCTGTAAATCAGGCACCACGAGTATCGCTAACATCACCCACAAACAATTCAAATTATTTAGCAACCGACTCTATTTTAGTTAGAGCAACTGCTTCTGATACCGATGGCACTATCAGAAAAGTTACCTTCTTTAGAGATAGTGTAAAAATTGCTGTTGATTCAATTTCACCCTATAGCACAAAGCTTAAAAACTTATCAATTGGATCACACGCTCTGTACGCAATTGCGACCGATTATCAAAATACAACAGGTAGATCTGCTACTGTGTTTTTCTCTATCCGCTAAAAAGCAAATGGCAGTTAGAGTATATGCTACCCTTGAAATAGCTTTTAATTGAATTCCTGAAATAATACCATCCCTCTATAAAACAATCCCATTAGGTAAGTCAGGAGATACCATAAAAGTGTCTGCTTGTCCATCTAGACTAGGCGCTATTGGGGCCATACCAGCACCCTTATAAATTGTTACCTGATTTGGCGTATATAAAAGATTCGTTGGTTTGAATGCAGGTGTAATTGGGGCGCGACAACCGAATAATAAAAGACTCATAATAAAGCTTGGGAGAAGGCAATATTTCTAAATTATTCTAGTTCTCAAAACCATTTACTCCTTAAAAGATGTGGATCATTCAAAACTGATGAAACTGAAAATGAAAAACGGATCATAATATAAATTGTGATAGTGTGAGAGTCTTCTAAAATGTGATCTACATCACAAATCAACCCTTATTCTGTTTTAATTCCTTAAATATTTGTTCATAAAATTGCTCTTGCTTTTGCGCCACAACTTCCCACCTAAAATTTTTGGACCATACGTTGCCTGCCGATCCTAATCGATTACGTAAGTCCCGATCTTTGAGAAGCGTTTGCATACCCAAAGCCAACTCACCTGCATTATTGGGTTCTACCAAGAGTCCTGTAATTCCTTCGCGAATAGAATCTTTTAGACCTGGAATTCGAGTTCCAAGCGTTGCTTTAGAGCTTGCTGCTGCTTCGATTGCTGAAATACACCACCCTTCAAAACGTGACGGCATGCAAACAAATGTTGCACCATGAAACAACGCATACTTCTCTTTGCTAGCAACATTTTGAAAAAAGTCTATCCGATTGCCAAAGGTAGAGGTTTTAATCCTTTTGTTAAGCCATGCAATACTTGCATCTGCGCCGCGCCCTGCAATTTTTAGCCTATGAGGAAAATCAAAAGCAATTTTATCAAATGCGTCTATTAGGATATCGATACCTTTCATCCTAATATCAATTCTTCCAAAAAAAAGTATATAGCTACCGTCATTTAAATCACGGTTATCTATCGCAGTATCATATCCGGTATACGATGCACAAACAGCTGTGTGGTTGTATTTCGTTTGCAATACATCAGCCATCGAATCGGTAAGCGTTATAAAGTTTTTACCACATCGCAACGCTGCACTTTCAAAACCCCATGGGAAAATACCAGCCATGCCATATTTACCAAAGGCTTCCTTGCCAACAATATGGTAAAATTCGATTATGGTTTTATTTCTGTTAACAAGGAATGACAAAACTGGAGAAAACACAGAATAATCAATAATGATTAGGTCTGCAGATGAAAATATGCCATGAATAGTAGCAATAATGGTATAGCTAATACGGCTCAGAATATACGGAGATGATAGTCCTAAAAACTTCTTGCTAATACCCGGTTCAATCTCGCTATGAGCGCCCGGATACTTACCCCCAAAGAATGCAATTTGATGCCTGCTAGCGAGCAATGTGTGAATTGTCCATAAGCGATACGCACCTCCGCCCCCACAGCGTGGGTTTCTCATACTATCATAGGAATACAATGAAATTTTCAACTTCTTTAGCCTCTCTTAAAAGATCATCCTGTAAAATTTAGTGAATAGTTCTTCTTTACGCCAATTTTTGATAAAATACAGATTCGTATTCTCATATAATGCAAACCAATGCTTAATAAAATCACGAAATAGTAGGAAAATGAATTAATAATTTCCAGCATAATTTCATTTAATTATGAGAAGCTCTAAACTATATTAAGAAAATATATTCATTCAGAAATAATACCTTTTTCAAAGATTTTCCCAATAAGGATTTCCATGAACACCCAACACCATACTGAAACTCAAACAAACAGCCAATCTCTGTCGAGCAAAATAAATTTAAAGAATTATGTATCAAGTCGATGGTTCCCAGCAGCCCTATTCCTTGTATTAGCCACGCTCTACTTCCTCCCCTACCTCAATTTTTCTTCGATTATTGCCGGTACCGACGACGGCCCACGGGGTTGGTATAGCCAGAATGGCGACCTTGGCCATGCGTTTACCAGTCCACTCGACAAATGGGTTCCACTTGACGGTGGTTCGGCTATGATGGAACGGCGATTTGGAAGGTTTATTAACCCAACCTACCCGCTTTACCTTATTATGCCTAAATATCAAGCCCGAATATTCGAGTACATTTTCTGGATTTTTTGTGCTGGGCTATTCATGTTTTTATACGTGAGATCCCTTGGTATATCTAGATCTGTTGCCTATGTATGTGGGATTGGATTCATGTTTGCCCCCGGCCTAGTCTCTAACATTTTTCCCGGCCATTTTGCAAAAATGGAGGTTATTGCATGTTTTCCAGGACTTATGTTTTTTGTGGAGCGAATATTTAAGAAACCATCGATATGGGATATTTTGGGCATTGTCCCGCTTATTGCGTTGTCAATATATTCTCAACATTTACAGATGGCATACTTCGTACTTGTTGGCATGGGCCTTTATTTTGCGGCACGCATGACAATTGAAATAATCACAAAAAAACGCCTTGTATCGAGCGCAATCCGATCAACACTATTTTTTGTCGCAGCCCTGACTTTGGGGGCAACGACCACTGCAATGAACACCTTCCCGTCCATGAAAAACACTACAGAAACATCAAAGCGAGCCGGGGGTGTAGATTATGATTACGCTTCATCCTATGCTTTGCATGCGGAAGAAGTAGCCTCGTTTATAGAACCCGATTTTGTTGGCTGGAAAGAATATTATTGGGGCCAGAATGGCCTTAAGCTTAACTCTGAATACTTTGGAATTCTCTTCTTATTTCTTGCAATTTTATTATTTGTGGCTCAAAAACCAAATCACAACCAAGTTCTTTTTGGTATAGCGTTTCTTGTGGCACTTTTTTATGCCCTGGGTCCAAACACCCCATTTCATCGATTAGCTTACGAGCTTTTACCGGGGATCAAATCATTTCGAGCACCCAGTATGATGTATATATGGTGCTACTTTTCGGCTTTTGCTCTCGCTGCCTATTCTCTTGAAGCAATCCGAAAAAATGTAGCAGAAAATAATGCACTCTACTTCAAAAAGTTTTTATGGGCAAGCGGAATATCGGTAGGTGGCGCATTTCTCTTCATGATCGCGACGGGGCCCTTGGCTCAATGGTGGTATTCGTCAATATATACTCTTGCAGCACGTGAAGATCAAAAATTTCGCATTTTGCAAGCTTATTTGCCCACAATGCAAACAGGTGCAGTCTTTACATTTATTGTGATAACAGGTTTCTGCATTGCAGCACATATGGTCATGAAAAAAAAGATCTCCATGCCCGTTTTTATTGGACTAACACTCGCCTGTATCCTTATCGACGCACTTAGAATCTCCTACCCATTTCTCTCGCAAGCAGCAAAACCAAAAACCGCCTTTTTACGCCAGGAAGCAGGCGAACACTCTATTGGACAATTTTTTACCCAGATAGACACATCGCTGTATCGGGTGCATTCGATGATCCCCGATGGCCGACTTAACATATCCGGAATAGATTTCACCTTTATTTTTGATGACTTTCCCGATAAAAATTATAATGACTTAATCCAAGTTCTCCAAAGTGCCTCGTATGCAATTGGGCAGCCTCAATACCAGAACATACCGCAGCTCATGAACCGGTATTCTAACCTTCTCAATATTATTAATGCTAAATACATCCTCGCTTTGCAGGAAGTTACTACCCCGAGCTGCTCGCTTATTTTAAATTCGAATGGATTGCGGATTTACAAAAACACTACTGTGTTCCCGCGGTTTTATTTTGCATCAGAATACATTGGGGCGCAAGATCAAATAGCTTCCCTTACCGCAATGCTTGACCAAAGCATTATTCCGCAAAACACGATTATTGTTAACAATCGGGACTTGCCGCTACTTCCCAAGCAAAACTCCATCGATTCAACACTACAGAATGCCATAGTAATCACAAAGTATGAGATTCGTAAAGGGCACATTGCTCTGCACGTAACATCAAACAAAGAACAAGTTCTCGTTATTACAGAAAACTATAATCCAGGTTGGACAGCAACTGTTAACGGCAAAAAGGCTCAAGTTTATCGAGTTAACGTTGCCTGTAAAGGGATTGCTATTCCTCAAGGCATCAGCACTGTAATTCTAACCTACAACTCTCCAAGCGCCGTTAAGTGGCGAAAAGTTACGACAGTTGCGCTGGGAGTTTATGTTCTGGTACTTCTTGGCGCGGTGGGATGGCAGATGCGAAGGAAGAAATCAAAGTAATACAATGAACCAAAGAGTCGATGCAATCGGACACAAGGATACCGATTGCATCCACCCAACGGTTATTACACAATAAGAACTATTTCGCCAGGATTAATTTGTAGAGAACCCGAACACGATTCAGACACCGGATTCTCTGAGCAGATGCGTAGAGCGTTTTTAACATTCCAGACAAGCCCCGCAACGGTCTTTAAATCTAGTAGTGCCTGCGTTGCTTCTTTGTTAATACACACCAAACAAGGCAACTCGCCTTGCAAAGAAGTCTTTTGGAGAACAACTACCGGATCTGTCAATAAAGTGAGAACAACCCATGTGCCTTCTTCCCCAAGCACCGGCAGAGAAAGCTTAAGAGCGTGAATTTTCTTAATCCAACCCGACAAATCCCACACTGGCTCAGATACATCGGCAGGGGTGCCATGCACGACTTCCATTTTGACATGCTCGCCATATTCAAACCCCATTGTTAAGAGAATCCCGGCAGAAAAAACAGAAGCAAATGCATAGCGTGCTTTAACAACATTTACATTATTTTCTGCTTCCAAGGCAATCCTTAGAGTATCGTGGGATTCGGCAAAACTAATCGAAGGAGCAATCATCCTGTTAGCCTCATGTTGATCGAGACACCAGGGCTCATCAAATTTCCACCACTTTGATGAATTAAAAAGAAAATGAAAACCAGCCGGTTTCAAAGCTTCTATTTCCTCAAGGCGACACCCAAGGGTTTCTGCAACAAAGACCGTTGTGGGATCCCGTTTGCATGCTGCTGTTATAAGAAACTTCCACAGGTCACTTGACACTTGATAAGCGGCATCGCATCTGAATCCTTTAATTCCAAGATTCTGATAAAAAGCAATAAGGGTATCCCAATAGCGCCAGAGTGCCTTTTTGTCGGAACTTTCTTGATTATCAATGGACGCTAAATCACCCCACACCGTTACAGAATCGGCATTTGCTGGATCTATAGCAGAAGGACTAACAAGCTTGCCAGCTGCATCGCGTTTAAACCATGATGGATGCTCGTCAACAAGCACAGAGTCGAAGGCGGTATGATTAATAACCAAATCCATCATGACAGCCAGCTTCTTTTTTGCGCATTCATCAACAAACAAAACCAACGGGCTAAGATCTGAGGGGTCGTTTTTTTTTGTCAAAAACAGTGGATTGAGCTTATAGTAATTTTTAATAGCATACAGGCTTCCCGAAAAGCCCGTTTCATGAAAAGGATTAACGTACACCCAATTGCAGCCCAAAGCAGCAATGTGCGCGAGCTTTTTAGACCAATCCCCTATTTTTTTAAAATGCCGTGGAAACAAATTATAGATAATAGGTGTTTGCTGCATGGGGGCATTAACAGTACTCACAAAGAACCTCCAATAATGCAATTGTCAATTAATCTGGTACCGCTCGTTTTTGTACGAACCGCGCAGGCAAAGAGCGTTGGGCCGGCTATGATATCGGTTTTTTCAAGAGAAAGCGTTGAAACCGCCTCAACATATTCGATGTGCAATTCGGTTGCTTGATTGATCTGCTGCGTAATAACCGTAAGAAGTTCTCCTGTTTGAACAACCCCTTTACAAAACAAATCTTGCGCCATTCCCAATCCTTTAGAAAGCGATATTGCTTGACTTCGCTCTAAAGGAGTTAGGTAACTATTGCGCGAGCTCATTGCTACGCCATCGGATTCTCGAAGCGTTGGAGCAATAGCAATGTGCATATCCATGTTAAGATCAAGGACCATTCTTTTAATAACAATGCATTGCTGCGCATCCTTTTGTCCAAAAATAGCAATATGAGGCATAACGCAATTAAAGAGTTTTAGCACAATTGTGGTTACGCCTTCAAAATGCCCTGGCCTGATTGCCCCACATAATGGTTCCGTGATCGTACGGACATTAACATAGGTTACATAGTCTTTAGGATACATGGTTGCAGGTGTAGGTGCAAACAGTGCCTGACATCCATTGCTTTTGGCACGCTCACAATCAGCATCGAAAGGGCGGGGGTATTTTGAAAAATCTTCTGCAGGCCCAAATTGAGTTGGATTAACAAAAATGCTCATCACCGACACATCGGAAACTTGCTGAGCATATTTTAATAAAGATAAATGTCCTTTGTGAAGAGCCCCCATGGTAGGCACAAAACCAATTCGATTACCCATCGTGCGCTGTATGCGACTAAAATCCTGCATTTCTTCTATCGTTTTAAACACTTCCACGCTTATTCGCCTTTGTTAGAGGTAGGTTATTGCTGTATGCAAAAGCCTACAGTGAATTCCGCTTTTGTTCTTTAAATCTTTGGCGATCTAATGCAGTTGGTGGCTGAAAATACTGTACCCCAGAGCGAATCGCCATAATTTGTTCGATAATGGTATCCAGGTCTTCGGTTGCAGCAACAAAGTCAATTTCGTTAGTATTAATGATAAGTAAAGGGCAATCTTCAAAATGAAAGAAAAAATGATTATAAGCTTCATTCAGCGATTCGATATATGATCGATCCATATTAAACTCAAAAGGTCTTCCGCGTTTTTCGATTCTCTGCAATAGAACATCCGTGGAAGCTTGCAAATAGATTACCAATTCGGGTCGCGGTACCTTTTTATCAAGCACCTCCGCCAAGGCGGAGTAAAGCATAAGCTCATTTTCATCCAGATTGATTTGCGCAAAAATCCGATCTTTTGCAAGCATATAGTCGGCAAAAACCATACTATGGAAAAGATCCTGCTGAACAAGTTCTTCGGAAAGCTGCTTAAAACGGGCAAGAAGGAACCAGAGTTGCGTCTGAAAAGCATAGGCAGATCGATTTTTATAAAATCGAGACAAAAAAGGATTTTCTTCTACCTTTTCCAGGACAACTTTGCCATCACATTGCTCTGATAATAATTGACAAAGAGATGTCTTACCTGCCCCTATAACCCCTTCGATGCAAATATGATTAAATGGCCATTTGTGCATTATAGAATACCCTCTCATCCAAAACGTGTATAGTACAAATTCTTAACTGCCGCGCTCTGTAAATATTACTTTTTGTTCTGCTACACCCGGAGAAAGTGTTGCACGCACCTTTGCCGCACTACCCAAACCCGCAATAGGGGCACACGCATCGATCTGACAGATACCCTCTATCAAATATCGACGCTGTGCAATTGCTGGATGCGGAATCGTAAGCGAAGCAGTAGTAATAACAAGCTTGCCAAAAAGTACGATGTCGATGTCTGCTGTTCTGCTTGCATGATACCCAATCCTAGTTCTCCCCAGTATTGTTTCTATTTCCTGACATTGTGTCAAAAGCTCGTGCGCATTCCCCCGATAATAACCAGATATGATTTTATTAAGATACCACTGTTGAACTTCCAGAACATCCACCGGCTGTGTTTCCATGAGTAATGAGGATTTGATTTCCCCAACGAGCAACTCAAAAACTCTTTTTTCCATTGATGCAATAGTTGCTTCACGATCTCCCATATTTGTTCCAAGTGAAACATATACTCGTTCCATAAAGCACCTTCAAGGTGAAATATGCATTGCTTTACCCAACGCTATTTTTGCTCAATACCGTTTACGCATTGACAGTTGCTATTTTTCTAAACGGAATAACGCATTGGACATTAAATTGCGATAACTCATTGCTAAAAAGCTGGCTGTTGCCCACTGCCACAATGGTGAGATGCTTATCTTTATGGTGCCGAAAAAGTGCATCATTAACCTGATCGCAAGTCAATGAATATACCAAGTCACAAAACTTCTCGATATACTCATTTGTTCGTCCATAGGTGCGCAGATACAATATCTTTTCAGAAATGCTGCTCAGGCCTTCAAGCTCAAAAGCCATGCTACCAGCAGCATATTTTTGTGCAAACAGGAGTTCTTCCGAAGTAATTCCCTTATCAACAAAACGGGCATGTTCCTCTACGAGGGCTTCGATCATAGCTTTGGTACGGGATGTTTGCGTAGTTGTGCTCATGGTAAAAATTCCAAACCAAGCATTCGTTACCAGTTGTGAAGAAACCCCATACGTAGACCCTTCTTTACTTCGAATGCGCTCCATAAGCCGGGATGAAAAATTTCCACCACCAAAGATATAATTCGCAATCGACAACGCAAGTCTGTCGGGCGAATACTCGCCTGGCATGGCATATCCAGCCAGAATAGTTGTCTGTGTAAGATCTCTCTTGTCAACAACATAGGTTGCAATTTTACTGAGCGTTGCTGTTAGTGTAAAATTTTCTTTGTTTGCGCCTAAGGTATCGGCTGGAATCGACTCAAATCGTTCTCGTATCTTTTGAATCGATAGATTCCCACTATCTCCTGCAAGTACCACGATAGCCTGATTTCCCGTATACGCTTTTCTATAAAAATCAACAAGAGAATCCCGGGTAATTCTTTTAATGGATTGAGCAGTACTGATTCGTCCGGCAGGATGGGTAGACGGGAACATTTGCTGAGCAAAACAATGGTGGACAAGCGTAGAAGGATCTGTTGATTCGGAGGCAAGCGCACTTATGCACTCTTTTTTCATGCGCGCGAGTTCCTCCGCATCGAATGCCGGCTCTGAGAGCATTTCGCAAAATCGATCGAGGAGATCGCCAGAGAATCGGGAGAGCATGCGACAACCAATGACCATCCGTTCATCGGTAACGTCTGCGAATAAAGATGCCCCTCGCTCTTCAAAAAAGTGAGAAAATGCATCGCGAGACATAGCCTGCGAGCCTTTTAAAAGCATGGAGGCAGTGAGGGTAGCACATCCTTCGAGCGTAAGAGGATCCGCATATCGACCTCTGCCCAATGAAACTGCTATCGAAAGGCCTTCCTGAGCAACGGGAATTACGATAAAACGAACCCCATTAGAAAGTACCATTTCATCTGTCGGGGGGAATTGGAACGGTTTGTTCATAGTGCATGCAAAATATAACACGGACATGTTCCTCAGCAGGCTTTTTTAGGCAATGATCGATACGGCACAATTCTTAGCAATCGCTACGATTTGCTCTATTAAGTTGCCCACATCCTTCCAATACAAGTATTTTCAAATATATAGTAGATAAGATAGCCAATCCAACAGTGTACGTATTGACATTTTATGACATTTTTAAAAGGGCGGCCATGAAGCGATTATACTCAAACAAACTGATTTTAATAGCATTGCTTGCGACGATGGTTTGTTTAAAGAGGACTGAAGCTGCGCAATCTACAAAAAACAGCGAGACCTCAGCGTGGAAAACTGTTTCCGTTTCTGACACAGCATTAGCTCCATCAATTGTATTGCGCAACGATTCCCTCAAAGTAGTTATCTACCTCCCCCAAGCAAAAAATGGGTTTTATCGTGGCAGCCGGTTTGACTGGTCGGGCATGATAGGACGCGTCACCTACAAGAATCACACATTTTATCGACATTGGGATTTTTGGCCCCATAATGCAGAAAATCCTGAGCATGCCATTGGTCCTGCAGAAGAATTTGATATCGGTAATGCTCAAGAGTTTGATAAAACACCTGTAGATAGTGCATTCACTAAAATTGGGGTTGGCAAACTCATTAAAAAATCTGAGCACAAAAACTATTTTTTCAATACCCCCTATACCTTTGCCCTGCAACCGCCGTGGGCTATTTTGGCGTGCTCAACGGCCATTGTTTTTAAGCAAAGTATTCCTGTATGCAAAGGGCATGTTTCTTACAACTATAGCAAAAAAATAACCCTTATCAATAATTCCATAACCATTCACCACGAGCTCAAAAACACCTCTACCGACACCCTTAAGTCGGAACAATTTAGCCATAACATTACCATTATCGACGATGATTCAATTGGTCCTATATATCGGGTGCTCCTTGGATTTACTCCCACGATTACCGAAGAATTGAAAAAAGCCTGTGGTGATCTTAACGCACTATCCGGGGATACTGTCCTATTTCTAAGAAAATTTGGTGGCAACGCTTCTGGTCTTCCCTTTGGATCGCCCGTCGTTAAGGATCCCAAAAACTATGCGACGGTTATTAATTCTCGCACTAAAGGTGCAGTAACTATAGGCGCATCTGGGACACTTGCAAAATTTGACCTCTGGTCGCGAACAGCAATTTGTCCTGAACCGTTTGTTCCTCTTGTCGTGCCCCCCGGCAAAACTGTACAATGGGATTATTACATTAAATATCACGAAACTTTGTAAATAGAGGCAGATTCGCGCACACCAGCACTGATCCACCACATAAAAGGATACCCATGGTTTCTATTCAAGAACTCCTCCACCAGATGCTAGACCTTAATGCATCAGATCTTCATCTTACAGCGGGGTCGGCTCCGCTCTTTCGTATTGATGGTAAATTATCACCTATCAATTCCGAAAAATTGACACCAGATCAAGTGCTCAAACTTGCCTATAGCGTTATGAATGAGCTTCAAAAAAAGCAATTCGAGCAAAAAAAGGAAGTAGATTTCTCATTTGGTGTTCAAAATCTTTCGCGATTCAGAGCCAACGTATTCTTGCAGCGGGGATGTACCAGTGCTGCAATTCGACAGATACCGTATAAGCTTCGATCGCTAGAATCATTGGGTGTCCCAAGCAACGCCTCTCAACTTATCGAAAAACCCAACGGGCTGGTTCTTATAACGGGTCCAACCGGCAGCGGCAAAAGCACTACCTTGGCAGCGATGATCGATAAACTCAACACCGAAAAAGAAGGGCACATTCTTACCGTAGAAGACCCTATTGAATTTGTTCATCATCACAAAAAATGCATTGTTAATCAGCGCGAAGTACGGCAAGACACCGAAAGTTTCGCAAGCGCTTTAAGAGTAGCACTTCGTCAAGACCCAGACTACGTTCTTATTGGCGAAATGCGAGACTTGGAAACAATACAGGCTGCACTTACCATTGCCGAGACAGGCCACTTAACATTTGGAACATTGCATACCAATTCGGCCGCCCAAACAGTCAATCGAATAATAGACGTATTCCCCGCCGAAATGAAAGCCACCGTCAGAGCGCAACTCTCGATGGTTTTAGAAGGCATTATAAGCCAGGCGCTGGTCCCCCTCATTGGTGGAGGCCGAATTCTTGCGTGCGAAATTCTTATCGCAACGCCTGCTGTTCGGGCCCTTATCCGCGATGACAAGGCCCATCAGATTCAAGGTATGATGGAAATTGGACAACAATTTGGCATGCAAACAATGAACGCATCGTTAGCAAAACTTTATCAAAAGCGACTTATTTCCATGAAAGATGCGGTAGGAAAAAGTCCCGACCCTGCCGGTCTGCAGAAACTTATAGGAAATAGCCCTACTTAATATTCTGGAGTTTATCATGCCCAAATTTTTGTATACTGGTGTTGGTGCCAATGGCAAGCAGATTAAAGGGGAGATTGACGCACCAGGGAAAAATGAAGTTATCACCCTTTTACGCAAAAAAAAGATCAAGGTAATTTCTGTCAAGGGTAAACCTATGGGTTTTGGTTTTACCTTTAGCACCGTTTCTCTTAATGATTTAAGCCGATTTACACGCCAATTTGCTGCCATGACTTCTGCGGGTCTACCGCTCGTACAATGCCTTGATATCTTGTCAAGCCAAACAGAAAATAAAACACTTGCCAAAGCGATTGGCGCAACAAGTAACGATATTCAAGGTGGTGCAAGTCTTGCCGATGCGCTTTCGAAATTTCCTGCTGTTTTTAATACACTCTATTGCAGCATGGTTTCTGCCGGTGAAGCCTCTGGAAATTTAGACACAATTTTAATCCGGCTCGCAGACTATCAAGAAAAATCTGCGGCTATCCAACGCAAAATCAAAGGGGCTATGACCTACCCCTTGATCCTGGGCATTATTGCAATTGGCGTTGTTATTGTCATGCTTGCGTTTGTTGTTCCAACATTTTCTGCAATGTTTTCGAGTTTAGGCAGCAAATTACCTGCCCCGACACAATTTGTTGTCGATCTTTCTAATTTCTTGCGGAATTATTATTACTTTTTGATTGCCGGTGCAATTGGAGCAGCTGTGGCATTCACTATGTATCGAGGCACCGAAAAAGGAGAATACAATCTTGATGCGCTCTTACTCAACATTCCTATTCTTGGTGGACTCCAGAGGAAAAGCGCCATTAGTCGATTCTCCCAGACACTCTCGACACTCCTTTCTAGTGGCGTTACCATTCTTGATGCGCTCGCTATCACCAGCAAAACTTCTGGCAATAAAGTTTTGGAAAGAGGATTAGTGCGAACGCAAGAGAAAATTTCAGGCGGTATGACAATTGCCGAGCCTCTCAAAGAAACCGGCGTATTCCCACCAATGGTTATTCATATGATCTCCGTTGGTGAAAAAACAGGAGATCTTGCTGGCATGCTTGCAAAAATAGCTCAATTCTATTCCGAAGAAGTGGATGCTGCAGTCGAAGCACTTACTTCGATATTAGAACCAATCATGATCGTTTTCATGGGTGTTATAATAGGAGGGCTTCTCATTGCCATGTATATGCCAATGTTTGATCTGATTGGAAATATTCAATAGCAAAAAGTTTTATATTACGCTAGAATAATAGTATTGTCTGTTATTGGCAAACGATGTAAGTTATTGATATATTGTGTTATTTGAGCTTTAATAACGAATCTACAACTATTTATCGATTTAGGCCTAAAGTTTCCCCCAAAAGGGCCGATAAACATAATAGGAGTATTTATAGGCGAAAGCCTGGAAGGTGGTGATGAGAAATGCGTATACACTCGGTTAACGAAGCCTTTAGCGCAGAATTGCGTAAAAGCGACAACGTGCGCAAAACAACTGAGAAGCCAGTCAAAACGCGTTCCATCGATCGTTCCGAATTTTCGGAGGGCGCGCAAAGGCTGAGCAACACAAAAGCTGAAATGGCTACCGTGTCACTGCACATTCAAAATCAGCCAGATGTTCGACTCGAGAAGGTTGCAGAGGTCAAAGAAAAAATTCAAAAGGGTTATTATAATTCTGCAGAATTTGCCGACAAATTAGCTGATAAACTCATGGTAGATTTTGGTTTGAAGAATACATAGGGATTCTTTTAAAAAAAATTCAAGGCGAAGATCTCCAATAAAGGTTCTTCGCCTTTTTTATTAAAGGGCACCTTTTAATCGTTTACTTCTCGACAAATGTCGTAGCCTCTCAATAGCCCTCTCTTTCACTTGACGAACCCTCTCTCTCGAAATCGAAAATCGGGATGCAATTTCTTCGAGTGTATGTGCGGTGCTCTGGCCAATTCCAAAAAAGAGTATTATAACTTCCCGCTCCCGCTCTGATAGAGAATCCAAGGCTCTGGTAATTTCTTTTGATAAAAAGAGCGCATGCATACTCTCATGCGCAGACTCTTGATCGTTATATCCGATCGAATCGCCCATCGTTGCATCGGCATCACCCCTTGACGGACTGTCAAGAGAAATAGAATGAATCCCAAGATTGATGCTCTCGTGTACTTCTACAACCCCAATATCTAATTCCCGTGCGATTTCTTCGAGTGATGGGGCTCTTCTTTTTTGCTGTTCGAGCACCCCTGCTGTTTTGCGAACCGAATGAATAGTGCCAACCCGATTAAGTGGCAGTTTGACAATACGAGATTGGTCGGCCAGAGCGCAGAGTATTGCTTGACGGATCCACCATACTGCGTATGAAATAAATTTGAAATTGCGAGACGCATCAAACCGTTTTGCAGCGCGAAGCAATCCAAGATTACCCTCATTAATAAGATCGCCCAGAGGCAACCCTTGGTTCTGATAATTTCGGGAAACACTTACAACAAAACGCAAATTTGCCCTAACCAGTTGATCGAGAGCATCCTGGTCGCCCTTTCGAATTCGAAGAGCCAAGCTAGACTCTTCTTCGGCCGAAAGCACTTTAAAGCGCGAAATCTCTCTAAAATACTGCTTAATAGAAAAGTCTTCGCTCGGACGAGGGGGAGGGTCTAAATGTGGGTCAATCATGGGAGTCCAAAACCATTAGAAAAGTTTAAATCGGTAGCTCAGAGCAGATGCCTCGCAATAGCTGCACGTAAAAAATACGTTTTCTCTCTACTCAAGTCAATCAGCGTACCGATTTCAACCAATTTCTATGCCCGAGAAGAGTCCAAATAGTATTTTTACAACGGTATTGAGTTTTTTATTCAGTGAACACAGGAGCAGATTTTTCATGAGTATTGTCGTCTCAAAATTTGGAGGCACGTCTGTTGCAACCCCAACAAACCTTAAGCAAGTCGAAAAAATCATTACGCTTAATTCGCAGCGAAGACTCATTGTCGTTTCTGCCCCGGGAAAAGGCCCTGGCATCACGATAAAAGTTACCGACCTTCTGATAGCAATTTTTAATAAAGTTTCTACTAATCAACCCTGCGCTCGTGAAATTGCAGATCTTAAAAAGCGTTTTCTCGATTTATATACTGCGCTTGATGTACCTGTCGACACCATTCAAAAGATTATTGATGATATAGATACTCGCGTTAGTACACCCACAAAAGATTCTTCTCGGCAGCGAGACCTTATTGTTGCCGCCGGAGAAGATTACAACGCGCAGCTATTTGCCGAATATCTCAAAACACGCTCAATTAATGCGATCTATGTCTCCCCTGCCCAAGCCGGGCTTATTGTAACAGAAGATTTTGGTAACGCTCAACCAACACCCCTTGCAATCGAAAAGATGGGCATTCTCAAAACACTGTGTGAGAAATCGGTAGTCATCTTTCCTGGTTTTTTTGGCATCACCGAAAACGGCGAAATTGCAACATTTAGTCGCGGAGGATCAGATCTTACCGGAGCCATTTGTGCGCAAGCTACCGATGCTTCCGAATACGAAAACTGGACTGATGTCAATGGTATTTTTTGCACAAATCCAAAAATTGTTGAGAACCCCATTCAAATAGAAGCGCTAACCTATAAGGAAATGCGGGAGCTCTCCTACATCGGGTTTAATGTTTTTCATGAAGAAGCTGTTATCCCGACAATGAGCAAAAAAATTCCCATTAGGCTTCGCAATACCAACAATCTCGATAATAACGGGACGCTCATTGTAGCGCAAAGACTCCCCAGCGAGCGGGATGTAATCGGGATTGCAAGCAAAAGTGGCTATTGCAGTTTTACTCTTGAGAAATTTCTCATGAACCGCGAAAAAGGTTTTGGTCGACGACTTCTGGGCATTTTTGAAAATCGAGGCATTTCTTATGAGCACTGCCCCTCTGGCGTCGACAACATTTCGGTAATACTTGACCAAAGTCAGCTTACCCCCGAAACTATAAATGCAATTGTCAGAGACATAGAAACCGAACTAAACCCCGACAAAATTAGAACAGAATTCGGCATAGCTTTGGTAGCAGTGGTTGGGGAAGGCCTCTTACATAAAGTTGGCGTTCTTGCAACCGCTGCAGCATCTTTAAGCCGAGCAGGCGTCAATATAAAAATTGCTAACCAGGGAAGCTCGGAAATAAGCATTATTTTTGGCATCGATGCAAATAACGAGCACGCAGCTGTCAATGCTCTCTACCAGGAATTTTTTAAAAATTAAAGTGTATCTAAAACTACCCATGAAACGTAGTGCACTCTTACACTAACAATTCGTTAACATAACTAATTTATACTTAGATTTGAGGATATCACATGGCTTCTGATCAAAGCAAAAAATTTTGGGTGGGATTTGACCTTGGCGGAACCAAAATGCTCGCGGCGGTCATGGATGATTCACTCAAAATTATTACACGCCTCAAGAAGAAAACAAAAGCAGCCGAGGGTGTTGCCGCAACAATCGATCGCCTTATCGATCTTATTTTTGAAGCATTGACAGAAGCTAGTATCACCCCTGCGCAATTAGGCGGCATTGGTATAGGGGCGCCGGGCATGCTCGACCTCCGTAAAGGAATTATCCTTTCTGCCCCCAATTTGGGCTGGGAAAAGGTAAGCTTATCGGCAATTGTCTCAAAACGATTTAACTGCCCTGTGTGGGTAATCAACGATGTTGACGCAGGCATTTTTGGTGAATATCAACTGGGTGCAGCAAAAAATGCACGCTGTGCTCTTGGAATTTTTCCGGGAACAGGCATTGGCGGCGGCTGCGTTTTTAATGGAACAATTTTTAGCGGAACACTCCGCTCGTGTATGGAAATTGGACACATGATAATGGTTCCCGAGGGACCGCTGTGCGGATGCGGCCAACGTGGCTGCCTCGAAGCACTTTCTGGTCGCATGGCTATTGCTGCTGCTGCAGTTATAGCAATCGCCCGCGGAGAAGCCCCAAAACTTGCTCAACTTGCAGGAACAGATATCGCAGCTGTCAGAAGTGGGACGCTTGCAGAATCGATTGCAGGCGGAGATATAATTATCGAAAACATTGTTAGAACCTCAGCACAATGGGTAGGCAAAGCTCTTGCGAGCATGGTAAATGTTTTAGCTCCCGATGTAATTATACTTGGAGGCGGACTTGTTGAAGCGATGCCAATTCTTTACAAAAAAGAGATTTCAGACACTGTCGAAAAGTATGTTTTAGGTGCCTATAAACAGCAATACACCATAGCCCTCGCCTCTCTTGGAGACGATGCGGTATCTCTTGGTGCCGCTTCATTCGCACGGCAATCTTCACAATGAGGAAAATGTAAAATGCCTTCACGACAAAAAAAAGTATCTCAAACACTACCAGTATCGCTGCCACCCTTGGCCGCTATCGATATCGGCACAACGGCAATTCGAATGACCATTGCTCAAATAGACTCTATGGGGAAAGTGCACCCTATCGAATTTCTTTTTCAATCTATTTCTCTTGGCAAAGATACCTTTACAAAAGGTTTTATTAAAAAAACTTCCATCGAAGAATGTGTTAAGACGCTTAAGAGTTTCAGACTAAAACTCGATGAATACGGAATAATCTCACCAAAGCACATTCGCGCTATTGCAACCGCTGCAGTACGTGAGGCCACCAATAAAGATGCCTTTATTGACAGAATATTAGTTTCTACAGGATTTGTTGTTGAACCAATCGAAGACATCGATGTTACCAGGCTAACGTATTTATCTGCCTATGCTAATCTTGGATCGGGTAAAGAAGTTTCATTTGACAACACGCTCATTATTGAGGTGGGCGGTGGCAACACCGAATTAGTGTATATCAACAAAGGCAATGTGAGGCTTTCCCAATCATTTCGTATGGGCTCATTGCGCATTCGCCAGGAGCTCGAATCATTTCACGGGGTGCTCTCTGCTGGAAAAACACTTATCCAGGAACAAATGAGCCGTACCATTAATCAAATTAAGCGATCAATCGATACCACAAAGCCACTTACGATACTTCCAGTTGGCGGCGACCTTCGGTTTGCAGCAAGCACCCTACACCCCTCCTGGAATGGCCACACTCCTCTTGCACTATCGGTGAGCGCGCTTAGTAAACTTACCGACACCATTGCTTCGTGTGAAGTCAATGATCTGGTTAAAACGCACCATTTAACATTTGCAGATGCCGAAACGATTGGGCCAGCGCTGCTTTTTTATGTTCGGCTTGCCAAAGCATTGCAAGTCAAAACGGTTTTTGCCACCGAAATTTCCATGCGTCACGGATTACTTATGGAAATGGCTCGACGGGGATCATGGGTAGAAAACTTTGCATCTCAAATCATTTCTTCTGCGCGTGAAATTGGTCGCAAATATGAAACCGACGAAAGCCACGCCGAACATGTCTCGCTTCTCGCCCGCGAGATTTTTCGCATATGCCAACCGGAACATTGCCTTGGATTTTGGGAAGAAATGCTGCTCTCGGTTGCTGCCCACGTTCATGACATTGGGCTTTTTGTAAGCACGCGTAGCCATCACAAACACTCGATGTATCTTATCCAAAATAGCGATCTTTTTGGTCTAACCAACAAAGAAATTATCATAGTTTCGCTTATTGCCCGCTATCACCGAAAAGCAACCCCTCGCCCCGATCACATTGAATATATGCAACTCGACCGTACCGATCGACTTATCGTAACAAAGCTCGCTGCAATCTTGCGTGTTGCAGATGCGCTTGACAGATCCCATTCTCAACGTGTTAAAAATATCAAATGCTTTCTCGAAGAAAGCCGTTTTATTATTGCAGTGCGCGATATAGACGAACTCTCTTTGGAACAATTTTCTCTCCAGAATAAAGCAAACATGTTTGAAGAAGTGTATGGACACCCCGTTGTTTTGCGCAAACATTCTAACGACCTATAGAAAACACTATGAAATCACTTCCGTATTTTAATCGTGAATTAAGCTGGCTCGATTTCAACCAGAGGATCATCGCATTAGCAAACAGCCCGGATACCCCCCTTTTGGAACGGCTCAAATTTCTCTCGATAAGCCACTCAAACCTCGATGAATTTTACATGGTGCGGATTGGCGGACTGCAGCAATGCACCCTCGATCGGGACAACCTCTCAAATGATCCAAGCGGCCTCGATTATGCTACCCAGCTAGCGGCATGCGCTACCCGTCTTGCCCACATGCATCAGGAGCAAGACATTTCCCATACCGCCATAATGGCAGCATTGCAAAGCTATGGCATTGTACACGCAGATACAGCCGAACTCGACGAAGCATCACGGACACACCTGGAAACGGTTTTCGAAACAGAAGTATTCCCGATCCTCTCTCCCATGGCCCTTGTCGATTCGAAAGATTTTTCGCTCATATTCAACCGACATTTACATGTGGGCGTTCGATTAACAAACGAATCTAAAAAAACAACTCAAAAAATTCGCTTTGCAGTGTTACCCATCACACGCAATATACCTCGGTTTATTCTTCTCCCAAGCCGCACGAATTATCAATTTGTCTTAATCGAAGAAGTAGTTGAAATGTTTGCTGCCCGTTTTTTTCCCGGGGAAGAAATTATAGAAACAGCTTGCTTTCGGATCATGCGAAATGCCGATTTGGCAGTGCGCGAAGATGAAGCGTGCGACCTGCTCTCGGAAATGGAAGAAGTAATAAATGCACGAAAACATGGCCATTTTGTCTGCCTTCAGACCACAGCAACCATGTCTAAAACAATTCGAGAATTTCTGATGCGTTCAATGAATATTAAGCCATCTTTTGTATTTGAACTGCAATCACCGATCGATGGCTCTGCATTCATGCATGTGGCCAATCTCAGCGGTTATGATGCCCTTCGCTACGCCCCATGGGCGCCTTGCAAAACGGTTTTTATTCCTGCTGGTAAATCTATTTTTACTCGTTTAGCAACAGAAAACATCCTGCTCTATCATCCATTCGAAAGTTTTGATCCTGTTGTAAAGCTTATCTCCGATGCTGCCGACGACCCGGATGTTGTGGCAATCAAACAAATATTATACCGAACAAGTTCAGATAGCGCGATTGTTGCAGCTCTCATGCGCGCTGCACGAGCCGGTAAAAATGTAACGGCAATAGTTGAGCTCAAAGCGCGCTTTGATGAAGCTCGCAATATCGAATGGGCACGCGAACTCGAGGATTCTGGAGTGCATGTTTTATATGGCGTAAAGCGGTTTAAAACCCATGCAAAAATTTGTTTGGTGGTACGCAGAGAAGCAACCGGCATTATGCGCTACATTCACTTTGGAACAGGCAATTATAACGAGAATACCGCAAAATTATATTGCGATGCAAGCTTTCTTACCGCCGATCCAGATCTTGGGGCCGATGCAACTGCGTTTTTTAATGCAATCACCGGTTTCTCACAACCCCAACCTTTTCGTAAAGTTGAAGCGGCCCCATTGGGCCTGCGACAAAGTATTGTTGATTTAATAGAAAACGAAATCGAACATAAAAAACAAGGCCACGCAGCTTATATTCGTGCCAAGATGAATTCCTTGGTCGATCCACAGATCATCGCATCGCTTTACAAAGCATCTAAAGCTGGTGTTACCATATCACTTAATATTCGAGGTATTTGCTGCCTTGTTCCCGGTGTTCCCAAAATCAGTGAAAAGATCACCGTTATAAGCATTGTGGACCGATTTCTCGAGCATGCTCGCATCTTTCATTTCTGTAATGGCGGTGCTGAAAAAGTTTTTATTTCCACAGCCGATTGGATGCCGCGAAATCTTGACAAAAGAGTTGAACTCTTTGTCCCAATAGAAGATACTGTAAGCGCAAAAAAACTCACGTCACTTCTCGACAAGTACTTTTTAGAAAACCGCAATGCGTGGAAATTATCCGAAAAAAAAGGATGGCAGCGGGGGCAACTTGCTCTTAAAAAAGCCGGGGCTAATGCGCAGGAGGCAATTTATAAAGAAACACTTATGCAAATGAAAGCTCACCACGAGCATCAACCTACTGTTTTTGAGCCGCATACAGCACTCTCGTGAATCGCTATGCAGACATGACTAGAGACTTTGAGGTTATGTACCCTTTTGTTGCACGCGCAGTTGTGCCAATAACCGACAATTGCTTCTTCACTTCTGCCTTCCTGCGTTCTAAAAGTTTTTCCACAAGAGCATCGCTTTGGATTGTGTTATGTATGAGAGCGTGGAGTTCTTGACGTAACAATTGAACACTCGATTCCTGTGCCGTTCTCCACAGTGGAAATTCTGCATCAAGCCGGGCAACAAGCTCTGCAGCGCTCGCGATGTAGCTCTCGCGGCGCTCTAAAACCATTTCAATCGACTCAAAATGAGGATTACATCCGAGTGCCGCTGTGGATGAGTATACTTTTTTATACCACTCGATAACAGAGTGCAAGAGCGACTCTAAAGGTATTGTATTCATAGCATATTATCCTGTAATTGCAAAGCTTTCGAGTGCTTCGACAGGGGTGGTTACAAGTGCTTCCTTTTTAAGTGAGAGTATGGCCTGAGACCAAGCATCTCGTAAATCTACCAGGTACCCTACAATTTCTTGTACTGGTGCAGATTCGCTCTTTACATTTGCCTGAACCAATCGATGCAAAAAGTACTCATACAGCCGGTACAAATTCCTTGATATCTCCCCAACATCCATGCGAAGGGCTACCATAAGTTCGGTAATTGCATCCTGAGCTTTAAAAAGAGCCTTGGTTCGTTCTTCGATCAAAGTAGGATCATCAAATTTTTCGAGGGCAATTTTGCAGCTCTTGATAGCAACATCATAGGAAATTAGGATTAATTTTCCCTGATCGGCTGTATCAACAGTAACATTTTTGTAGGTCGTGTACGCGCTTTGCATGATCCACCTCGTGAGCTTTTAATTTGATTTGATTTGATTGGTCATATTGACAGATTGAGATTTCATCTTTTGTATGGCTTGCTCCATAGCGCTAAATTGATTGGTAAGGCGCAATTTATACTCTGCAATCCTATTCTGCTGATCGGCAATACGCTTATCGGCATCATCCATGCTGCGTTGAAACGATGCTTGACGTGTTGCAATAAGCCCCGTTTGCGTGGTAGTAAGACCATCTGCAAGTTCTTTAAACGTTGCCGATAAGCCTTTCTGAAAAGTAAAAGTTGTAGGAGTTAGTGCGGGAATACTATTTGCCGGAGCAGTCAGAGAAAGCCCTTTAAGTGGACCACTCGAAAAAGAAACAATATCATTATCCCGAACGTCCGATGTAAACCACGTTCCATCGCCTCCAATAAGCTGAGCTCGAATTTGAGTATTGCTACTAATTTCTTCGAGCGAATATTTTCCCGAGGTCGTATCTTTGGTTGATCTGCCCATTGCTACACTGGTATTATCGGTAACTCCCCGTGTTACAAACATACGAACAACTTCATCAAAATTTGTATCCAAGGATGCCTTAAGTTTATCCTTGTCAATTGAAATTTCGGCAGTTGAATAATCTGTTTTAAGCCCTATATTCGCCAAGTTCTGGAAATTTCCACCAAATGCCCCAAACTGCTTTTGGAAAAGAGTTCTAAATTGACCAATCGCACTGGTGATAGTCATATCGCCTGCGAGGTCGCCCTTTTTGCGCGTTTTGAGTTTTGGATCGCCATAGGCGGTTTGCTCTTTACCAAAGCGAACAAGTGCATTAAAGGAGTCCAAGAGGCTCTGTACTTTTGCAACCACTGCATCGCCGTCACGTGCTATTTCTAAATGAATTGATTCTGTTGCCGAAACTTTAACCATAGAAAGAGTAACACCTGCAACAAACCCTGTGGCAGAATTGGTTGTCGAACGCATAGAAATGCCATCGATACCAAAATAGGCATCTTTGCCCGTTGTTAGAATGCCAGCACCGGGAGATCCTGCTTGAGTGGTAGAAAAAGCATATGGAGTTGCACCCATAGAAAAGCTTGTCATACTCGCGGCAGAATCACCCTGATTATTAGCTGTTAAAAGTAATTTGCCAGAAACATCTATTGACGTAGTCATACTACCATGAAACGCATTTTCTATGTTCTTGCGTAATTCATTTATATCTTTTGTTGCAGGAATAACGTATCGTCCGGTTACAGCATTTCCAAATGAATCGGTACCACCATAGGTAATAACGTCGCCGGTGACTAACGCATTAAATGCCGATGAAATATCAGCTGCGGAAGTAACGATCTGTGATTTTGATCCTTTGTCGCCTGTAATAGAATCGGCAATCACACCCAGAGATGCAAAGGTATCGCCTTTATACACAACTCCAGCATTGCCCGTATTTTTGGCCGTAAGAACCAACCGATAATTATTATCTGCAACTTTAAGCACCGTGGCGGTAACATTAAGTTTTTTACCCGTTGCATCGGTGGCAGAATTAATTTTTGAGCGCAAATCCTGGAGCGTATCGGTGTTAGTTACCGTAAGTGAAGTGCCATCGATAGTTATTGCACCGGTTGAAATTCCCAAGGTGCTCAGCGCTGCATTTTGGTCGGTAATTTTTCCATCGAGACTAATTAATTTTTCGTAGGTAGCAAGCCCGAAAACTTTTACGTCATAGGCACCTGCAACACTACCCGTAGTTCCTGTAAGCGTTGCAACATCTTTATTAGTTGTTGTTGTTTTGTAAACATTAAAGGCAGCCTCATCCGAAATAGCCGATGCTTTAGAGCCAATGTCATTTATATACGATTGCATTTTCGAGTATGCATCGATTTTAATTTGAAAGGTAGCTTTCTGTCGTTGGATTGGCGTTACCCGTGTAGAGGTCTCCAGATTAACAAGCTGATCGATAATGCTTGCTGTATCCAGACCCGACGGGCCGTTCATGGTTATACCCATACTAATCCTCCCAGACAATTGTCAAATAATCAAAGTGCAAAACGGTATATTTATAGTATCGGTATAAGTTTCTTAAACCTTTAAGCTTAAACGAAATGGATTCGCATGAAAAGCGACACACGACTTGGATATATCGTCATAAGCGGAATTTTGCTTTTTTCTGCCACATTGTGCGTATATATCGGCATCTCTGCCAATTTTCCTGCAGATAAGCGGGTAATTGCATTTTCCCAATTGCCCAATCTTCGCATCGATGACCTGGTAACGGTCAATGGAGGAGCAATTGGTTCTATTAAAAACATTATTCTTGATCATGAGCAGCAAGAAGGTCGTGCCATTGCAACCATTGTTACACACAAGAAACTAGAGCTACATGAAGGCTATTCAATCACAACGGTAGATAAAGGCATTATGGGAGAGCGGGTTATTTCTATCTTGTGTGGGGATCCATCTCGACCACTTATTTCGGCGGCAGATACTCTGGTCGGAACATTTTCACCCGGAATTTCCGAAGCTATTGGGTTTGCCTGGAAACTTAAAGCGGAAGTTAAACGATTCCGTGAAATTTCAGATACCTTTGCGCTTGGAAGTGCAACAAAAAAATCATTTTCCAAGAGCTTTAATGAAGTATTTGACGCCATAGATTCTTTATCAAATTCGCTCCATGGCTGGGTGAAATTGGCAGATGCTACAGTGCCTCCGGTGGTGAATACTACCCAAAAGCTTCTTTCTCAAACGCAAACAATAATGACAAAAGCAGACTCCTTTGCAACCTCCCAAATTCCGGCTGTCGAAGGATCGCTTGATACTCTTTCGAGGTATATGCACAATTTACAGATGCAGGTTGCTACGATAGAACCGATTCTGGATTCTCTCAAGGAATATCATGGAACCCAACGAGACTCTCTCGAAGCGAACCTGGCACAAGCGATTTCTTTAGTGCAGGAGCTGCTCCATTTTATTCGCTATAACTTTAATTTTCCTGCACGGTTAGTGCATTAAGCAAAAAAAACACGCTGGCGCTATCGTGCAGGCCTAAGCAGCCGCTTGTATTTGATCTGAACCGGATTGTGCCGATAGCCATGAATCGAGCTTTTTCATGACGAGGTCATGAGTATCTTGTGTCAATTTTGCAGTTTGCGAAGACACGCTCCCAAGAATAGCAGAAGCTTGCCCAAACCCTTTTTCGATTGCATCCTTCATAGTTTTAATGAATTCGGCAGAGTTACCCTTACCTTGCCCTGCAAATTGAAGCGCAAAATCAACAATACGCTGCGATGTATTCTCGGCATTCCAATATTCTGGAAGTCCTGCGGTTACATCAGCTGTTTCGGTCGGCTGCGTTGATTCCTGAGGATTAACGTCTTTTGTTGTATCCTTTTTTCCATCAAGACTATCTGCAATCAATGCCATAAGGTAATGCTTCATATTTTTATACTCATCTATCATTTTATCAACTATAGCTTTTTGATCCTTTTGGGAAAGGCTTAAACCTGCGTCATCTGTCGAGGTCTGATTTACTGTTTGCGCATACTCCAAAGACCGTGCATACGAAAGCTTAACCGTGTCACCATCGGCATTAGAAAATTCAACATACATCGATTCCTTTTGGGAAACCTGCGTTGTTGACGTAAGCGTCATTGTGCGCGAGGGAACAACCGGGGTAGCATATCGTTTGCTTACAAAGGAATCCATGGCAGCATCTTTGCCAGGTAGTGATGTATTCTGGGAACCAGATGGCCAAAGCTTATGTGTTCCATTTGAGAGTGAAGAAACCATGATTGCCTCCACGTGAAATTGTTGATGGTTGTACTAGAGTTGTCGGAATTCTTAAAGTAAATCTTTAGCATTTTCTTAAAAAAGTGTAACAAACCCACTCTGTTTTAAAATTCAAGGGACTGCAAACCTTCAAAAGGCCTTTCACATCCCTTTATTGGCTAACAATCCCCTAGAATTGGGTGTGTTTTATCGCAACGGCTCGGTCTCTGTGATACCTTATTAAGCAGATTTTTTGGTTTTTGAGCATTTTTTTGATACACCAGGAATTTTCATAAAAAAATTTATACATTTTGCTTGCAATCAGCAAACAGGAATTTATATTGAATAATGAGGCTATTTTTTGATGTTGATAACTGTATGTTGATAACTCGTTAAAAGTATGTTAATAACCCGTTGATAACATTAGCCTAACAGATAAATAACATTACCGTAACCTTGTATACTCTTAATTTATAATAAGTTACAAATAATTAAGTAAAAAAAATGGAATCTAAAAGCGCTTAAATTGATTTGTTCATATAAAACAATCTGTAAATAAAAACAAATGTGGATAACATGTTAAGAACCTCCAACAGTGTGCACCAGCCAGACGTTCCAATCTGGCAGACATGTTTAACCTATATCTCCGAAAAAATTGGTAGTAGCAGCTTTGAGACCTGGTTTAGGTCTACAGACCTTGCATTTTCTGATAATGGGTCTCCCAAGATTCTGGTTCCTAACCAATTTTTTGCAGATTTTATCGAAGAGCATTTTAGCACCGTTATTACAGAAGCGCTTACAAATCAAGGAATCTCTGCGCTGCCACTAAGCTTTGTATCGGTTCAAAAAGATTGGAAAATCATAGAACCAATTCAAGAATCAATTACACTCGTTAAAACGCCCCGAATAATTCCATCCAATAAATCAAAACGCCAGTTCCACCCCAATTATGTATTCGATAAATTTATCATAGGCGATAACAATCGTATGGCACAAGCTGCAGCGCTCGCTGTTGCAGAAGCTCCTGGCAAAACAACGTTTAATCCACTTATTATATATGGCTCAACCGGTTTAGGGAAAACCCATCTCCTGCAATCTATCGGTCATTTTGCGCAGAGTGAATCTACTGCCTCAAATGTCACCTACCTCACTTCAGAAGATTTCACGAACCAATATATTGGCTACGTCATCGAGAAAAAGGATTCAACCTCTTTTTATAAACAATTTAAAGACACCGACCTTCTTCTCATCGATGATATTCAATTTTTTAGCGGTAAACAAGGTACTCAAAAAGAATTTTTTCGCATTTTTAATAAGCTACTTCTCGAAAATAAACAAATCGTCCTCTCTTCTGATCGTTCCCCCGATAAAATCCCCGATATGATGCATCATATTATCAATCGGTTCATGGGCGGGCTCATTACCGACATCCAGCCACCAAACCTCGAAACCCGTATGGCAATTCTCCGTAAAAAAGTTGAAATGGATGGACTGATGCTCGATGATGCTGTCATCGAATATATAGCAAGCCATATCACCTCAAATATCCGGGAACTCGAGGGAATTCTTATTAAGCTGATTGCTTCTGCATCTTTTACCGGAAGAGATATAACTCTGGATGTTGCCCGCGAAATATGCGGCGATATTATCGCGCAAAAAGAATTACGATTATCAATAGAACACATCCAAAACCAGGTTGCTCAAGCCTTTAATATAAGCGTGAATCAAATCACCGCTCATTCAAGTAAACGAGAAGTAACGCTCCCCCGCTATGCAGCAATGTATTTATGCAAAAAATGGACACGCCAATCGCTACGAACCATTGGTTTACAATTTGGAGGCCGCGACTACTCTACAGTCATCCATGCATGCAAACGAATGGAAATCACGCTCTCCTCCGATCCTGCCCTCCAAGAAACTATTGCCACCATCGAAAGTAACCTTGCTTCTTTTTCTTAATTCCAGGATAATAAATAGTTAATCTCTTAATAATCTTAATTCTGGGCGACTACTTAATAAATCTCTTAATGATCTTGATTTCTGTCCGAATTAATCATGGTAATCGCATTAGCCAGGACTGAGGGTGAAAGCGAAACGGAACTGCCCCCAGAGAAGAGCTGTGGGAGTTATTTACTTTAGAACCTCACCACTTCGACCGGCTCAGTGCGATTGATCAATTTGCCCCAGATCCGCGGGCCCAGAGCCTGTCGAAGGGTCGCATGTCAAGCGCGTAAGGGAGGACGGAATGTGAGGGGGAAAACGGCAGTGACACCCCTCAGTGCAAAAAGACTCAGGCGCTTTGCGCCGCAAGGATTTTTGTACCGGCTGGCGAAGCCAGAGCATGGAGGAGGCCCGACGGCGGAGCCGATACGCCCAAAATCTTATCATTGCTTAGTGATCAAGGCAAACCCGATACGCCCAGATTCTTATTTAAGTTTGGTATTAATGACTTACACCTAAACCAGAATGCCTATACTTAGTATTGTTCTCAATTACTTTTATTTTTACGTTCTTTAACCTATTTTAGAGACCCCTTAGGCTTATACACATACATATTTTGCGCTTAGGTTTGAGCGCGCACGGTTGAAAGGCATTATTGCATGATCAGTACGTCCAATCTTTCGCTTATTTATGGCAAACGCACCCTCTTTAAAGAGGTTAACATCAAGTTCACTCCAGGCAATTGCTATGGCCTTATTGGAGCAAATGGATCAGGCAAATCTACGTTTTTAAAAATCCTCTCGGGCGAAATCGAGCAATCATCGGGGGATGTGATTAAAGCTCCCAAGGAGCGCATCGCGGTGCTTCGGCAGGATCAGTTTGCTTTTGATGATCAGACCGTACTCAATACCGTCATCATGGGTCATAAACATTTGTTTGATATTCTTAACGAACGAGAACTCATTTACGCATCGGACGATTTCACCGACGAAAAAGGGTTGCGTGCATCTGAAATTGAGGGGGAGCTTGCAGAAATTAACGGATGGGAAGCCGAATCCGAGGCAGCTGCGCTTCTTTCGGGCTTAGACATAGCAGAAGGCACGCACCAGAAAAAAATGAGGGAGCTTGAGAGTGGTGAAAAAATAAGGGTTCTCTTGGCGCAAGCGCTCTTTGGCAATCCTGATATTCTTCTTCTGGATGAACCAACAAACCATCTCGATCTCGATTCGATAACCTGGCTCGAGGAATTTCTTTACAAATTCGAGAATACCGTTATTGTGGTTTCTCATGACCGTCACTTTCTTAATAAAGTCTGTACCCATATTGCCGATATCGATTTTAGCAAAATTTCTGTGTATGTAGGTAACTACGATTTTTGGTATCAGGCAAGCCAGCTTGCGCTTTCTCAAAAACGTAATGAAAACAAACGCAAAGAAGATAAAATTAAAGAACTGAGCGATTTCATTGCCCGATTCTCTTCAAATGCGTCAAAAGCCCGTCAGGCAACATCACGCAAAAAGCTTATCGATAAGCTGACGATCGATGAAATTCCTATTTCATCTAGAAAATTTCCCTACGTTGGATTTAAAGCAGACCGTGATTGTGGCAGGATTGTATTGACTGTAGATAATGTAAACAAGTCGGTAGACGGGGCACCTCTTCTTTCAAACTTTTCACTTACCATAAATCAAGGCGACAAAATTGCCTTTGTTGGCTCGAACGCTTTAGCAAAGTCGACTCTTTTTTCTATTTTGGCAAATGAACTTAAACCAGACTCTGGTGAAATAACATGGGGTGTTACCATTTCGCCAACCTATTTCCCCAAAGAAAATGGTCACTACTTCGATACCGATCTCAACCTTATCGATTGGTTGAGACAATATTCAAAAGACCAAGAAGAAACCTACATTCGCGGGTTTCTGGGGCGGATGCTCTTTACGGGAGACGAATCACTCAAGAAAGCGAGTGTGCTCTCTGGAGGGGAACGCGTGCGCTGTATGCTCTCACGGATGATGCTTGCAGGTGGAAACGTACTCATTCTCGATGAACCAACAAACCATCTCGACCTCGAATCGATTTCTGCTCTCAATACTGGTCTTATCGAATTTAATAGCATAGTGCTCTTTGCAAGCCATGACCATCAGTTTGTCAATACTATTGCGAATCGCATCATCGAAATTACGCCCACTGGATACATAGACAGAATGATGGCATTCGACGAATACATGATGGATCCCGATGTGCGAAAACTTCGGGACAAAATGTACAAAGGGCATTCGAGCGTGAGTTTGTAGGCAACATCAAAAGAGAAAAGACACCTCAGGCAACAGGTTCTTTTCAGCGATGAAAATCACCTGTTTTATAAAAGTTCCTTAGAAGCGGGATCTTTAAAGAGATCGATAGAAGACTGATTTTAAGCAGATTCATGTGCATCGGTGGTTTCGCTATGATGACTCTCATCCGCAAGCCTATTCTCGAATGTGTTAAGTAGACTTTGCATTTGAAAAGTTGCTTTTTTAAGCCCCTCGGTTAGTTCTTCGAAATATTCTTCGAATAACCCATTTTGTTTGTCAAGATACGCGAGCAAGCTTTCGGTTTGAGTAGAATTCAAATTGAAATACTTGTACTTCTTTTTCTCTTCTTTTAAAAGATGTAACGTTGTTCTATACGAATCGAGAATTTTTGTTCCTGCCACATGCTCCTGCACGTGATCCAAATGTTCGAGAAGCTGGGAATAATCGGCCTTTGCAAGTGATAAAAGCTCTCCGGAAAGTGTTGAACGCGTTTTCACCTTGAGATCTCTGAGCTTTTCCTGCAAAACCGCCTTGTATTTTTCATCGAGATTGAGCTTAAGGATTTCTACCGTGTCATCGTAAATATCCTTTTTAATTCGTTCGTGCAAGGCCGCAAGCTCTTCTTCGTGAATTTGTTTACGAACGCTCTCCCTAATTCCCGATCCTTCTTCCACAAGAACTCTGCGACGTTCTTCTGCAACTATCTCTGGGCGCTCTTCGGCATTTACACGTGCCATTTCGTCGGAAATAAATGCGTCTCTGATTTTATCAGCGATGGTAGCTTTTTCTTCTTTCTCCATTTTGACTCTAATTTCGCCAGAAAGTTTTTCACGCTGGAGATCTTTGAGCCCCTCAGATTCTGTTTCCAAGAGTTCTTTATGAATGGTTGACGCAATCTCAGAACGCATTCTTTCTGTAATAGAGCCGATTTCACGAGTACGAACCATGTGACGAATTTTAATCTGCATCTCATCTCGAATACTTACGGCAATCCGTTCGGCATCGGTCTCTTCTAATTTCTTCGTAATAGTGGCCCGGAGCTGTGTACGCTCCTCTGCAACTAAGGCTGCATACTCAGTGTGCTGCAAAATTGCTACGATGTCGGCACGAACATTTTTGCGTTCCTTTTCGGTAAGCGCATCTTTTTCGGAAGAAAGTATCTGCTTATGAATCTGCTGTGCAAGAACGCTGCGTTCTTCTTCTATGATAGACTCCATCTCATCGGCAACGATTCCATTACGCACATCTGCTGCAACTTTTTCGCGTTGCTCATTATAAATAATCTTTTCTTCCTGATCGCGAATGAGCTGGGTAAGAAGCTCTGCTAATTCCCTTCGAATTTCATTTTGAATCTTAACCGATTCGTTTTTTTCGATGTCTGCCCTAATTGCTTCATGCGCTTCTAAAAGCAGGGCATCTTTAATGGATTGGTATTCTTTTTCGTAAAGAGCAGAGCGAATTTCAAGTGATAGCTGGTTTTTAGAAGCGTCATAAAGAGACTGCTCACTTTCTAGCTTTACACGGGCCTGGATATTTATGCGCAATTGTTCATAGAGTTCAAGCTCCATGTCTTGGCCATGCGCTGCAATGAGTTCAGTTTCTAGCGATTGCCTATGCAATGCCCGAATTTCATTGGTTAACGTTTGGGTCTCGGTTTCAACAATGTGCTGATGTATCTCAGACGTAAGGTTTTCGCGTAGTTTTGCAGTTAGCTCGGTACGGAGGCGAACTGATATTGTGTCAAGTTCGTTATTACGAATCTGTTGGGTTACATCATCCACAATCGATTGACGAACCTCGCTTGTGATCTTTTTAATTTCGCTACGGCTGATCTGTTGTGCAATTTCTTTGCGTAAATGAGCTACAAGCTCTTCCCGATTAAGCGACGGGGGTGCAGAAGCAACCATCGTGATTTCTTCTACCGTTGAGTCCATCTCAAAGGTTGCTTCAGAGAAATCGATGAGGGTTTCGTCGGCGTCGTGGTGCAACTTCTTGACAAAGCGTTTTCTGAAAACAGAAAAATAAAGGCCAACAGCAAGTATGCAGCACACAAGCGGAAAGAGTATCATCCAAAACCACGACTGAACAAAAAACGGCTCACGCGCAGAAGAAGCTTGTGGCATCGTTTCTGGCGTTTCTGGTGGCGTTGGCGTAACCGATACAGAAGTTTTAGAAACAGAATTTGGTTTAGCAGTTGCAGGAACATCGGAAAAGAGTGAATCCTGACTGCGAGAAATTTGAGCACCTTGCTTTGCGGGAGCAGTAAGATCAACCATGGTATCTTTTTGGGGCTTTATTGCGGGTTCACCATCGGTTGAAACATAGCGAATTACAAAGAGCTGCCGGGCTTTATATAACACGGTCTGCTCGGAAAAAGTATCCAGATCTACTTTTTCCATTTTATTGCGAACAACCGGCTTATCGTTGGCTAATATTTCAAACGATTCATCCTTGAAAAGTCGCACGATCCGCTTGATTATTGCAACATAATCGAGTCGACAGATAACAACACCACCAAAACGCTTTTCTCCATTGGAAAGAGAAACGGTAATTGGTTGACTACATGCTATAAAGGAATTATCACCTTCGATTTCGATCTTGCCAAAAAAAGGCTTGCCGGTTGTTTTGGGTATAACAAATAAATCGGAGGTTGAAAGATCTCGACTTTTCATGCCATCGCCAACTTCATTGACAACAACACCTTTGGAACTTGTCCTGACAAGCGTTTTAAATTCGGGATACTTGCTAATAAATGCCTTAAAAAGGCCATCAGCGGGATCGAGTTCCTTCATGCGGATTTCGTCGGCAGCAACCAGAGAGAGAAAAAGTGAATCGACATAGTGGAATTGGCTTGTGAATGATTGTTTCAGTTGAGATGATGGTTCCGCGCAAAGCGTCCCATATAAAGAGCAAGCAATTAAAAATAGGTTCAAAATCCATCGATAGATCATAGGTCAAACAATCTCCTCACATGACATACTCTGACGCTCGTTACAATAAATACTACTCTTAATAAGTATAATTCATCGTTACAAATTTTGTCGAAGTAAAAGTAGCTGGTAATGCATTTATTTCATTACTTTTAGGTATCCTTCCTGCATTTTTTAGGGAAGACAACCACAATTCTTTTATTCCAGAGCCCACGGTGTATTTTATGAATACAATACAAGGAATAAATGTTCCCCACGTTATGTAGAAGCTTGCTGCCTAGGTGCCCAAAAAAATTAATCCAAAGGTCTTTTCATGAGTACAATTTTGAGCAAATACCTCGATCAATTTGAGGCTAATGACCTTGTTGAAACATTAAAATCTAGCAATCTTAACGCCTTCGCGAAAGCCTATGGCCTTCCAAAATTTTTAGGCGGCATTCGCAACTACCTTGTTATGGTGGATAAAAAAGACCTGGCTATGGCGCTCCCCCATTTTAAACAGTGGCAACTGGATTTTAATTCTAAAAAGCAAGCCGAAAAAAACGTGCTACGGCAGCAATGCCCTTCATGCCAGGCAAAAACGGTTACTCTACGAGAAAAAAAAACATGGTTCCAAAAAATTCGTTTTGCAGGAGTTGAAGTTTTTGGCTGCGAAACATGTCTGGCAATCTGGTATGTATAATATTTTTTTAAACACATAATACTGCATAAATCTTTCTTTGGAGGTTAGAATGTCTCTGTTTTCTAATGTAAATATTATATGCAAAGCAAATATCTATTTCGATGGCAAAGTAACCAGCCGCACCGTTCTTTTTCCCGACGCTACAAAAAAAACACTTGGCATAATGCTTCCCGGAGAATATACCTTCGGCACCGAGGTAGAAGAACTGATGGAAATTCTTGCAGGAGACCTGGATGTTCTTTTACCTGGCAAACAAGACTATCAAACATTCTCTGCAGGAACCTCTTTTGTGGTTCCTTCTGGTCAATCATTTAAGCTACGTGTTAAAACCGTTACCGACTATTGTTGCTCATACGGTAAATAACTAGCAGCGAACTTCTTGCGTAGTGTAGTTAACCTTTTCTTTGGAGTAATCATGATGACTTTTCGTATTGCAATTCTTATCTGCTTTTTGGGAATGAGCGTAGGATTTGGCACAAACGCCCCCATTGCTCCTAAAAAAAAGGATACACTCCCCGATTCATCGGAATATGTGTGCATCAAAGATGGCCACTTGTTTACGCAAGGGAAACGGGTACGCTACTGGGGTGTTATTGGACAATTTCCAGGGAAAAACTATGCAGACAATGTTGCATGCGTAAGCCGTTTAAAAAAGCAAGGATTTAACCTTGTAAGAAGCTGGTCTGTTGGGGTACCCTATGTTAAAGGGGATGGTTCAGAGGGAGATTTAATAGATCATTTTCTCTTTTGCCTTAAAAAAGAAGGTTTTAAAGTTTGGTTTGCCGGCCTCAATAGCACTGGCTCTGCAACTGCAGCCGATAGCAGCATTATTGCCGATACCACAGGCCAGCATAAGTGGAGCGCAAGCCTTTCTGCCTTGAAACAAATGGAAATTCGTAATAATCCCGCACGCTATTGGGATGCACGAATTCAGGCCATCGCTATAAACCACATGACAGCAATAGCGCAGCATGTCAATCAATATACCGGATTGCGCTATTGCGACGACCCGCTCTTTGCAGTGTGGGAACTTAGTAATGAAGAGTGGTGGTTTCAAAATATGAAACAGGGATGGTATACCCAACAACTCCCTGCTTTTTTTAAGCAAGAGCTATCTTCCCGCTGGAACAGGTATCTGTCTCAAAAATATAGCAGCCACGAAGCCTTGAGCGCCGCATGGATTGGCAATTTTCTTCCTGGAGAATCGCTGGATAAACGCACTATTGCCCTATTGCCTCTTTTAGGTGATGTGAGTGATTTACAAGCGGCAAGTCTTGGCGTAGGCGTAGCTGCAACAGGCGTTAAACAAACCTATGATCGATCTAATTTCAATGCCAAACGAGGCGCCGATGTTATTGCCTTTCTTCTTAAAATCTGGATAGAAGGAAAGCAAACCGAAACCGCAGCGCTTAAAAAACTAGGGAAATCGCTCGCACTGGCTCCCATGGTGTTTGACAATGGGATTGGGTGGGATTTGCCTACACAATTTATGCAACAACATGCAGATGCGATTTCGCATGACACTTACTTTAATGCTGGGTTTATCTCCGATCCCAATCATAAACGATTCCCCTGGATGAGCCAGCTCGAGGAGTTGCCTAAGGTTTCTTGGATTCAACCATGGACCGAACATAATAAAATGGAAGGCAAGCCCTTTTTTATTTACGAAACGCAAATCATGCAGCCGGCCAAATATCGCGCCGAATACCCTATGGAGCTTGTAAAGCTTGGATCAATTCAAGATTGGGATATCATCAATTGGCATTTTTTTGGTACTGTACTTAACGCAGAAAAAGGTACCGCGTACTCCGATCGCATGGATTATGCCAATGCCGACCATAATGCGCAAGGGTATCATTTCCAATTCGACGAAGTCCAAAATGCATCTATGGCTGTGGCTGCAGAAATTTTTAAAAATTTTAAGCTTAAAAAAGCACCACGTCCAACACAGTTCATTATGGGCTCAAAAAGCCTTTACAACTGGGAGGCTAACGGTTACGGTGAAATGGGGCCTCGTTTTGTACCCACGACCTATCGATATGGGATGAGGCTCTTGATAGACTCAACCCGCCCAAACGATTCGATTATTGGCCCCTATTATAACGCTCGAGGGGTATATGAATCCTGCCCGATTGTTCCCACTCCTGAAATTACGCATGATTGGCAAAAAGGATATCTTCTGTTTGATGCACCTGGAACTGCAATGTTTACTGGATTTTACGCACAGTATGGCGGCCCAGTTCGTTTTAAAAATGGAATAGTTCTTGACAATGTAACCATTTCAAATCCCAAGGGAATGCCCTATCCGGTTACTGAACAAGAAAAATATATTGCCTTCGGAATATCATCAACCGATTCGCTTCCGCTTGCAAAATCGAAATCTGTTCGCATCTGCCTTGTGAGCACAAGCTTCAACGCCAACATTGTTTTTCATGATGATATTATTAAAAACACTCCTTTTAACCCTGGCAGAGAGTGGTACTGGAATCCCAAAGCCTATGACATAGACTGGAAATCACACGATGTCAATGTAGCACGGGTTGGCGCAACCCTTACCGTGCCCCCACTTAATGGGATGAAGTATACCTGCTACGATTGGAATTATGGAGCTATCGAAACAGGTACTGTTGCAAATAATACTCTGGCTATTTCACAGAACAAGCCGGTCTTTCTTATTGAATTAACTCGATGAGAGTATTGATGAGAACGCTTTTTAGCTTTACTAGATTAGTAAACACAGCGCTCATCTGCATAGGAATTATTTTTGCATTGCACGGTGAACCCATTGTGATTACCGGGGCACTGCTTCCTATGCTCTGTGGAAAACCATTGCATACCATTCGGGTGCTTGATAGCGACAATAAACCTATTCCTTTCCAGATCGACGAAATTTCTCCGGAAGGAGAATACATCTGCGACAAAGGTGAATCTCCTAATACAAATCTTAGCAATGGGATTCTCGATTCACGCGATGAGATCGCCTTCTTAACCAACAACCTTCTTCCGGTCGATTCCTTAGCGCAGAAACGTGATTATAAAAAGAACGCAGCCACTTCCGACATCTTTGTTGAAGCTTCGAACAAGCGCACGTATTTGATTCGTATCGTTTCTAAGAGCACGTTTCCCTTATCGAGCGATCATACTATTACTTATGATCCTGTTAAAGATCTGGTAGAAACGCCCTGGTACTTTGCGCAATTTGACAAAGGAAAATTCCATTTTCTGCAGGCTGGAATAAAAAGTTCTGGCAGCGAACACTACCAAAACATTGCCGGACTATTACATGTCAACATATTTTTTAAAACGCTTATTGGAAACTTTAAATTTCAACTTAATCAAGACAACCTCGATTGCCCAGTCAAGCGATACAAGATAGGACAAATTCGCCTCATTAAACGCGGGGATTTCAGCCTGCACCTTAGTTTTCTGTTTCGCGTGAGCAAAGCAGCAGTCAATCAGATTTGTTACGCTCAAATGGTGTGTGTACCCGTAAGCCTGCATGCACCAATTCGATTTAAATCGTTCTTTAGCGAAGCCTACATCGAAATGGCACCCGCCATAACCCAAGCAGGAGATGGATTTACTTACGCAATACCTTCTATTCATGCATCGTTTGTGGTAGGGGCAAAAAAAACGCCGGCACATGTTATAAAAACCAATCCGAATCATGTTGCTGCTACTTTTTTTAAAGACTCTCTTGGATACACCTGGTATCTGGATGCAGGAATTGACTCTATATTTCTGCGCGAAAGCAGTTTTTTCTTGAGGCGTTCAGGTCTAGCATCCAATCAAACCGAATGCGGTTACAAATTATCCATAAACGACTTACCCATCGGCCGATACCCCATTGTAAACTGGATCTTCTTTGCTCATAGTAACGAGGATCTGGCAGAGTCAATAAGGCCTTTATCGGTTCCTGCAACCATATATGCGAATGGAATAAAAGAAACCAATGGGCTCATCAGAGCAAGAATTGGGATAGCAGGAAAATACCAGTAAAGCGTATCAGAATGAAACTATAGCATCACTTGTGCGCTGCAGCCTCTACCATTACAACAATCTTTTTCTGGCTTAATTCATCGTCCGTCGCCACCCGCATTCATGTATTTTTATCAATATCAATCACTTAATCAGATACCATTCTTTTTAACGATTTTTGAACGATAATTGATTGACAAATCTTTGCCCCAACACTACTATTAAATGAAAGGGGCACTATGAAAACAAGCAAAGCACTAGAGACTAACCCATGTAGAGAGACTCTTTCTTCGTATAAAAAAAAGATATGCTCATTTACTGCCCCCTATTCCGATTGCAAAGAAGCTTTTGAAGATTGTGCTTACTTATCATGCGAAAGTAATGGATTTGAGCATACTGTCGATGCTGTTGAAATGGTAGCACACGTCTTTGAATTGATCGAAGACAAGAATGAAGAAATAATACGCGATCTATCGCATATTTATACTCTTATTGGCGACCTATATCAATTTGCGGGCAAGAGCGTCGAAAGCATCGAGTGGTTTGAAAAAGCAATTGCAGCAGACGACCGAAACCCCATTCCTTACCAATCCATAGCAGCAAGTTTTATAAAAATCGGAAATACCGACAAAGCTATTCAAAGTCTTATTCAAGAAATCTCCCTCGATCCAACAGACTACTCATCATATCTGGTACTTTCTAACCATTACGTGCACAAAGGCAAAGTCGCCGAGGCACGCAGCTGCATCGAAAAACTTTTGGACCGTGACGCGGAAAACATGCGCGGATTGCATATGCTTGTAAGAATTTGCGAACTTACCCGAGAAGATTCCCGATTTCTTACCATGCGCATTTTGTCTATTATAAAGCATTACGACAAAAAGGAATTAATAATTCGATTATGGTATTTGGCAGGAGAGAACCAATTTCTCTTTAAAAACACACTTGCAGAAGCATACCAGAAGTACCCAACGGAACCCCTCTTTACCATTTTAGAACAGTATGTCGATACGATTGTGGCAAAAGATTCGAAAAATCTTGCGCAGGGCGATTACGCCACTAAAAACCATATCGTTTCGCCTGCTATCCTCGAGAAGAAAAAGTTAGAATTCTCTGAATTATTTGGGGTAAAGTTCCTCTGAGATTCCATTAAAAAGCGAGATCGCAGAGCTAGATTTTCAGACCACCCGAACGATCCTCGATTTCCCGTTTCCAAATTAAATCGGCTTGTTTATACCAGAAGTGTGGATCTTCTATACCTTGAGCCCCAATTTTAATCTCATTGATCATGGTTGTAAACGCTGCATGCGACTCAGCAGCTTCTTTAACTTTACCAAGATTGAGAGATGCATTGACAAGGACGAAATAGGTTCGTGCAAGATCGAAACAGTTATAGCGTTCTTTTTCGGACAAAACCTGCGTAAGCCACGTTCTGCAATTATTTATTAATTCTTCTTTTTGTTCATTTTTAGCGTATTTAATAGAGATATAATTGAGATATCCTATTTCAAAAGGCGTTGCAGCCGCTTTATCCACAGCCATGCTGCGGGCGCAATTTTCCGCGAGTTCGTAGGCCATGCAGGCTGCAGTTTTATCCCGGGGGTAGTCGAAGAAATTTGGAGGCAATTCGCCCAAATCCTCGATTTTCTTTTTGCGCTTTTTGATACCCTTAGACAAAATGTTCTTGGATTGCTCGTCGAGAATTGAAGGAATACGAACCTTTTCCCCTACACGCACTTTAAAATGCGCGATATTGCATGATGCCATATAACAGTCATTGCAGACTATTGGCACAATAGAAAGCACATCAAACGTCTCTTTGGTACCTTTCGTAAAAGCAACCGGGAAGGGTTCATCACCCAGCCAACCCCAGTCATACGCAAAATTATCTATCAGATAGCCGCTTGTATTGGATGATCCACATACTTCACACGTGCATGCCACTTTGTTCACGGCATCCATTTTAGTTGTATACGGCAGATAGCGTTCATAGGTTGTTGCTGCTACATCCCGATTAATACTATCAAGATTTTCGATAATGGTAAATACTTTATCTAGGTTGACTGAAACAAGTACCTCCATAACGACAGATGATGGGTTATAGAAAAAAAGAGTTTTAGAAGACTCTTCGAGGCGTTTTTTTAGATTGATAAGAAGTCGTATAGCCAAGGAGTCTATAGAAATAACGCCCGTTAAATCAAGCACAAGTTTAGGCTCTATGCTTGATTGCATATGCTTCATGAGCAGCGGCGTTAGAGATGGTATTCCACTGATCCGCATATCACCAGACAAACTTATTACATCGTAACCGAAAAAATGCGACGAAGAAATATCCATGATAATCCTAGTGCTAACGATGAAGTACCGTGCGTTTATAAAGACTAGATAATGACACGCATAACAGATTATGCAATTAACTATGCATACTGTCTAGAACAATTTATCGTATTCATAAAAAAATCAAGGCATTGTAAAATTTTAATAAGGCCATTAGTGAACAAGGTAAAAATGCCCAGCGATTTTTTTAGCAGGAAAATAGTAGACAAATGAGATAATATTTTTTCCCGTGCTAATCTCCCGAGAATCGGAATTTTGTTTACGAGGGATAAGGCATGATGCAACTACAGTAAAGGTATCTGTTACGCCAACTCCTTTACGCTGAACACTACACTCCACCACAACAAACAAAGAATCCCTTTTATATTGGGGCTGTTTAAGCAGTAGCTGCATGTGAACAGAAGCAGAAGAAGAATCATCTACCATTTGATAGTAACCAAACTTTTCGCACCGTCGCATTTCTATCAGAAGGACGGTATCGAGATTCTTTTTTAAAGCTACTTGATCATCACGAAGGGCATCGTACCCTGCACCCTCTTGTACAGATGCGAACAATCCGGTACTATCAGCAAGGGGAAATAAAAACACTTTCTCGTGGGCGATATCCAAGCTACGATGCAGCTTTGTAGCCACGACGCACCCGTTACCGACAGCAGCAATGCATACAGCGCTCACAATGCAGCCCAAAACCAGCGCTAACGATTTTACTTCATGCTTCTTATTCATGGTACAACCATCATTTTTTTGCGTTCCGATTTAATTCCCTTTGTAATGGGATCCTTTGAAGTGATCTGCAACCAATATATTCCAGGAATGAGCCACTTTATATGAGCCCTCGGATTCAGTGCAACCAGAGATCCTGTTTCAAGCTGAAATAAGCCATCCTCTGAAGGCACACCACTCGCACGCCATGATGTCAAGAGTTTTCCGCCAGCCGAGAAAATACGAACTTCTAAAAGATCTTTGGCAATAATGTGAACTTTGTGCGTACTTGAGTACCGTATAGGATTGGGATAAACATGTACCGAAGAACCAAGTTTCTTGCCTCCCACAATGCATATGCCGGAATTAAAAAGGGTAGCAGTATATCCTGTTTGGACAGCATAGGAACTTGGAATAATTTGCCAGGATAGCCCATTGTCGGTAGAAAAATAGACGTTAAGCAACTCTGGCGTTGCATCGAGCTGATTGCACAGCGAACGAATGAGGTGCGGATTCACCTTGATGGTCACCACAAAGCTATCAAGAACCGACAAAAGTGCTGCATTTGCATACATCGTAAACCCCGTGGATCCGGTTTGTATGTTTGAGCTACTGAGGTTTGCCAATGATACTGATGCTTTTTCTGGAAAAATTACGGCAGGCTGACATACCGAATTACCTTTGAAAAAGTTCCGGCATTCCAATGTATCGTTTTGATTCCCAAGCGCTTTTGAAATGTACCCATTTTGAACGGGATGATCGCAGGTAGTAAACGATCCTGTAATTATCCGAGACGAATCGGCAACACCATTTGTTGCAATCATTACCAGATCGGAATGAGTTCCCCAAATCAAGCTACTCATGGCACTTGATCCGGAATCAAAAGGAACGATCGTATCATACAGGGCATCCGATTGAGTTTTATAGAGCATAGAAATGTTCCAGGAACCAATACTTACCGCGCTTTTTGACGCATTGGTGCCAATCCAGGAAACATGCAATGAGTCGACTCGAAAAGGCTCTTGACCAAACAAAAGCATCTGCATTCCCATGGGAGCAACACTTTTACGTATTGATCCCGAAAAATCGGGTTGATCCTGTACTATTGTATACATGGGTAATTGGGATGCATCGGGAATAAAAATAAAAGCATTTCCCCTTGCACCGCTAAAATATGCTGCCGTAAAGAAATTCGATAAGAGGTCGAGCCATCGGGTGTGATAACGGCGTGCTATTGCATCGAGATTGGCAAAGAAATCTATGGATCCCAGCTGGCTTTGAAGAAATACATCTTTAATAAAAGCTATCCCCGGCGCGCTATCGGCATGATAATAAAGATAGAGCACTAGTAAACTATACTGGTAGGGATCGGAAAAATCTGAAAAAATAGTAGCCGAGGGTCTTGCATAAAAATCATTGGCATATTGGATATAATCGTTTACAGAACTAAATGCGAGTTCTTCCATCATCACGGCACTGCTCTCCAGCCACTGAAGCGGGAATTCGTCTATGGGCATTCTCGATCCCAACGTGCGTGCCATACCATACTGAACTGCATGAAAAAACTCGTGGGCGATTGTTACCCTCACTGCAAGTTCCGGGTGTAGGTCGTAATTGTTAACGGCCTGATCCCAGGGAGGTCCTTTCCAGGAATTTCTCAGGATAATTTCGCTCCGAAACCCCGTTTGGGATGCACCGGCACGATCGCCCGGAGTAGTAATTGCATAATCTCCTGTTCCCAAGGCAGAAATAATAATTTTGTAGCGCACAGGGCTACCAAACCTGCTATCGGCGGGCAATGGCGCAGAAAATCCGAAACGGTCGATTATCATAGCATACGTGCTATCAAAAGCGAAGGCGACTTCGTCGATATAATCGGGTATATTATTTTTACCAAACTTTTTCGTTCGCCAATCGAGCGTATCGTAACCCATTGTGTCGAGCGAATCAACACCATTGACTTTATCGGAACCATTGAGAGTATACCATATCTCACCATTCTTTTTTGGCGTTACAAATACACGATATCCTGCGGGTACACCATACGCCTGCGTATACACGGCTTTAAAGGCAGTCGATAAACCAGAATAATTGCGCGAGAGAACCCATAGTTCTTGCTGCGTTGGGATTTCGCATCCGGCAACAATAGGCAATCGTGCTGCCCTCAAACGAAAATACGGCAATAGTCTCGCTTCGAGATGTGTTCGGGATTTTGTATCAAGAACTGCGGGAGCAGCAGAAGCCTGGTCTGCAAAAAGAGCAAGCGACTTTGCGTGCAATGGCGCTAGGTAATATGCTAGCAGCGCAATAATCAGGCAAGAATACCGCACGTATCTAAATTCGTAATGACCAAAAGCTACCACACGGCACCATTTCTACTCACACGTTCACATCAAGGCATGTTTGTGGCGCGCTCAAATTCGGATGCAATAGATGACAATTCCCGTATTTCTTGAGCATATGTTTGATAGACTGCACGGGCATCGTCTATCTTTCCGCACTCTTTTGCTGCATCTGCCAGATTGAGAAACGTTTCGAGATTGCAGGGATTAAGCTTGACAGATTCTACAAAGAGCGCATAGGCATCGCTAAACTTACCTTGATAATATGATATTATACCAAGTCCAGAGTACACCTCGGCGTGAGGCCCTTGCGTATCATGAATGCTAAGGTATTTTTCCATTGCCGAAAGTAGACGCCCTTCGGCCAGAATTGTTGCAGCTTCGGCAATATCTTTATTATAGGCCCCTATTGTCAAAGCTCGCTGGGTCTGATAAATGGCTTCTTTGTGGGTATGAATACTCGCGACTATTTCCTCTAGTTCTTTGCTCTGAGGAAGAAGAGCCGCCGCACGTTCAAAGAGTGGTACACACTCACCCACTTTATGCAATTTGAGGGCAGAATCAAACAAATTCATGAGTGCATCGAGATAATCGGGTTTTAAAGAGACGGAGGTGGAAAACATGGCATAGGCATCATCCCATGCCTTTTGCATCCAGGCAATTATTCCCATATTGTTAAAGGCACGAAAATTTTTAGAGTCTTTTTCAACAATATCAACAAGTATCCGAGCAGCAGCAGAAAGGTCTTCGGCTGTTATAAAGGTCTCTGCCTGCTCATTCTCATGCGCAAAGCTCAGTTCGGAACCACGATCAAGTATAGATTCCACAAGCACCATCCTTTCAGGTTGCTAATGTGTTGGTCTCCTTAAGCATATAGTATTAATATAATAGTGGACATCCCCCAAACGCTCATTTTCATAGAGGAAAAGTTCTCATTCCGTGACATATATTGTAAAAACATGATTATTCGTTGCATGAACCGCAAGCCGCTTCTCTGTCTCTTTTTCAAAAGGAATTTTATATGAAAACACTCCCGACAATTCTCCCGCTTCTCTGGTTGCTCTGCGTAGGGATTATTTCGCGAAGCGACGCAGCACCTGCTGAATTGAGCGCCACGATAACCTTTGACAAAAGGGCTTATACGACCAACGATACTATTCTTATTGATATTGCCGTGCGTATTCCCGATTCTTTTCATTTATACTCTAACCCACTTGGCCCAGGAGTGGGCAAACCATTTTCGCTTAAGCTTCCTGCGCTCCCAGAAATTCAATGGACTAAGGCTTTCAAACTCAAGCCCAAGCGATTTGACCCCGCATTTGGAGACTATGTTTTTGCCTACTCAGACAGCGCGCATTTCTTTGCACAAGGACTACTACGTGGTGCCGTCCCGCCAACCTCAATTTCTATTTCTGGGCTTATATGCAATACCTCGTGTATACCCGTGTCTAAAGATGTGCCGCTAATCATACCCTTTGTAGCAACGGGAAGCTTAAAAATGGTCGCCTCCTTCGCTGATAATGTCTCATTGGCAACCCTTTTTGCCACTGCCCTCTCTATGGACTTTGTGGAAACAAATTCCGCGCCCCCACTAAGTTCAAACGAAATGAGCATGGGTGCCATTACGCTGAAACCATCTCCACAGTCGCCGCAAAATACCTTGCCCAATTATATTCCGCGCGCACAAGCTTCTACAATGACCCTTGGACTCGCTCTCCTTTTTGCCTTTATTGCCGGCATCATCCTTAATGCAATGCCGTGTGTTTTACCAGTAATAGGCATTAAAATCATTGCGCTTGCAAACAATGCCCAGGATAATTTAAAAAAGAAATTGCTCTTTGGCGGGGTTTTCTCACTCGGGGTGCTTTCTGTGTTCATGGCTCTGGCTACCCTTGCTGCATTTGCAGGACTCTCCTGGGGTGCACAATTTCAAAATCCCTGGTTTTTAATCTCACTTATTTCGCTCATGGTTATTTTTGGTCTGGGGATGTTTGATGTTTACATTATGGGCGTACCATCTCTTATTGGTAAAGCTTCAACACACAATCGAGAAACTTTGCTCGGGTATTTTTTTAAAGGTATGCTTACAACCTTATTAGCAACACCGTGCAGCGGTCCATTTTTAGGGGGCACGCTTGCGTGGACATTAACGCAACCAGCACTCACCACGTATTTGGTTTTTACCATGCTTGGCATAGGGATGGCATTCCCCTATCTGCTTCTCTCGCTTTTTTCGCCTCTAGCGCGTCTGATACCTCGTCCTGGGCCCTGGATGGAATACTTTAAATACAGCCTAGGTTTTGCCCTCTTTGCATTTGCTGCATACCTCTTGCTTGGTTTGCCGGGGCAATTGGGAGCTCAAACTGCTGGTTTTGCTGTTTTTCTTTGTGCCGCGGTAATTTTATACAATAAAATTGCACCCTTTGGATCGAATCGATTGCGAAAATTGATAGCCGGCCTTGTTGGAACACTCATTCTTGCAGCTGGGTTACAGCTCTGGTTTGGTCTTTTTACCACGCTTTCCGTAGGCGCCACAGCGCAGAGTCGAAACAGCCAACTCGTTTGGGAAACCTATTCACCAGAAAAACTCCTGTGGGCCCAGAGAGAAAACCGTTCGGTAATCGTTGACTTTACAGCATCATGGTGTATGAACTGTCAATATAATTCTGCGGTCGTTCTTTCTGATAAAACCATCGTTGATCTTATCAATACTAAAAACGTTCTCCCTCTTTTGGCGGATCTCACTACGTCAAACGCGCCGGCAGAATCGCTCATGACAATGCTTGGGTCCCGTTCTATTCCATTTTTAGCGATTTTTTCTGCAAAGGATTCTTTGCACCCTACGGTCATGCGAGATATACTTACTGTTAAAAAGGTTCAAGCGGCACTCTCACAAATTCCCTGACAAAGGATAGTGCATATGCGCTCTACGACATTCCCTATAAGCCTCATGGTACTTGGCATTTTTGCACTTCCAGGCCAAAGCAGGGCAACCACAGCTGCGGCTCCCCTTGGGACAATTACTTCTTTTATTGGGAGTGTTTCCATCATGCGCAACAATGTGAGCCTCAAGGCACGCCTATCCTTGCCACTCTTTGCCATGGATATTCTTACAACCGGCGAAGAATCGCGGTGCGAAATCAGATTTGGCCAAACACGGGTTGCTCGCTTTGATGAAAACACAACCACTCGTTTATCAAGCGATCAGACGGGACAACCAAATCTTACTACCCTAACGGGCTCGATTTGGATCAATGTTAAAAAGCTTACCGAAAAGGAAAACTTTTCAATAACAACTCCCACTGCCACGGCAGCCATCAGGGGTACAATTTATTCTGTTGACTGCTCACAAAATGGAGCCGATTTTTTTGTTCATAAAGGCACTATTGGCGTCTCTCCTTTATCAAAAACACAAAACCAATCGGCATTTAGTATTACCGTGGGGGAACAATTCACCCTTGTCCACAATGTCGACACCTATTGCTCAGACCTTAAAAAAGCCTTCGAGGAATTTGCTTCTTTAGAAGAAGATGCAATCAAGGATTTTGAAAATACCCAGAATAGCGAAATAGCCGATTTCAACACCACTCAGAATCAAGCCTACGCCGACTTTATTGCCCAAGAACGGAAACAGTTTAAAAGCCTTGGCAGCTATCATTATGCTCAGCGCCACTTCGACGCTACACGGCTTCCTAAAAAAAAGTGGATCGACTGGAATAAGCAGCTTGATCTAAGTATCGGCTGGTAGAACAAACATATAGCTAGTGTCAATAAATTTAAACGATGAAATTTATAGCGGCGGCTAAATGCAAAAACAAATAAAACTTGCCCGTCTTGAATGCCCAACATTTATGTTGGGCAAGGAGAAAGAAAAAAAATGATTTTAGACAATAAGAATGAAAACCAGAAGGTTTACGAATGGCTAAAGGAATATACTGAAGCCGGTAAAATTGATATTGTTACTGGATATTTCACAGTGGGTGCGTTATCCTACCTTTCACGTCAAATAAATGGAAAAATTAAAGAATTCAGGATGGTTCTTGGCGACATTGTCAATTTTGATGTGGTGCAGGATCGCACGATAGATTTATTGAGTGAAAACATCACGATTGAGGCGGC